>JACJJM010000039.1 GCA_016900015.1 Phocaeicola coprophilus | reverse complement strand
AAAAGCACTGTCTGGTTGGGATTGTAAGGACGAAAATGTATCTTTGCCATAGTGTAAAATCTTATGCTTAAAGATACAAAATCTTTAGGTAATAACAAAGCCCCAGCTTGTGAAAGTCGGGGCTTTGTGCATTAAAAAAGAAGGTGTGCTTTTTGACACACCTTCTTTTGCTTGCGATTTAGTATGTATTTACTTATCGGAATCATTTGACTTCCTCAAAATTAGATGTCATTGATTATCAGCAACTTACAGAGGCTTTGGTACAAATAAGGAACGCCATAAACATCCTTAATGTCATCAATCAACAAATATCGATAAGCATCCGTGTGATGCTCTTCCTATTCTTTCTTGTCCTTTTATATATTCCTTTTGTCTGTGCAAAGGTACAACTATTTCTGCAAACTTCATGAACATTCGGTTAAAACCTATAGTTTGAGTTTTGGGAGCGGTTTAATTATTTGTTTCTATTTTCTTCATTAAACTCTCTGTGCTTTATCCAATCTTCTATGGCAATAAGAAATCAATGATAAGATTTCCAAAGCATCTTGTTCACTCACAGGCCACTCAATTTTAGGTTGATGTGCCTCGGGATTTCTAAACATATTACACAAGCCTTCAAGAATTGCCTCAAATCCTTTCTGCTCATCTTGCTCCTGTTTGGATTGGTAAGGATTAATGACCAATACAGGATGATTGAACACATATTGTACCAGCGGCACTCCATCTGTATTAACCAATGATAATTGACGTATCCTTGCAAAAAGTCCTTTACACGCCTCAAACACCGCATGAAAGTAATTCTTATCTACCAATTCTGCTTGGCAATATTTGAAAATCTCATGGTGAGCGTTTCTAATTTGAAGATTAGCCAAAAGGTCATTTGCTCGCAGTTGGGCCTCACTTATGGTTGTTGTAGCGGGAACTTCCCGAAAACGTCCATTTGGTTGTAATTCATATCCAACATATGATAAGGATTCATTTACAGCCTTTCTTTTTGTCTCAAAAGCATCTTGATCTGTATAACGGGCAGGATTCAAAACGGTTTGGACGAATCTCAAGATTTTGTTTGATTGCCTTTCATGATTTTGAACTGATGCTAATGCACTATATAGGCGCTTCCATTTTGTTATATTGGGAGCGACATCTTTGATGTTGCATTGTTCAAGAAAATAAGCAATTTCTGAACCTTTAAGTCCGTCAGATGTATCTCCTATAATCTTTGATATACGTTCTAACACGCCTTGATTTAAACAACGTCTTGGCTCCATACCTATAATCTACCTTGTTAATAGTTATTGAACAAACTGACTTCATCAATGTCTATAACAGGGGTATAATTGTCCCTTAACCATTCGGTACAAATTTTATTTTGTGGGAATGCATTTTTATAGGCATCATCTACCCAATCATTATTCCATAATTCAACTCCATTTTCGTTGCTCACAATTTTACATATATCTTCTGTATATGGGATAGGATGAGGCAAATTATAGGCAATACGCTGTATCCATATTTGTATCTCTCCTATATTGGGGAATCTCAGAAACTTCGTGTAAATATCATTGACTATCTGTTCTCTTTCGTCTGTTGTCGGTATTTTATTGATTAGTTTGCTGATGATAGCAAGAACAATCTTGTATGCTTTCGGGCTTGATAGTGCAATATCCGTGAAAATTGATATTAGCACATGGATGTTGCCACAAACAGCAGATTTCTTATCTAATCTATCTGCAAATGTTGTTAAAAGCTTTATCAGAGTACCACTGTTGGGGTACTTCTTTGAAAACTGATGAATAAAAAAGGCCTCTTGCTGAAGGTTCGACAAAGTAGAATAAATCCTTTTTCTATATTTCCTGTAAATTGGTCCTTCTGAGATATACGCCCTCTTGTCAGCCTTTATTGATTCGCTTATTATTTCTTCAGTCAAATACGTCTTTTTAGCATTCAACTGAAAATTAAGTTCAGATAGTACTTCTTGAAGGAAAAAGGCAATACGCTCAATATCTTCTTTCGAATTGCAGAATACACGATAGTCATCCCTGTATCTTATGATATGATAGTCGGATATGTTTTTGGCAATTAATTTCTCACTAAGAGTCTTGTCTGCATAGGCAAGTACCATCTCTGCAATAAAATCAGACAACACACTTCCTTGAGGAATACCATTAGTTTGACCATATTGCATACCTTGTATATAGTGGTCAACCACGTTACCTAACAGTCCATGTTTGTCACGCTTTTCTTTTGCCTTTTCTTTCCCCATTAAAGCCCATGCGATAGTATGAGTATATATAGCACCATAGCAATTTGTTATATCAGTAACAAACATATATCTATATGATAATGCTAACTCTAGACTTCTTTGTTCAACATTCTCCCACCAAGAACTTACAGATGCTGACAAATGTGATTTATCTGTATCTCCTTTGACTTTGGGAATACTAACAATTTCTATGTTTGGCACACTAAGCGCAGCAAATCTATCTTTTATTTCCTTCCAACTGCCTTTGTTCGTCATTGCTTTGACAAGTAAATAATACAGGTATGGATTAATCAGCTGAATTGGCCTATACGAGTATTTCGCATCTTTTTTGACCAAGATCTTATGATTTACATTCTCGTAATCAGAAGGCATCTTTTTAGGAACTTTCAGAATATCATTCAATTCTTTATTCCCAATAGTGCTTTGCACATAATCAATCACGGGCTTGAAATCAATATATACAGGGAACTGCATATTACAATAGTTCTGTGATTCCAAGAAATACCGCCTTGCTTTTATATGTGATAGTTCTAGAACTGTTTGCATTGTCTTCATATATGTTATTTAGTCAAATTTTAACCACAGATATATAGCTTGGAATCCACAATCCGAACCCATTTATCACTATTTACCTCCTTATCTATCAGTTTACGCAATCTTTCCAAATCCGCTTCCACACCCTCCTTCGACACCAGCGAGTCTTTGGGCAGCACAGAGTAGTTCTTGGCTATGTTCTCTTTTTTACCACTGAACCATTCGCAGAATGCTGTTTGGAGGAAAGAGTCACCATCAAGGTTGTCTTTCCCGTTATACTTTATTATATTGGTGACGAACTGCTTCAACTCGGCATTGCGCAGTTTCTTGTTCAATGGGATGTATAAATCCTTATTGGCTGTCACCCGTCCTGTTTCAATAAACAGTTTGACAACGTCGCATACTTTCTCTACATCTTCTACAGACGTGCCAGCCAATGAGAACACCAGCATGGTATATTCTTCTGTTTTAGCCAGTCGCCTCTTTTGCTCTTCTTCCTGGCATCGCTTGATTTCTGCTTCAAGGTTGAGCAGATGATCCCGTCTTTTCAGCACGTCCGATACATTTGCAGACAGAATATTGATTTCACGCATCCGTTTCTCGTTTTCGAGTATTAGGTTCCGTTTAATCTCTGCAACCTGTTGGTCAACCAATGTCTGTACAACCGAGGGAATTCGCTCTTGAAGAACTGTCAAAATAGCATTTGTATCAGTTTGTGGAATTTGTTTCACCGCTTCCATGATAGCGTCAAATTTGGCATCAGGAAGGAAATCCTCCTGCGAATTGGCACGAAACTTTTTCATCTCATCGTCCAAAGAGACTAATATCCCAGTCTTCTCATCTATCTCTGTCTGATAGAAGGATGTGTAGTACAAGACAACAATCTTATAGAGAACAACCACAGCCGCTGCACCATAGAAATACGGAATATAAGAAGACCAGTCAAACTGGGCTTTGTCGAGATTAGCAAAAGCACCAATGAAGACCATTGCCAGGACAGCAGCTATTGTCAATGCTGCAATAATCCAAACTATCTTCTCTATTATTTTGAAAAACTTCACCATAATTTATGCGCTATACAAGAATGATTATAAATCCAAGCTGTCCTCTTTGAGTAAGAAGTCGAAAAGACCGATTGTGAGTATTCCCTCCTCGTTTCGACGAGGCATAATGTGGTCTTTCACAATGATAACCTTCTTGAAAGAGTCATTGATGTTGGTCAGAGAACGAGACTCCTGTATTTCCTTTTCTCTGTCAGGTATAGACAATGCCGACTGCACATAGTACTTCTTACTGCCAAGACTGGCGATGAAGTCCACTTCCAGTTGAATACGAATCCATTTGCCCTCTTTGTCTTGTTTCTTTATCTCCACCATTCCACCATCTACACTATAGCCACGTGTGATAAGTTCGTTGTAGATGATGTTCTCCATGATGTGCGTCTCTTCCTGTTGGCGCATATCGAGGATAGCATTTCTCAAACCGATGTCCGAGAAATAGTATTTGGATAGTGTGTTGATGTATTTCTTACCTTTTATGTCGTAGCGTATTGCTTTATTTAACAGGAACGACTCAGACAGATAGGTGAGGTAATTCGCAATCGTCTGACTGCCAATGCTTACATTCTTAACGCTTTTGAAGGTATTCGACAATTTAGTAGGATTGCATGGAGCACCTATAGACGAAGCCAAAATTAGCACCAACTCACGCAGTTCATTATTATTTTTGATTTTATGTCTTTCGATAATATCTGCCAAATAAACTGTTTCGAAGAGTCCCTTCAGATAGTTTATTTTCTTCTCTTCTGTTTCAAAAGATTGAATGAGCGGTAAACCGCCATAAGTGTAATAATCGCGCCATGCATCCTGCTTGTCACCGCCAATGGCAGAATAGAACTCTGCAAAAGATAGCGGATTCACATGGATGGTTTCTCCTCGGCCACGAAACTCCGTTGGGATATCCGAAGATAGGAAGTGAGAGTTGCTGCCTGTCACGTATGTGTCGGCATTATCAATATGACGGAAACTATTCAACACATCCACAAACTCGTCCATCAGTTGTACCTCATCTATGATGATGTAATACAGTTCTTTGTCCTTGATCCTGTCATGAACAAAGTGAAGCATAGTGTCTGGATTTCTCAGTTCCTTGTTCATGCGATCTTCAAGGTCAATGCGGATGATGTGGTCATCAGCCACTCCATTATCTAATAGGTAGTGATAGAACAAGACGTTCAGCAGATACGACTTGCCACATCTGCGGATTCCTGTTACCACTTTGATAAAGCCATTCTGACGGCTTTCTATCAACTGCTTTAGATACCTGTCTCTTTTTATCTCCATCATTTGTATTATATTTTTGCCAGTATTGGCAACTTTTTACAGTGCAAAGGTAATGATTTAAATCCTATTGCCCAAGGTTTACATTAAAAATCTGCCAATTATGGCGATTTTTTAATAAACCAGCGCAAATTTTGGCTTGCTATCATATATGTAAGATTGTGCTATAAGTCCAAAAATAATTGAGTTATAGCTCAATTTTGCCATGCACCTAATCCTTTATAACCCATATACCTTCTTGTTCGACCACCTTCACGAGAAAGAATACTCATCTTCTTAATTTAAGCCCAATCACTTTCTGTTGTTCTATTTGTTATTTTAACCTTTTCCGAAATCTTTTGCGACATTGCCTTTGCAGATAAGAATGGATTAGCAAAAATCAATTCAGATAATTCGCTGACGTTCAGGCATTTATTTTACGCCACTTTTACGCCATTTTTACCGCCATCTTTTGGAACATTTGTCTTTTTTAGGAGCGTATACTCGTATTGATAAAAACTGAGCTATAAGTCTAAAATACATGAATTATAGCCCAACATATTACTCGTATTGACAAGTAATCCCTCTCTCTCATCAAATATCTGCCAATGTTGATGTTTTATCTCGCGCTTTTCTCTTATATATGTTCAATCTTAATGTAAAATCAACCGTTTTATATTGAAAAATGTTAAATCTTTCTTTTATCTCATTTTTTCTTGTAAATTTGCCATCAATAATTGAACAATTTATGGCAAATAATGAACGAAATGAGCAGCGAGAGCCATCTAGCCCACTTGAATGGCCGAGTCGTGATGTTCGAAGACAAAGTCAAAAAACAGGGACATTAAATCGCATTCGAGTTGTCCTTGCAGAACAAGAAAAGACCAATCGTTGGCTGGCAGAGCAGCTGGGCAAGACCGAGCATACCATTTCTCGGTGGTGTCACAACAAGTCCCAGCCTTCGGTGGCACAGTTGAATGAGATTGCTAACGTCCTGAATGTGGACGTCCGTACTTTGATGAATTCTAATTTGTAGTTAAATATGGCTATAACATATAAATTCTCAGGACATGAGTCGTTCCCTTGTAAGTCGCTTTGGCTTAAGAAGGGATATGACTTTGTTGCCAATAAGAACGACTTCAATAGTCCTGATGCTGTAATAACCCTTGGTGTAGGCAAAAACATGGTTGCGTCAATCCGTTTTTGGCTTAGAGCTTTCGGTGTTACAGAGGACGACAAAAAAACAGAGCTTGGCAATTACCTTTTTGATGAGAACAAGGGTAAGGATAAGTATCTTGAAGATATAGCAACACTTTGGTTGCTTCACTTCAACTTGGTGTTCTCTGAGGAAGCGACGTTATATAAAATGTTCTTCTGTGGCATACAGAAAGAACGAACTAACTTTGAACGTGAGCAGGTGCTAACCTATGTAAAACTGAGGATGGTGGAAGCTGGCAAGATGACTTTATTCAATGCCAATACAGTCAAGAAAGACATTGGCGTGCTGCTTCAGAATTACTGCCTTCCTCGCAAGCCGCAATCCAATGAGGATTTCTCTTCGCTGCTGATTGACCTTGACCTAATTCGCCAAAGTTCAGAAGGGAAAGGCTACTACTTTAATGTCGATGGCAAGCGTAAGGTTACGAAAGAAATCTTCCTCTATGGCCTGTTGAAACTGAAAGCCCAGGAGGGTGATAACACTATCGCCTTCGATACCATACAGGAGAATGTTGGACTTGTGTTCTGTATGCAGGACTTTGAGACAATAGAGATGTTGAAGCAGTTGTCAAGAGAGTATAGCCAGTACTTCACTTATAGCGATGTCGCTGGCATCAAACAGATTCAATTCACAAAGGATTTGGACGCATATCAAGTATTAGACAATTATTATGGCAAAGACATTTAGTTTATCCGCAAATATAGAGAACGGCTTTGCCGAAGGAATGCAATACTTGGTAACGCCAAATGCGCAGAATGCTATTCACAACATAGTGAACGATTTCCGTTCTGGCATCCATTCTTTTACGATTATTGGCTCATACGGAACAGGTAAGTCGAGTTTCCTTTTAGCATTAGAATCGGATTTACAGAAGACAGGCAAGCAAAAATATCTGCTGGAAGCCAAAAATCTCTCGGATGCCAAGTCGTTTGAGATTATGAATATTGTTGGCGATTATGCAGAGATGTCAACCTTGTTGAGCAAAGCCCTGAATGTGGAAGGTAATACTACCAGCATCCTTGACAGTCTCAAAAACTATTATACCCAATGTCAGAAGAAAGGCAAGTTCCTGCTAATCGTGGTAGATGAGTTTGGTAAGGTTCTGGAGCACGCAGCCAAGAACAATCCGGAGAAAGAGCTGTATTTCTTGCAGAAGTTGTCAGAGCTGGTAAATGTTCCTGCTCGAAAGATGATGCTGCTGACCACGCTCCATCAGAACTTTGGTGCATACGCCAAAGGTTTGACGGAAGCCCAAGCAAACGAATGGACCAAGGTGAAAGGACGCTTCAAGGAAATTACCTTTGTGGAGCCTGTGGAACAGTTGCTTTATTTGGCTTCAGCACAATTGCGAGAGGAAAGAACAGTATCTGACGCAGAGAATGCCAAGTCCCTTTTTGAACTGGCGAAAGAAACAAGATATGTATCTAAAGATTTCCCCTTGGAAACGGCAATACAGCTATATCCGTTAGACCTTTTCTCTGCTTATACCATCACTACCGCTATTCAACGATACGGTCAGAATGAGCGTTCGCTCTTTACCTTCTTGGCTGCAAAAGGCACTAATTCCATCTCTGAGTTCGAGCCTACCGAGCATCAAACATACAATCTGCAAAAGGTTTACGACTACATTCTCTACAACTTCTATTCCTATCTGAAAGATGCCAATGCCGACTCCATGAGCTGGAGTACTATCCAGGTATCTATTGAGCGCGTGGAAGGTCAGGATTGGGCTGACGAAGAAGAAATGCTGCAAGCTGTAAAACTCGTAAAAGCCATTGGACTGCTAAATCTTTTCGGAACAGCCGGCTTTAAACTGACAGAACGGAACCTTACGGACTATGCACGTGAGGCGATGGCAATAGACAATGCCAAAGAGATTATTCAAAAACTGTCTGCAAAGAAAATCATCCGCTTTGCTGCTTACAAAGAGCGCTTGATGCTTTTCGAGGGAACTGACGTTGACCTTGAAGCAGAAATACGTGAGGCTGGAATGATGGTCTCGCGTCCTGTCACCTTTGTTGACGAGTTGAATGTGTTCTTCAATCGTAGGATTTCTCCCGTCAAAGCCCATTTCTATCAGAAAGGCACACCACGTTTCTTTGATTACATGATTCGTGAAGAACCCATCGATATTGTACCAACTGGTGATACGGACGGCTACATAGAACTGATATTCTCTACCCATAAGAAAGCTTTGGAAGAGATTAAGAAGTTCAGTTCCGAGACAGACCACGCCCTGATATTTGCCTACTTCACCAACACGGAGGACATTATCGACCACCTCTACAACATCAAGAAGTACATGTACCTGTTGGAGCGTGTGCTTGACAAGAACGACAGGGTGGCTGTGACAGAAATCCAGAAGTTGAAGGAGTATGAGGAGACTTTGCTCAACAAGACAATCAGCGACAATCTCTTTTCTTACAAGAACAGGGTGGTCTGGGTATTTGCAGGTAAAGAGCAAAAAGTACGATCGCATCGAGATTTCAACCAACTGCTATCAAGAGTGTGCAATGAGGTATATTGCAAGACACCTGTGATGAACAATGAATTGTTCAACAAGCACAAACTCAGTGGAACGATAACAGCTGCTCGCAAGAGTTACCTCACCTATCTGACAGAGCACTACTCTGAAAACGGGATGGGCTTCCCCGAGGACAAGTTCCCACCAGAGAAAACCATCTATTCCTCTCTGTTGTTGAATACTGGTCTGCATCAGAATGGAGATTTCGCAGATGCGCCAACCAACAAGGGCTTTATGCCGTTGTGGGATGCTTGTGAAGAATTCTTGAAGAGTTCGGAAAATAAGGCAAGAAAGATTTCAGAGCTGATAAAGATACTGTCTGCCCAGCCCTATAAGATTAAGCAAGGATTCTTGGAGTTTTGGATTCCTACATATCTCTTCATCAAGCGTCAGGACTTTGCGCTCTATGATGCTTCGAAAGGTGCATTCATGCCTAACGTGAATATGGAGTTTTTCGACTTGCTCCAGAAGCACCCTGGCGATTTTGAAATCAAGAAGTTTGCTGTTGATGGCGTGAAGTTGGGCTTCTTCAACCAGTATCGGCGTTTCATTAACCTTGGCGATGAATTCACGATTACCAATGCCAGTTTTATCGAGACCATCAAGCCCTTCCTCAGTTTCTATGTCAGGCTGGACGAATACACCAAGCATACCCGCAAGTTTGACCACGAGTCAACGATGAGATTTCGCGACGTACTGGCGAAGGCAAAAGACCCAGAGAAAGCTTTCTTCGAAGACTTGCCAGAGGCTCTTGGCTTCACACAAGAAAAATTGAAACAGGAAGAGTTTATCAACGAGTATGGCAGAATCATCCAGCGAGCCATCAAGGAACTACGTTCTTGCTACACCCGGCTGATAGACCGAATCGAGGCTCGCCTGGTGAAAGAGTTTGGCTTGCATAGCTATGACTATTCTGAATATATCTTTGAAGTGCGCGAACGGCTGGCCCATGTGAAGGCCTATCTCTTGACAGACAAACAGCGCGAGTTCTATCATCATGTAATGACAGAATACGAGAATCGTACTCTGTGGTACCAGTCCATCTGCTACACCATTCTTGAACAGCGACTTGATGCACTAAGAGATGAGCAGGAAGATAAGTTAGCTGATGACCTGGTATATCTGTTCCGTGAGTGTGAGAAGTATTCAGACATCTCGCAGAAGATTGGTGATTCGGAGAAGAATGAAGCCTACTCATTCGATATGGTAACCAATAGGGGAACAAGCGTAAGAACTCAGACATACGTTCTGCCAGAAAAGGACAAGTCAAAGGCAGATGACCTTGAACAGAAAATCAATAAGATGCTTTCTGGTGACACCAATATCGACGTTTGCGCTTTGCTGTCGATACTTAACAAGAAAATAAGTAAATGATAAAAGTAAGACATATATTAGGCATATCAGGCGGTAAGGATAGCGCAGCACTCGCCATCTATCTGAAGCAAACGTACCCATCCCTAAAGATTGAGTACTACAATTCAGATACTGGTTGCGAACTGGCTGAAACGGAAACGCTAATCAATCGTTTGGAGGCATATTTAGGTAAGATTGAACGACTAAGGGCGGCAGAGGGCAGCCCAGAGCCGACACCTTTCCATCACTTCCTGAAAGCAATGGGAGGATTCTTGCCATCACCACAGGCTCGCTGGTGTACCAAGAAGATGAAGCTTGACAAGTTCGAGGAATATGTGGGCGACGACTATGCTGTGTCATATGTTGGCATACGTGGCGATGAGGACAGAGACGGTTATATCTCTTCGAAGCCTAATATTCAGGCCATATTCCCATTCCGCAAGAATATCTGGAGTATCGATGTAATTAACAAGTTCCTACATAATGAGAACTTGGAACAGATAGTAGAAATCTACGAGCGGCTTACCCCAGAAGGATTCCTGCGTGACGAGATTATAGAGACAGTGAAGAAGCCTATCACTAAGCAGTTCTATTACTCGAAGAAGATGAATGCGCTTCTGGACTACGACATCAAGCTATTCAATCACGCCGTGTTCGAGTTCCTGAAAACAACAGACTATCCAGTGGGTAAACTTGATAACTTCCCATTGCTTGACAATACAGACATATTGGTTAAGGACGACATCTTCCGTCTGCTTAGGGAGAGTGGCGTGGGTGTACCTGCCTATTACGAGGAGATTCCTTTCGAGGTAGATGGCGAGAAGGGCACTTATTGCCGTAGCCGTTCTGGTTGCTACTTCTGCTTCTTCCAGCAGAAGATAGAGTGGATATGGCTCTACGAGCAGCATCCTGACCTCTATAAAAAGGCAATGGAATTTGAGAAAGATGGCTACACATGGAATCAGAATGAGAGTCTTGCAGACCTCATCAAGCCAGAACGTATTCGTCAGATAAAACTCGACATTATCCGTCGTCAAAAAGAAAGTAAGGCTAACAACAAGGGGACAACCCTTGCTGAAATCCTTGGCGATGACATCATGTGTGCAAATTGTTTTATATAATTAACGTGTATGCTATACGAAGTAGATTGGGCAGAAGACGGAACATATAGACCTGGAGAGTTCAATTCTCCAGAAAAGTTTTTCAACGATTGTTTGGAAAATAGCAAGGAGTTTGACCTTCAATTAGGTTATTTCAGTTCTGCTACTATCAGCGTACTTGCTGACGGTTTCGCTTCGTTTATATCGAATGGTGGCAGGATGCGACTGGTCATAAACCATATTGTCTCAGAGGAAGACAAAGAAGCTATTAGCAAAGGGCTGCATGGTGGTATTATCGACTGCTTCGACCTTACCAACTTTGAAACGCTTCGTCAGACATTTGATGAGTACCAGCAGCAGTTCTTTGAGTGTTTGGCCTTCCTTATCTACGACAAGCGAATAGACATTCGCATCATTAAACCTCGCAATAAGAAAGGTATCGCTCATACTAAATCTGGCCAGTTTAGGGATGGTGACAGCGTCACCTCGTTTACTGGCTCTGCCAACTTTACTATTAGTGGATTATTCAACAATCTCGAAGAAATAAAGATTGACCGTAGTGATTCCATTGATATGATGGTGCAAAAACGCATTATAAGCCAACGTGATGAATTTGACACCATCATGAATGGAAAGAAGAAAAACGTGGAATATCTCTCTCCAGAGAACCTGGTTTCTGCTATCATGACCAATTATGGTGATAAAGACATTGAGGAACTGCTAGATGTCGAGGCTAAGCTTCGTAAGATTAAGCATGAGAGAGCCATCCGTGAAAGACAACAAGACCAAAATGTCGTCTGTGAAGTTCATAATATAACCCCCTCTTTCCCATACCCGCAAGGTCCTCGTGAATACCAAAAGACTGCATTTGAGAATTGGAAGAACAACAAGCAAAAAGGGTTGTTTGCCATGGCTACAGGTACAGGTAAGACTATTACCTCTTTGAATTGCCTTTTCGAGATTTATCAGCGTAAGGGCTACTATAAGGCCATTATCCTCGTTCCTACTATCACTCTTGTCAATCAATGGGAGCAGGAATGTAGAAAATTCCATTTCTCCAATATCACCAAGGTCTATTCTAAAAATCTAACATGGCGAGATGAAGTAGAACGTATTCTCTTCAATGAGAAATATAAGACAGATAAAGAGCCAGAGGTCTCATATATTATCATCTCCACCTATGCCTCATATGCAAGGGAGAAAGTTTTCAACGTCCTGAATGGCTTTGACAAGAAACGTCTATTGCTGATAGCCGACGAGTGTCACAATATGGGTTCTGGTTCGCTGGCCAAGCGGCTAAAAGATATTCCATATCTTAGACGCATTGGCCTGTCTGCCACCCCGGAACGTCAGTTCGATGATGAGGGCAACGAGAAATTAAGGAAGTTCTTTGGTTCCGAGGAGAAATATACCTATGAGTATAGTATGGAGGAAGCCATCAATAAGGGTGTGCTTTGTAAGTATATGTACTATCCCCACTTGGTTCAGCTTACCCAGGAAGAGATGGATGCATACGTGGAACTGTCAGATAGAATTGCCAAGTATTTTAATTTCGACAAAGGACGCTTTGATGATATTGACGAAAAATTGAAAATGCTTTTGCTGGCTCGCAAGCGGATTGTCCATAAGGCAGAGAGAAAGCTCGATGCCTTCAGGGATATTATAGAAAGACGCTATCAGACGAAAGGGAATCTGAAATATACCCTAGTATATGTTCCAGAAGGAAATATGCCTGACTATATTGGAAACAATGACGATTTTGACAGGTCTGAAGACATCGGTGATGACAACGATGCAGAGCACCTTATTAACCAATATACCCAAGTGGTTACGGAAGTCGATGACCATGTAACGGTAAGAAAGTTTGTTTCAGGCCAGAAGGACAGAGAAGAAATCTTGTCTGACTTTGCAGATGGAAGGTTACAGGTTCTCACATCTATGAAATGTCTTGATGAAGGTGTCGATGTACCACGCAGTGAACTGGCTATTTTCTGTTCTAGTACAGGTAATCCCCGCCAATTCATTCAACGCCGTGGCCGTGTGTTGAGAACACATCCAGACAAGAAGATGGCAGAACTGCATGACCTTGTAGTCGTGCCTGAACTTAATCCGAATAGTAACAGTTTCAGAATGGAGCAGTCTCTTCTCCGTGGCGAGCTGATGCGAGTAAACAATTTTGCACTTCTCTCAGAGAACCCATCATATTCAGAAATGGAACTAAGAGATGTGATGAATCATTACGGTTTGAATCTTTATAACAATAATAATTTATGAGTAATAAGGAAAGAATGTTGCACATGGTTCTTGATGACCCTAAGTTGCAAGAACTCTATGATTATGACAAGTCAGAGTATGAGGACTTGTATCAAGCCCTTAACTCGGAAAATGTCATTGTGGCTGCTGTCGCCCGAATCATCAAATACCTAGATGGCTCGACCGACGAGAGCGATCAAAAGAAAGTTTACATGACAGTATTTAACTACATCAACGAGAACTATATCCTATGATTATACTAAAGATTGAAATAGAGAACTTTCGAAGCTATTATAAACAGAATACCTTCGAACTGACCAACGGACTCAATCTTATCATCGGATCTAATGGTGATGGTAAGACTACGTTCTACGAGGCTCTTGAATGGTTGTTCCGTACTGACGGCACCAACAAGATGGACACCAAATTCATTTCCAAAAAACGCATAGAGGAGCTTTTTGCTAATGAGTCTGATGATGTGAGGGTTGCCATGACCTACGAGCATAAGGGGAAAACGAAAATCCTTGAAAAGATGTTCCACTTTACCAAGTCGTTCGATGGGGAAGTTAGCACCTCCAACTATTCTTTCTCTCTTATTGAAAATGTCGGTGTGGAGCGTATTGTGAAAGATGGCATACGTTTCGATTACGACCTACCTTCTGAGATTCGGAGATACACGATGTTTAAGGGTGAGAGCGACCTTGATGTGTTCCAGAACTCCAACGCATTGAAGATGCTCGTCGAAACCTTTAGTGACGTGAAAGATTTCGAAGCTTACTTTGCTTTCATGGAGTATGCAACAAAGAAGGCCGACCAAGCTCGTGACAATGCCCAGAAACTAGATAAGAAGAATACGGATAGAATTAAGCAGCTTAATAGAACCATTGAATTCGAAACAGGTACTCTTTCCGATATTGAACGAGAGATAAAGAATAAGGAAAATGAAGCTGTGAACTTTGACAGTCTTTTGAAGAGCATTGAACAAAGCAAAGAGGCATCAAAACTGCTCATTGCTGTTAATCGCAGGATAGAGACTCTATCACAGAAACGTTCTCAGATGCAGGGACGTATTGACGAGAACTATACTATCAACCTTCTTGATGATATGTGGATCTTAATGGGGTTTGCCGATATTGCAGAAGAGTATTCCAGTAAAGTCAGTGAGGTAGATAAGAAGCGAAGGAAGTTGGAACAGAATTATATCTTTACGGCAGGGCAAGAAAAAGCAATTAAGAAGATGCAGACGGACTTTGTTCCGCTACCAGTCCATATTCCAGGTCAGAAGGTCATGCAGGAAATGTTGGATGAGGAAGTATGTAAAATCTGTGGTCGCCCTGCCAAGAAACATTCTGAAGCATGGGAGTTTATGCTTCATCGCCTTGAAGAATACATGGAATCCTTAAAGGTTCCAGAAGACGAAGAGATTGCACCATTCTATATGAACAATTATATTGTCGAACTCCAGAAGCGTGACACGACTCTCAATGACAATCTTTCAGAAATTACCAGACTCCGTCATAAGATTCAAGAAGCTATCGCTTTCAACAATCGAATGCATGATGAGGTTAAGAAGATTGATGCGAACCTGAATGTGGAGTTTGAGCAGAAAAAGCGCATACTCGCCCAGACAGATGGCCTTACTGAAGAGCAACTGCTTGCCAATTATGAGAATATCTCCAACTGGGTTGAGCAGAAAAACAAGGCCGAAAATAGGATTGACTTCCTGAAAAGGCAGAGGGCACAGCACCGTGCAGCCCTTGACGAAGCGCAAGACGCTCTCAGCAAACTAGCCGAAGGTACTTCTGCAGCTATCTACGCTAAGACAGCACAGATTATTCGGCAGATTTCAGATGCCTTTAAGTCTGCCAAAGAAACCAACAAAAAACGTTTGCTCCATGCCATCGAGGATGAGTCAAACGAGTTTTTGGAGAAGCTTAACTCCAATGACTTTAAGGGTACGATTCGGATTATAGAGAAAGCCAACGGTCAGGGCGAAGCCGTGCTGATGAATAACGACAATACGAGAATCTTTACACCTAACACAGCACTTCGCACCACCTACCTGATGTCTGTACTCTTCGCTATTGGTAAGCTATCAAGTGAGAAAGACAAAACGGAGTTCCCGTTGTTGTTTGACGCGCCAACCTCTTCCTTTACCGATGCCAAGGAGAGTGAGTTCTTCAATGTAATCAGTAAATTAAAAAAACAAGTCATCATAGTCACGAAAAGCTTCTTGAAGGAAAAGAATGGTGAGGCCGTTCTTGACCGAACCAAAGTGGAAGAAGTGAATGGAAGTGTATTCCGCATCGAGAAGAAAAAGCCGTTCGATGATAAGAAACTTGGTACCATTCAAACAGTAATCTCAAAAATCAAGTAAGTATGTCAGAACTGAACAATATAGAAGAACTCGTCAGCAAGGACGAAAAGCTGATAGATATTTGGGGACGCAGGAATCCCCGGTTTGAGAAAAAGTACGAGCAAAGTGTATTGCGAGTCATTTCGGACTATGGTATAGGTGCTTCTGAGAATACTGGTGCTAAAGGTAAAGTTCTCGGTGCTGGCTATGAACCCTATATTATGGCATTCTTCATTGGACTGTATTCTAATAAGAAACTACAGCTTTCAGAGTCAAGTGAAGACTTGAAAGTTTTGGGTCAGCCCATTGATAAATGGGGTAATCTGGATTCAAAAAAATTCAGACATGCCTATTCCGGTCTTCGCTCTTACATTTTCATCGCTTTGGTGGCAAAGACAGAAGTTGACTGGATTGCCCTTGACAAAGGTGACATAAAAGTCAGTACCGTAGTGACAAGTCTGATTGAGACCATGGAAGAATATGCCAATTACGGATTCTCTGTGATGGAAGAGAAGTTGAAAGCAGATCCAAGCTATTTCTTCTCACATAGATCGTTCCTCGACATCTTCCTGCAACTTACAAACAGGCAGTCTAAAATATTGACAGAAGACGAAGAACCAGAAGATTTGTAACACCATTATCGTATGGACTACATAGAAGCTCTTAAAAATCTAAAAACGAATAATAAGTGGGGAAGAAAATCTCCCCATAAGGCTGTTCTTATGCTAACAGTTATCGAACTGTTTGAAAAGAATATCTTGATGGACAATGAAGTTCGTTATGACGAAACCTTGAAGGCTGCGTTTTTGAAAATGTGGAATATGGTTTTACCAAACGAGTCTTTGTTCCATTCTGATGCCTATTTGCCATTTTGGTATTTGCAGAGTGATAACTTCTGGCATATTGTCCCCATCAGAGGAAAGGAAGATATTCTTTCCTTGATGCGCGACACTAATATCAAGCCATCAGAGGCAAAACTCATCGATTCCGTAAAATATGCGGAACTCGATGAAGATTTGTATTTTCTGATGACTTTACCGTCTGGACGTTCTTCTCTAAAAAGAGCTTTGCTGGAAACCTATACGACTCTTACAAATAAACAGATTGAAAGATTGGCTGAAAGTAAAGATAATGCGATTGACTACTCAGTTACAGCTTTCTCAGAATATGAAAAGATTCTATCAAAGAATACAGTAGAGAAAAAGATGGAATCAACAAGGGTAGATGATGAACTTGTAAGCCAATTCCATTGTCTGAATGAGGATGTTCAGTTTGCACTAAACATAATATATTTCACTTTCCTGAAGAAGCATCGTAACGAAAGGGAGATGTTCAAGGAGGTATGTCCTACTGTATATGACTTGCTCGACAAGATTGTCAACCATCCTATTAAGCAGGGTGAAATAGCTCCATCGTTTGCATTCGTTTATGACAACTTTCTTTCAGATTTGAAAGTGTCACTACTGAGCGAAGATGGCTCTGTTGAGCTTGTTGACAAGATAGGAGAAGCAATTGAAATCTTGCGTGGTAATAATTCTGAAGAACATGAACAGAGTATGCCCATTTCGCCCGTCAGGTATACAGAAGAAGATGCTCCGTCCGAAATTGTAGATTCTTCTTATGATGATTTGAAAGTTGAACATGTCTGTGGGAAGGTCATCGAGACTGCGACAGAAGTCGCTCCTGAGCAAGATAATGGAATGGAAAGCCGAAGAGGTAAGACTTGGGCAGAAGATGAAGAAAACTTAATAAGACTGTATTACCAACAAGGCAAGGACTTCATCACAATTGCGTCTCTCGTTGGTCGTACCGAGGTCGCGATTAAATCACGCCTGGTAAAACTGGGTCTCATAGATTATACTTATGGACAGGAGAGTGATGTTCCGGCTCAGGCATTCCAAGGTGTAAACAGACAAACTGACGAAAGCGATTTCGTCATCAAGAACTTATCTGACAGAGCCACTATTTTGGACCAAGACGGTAAGCCTATGTTTATAACGGATGGCAAGTTGAAGTATTTGCGTAATAAACTGTATCGGCTGAATCTAAAACGTGAATGTTTCACATTGAAGGGAATGTCTTTTAATGGCTCCGTTTGGATAAAAGGGACAAAGAAAATCGTTGCATATCCTCAAACTGAACTATACCAGATGATTATTGATGCCACCGATTATTGTGATGAGGTGGAGGACATTGTGGACAGTCCTGTATTTGAGGAGTGTAAATTAAAATTCAAAGGTGTTTGGTATACCTATAATGGCAATTCGATTACAGATACTTCAAAGAAGGACATCGAGACGGACAATCGTACGAAGTTGAGCCGAGAAACATCAGAAATCAAGAAAAGTCCACTATATGCCGTAAGACGGCAAGCCGTTCTCCGTGCGATGGACTATTTCAGAGTGCCGGCCAGTATCAGAGATATAGCCAGAGCCATCAGCAGAACGGCTTGGAGGTCAGTTATCAAAGAAGATGATGTGGAAGAGATTGTCAAGACGATACCTGATATAGAATGTGTTGATGGGAAATACATTTTGCGAAAGAAATGAAAAGGCTGGTAAGGCGGTTGGTAATACCCTAAAGACTTAGCATGAAGAAATTACAATAATGTAAAGAACAAAGAAGTTATAAGTATATGGCACTTACAATAGATGAACTAAAAGTACTGATACAGACTGATGAACATCGTCAGTTGGAGTTGAAGAAAACCACGGGTGAGCTGAAGGATGGTATGCATGCCGCTTGTGCTTTCTTGAATACCGAAGGTGGTTGGCTTGTCTTTGGTATTGCTCCAACATCATTGAAGATTTTAGGGCAGCAGGTTACAGACACCACCCAACGGGAGATTGCCCAGGCTCTGAGCTACATGGAGCCGCAGGTTGATGTCCGGGTAGAATATATCGACGTTCCTGACCGGCCTGACCATAAGGTGATTGCCATGCACTTTGACGGATGGGCATGGGGAATGGTGCCTTATACTTATCATGGTTGTCCTTACTACAAGGTTGAGAGTACAACGAAGGAGATGCCACGCGACATGTACGAAGAACGGTTGCGAAGAACTAAGCCCGACATGTTTGCATGGGAACGGCAACCTTCAGATTTCAAGGACATTACATCTTTGGACGAGAAACTGATACGTGGCGTGGTACGTCTTGGCGTTGAGAGAGGTAGATTGTCAGAGCTGGCTCTTACTGAATCCATCGGAGATGTGTTGGGCAAATGGAAGTTGACCACAGGTGAAAGACCTCTGAATGCCGCAACGGCGCTCTTCACGAAAGATACAGGCATGTACACGCAGTTCACTATGCGCCTGGCTCGTTTCCAAGGAACAGACAAGAATGAGTTTATAGACAATCAGCGCGTGGAAGGGAACATCTTTGTGCTGCTCAACGAGGCAATGAACTTTTTTCGCAAGCACTTGAATATGCATGGAAAGATTGTCGGACTGGTGCGTGATGAGTTGTAATAGTCAAGACTTGTTCTGACATTTTCTATACTATCGGACAAAAAAAGTGTCCGATGCCATCTGCGAAGATAC
>JACJJM010000038.1 GCA_016900015.1 Phocaeicola coprophilus | reverse complement strand
ATTCATTCTTTCGACGCGGATGACGCGGATTGTTTTTGTCATGATGACAAACCTTGTTGACGAAGCCTGTGAATTATAAATCCGCGTCATCTGCGTCATCTGCGCCAAAGAAATTGCCGGGAAATTGCGACTTGCTTACATTTATGATACCCAGCCCGGTTCTCATCCTTTACATACGTGCAAATTCATCTTCAAAACTCTATGAAATCTTCAAAACTGAGAAGAGTGGCAGTTTCCCCCGCAAATTCCAACTGCAAAGTTTGTTCAGCCGTTCTGCTACGAGGAAATATTTGATTCACAATGATATGACATTCCGTCTCCACTGTATTGAGAAAATCTATTCCAATAGCCTTTTCCTTGTTAACAAACAGTTGCAAAGTTGTTTTCAACTGCTCTGCCGCCTTCCGATAAGTGGCTTTTATGGCTTCATCCGTATTACCTTCCGCATTCGTCTTGAATTCCACAAAACAAAAGAGAACTGTATTAAATACTGCACAATCGGCAATACCACCCGGACGATTGGCTATCAATTTATTGTCTATTTGCAACAACACCACCTCCGTCTCTTTTGGATTATATATGTAGCAACACTTGTCTTCTGTCTCGAAAGGGACAATTACCGAATGTTTCAGAACATCATCATCGGCAATCGCAAGCTTAGCTTCAGAGGTTATTACTATGCACTTTTCAATACCCGGGGACTATGTCCTTTGAAAGCTCTCCTCAACTGTAACTGTCTGACAGCTTCCGGAAGATCAACCGATGAAGTCATTTGCGAATACTTTTTATATACAGACGATATAGCCGATTAAACTCATCACCCAGCACGTCGGAAGCCGTGTCCAAATAGTTTTGGTCGATGGTTCCGGTTTTCTCATTGATAATGCTCCTACAATACACATTCTCATCGCCCAAGGCGTACGCAGCCACCTGTTCGTGGTCAACATGATATTTTCTTGGCAGAATCGCTTCCACTTCGGTTGTCAGGGCTTCTTCTTTTGCCAGTTTTCCGGCCAAGAGAGAAATGTTAAGCGCAGACAACAGATAAGGGCTGTGAGTGGTTATCATCAGTCCTTCGGCTGAAAATTCGGTTTCATGAGTCTTTGAGATAAGAAAGCGAAGTAATTCCGTCTGTTTTTTGGGAAATAAATTCTGCTCAGGCTCTTCGAGCACAAAGTGGTTGAAACACTTCAACTTCATGGCATAATCTACAACCATCAACAATGGCAATACTGACTGAATGCCTGAAGAACAATGGTTTAATGGTATTGGTTGCGAATGCGCCTCTCCGTCTACTTCCACACCTTCATCCTGTCCGCCTTTCTTAAATGTTAAATGAAGGAACTCCACGGGGTATGTCTGAAATTCCTGTTTCGCCTTTTCAAAAAGACTCATGTATTCCAACAACGTTTTCTGCAAAGGCACGCCGGCTGTCAAGACACTGGCCAAAGCCGGAGACAGATTACCAATCAAATTGCGCTCTGCCGGAATATACAGAGCCATCCGACTGTTCGAACGGATGAATCCTCCATATTTTTGCATGACGTCAGAGGAAATTTCCGATTCGCCAATATAAGGCTTTAGTATTTTTTTCGTGCTGAGATTCAGAAGGTGCATGAATATCTCAAAAGCCTCTTTCGTATCAGACAATACGGTGCTTGTCCATCGGAACTGTCCGTCTTTGTATTCAAGCGAGACATCGCCAAAGCGAAAACTTATGTAAGAATCTTCTTTAAAATATTCGTCAATGCCAAATTCACGAAATAACACATGAGGATCGTCTTCCTTTAACACCCTTAAATAGAACAGTATATCCAAACAGATGGTCAATACTTTCACTATGGTGCTTTTCCCCGTACCCTGTCCGCCTATCAACACAAGAAACGGCTTCAATTCGACAGTCGCTTCCTTGACAGGACCCAAATTTTTTATGGTCAGTTGGTTCATTCTTCAATTTGTTATAAGTGCTATTTCTGCAAAGATACAACTATGTCGAATAATATTCAATAGCTCTTTCCGGAATGAATTGGGGTATGAAAGCTGAAACATTTGCCTTTTTGATTGATGAATTATGCACTCAAATAAGTAAATGTCCATATTCATTCTTTCGACGCGGATGACGCGGATTGTTTTTGTCATGATGACAAACCTTGTTGACGAAGCCTGTGAATTATAAATCCGCGTCATCTGCGCCGAAGAAATTGCCGGAAAATTGCGACTTGCTTACATTTATGATACCCTACTCATTGATTTCTATAATGACCTATATATAGCCGCCACCTGGTCAGCAATCACTTCCCAATCATATTTCGACATATCATAGTCGACCGAATGATAATCCGCATCTATATTTTGCTGGAGTTTGTTTTTTAACGCCTCCACATCTCCCACAGGGAAATAAGCCTCTTTATCCAGTCCTACTTCCAAGTTAGCGGGAATATCACTTACGATGACGGGCAAACGGTAACTCATTGCTTCCAGCAAGGCTATGGGCAGGCCTTCATGGGAAGACGGCAGGACAAAACAACGGGTATTCGTCAAAAGAGAATGCAACTTACGGCCTTTCACAAAACCAGTCAACACGACACCATGCTCCTTGGCCATACGCTTCAGGCTGCGGGAATAATCGTCTTCAAAATCCGTATCACCGGCCAAAACCAACTTACAACCTTTCGCCTCGATTCGGGAAAAGGCCTCCACCAAATGGTGCAGATTCTTTTCCGGCACAAAGCGGCACATGCCCAGCACATACCGGCCCTTTTCAATCCCAAGTTCCTCAAAATACTCAGGATAATCACACACGTCCGGCTCCGGCACACCGTTATATATCAGATGGCAATCCCGGCGGTTATACTTCTTTATCAACAGCCTGTTTATCACCTCTGAAATCACAATCACTTCATTGGCAAAGGTAGCACCCATACGTTCGCCCAACTTCAACATCGTCTTGGCTGCAAGCCCCCATTTGTCACGGTCATAATCCGGGCCATGGTGCGTGAACACGACTTTCATCCCCAGCATGCGGGCAAAAGGCACCAGCAAGGCAGGCCCGATGGCGTGAATGTGCACGACATCAGCATGAAGTTGTTTCGCCTTTCTGATTGCTCTAAAAGTGTGAATGATTGCTTCAAACGATTTTTTCCTGGGGGTTTCCACATCAAGCAGCTTCACACCTTTGTAACTTGTCAGTGTGTCGCGGACGTAGCTTTTCCTTCTCACGACAGTCACATCGAAACCACGCTCCACGACACGTGGAAAGAGCTCCTCACAGTGTGTTTCCACCCCGCCCATGATGTTCGGGATGCCCCGCGTGCCGGTAACAACTATCTTCATATTGTCTGTGTTTTATTTTATTCGGCTTGCAATATCTTATTTTTCTTCAGCTCGTGCATCAAGTCGCGCGTGAACTCGTCCGCACCGCGCGAGTTAAGGTGCGCCCCATCCTTGAAATATGCGTAGTTGCGCAGATATTTCGGGTTGTTGGAAAAGTTGATGAACGGTATTCCGTTTTCCTCGCACATCTTTTTCAAAGGCAGGTATTCATCCTGCCGCATCCCATCCCACGTGGGTGAGATGACAATGATAAGCCGGCAATTGCCTCGGTGGCTTATCAGCTTGCGCCAATAATAGAGTTTCAGACTGTCAAACCGAACCTCCTGCTCCGCGGCTTTCTTCTTGGAAATCTTCATGCGGTCCATCTCGCCTTCCAACGGGCGGTATCCATTGATGCCCGATGACTGGAGCGGACGCACGCAGTCGCTGACAATCTGCACGAAACGGGAATTGTAACGGTACAGGTTTGACATCATCTTGTACTTTTCCGTCCTGTCCACCGAGGCGAATATCTGTGGGATGCTGTCGCGGTCGTAATACGCCTTGAGCCAGCCAAGATACTTGTGGTTGTCGTCACCGGCCGTCAGGTCGAAGCCCGGCAACACGTCATAGATTACAACTTTCGGCTCGTGATGACGGCTTATCATCTCGAAACGCCCGTAGTTGAGTATTATCCCGTTGCCGTCCTGCCCGCAATTATAGCAGGTCATGCCGAGCGAGTCCTCGATAATCAGAGGGTTGTAATGGTGGATTGCACGCGATGAGCCGTAAACCAGTATGTCCTCATCTGCCTTTTCACAGATGTAGTTGTTGCGCCTGTTGTCGCCGCCCTTTGCATCGGCAACAAGTTTTGGGAATACCAGGCCTGCCAGGGCGTCAACAGCAAATAGGAGGCAGGCAAAAACGAATATCCTGATCAAAAACTTTCTCATAACCGCTTAGAAATTTGCATAAATGAACTGTCCCGCGTCAAACACGCCGGTCAACAAAATCAACACCGTCAAGAACAGGTATGCAGCCCAGCGCACGCCAAGATGGCGGCTGTCCATCAACCTCAGTCCGCCGGGACGGTATTCGTCGGCAAGGTCTTTCACGGCAAGCATGACTACACCCATAACGATAAACAGCGTGTTGGTCTTCTCGGGAAGATACAGCCCTCCCCACGCCGAAATGTCAAATATCCGACCGATAACGCCGCAGGCGTCGCCGAGCGTAGGCATACGGAAAAATATCCACGCAAAGTTGACCAGCAAGAAGGTTATGACGATTTTCAAAGTCTTGCCGAACGTCCCATAACGGCATTTCTGCTGGTTCAACGCTTTTTCAACAACCTGGAACACACCGTGCCACAATCCCCAGACGATAAACGTCCAGTTGGCCCCGTGCCATATTCCGCTGACGAGAAACGTTACTATTATGTTCCAATAATTGCGCAACCTTGAGCAACGGCTGCCTCCGAGCGGAATGTAAACATAGTCTTTCAACCATGTTGACAGCGAGATATGCCACCTGCGCCAGAAGTCGGTGACGCTGTATGACAGGTACGGGCGGCGGAAGTTTTCGGTAAGCTCGAAACCGAGCAGCTTGCCCACACCTATCGCCATAAGCGAATAGCCCGCGAAGTCGGCATATATCTGCACCGAATAGAGCAGCGAGGCCGCGAAACAGCTCAGGCCGGAATAATTCTCATATCGCGGCAGCACTGTGTCTACATACAAGGCTACCCTGTCGGCAACGACCACCTTCATGAACATTCCCCAAAGCATGCACTTCAGTCCGGCGACAGCCTTGGAGTAATCGAAGTAAGGGCGCAGCGCCTTTATCTGTGGAAGAATGAGCGACGCTTTGTTGATCGGTCCGGAGACAATCGACGGGAAGAACGACACATACAGGGCATAATGCAGGAAGTTGCGCTCGGCCTTCATCTTGCCGTAATACACGTCCCAAAGGTAACTCAAGGCCTGGAACGTGAAAAAGGAGATGCCCACCGGCACCGCCCAGTTGAGCCCCGGAAGTTCAAACCTCATGCCGACCTCCGACAACAGCGACATGCACGAGGTGTTGATGAAGTTGTAGTACTTGAAAACCAACAACGGGAGCAGTGTCAGCAGCACGCCGACAATTAAGATATTTTTACGCACCCCCGCAAGATTTTCACGTCTTTCAACAATCCGTGCTGCCGTATACGTTATCATGGTCACGCCTAACAGTATGACCGCGTATGACGGCCTGAAGTTCATGTAGAGCAGGTAGCTCACCACAAGCAGGTAAACGTTCCTCCACGCCTGCCGCTTCGCCGGTATGGCATAATACAGCAGGAACAGCAACGGGAATACCACTAAAAAATTAAATGAATTGAATATCATAATGTTTTCATTATTTCTTATAAGCCGTTTTCAGTTAGCTTTTGTCCGGAACAATCTCTCGCAGTGGGCCTCCACGCCGCCCATGCCATTGGGGATGCCCCGCGTGCCTGTTACTACGATTTTCATTTTCCGCATATATAAATCAAAAAACAATGTGTTCTTAAATCAAAGAAAAGACCTTATAGGATGCATAAAAAGCCATTATATGCTTCCTATGGGAATCATATTTTGGACCAAACATGACTCAACCATTATATTTTTCGTATATTTGTACCTCCAAACACCTTTTCTATCATGAGTCTCGACAAAAGAATCTTAAAAGAAATCATCCTGTGGCAGCAAAGCTTCATTCCCGGCATACAGTTACAGGAACGCGACATAAACATTGAGCCTGGCGGCAATTATGTTTTTGTAGGGCTTCGCCGCGCCGGAAAAACTTACATGCTCTACCAACACATCCGGCAACTTCTCCGGCAAGGACATGACATCCGCGAAATCCTTTTCATCAACTTTGAAGATGAACGCATCACAGACATGCGTAAGGAAGACCTGCATCTTGTCATCGATGCTTATCGCGAACTGTTTGCCTACGAACCCATCATTTTTCTTGATGAGATACAAAACATCGAGGGTTGGGAGCATTTTGCCCGCAGGCTGGCCGACGAGGGACGAAACGTGTTCATTACCGGCAGCAATGCGCACATGCTCAGCCGTGAAATAGCGTCAACACTCGGAGGAAGATTCCTCATCCGTGAAATCTGGCCCTTCACATTTACCGAGTATCTTCAGTTTCAAGGCGTCATGCTAAAAGAACATTGGTCACTATCTCCCCAAAAGGCCGATGTCGTACGTCTGCTGTCCGACTATTTCTATTTTGGAGGATTGTCTGAATCATTTCGTTTTGCCGACAAACGTCTATGGCTGACGTCGCTCTATCAAAAAGTCCTTTATTCTGATATTATCACAAGAAAAAGCATACGCAACGAACGCAGCATCTCGCTCCTCATACGCAAACTGGCAGATTCCGTCATGCAGCCCATGGCCATGAAACGCCTTCAAAACATCTTGCAAGGTGACGGTACTAAAATCAACCGGTCAACAATCGGCACTTACATTTCTTACCTGGAAGAAGCGTTCTTATGTTTTTCCATTCCCAATTTTACGGACACCATCCCATTGCGGGAAACCGTTCGCAAGCATTATTTCTACGATAACGGCATTCTCAACCTGTTTCTTATCCAGCCGGAAACCAAGTTGCTTGAAAATTTAGTTGCCATCAGTCTTTTCCACCACCACGGCGAACGGCTGTATTACTATAACTACGGTGTGGAAGTGGATTTCTACATCCCCGACGAGCAGCTCGGCATACAAGTGTCTTACAGCATCGCCGACACGCAAACCTGTAATCGTGAAATTACGGCTCTCCTCAAACTGAATGCCTACAAACCGCTGAAACGCATGCTTGTCATTACCTACAATGAGGAAAACACACTCATAAAAGAGGGTCACACGATTGAGATTGTGCCTGTATGGAAATGGTTGGTAGAATTGGATTCATAAAGGAACACGGCTTTTCCATTTAAAGCGCAACAATGCCGAGATACCAAACATGATTGGAGAAGGCGGCGAAGCCGTCCTACTATGCATAACCGAGGGTGAACGCAGTGAGCCTTCGGACTACACCACCACAGCACATGGGCCTCGGAGAGGTTCAACTCTTGCCAGGGTTCGACCTCTCCGAGGCCGTCCTTATGAATACAGTGTGCTGCAGGTTCGCCTTGCTCACCCGCAGTTAAGCATAGTAGGACGGCTTCGCCGCCCTCTCTCAATATCGCTTTAAATGAAACAGCCATGCCTATAGGAATCATATTTTATTGGAACATGATTCGGATATTTGATTTTACGTATATATTTGTACCCTCAAAAAAGGAAATATCATCCCTCCCCTTCCATGATGACCAAACTATTTATTAAAACCATTCTTACATATAATTCATGGCAAGCAGATTGAATATAAAGAAACACCTAACTTGTGCCATAGAAGCCCTGCAATATGTGGGGATTGTGTTCGTGTGTTTGTGTTCGGCTGGCCTACTAAAATTGTTTGAGAAAAAAGGGAAATAGTTCTTAGAACTTTTCCCTTAAATCACCTTGACACGGATCTTGTCCTACATCGCACCATTTCGGATCAATGCATGCCGATTTACCCTGCATGCTACGGAGTTTATTCTGTAATGCCCACTTCAATGGATATTTGATGTATTTATGCATCACCGGACTCGCCGTACCTACCATCCAACAGTTCTTTGGACATTTGCGCACCATCGCGCGTACCTTCTGAGCCTGTTCGCTTTCCCATATCTCCATAAACGGCCTATCATGAATATTACCCATACTCTCCTTCCAGTACTTTTCTTCCAGTCCATTGCAAGGCATCACCTCGCCCCATGGATCTATAAAGAAGTTCACCATGCCGGCTTCACAGGGCAACATTCTGCGGCCACCCTCAATATAGTTTATCAATCCCATATTAAACCAAGCGCGAAACCAACTTTTGGGATGTTTTTCCTGTAACTGCCACTCGATAAGCTGCTTGAAGTTATTACATACCTCCTCTTTGTTTGTGATCACATTGTCACCTTTATGGAAATAATAGGAGTTATGAAAAGCTGCCGTCGCAAACTCCATACCTAAAGACAGGGACAGCTGATAAAGTGAAAGCATGTCTTTCGAATTGTTGTTTGACACCGTACAACCAAAACCAATATCTTTCAACCCCATATGCTTCAAGGTCAGCAACGTACGTAAACCTTTATCAAAACCTCCGGCATGACCACGGAGTTCATCATTTTTCTGGCTCAACCCTTCGATGGAAATGCGGATGCCTATATTTGGAAATCGCTTTGCCAGTTCAACCACACGGTCTTCAAACCAACCTGAAGTGGAAATCACAATGCGGTCGGTATGCTTATAGCATTCTTCGACTATTTCCGCCAGGTCTTCACGGATAAAAGGTTCTCCACCCGTCAAATTAATGAACTTCAGTCGCGGCAATGTACGTAAATCCGCCGCTTTGATTTCTTCACTTTTCTTGGTCGGGTATTCCCAAATGTTACACATCTTGCAACGCATGGGACAACGGTACGTCAGAATAATGCTGGCATCCGTCGGTTGAGGAATGTTTTTATCTGCCATAATTATTTTGTTACTAATTTATTAAACAATTTCATTAATGCCTCATAATGAGCCTTAGGCGAATAATCTCTTACCAGACTTTGATAAGCTCGTTCGCCCATTTGGCGAGCTTCATTGACATGCTCGAACATATATTTCACTTTTACTCTGAAATCTTCTATATCCGCATACTTGAAAGTCAATCCTGTTTGATTATCATGTACCAATTCTGGAAGTGAACCAAAATCTGTTGCAATCACAGCCTTTTTATATGCAAAGCTTTCCAAAATCACATTAGGAAAATTATCATACCATTCAGAGGGAACAACAGTGCATAAACAAGACTTTAAATATGGGACTATATCTTCAAAACTTTTCCTGCCCAAGAACTCAATATGGTGTTGCTTTCCTTTCAGATAATCTTTCAACATATCTTCATAACCATCATTAGAGAATCCTATAATTTTTAGATTATAATCCGTTCCTTCAAATGTTTTGATTAACGTCATCAATCCTTTTTGCTTTTCTATACGCCCAACAAACAAAATAAACGGATTGTATTCTACTTCTGGATTTTCTTCTTTCAGATTGAAAAATGTAGGGATATGGTGCAATTTATCCATCGGAATACCATATTCATTCAATTTCTTCAATGTAAAGGAAGAAGGAACCACAAAGGCATTTATCTTTCGAGTGATCTTCATACAATCATGAAGCCATTTAGCCGCCATTTTGATTCCAGAATAAACGGTGGAGTTTAATACACATTTATATTTTACACAACTCAAGCGTTTACCCTTTAAACAATCTTCGCATACCCCTTTTACATCATTATAGAACAACGCATTGGGACACATATATTGAAAATCAGAAATGCGATGCACGACTGGAATCCTCAGGCTTTGAGCCGCGTCTATGATACTCGGAGATATTTTATTGTGAAACTGCATCACATAGACTAAATCAGGTCTTGTATCTTGCAACAATCGCTTAAACTTTCTTTTAGCTTCAAAGGAATAGAACATTCGAGCAAAAGATTTCAATATGACCTTCAGGCTCTTCTTTGATTGAGCAAAATAGACTTCATCATCCACTATGTCTAAAAAGTATTTCTCATAGTCGTTGGGAAGATTCCTCGAACTCTTAATACTAAAAGGAATAACCTCATGCCCGTTCCTTTCTAATACTTCTTTAATATTAAAGTAATAACGTTCCGGACCTCCACTGATGAAATAACGATAGTTTACTAATATGATTTTCATTCGATTTTAAATTTCAAGTCCTACTTTATTATAGAGACAAATACAACCATTTGCCTACACTCTAATTCTCTGTTCATAATCCCTCAAGCCTGCTTCTGAATAAAAAAACTATTTTTCTAATGTACTATATCACAAACTATTGTCTTTTTAGAGATGTCTATTATACACCAATATTACTCACCTCATTATATCTAAAGCAAGCCAGTCACCTAAAATCTCATCATACACTTTCGGAAAGAAAGGACTCAAGCCCGAAGCCGGATAAAACGTAATTTCACCAAAATAGACTTTTCCATGCACGATATAAAAGTCTGTACGAACAAAAGGTATATCTTTGCTCAATTTCTTTGCCAGCTCTAACATCTCCTGAAGTTTCTCCGGCCTTTCCACATCCGGGTTTCGATGCCCGGGACGTTTCATATCCAAATGCGTCCATTCATCCGTAAAAAAAGACTCTGTCATCCCGTTTCTTCCAAATCGTTCCCGGCAAACAAGAATCACCTTAGGTGTCCCATTAAAATTATGAAGCTTGTAATCTACAAGCCCTTCATTTGCATCAGTAGAAATAAATTTCTCAGCAATGATACGTTTAGGTACATTCTTGTAGGGCCATTCCCTGTAATTGGCATAAATATCACTCTTTAAAGACTTCTCCAGAATAGCCTTAGCCTTCCTTTTATCAAATGTCTCTTTGTCTTTACAAATGACAACAGCCATTCCACCACCACCATGGGTCGTTTTCAGTACGAACTGCTCCGGTAAACTTTCAAAATCAATTTCATCAAAACTGTTCCAGACTCCCAATGTCGGAATAATGTGTTCTTGACCAATGATTTTAGCCACATATTCTTTGACTGCGTACTTGTCAACCATTGTTGTATATTCCGGTTTCCGGTCGTGCAACTTAAGCCACTGTATCTTCTCGTTGAAAGTCTTTGGATGCTTCAAATCAGGCCATTTATGTAACTCAAAAAGATACAATAGTTTCAAATAGAACTCATCATTCTTAAAGAGAAAGGATAATCGACGCAATATCGAAGCTAAAAAAGCTGTCTTATTACGCTTGAAGTTTTTAATTAGATCCATAATTTTTTAAAATGTTTTCAGCTATATCATGGTGAGCTTCACATCGAAGAATATTTAATAATTGAAGACGTTTCTTTTGGTTTATAAAACTAGGAATAAGTTTTCTTCGACATAAAGCCATCAATATTCTATTGGTAAATGGTGAAAACCATACTAAAAAGTTTCTTTGTTGCTGTTTGCACATTACATTAAATGTGCTTGCAAGTCTTTCATCATCGTTTATTATTGATGAGAACTTAGAAAATTCTTCTTCAAATTGAATCTTTTCGTCCAAATCTAATAATACAGTAGATGCATCATTCACACATTGTTTATATGGAATTACAGAGGTATTGATTTTACCTTTAGCTATATTTAAAGATACCATATAACCAAAATGCCAAATGTCAGACCGTTGACGCATCGGTCGATGATCATCAAAAAAGAAATTGCCCAATCCATAAAAAATCGTTCCACCCTGATATTGCTCAATTCCAGAAAAACAATGTTGATGGTGATTGCACACAATATCCGCTCCTGCTTCTATAAAGAAATGATACCAATCTTTCATTCTGGGTGATGGTAACTGGTAACCTTCATGCCCTCCATGACAAATGACCACCCTATAATCAGAATTTTCTTTCGCCAATTGCAAATCCCGATAAATACGTATCGGATCAATAGGATTAGAGCCTTCACCATCTGCAACAGAAAACTCAGACTCACAATAATTTAATATCGCAACTCTCGTATCATCTTTTTCTATATAAAGAATGCTCTGACGTTCTTCTTCAGTTCTACCACCTCCTACATGCAAAAGCTCAAATTCTTCACACGTTTCAATCGTTTTAATAACACCAACCTGACCATAATCGTAAAAATGATTGTTCGCCAATGTTACAACATCAACACCACATGACTTCAAATATTTTAATGCTTCAGGAAATGTATGTAAATGAGGTCCTACTTTTCTAATTGGAGAAGATTTAGCATTCGCTACAGGCGCCTCTAGATTAACTATTGAGAAATCTGCATTTTTTAATATTTCAATGATTTCAGAAGATAAAGCTGTAGAATTTTTCACAGCTTCCATTCCTCTGCCTGTAGTAACAAAATCACCGCAAACTATTAATTTCATATTCTAACTTTTACAGATTTGAGTTATAAAATTCAAGAATTTCTCCCCATTCTTAGTTATATCAAAGTACGTTTTGACAACATCTATTCCTCTTTTTCCTATTTCTAAACTTTCTTGTTCATGAGTATATATATAAAACAATTTATCTGCTATACTATTGCTGCTTTCAGGAGGTATTAAGAATGCATTTATACCATCCTTAAGATATTTAGGAACATCTCCAACACTAGTAGCCAAAACAGGATTTCCTGTAGCCAAATATTCAGACAACTTGAAAGGAAAACCATAATTAGCAAAAGGCGAATTACAACGTGTCATACATAGAACATCTGCATCATGCAAATAATTATTCAACTCCTCATCTGATATAAATCCTGTAAAATGGATTTTTATATTGTTTTTTGCAGCTCTTTCTAATAAAAGAGTTCTTTTACCACCTCCAACTAAAATAAGTTGCGCATCCACACCTAATTTTGAAGAAAAAGAATTAAATCCAGATATTAAATATTCAACTCCATCTTTAGATGCAAATGTTCCCGCATAAACAATTTTAAATGGCTTTCCAAAATATCTTTTAGTAGTTTCACAATTAACTGGAGTGGAATTAGATAATTCTAAAACTGGAACTTTTACACGCTCTCTAAACACATTCGCCAACATTCTAGAAATAGCAAAAACTCCATCAACTTTTTTATATATATATTTTGCAATCAGCAATTGTAGCTTCATCAGAAAAGAAGCATCTGTACCCTTCGATTCATAATTCTCCACAGCATCAACAACAATCTTGTAACCTTTTCTTTTTGCCAGCAACAACGGATAAACCTGTTCAAAAGGGAACATCGTTGTTGTCACTATTATATTATATGAATCTTGCCTATATGCATTTTTCAGAAACCTTACACATTCATTTGATATTTTAAAAATCGATTTAATAGAACGCGAATATTGAGTATTGAGAAAATGGACTTTCCCATTATAAAATCCTTCTGCCGGATTATTCCATTTTCCATCATTCCAAGAACAATATTTATGAATTGCAATGTCTGGCTGCGTGCATAAAAAGTCTATGATATACTTATGACGCTTACTCATTGCTGTGCCAATAGGAAATGGGGTTCGGCCTAGAAAAACAATATTAAAATTTTTCATCTACTTTTTTTTTTTAAATCATCTCATAAAAGTATCGTACTGAAAATATCATGTCCAAATGCCTCTAACAGCACTATTACTTAAGGCTACGGTATTTAACGACCTTTGCAGGAATCCCTGCAACAATTGCATATGGAGGAACATCTTTTGTTACTAACGCACTAGCACCAACAATAGCATAATCACCTATTACTACACCTTTCATTATCGTAGCATTCATTCCAATCCAAACATTATTACCTATATGCACAGGTTTTGATTCCGATTTATATATTTCTTCATGATCATCTCTATCACCAATAATAGCATTAGCTCCAACAGTTGTGTTAACAAAAGAACCATTAGCCCGTTTATAAGCATAATCCGAAATGTACTCACACAAATATATGTAACATTTTCTTTTAAATGACGTGTTAGTTCCTTTAGCTATATAACTTGTCTCCACTTGGTCAAAAACAATCTTATAACCTAGACGACGCGCATAAAAAAAGAAAGGAGCATCCTCAATAGGTAACATCGTATGAAATATCAACACATTCTTCTTTGTGGAATCAAACCATTGCAACAATTTTTTCTTTCCTTCTCGATAATACCGATAAAAATGGAAATGTCTTATATAACTCGAAAGATCATAATAATCTGCAGCTCCATAATATCCATTTTGAGGATTGCTGAACTTATCATTCACGCCATGCCGAGTACACAATACATGCGCACTAATACCATGTTCATTCATATAATCGACCATATAACGTCGACGCTTTGTACTCGCATAACCCAAAGGAAAAGATAAAGGGCCTATATAGACTATATTCAATTCTTTATTCATTATTTTTCTTCGCTTTAATTTCACTGCGCACACCAACCACAACAGAAATTACAGGAATTCATTTCATCGAAACTTTCTCATTATTAATTTTTTATAGCAGTAATAAGGTGCTTTATATTAGTACTGATAAACAGATTACAACTTTCAAATTTGACTAAAAAAAATAGATCTCAACTTATTCTTGATTCATACAAACTTAATGGCCTATTATAGCATTATAAAGATCTGAAGAAACTCTATCAAAACTAATAGACTTTACATAACGATCTATATTTTCATAAAAAAAGGAACAACCAAGTTGCACGGCTCTTACCAACACTCGTTCCAAATCACCGGCTTCCATTGGATCATATAATAGTCCAATTCCATATTTATTTACATAAAACTTATAAGGATCATAATTGGGGGCTATTATTGGCCGATAATTTATCAACGCCTCAAGCATAGTTCCATTAGTTACACTTGAAAGTTGTTGTTTGTCTGCAAAAACAACGAAATGAGATCTACGTATATAATCATTAAACTTACAGTAATCTAAATAAGAATTATCACGTAAAATTGCATTATCAGAAATATACATCGATTGAAGCATCTGCTCATATTTCGGATGAGCGGCCCCTATCAAAAACAATTTCACATCACTTTTTTTACTTATTTGTTGGAAAGCTTCAATAGTCATTTCTACCCGTTTATCAGGCCGCAATTTTCCAATTGCCAAGAATGTACATTGCTTTTCTAAAGCTTCATAATGCGGTCCATCACTTGATTCAAGACACCGTTCCTCTCTTATTACCATTCTATTATTAGGAATTCCCAATTTTTCAAATTCTGTTTTTATAATGGCATTTGAAACAAACAGTTTTTGGGAAGGATTACGTTTAAATGCACTGCGAAGCATCAGCATTCGAAAAGCTAATAATGGGTTTTGCTTAAAATGTGACCAAAAATCTGTCATACGAGAGCTACGTAATCCCCAATAATAACATTCCTTTTTACTATAGAAAAAGATAAATGGCATAGCCGTATGGTAAGAACCACAATAAAAATAATCTGCTAAATTCTCAATCTCTTGCTTTACCTTTCTCATATAGAAATGTTGCTGATATAAAAATCGGATTAAGCATAACAAACTATGTAACTTATTCTTTGGATGAAGCATCCAATAATCATTAGGGATCTTATCTACACATTTCAAATGAATAACAGGTATTCCAGATATTTCATTTATATTATCTTCATGATATATATCAACTATACCCACCTTCATTCCAGCATGTTGTAATAAACGAGCAATCAATACAACATCATATTTATGATTCACTGCTATATGATAATTTTCAAAAAGTATAAAATCGTAATATGACATATTATATTAAATTAAATTGCAGCCACTACTTTCTTTCTTCAAAATTAAAATGTTAAATATCACTCAATTTTCACCTCTACATGCGCTATTAAAATCAGAAATTATTAGAGTATAGTTGTTGACTAATTCTTTAACTATTAATACTTTATCATGTCGTAAGAGCGCACGTTTTCTCGCGGCTTCACCATATCGAACTGCCGTCATAGGCCCTTGCATATATGAGACAATTGCACCAGCAAGTACATAAGGATCACCATCTTGATATAAAATGCCTTCTTCACCATGTTGTAGCATATCAACTGTTCCTCCTGCATAAGATGCAATAATCGGCATTCCTAAAATCATAGCTTCACACACCGAATTGGGAGAATTCTCTATATGTGAAACATGGACATACATATCAGAACTACACAACAAATCAGCAAGCGAAAATGCATCAATCCGTCCATGAAATATAACATTACAGCTATAAGAAGTTACTCCAACAAATTTTTCACTGAAACGCACCATTCTATCCGTTGAATTATATCCAGCAATATGCCATTCAAAGTTTATACCTGCATATTTTTTTAAAAGCAAAGCCGTTTTTAGTATAGTTTCCATTCCTTTATAAATACCACCACTGATAATGCTAACAATTTTTATTTTATCTTTGGCTATAAATCCTTTCCAACGCTTTTCATAGAATATAGGACGAAGTATCTCATTAACAACGTAATACTTACGATTAGGATTAAGAGCAAGCGTACAATTACGATCCCAAAACGTACGCCCAAAAATATATTCAGCATGAGATAAATATTGATTTTCTCTTTCACCTCTATAGCAAAATGAGTGAAACGAAGTCATTATTCCTACACCTTTCAAGCGATCATATAAAGAATCGTATTTACAAGCGCATTTTTCAGGAATACCTGAAAAAAATTTCTCTGTATAAGGGGCTATCAACCCTTGAATTGAGTATACTATCGGAATATCTTTGATATATTGTGCAATAAGCCCAAAACTTTCTTCTGTTCCATGAATGTGTATAAGATCTGGCTTACAATCCTCAACTACATCCAACATCAAAGGTATTTTTTTCTTATCAATACCTTCTATTGACTTATAACGCTTCAATACTCGCTGAAAACCTATCGCATTACTCCCTATAAACATAGGGTAATACTTCACACCTTCAAAATCAAACGAAACTTCCTTTATATCTGAAAAATAAGCAACATTTAATGAAATGCCACTGCATCTCTTCACTTCATCTTCTAAAGATATCAGCCAACCCCCCGCTATAATTTTAGCATTTCCCCTTCTTACACTTCCACAAGGAGAATTACAGAACCATAATATTTTCATACATTAACTTATTATCGTTGTTTTATCACTCTACATGGATTACCTGCCGCTATTACATTATCTGGTATTGATTTGGTAACAACACTATTTGCTCCTATAATTGTATTATGTCCAATCGTTACTCCTTTCAAAATACAAACATTCATTCCTATCCATGTTCCAGACTTTATTTCAACTGGCTTATATGGAGTATGATAAACATCTGAATGATCATCGCGATCACCAATAACAACATTGGCTCCAATAAGACAATCATCACCAATAATAACACTTTCACTACATACCAAACTAACTCCAGAAAAACCACAATTGTGCCCTATACGTATTTTTGCATTTGATGTATTTGTCTGAAATATGCACCGATGATTTATGCCTCGAAAATTTCCATAACTAGTAGAAACAAACTTGCAGTTATCTCCTATTACAATCGAACTTCCAGGACATCTAAAGATAATCATGTTACCTATAAATTTAGAACAATTTCCTAGTTTTACACCCCAAATCCAACATTTAAATCTCATATAAATGGTGCATAGACACCCAATAATAGATTGCCGAATTCTATACAATTTGCAAATAACACGTTGATAAAAATATTCCATATTATTCTTTTCTTCTAAACATATAAACGTTATTTGAAATCACTACTTGATTCAACACACTAATAATAAACCAAAATATAATACTACGCACAGAATAAATACAAACAGGATTTGTAGTATACAGATCTATTAAATATGTTGATAGAATTATTGTTATATAAATATATTCTTTCCGCTTTGTTTTTATCCCTTTAGAGATTGTATAAAACATAATCAATAAAATTATCAATACATATAATAGACCACCTTTTAAAATCATGTTTAAATAACCCGTTTCAATCACACTCCGTGTATCAGAAACTTCTCCGGTTGATTCATTTACAACTTTCTGCAAATATCCCCCATTCATTCCTCTTCCAAAAATCCAGTCTTCAATAGGAGAATTGAAAAAATCCAGAAAAAATAACTCTTCTACGCCAGAACGAGTATCCAACGTTGCCCTTTGTGCCATATTATTAAATACACCTGAAGTCATTTTATCCATATTTATTTGAATCGTAACCAACATAAAAAAGGAAAATACGACTATCAAAAAATACTTTATTGGATTTCTTTTTATATTAGAAAATACCGTTACAACATAAGCAATCAGTGCATATAAAGCCAAAGAAAATGAAACATTTCGTCGTGCGTTAAGTATCATTAATATAAAAAATACAAACCAAATAAGAAATGTAACATATCCTTGTCTTTTAGAAGACAATCTAGAAAGTAATCCCAATAAAAACGCTGAAAAAAAAGGGAGTAGTGCTCCGATGGCTTCTCCTTCAAAAGTTCCAATATATACTAAATTATTTATATTTATCAGCCACAAAGGAATAACAAATAACGAAGCTTTATAAAAGAAAGAAAGGATATCATCAAAATATCTCCCGTTAGGTAGAAATAATATCAAAAACGGCAATATATAAATCAAGAACTGAGAAGGTGAAATTATATTTAATAGTACCTCCTTTATACTAGAAGGCCATTGAGCACGGATTACAATCTCTACGGATATAACAAACAAAAGGAACAAAAGACCTCTTAAATACCCATGATATCCTACCAGCTTCCTTATGACAAACAATCTATAAACACAATACAATGCATATATTAGACATAATAGCTCACAAAATCTCAATATTGTTGTATTTGAAACAAATTGCCCCAATAGAGGGTTGATCAAAAGTATAGCCAATAACAGTTGATATATCCTTAAAACATATTTCTTTTCCATACCCTCAATTTTTTCTTTTAAGAGCACCCATTACCTTATTTTTAACGAAGAAACGCTCTTCTCTACTTATGCCAATAAAATAAACCGCTATACTAGTAGACAACCCGCATAACAAAACATTTAATAAGAACACTCCTATTGAATCTGTTTTCATAAAGAAATACTTAACAATAAGCGGAATCATAGAAGCAATTAACGTTGTCAACAAAACCGGAAACAACACTAAACTCATATATGACTTGACAGAGAATCCCTCCTTACACCTTAAATAGATTAAACGAACACCTATCAAAATTGCATAAACCAACGCAAATAATATATAAGGTATTTCAGGAGGGAGTCCTATCAAAAAAAGCAAATAAGAAAGAGGGAATATGAATATCGAAACGCAAGTTTCGAGCAATACGTAATTCTTGAGTTTTCCAATAGCCAAGACATTGGTATATAACAAATCACCAAGTATCATAATCAAAGTTATGACCATGGTCAAACGTACAAAACTTGGTGCATAAGCAGGATAATTGTTCAGCCATATCTTCAAAATCATTTCAGCTTCAAACATAAAAGGCAGTGCAAAAAATAACATAAGGTAATAACTGTATTTTGTTGCCGAGCATATTAACTTTGACATATAATCGTAATCACCCGATGAATAGGATTTTATAATTTGAGGTTTAACAGCTGTTGTGAAATTATTCACAAACCCTTTTATTATTGAATCAACTTGTAAAGCAACTCCCCTTGCTGCATTCACTGCGACTCCAAAAAATAAATTAGAAATGATATTTACACCTTGCGTGTTAAATATATATGAAGTTGCTGCTACTGAATTCCAACCAGCAAACTTCGTCATATCTGCAAATAAGGATTTATCAAAAATTAAAGCATACTGACATTCTGCAAAATGACGTTTACAATAGCTGCCATAAACAATCCGTATTATCACAGATACCATAAACATCAAAAATGCATACGTTATTAATTTGTCTATATTGGAGAAGTATAACCCTGTAACCAAAACCAATTTTAAGACAGCTTCCAAAATACTCACATAAGCAAAGGCCTTCATCCTTTCATGAGCAATTATAGCTGCATTATAAGGTACGCTTACTAATGAGACAACAAAAGAAAGTATCGAAAACTGAAACACCCAATTAGCTGCATACATACGCTCGGATACTATATTCATCTTGTTGTTCAGAAACCAGATACCGACTACCTCCATTAATACAACCACAATCAAAGACATTAGTAGCTGTATATTAACACTTGTACAGAATATGGTATGCAAACGTTCTTTATCATCTTTCCCTAATTCATATGTAAGGTATCGGCTAATAGCTTGTGACAAAGAAGCGGTTACGATGGAAAACATAGCAACGACACCTCCTACAACATTATAGATTCCATAATCGTCCACTCCCAATATATTCAATACAACACGGCTCGTGAACAAGCCTACCCCCATTGTAATTATTGTTCGAATATATAAGGCTAACGTATTCTTCGCAATACGCTTATTATTTTCCGACACTTCTACCATAGCACTAAAAACCGTTCCTATAATTCTTCTAAAAACTACTACAATCTGTATTAGATTACCTCCAAAATGGAAGTTCTCTAATACAGACATCTAATCTCTAAAATCCAAATGGACAGCCTACACTGTCACTAATTTATTTATTAAATCTGTAAATCAGATATTTACTTCTCTCCATAACCATACGTATTCCCATAGCCATAGTGACCGTAATGGCCATACTTGCCATAGCCGTAGTGGTAACCGTTGATGCGCTTGTCCATGTTCAC
>JACJJM010000037.1 GCA_016900015.1 Phocaeicola coprophilus | reverse complement strand
AGTGCACTGCGCAATTCTCCCGCCATTTCGGTCAGCATGGCCGGAGTGAATGCGACTTCCTCATTGCTTTCCGATGCTTTCTCCCGGGCGATGGCATCGTCTATCTGTCCTAACAGGACGTGGATCTTCTTCATCAGGCGTTCACGGTTCCGCTCAACCGTTTTTCTCCAGACGAACGTGTACTTGTTGGCCTTGGATTCAATCTTTGTCCCGTCGATGTATTCCACGTTCAGGCTGATGAAGCCCCTGAAAGAGAGCAGAAGTACGACCTGGGTGAACACTTCGTTGATTTCCGTCTTCACCCGGTTGCGGAAACGGTTGATGGTAATGAAGTCCGGTTTCTCGTGTCCGGCCAGCCAAATATAATGAATGTCACGGTGAAGGAGGCTTTCTATTTTCCGGCAGGAGTAGATGTTGTTCATGTAGGCATACAGGATGACCTTGAGCATCATCCGGGGATGATAAGGGCTGCGCCCGCATTCCTTGTATAACTTCCTGAAACTTTCAAGGTTCAGGCTTTCAACCAAAGCGTTAACCATACGCACCGGATCGTTTTCTGCAATATCCTCATCTATTCTTTGAGGAAAAAGCACTGTCTGGTTGGGATTGTAAGGACGAAAATGTATCTTTGCCATAGTGTAAAATCTTATGCTTAAAGATACAAAATCTTTAGGTAATAACAAAGCCCCAGCTTGTGAAAGTCGGGGCTTTGTGCGTAAAAAAAAGAAGGTGTGCCTTTTGACACACCTTCATGACAATTTCCAGCCAAAACGATGATATAGAAGATTTGAAAAGAACCATACGAGAAGCTTCTAATGTTCCAGAGTATCTATGTAGCGTTTACAAAGAAATTCCTGTTTACCAATGCCGTGACCAATGGTTATCCGACTCTTTGTTTCATTATGCTCATGAGTATAAAGAGCGGTATTCTTATATGGAAACAGACTTTGGTAAGCGTGATACTTTTTATTTGGAAATACATGGATTGGTTAATCATTTTCATTATTGTACTTTTTATATGGATGTGTTTACAGGATTTGAGGCTGATAATGACAGTGTATGCATATCACATGAATTAGATATGATTTCTGGATGTTTAAAAATAGATTCTTTATTCTTTTTTTTCAAAGGTCCCCCTCCTTCTACGTACTTTTATAAAACAGATGAAGTCTACAAAAATAACATTCTTATCAGAACTCCATTACATTCTATTATCGATCTTTTGTCTTATTGGTCTATATTTCTGTATGAAGATTCTCGAAAGCATATGATCATTAAGCATTATACATTTGACTATATCGAGGAAAAGCGATAGAAATAGTTTTAAAAGAAATCTGATAAAAGATATTCCTGATAAAAGAAAGGTTTGGAATACAAATATAATCGTCTAAATTTGCTGGAAGAAGTCTGGAAGGATGGCGAAATGAAAGCACAATATAATTATCTGGCAGACGGTACGAAGCTGGGCGTTCGCGACGGCAGCGGAAAGAACGGTTACGACTATGTGGGCAGTGTGGTCTACAAGGTCGTGGGCGGACGCCGCGAGTTCGACTGTGCGGTAGTTGGCGATGTGCATTTCACAAATGAAGGTGTCCGTTATGTCCTGACTGACCAGTTGGGGAGTGTCCGCGCGTTGATAGACGAGGAGGGAAATGTTATGCAGCAAAATGACTACTACCCTTTTGGTGCAAAAGTTGCACGCGATGACTATGCGGATTCGGATGATAACCGTTTCCTGTTCAGCGGCAAGGAAAGTCAGGAGCTGTTGGATTTGAACGCGTATGATTTCGGTGCCCGTATGTATGACGCTTCGTTAGGCAGATGGAATATGGTTGATCCGTTGGGTGAGAAGTATGTGAATCTGTCTCCATATAATTATTGTGCCAATAGTCCGCAGCTGTTTAATGACCCCAACGGGACAGTATTAATGTTACGTGGAAACATCGGTGAGATAATAATGGCATTGTATAATGGACTTGATGAAGGAACATCCTTGGAATTGAAATTCTATAACGGCATATTGGATCCTTTTTCGATAGAGCGGGAGGCAATGCGCAATTCTAATCTTTTTCTCCAAGACTTATATGAAATTGCCATGTCGGACAAGATTGTGGAACTGTCGTTCTCTGATTATGAAATATACAAAAATTTAAATGAGGGAGGGACTATAACTGCAATGGAATTTTCGACCCCTATTGATGATGATTTAAGTGTTAGTTATGGTGTTAATATGATTTCGTTACAAACAGGCATTACTATATCAGGAAACTTAGGCGTGACATTGTTGCCTGGAAACAAATCTGTTTCAGGAAAAAGTTCTCTTAATGATAATATTCAAATTCTTATAAACAAGAAAGGTAATTTGAATCATCAAACTGTAGGTATGGCCCATGAATTTGGACATGTGATTTTATATTTGCGAGGTTTACCTCATTATCATGATGCAGAAGGGGTTAATGCTTTTATTGGAAAAAGAACTTCTGAAGTCGTAAAACGATTGGGGTATAGTTATTAAGTACGTATTATGAGAATTATATTGTTTTTTCTATTTGTCCTGAGTATATCAATATATGCTCAAGAACCAATGAATGTTATAAGGGATGTACATGGAGATATTGTTTATGTTTATTGCAAAAGCGACTCTTTGCTTCAAAAAAAGGCTTTTTATTATAAAAAAGACGTTCGATATTTTGTGACAAATCGTGTCCATTATAAAAGTGGAAGAGAGGCTTTGTTACAATATTTGGAAAGAGCTTATTATAGCTCTTCAGAATATGATTATCAGGAATATAATACATTTTTAGTATATATTATGTTGTTTGATGCAGAAATGAAGATAAAAGATGTTCGTATAATATATCGTCCATCTAATATAGATGATCGTTTTGATGATTTTCTTAAGAGTGCCTTGTATAAGACAAAAAATAAATGGGAACCCCAATATAAAAGTCGTAACGATGGTTATATGATATATATGGATTATTTCCATATTTGGTGATTTCTTGTCAAATAAGTAGAGTTTGTAGAAGCGTCTACCTTTGAAAGGCTTAATATTTCTCAATGTGGTGAAGAATTTGGATTTTATAATTCGATATTCTTCATCACATTGAAAATGATTTATTTGGATGGCTTTAACCGCCCTTTGCAAGAGATACAAGTCCATGCTTCCCCAGATGGATATTCTGACTGGGTGATTTCCCGGCTGTGCGCCCATCTACATTGTTTATGACAGTCACGACCGCATGGTGTTGAGCCAGGATGGTGAAGAACGTGCCGATAATCCAAACCGCTGGAGCTATTTGCAGTATGACATGCAAGGCCGTGTAGTTGAGACTGGCGAACTGGTGCTGTCGCAAGCGCAGAGCCATGAGGAGCTTCAGCGTGCGGCAAGCAAGGTAGAGAATTATCTTCCTTCCGGAACGCGCACGGCCTTGCAATACACGGACTACGACAGCTATCCGTTCGAGTGTTCTCCGTTCCAGGCCACCGCTGGTTACTCGGAAAGCCACGCCGGGCAGGCAAATGCCCGGCTGTTGTAGCATATTTTCATAATCCATTCTGCTTGTGACAGAGTCGGGCGGAAACGCGTCCGGCGTTTGCGGAGCGGCCTCGGAGAGGATGGCACACATCCCTGCGAGGGGCAGCAGTCGTCGTAAGTATTTTATCGTCTATGACTGTTTATTGTTTATTTATCAATGATTTAACCCAAATCGGTCATTAGAAATTTTTGCGAGCAAAATGTAAGACAGTAACCTTTATTGTGACCCAAATTTACATTGCACACCTTGATTATTGCCATAATCATGACGTATTTCACGCAAAATGAAAGCCCGATTTTCTAATGACCGATTTGGGTTTAAGTGTATTTGCAAAAAACATCGCCGAGGGCTCGGTGAGGACTCTATGGAGGGACTGACGATGTCTCTATGGAGACGCTGCTCATGTCTCTATGGAGTCACCGGGTGTGTCTCTATGGAGTCCTTGGCAGCGTCTCCATAGAGCCCTTGATGCCTCCATGCAGGCATTTCGCGGAGCGGGAAAATATTCAGCCTTTTTTACCAAACGAGGGGTCGATGCGGAGCAGAGCCGCAGCGCCGAACGTGGCAAGGCAGCAAGCCGTCACCCAGAGGAAGAAGGCGCGGTAGCCCATCCACTCCTGGAGCACGCCGGCCGCCATGCCCGGGAGCATCATCCCGAGGGCCATGAAGGCGGTGCAGATGGCGTAGTGGGCCGTCTGCGACGCACCGCGGGAGTAGTAGATGAGATAGAGCATGTAGGCCGTGAAGCCGAAGCCGTAGCCAAGCTGCTCGACGAAGACGCATGAGGAGACGACCCAGAGCGAGGAGGGCTGGGCGTAGCTCAGGTAGACGTAGACGACGTCGGGCAGGGAGATGGCCCAGACCATGGGCCAGAGCCAGCGGCGAAGACCGTGGCGTGCGGCTGCCACTCCGCCCACGATGCCGCCGAGGGTGAGTCCGATGATGCCCACCGTCCCTTGCACGAAGCCGACTGATTCCGTGTCCAGTCCCAGGCCGCCGGCTTCGACGGAGTCGATGAGGAAGAGGTTGGCCATCTTGGCCAGCTGTGCCTCCGGCAGGCGGTAGAGGAGCATGAAGAGGATGGCTGCCCAGGCACGTTCTTTGCTGAAAAACGTGACGAACGTCGTGCCGAAGCCGCGCAGGATGCCGTGAAGGCCTTCGCCCGTGGATGCGGTCCTGTCGGCTGACGGACGGGGCAGGCGCAGGACGTGATAGGCAAAGAAGAGGAAGAAGAGTGCGGCCAGGAGGGCGAAGGTGAGCGTCCAGGCGCGGGGGATGTCGCCCGTGAGGTGTTCCAGGCGGCCGGCGAGCATGATGAGCAGGCCCTGCCCGGCGATGGTAGCGATGCGGTAGAAGGTGCTGCGGATGCCGACGTACATGGACTGCTCGTGTGGCGTGAGGGCGAGCATGTAGAAGCCGTCGGCGGCGATGTCGTGCGTGGCCGAGCTGAAGGCCATCAGCCAGAAGAAGGCGAGTGTCCATTGCAGGGCGTGGGGCGCGGGGATGGAGAATGCGACTCCGGCCAGCGACGCGCCTACGATGAGCTCCATCGTGACGACCCACCATCGCTTCGTGCGCATCAGGTCGACGACGGGACTCCAGAAGGGTTTGATGACCCAGGGCAGATAGAGCCACGAGGTGTAGAGCGCGATGTCGGCATTGGAGATGCCCAGCCGTTTGTACATCACGACGGATATGGTCATCACGGCCACGTAGGGCAGGGCTTCGGCGAAGTAGAGGGTCGGTATCCAGGCCCAGGGGTTGCGGTATGTCTTCATGTGTCAGTAGAGGGTTAAAAGTTGTGTGTTCCGGTAGTAGTGTGCGAGGATGTCGCGGTAGGAGTATCCCCGGGCGCCCATGACGGCAGCGCCGATTTGGCACAGGCCGACGCCGTGTCCCCATCCTGCTCCGTGCAGGGTGAACTCCTGCGGGGGCATGCCTTCTCCGCGGTCGACGACGAAGGCCGAGCTGAAGAGGTGCGTGGGGGAGAGTGCCCGGCGTATTTCCAGCTCTTTGCCTATCGTGAGGCTGCGCCGCTCGCCGACGACGCGCAGGCGGACGATGCGGCCCGAGGCTCCGCGTTCGAGGGGCGTGAGGTCGAGGATGGCACCGAAGTCCGTGCCGGTGCGTTCGCGGAGGAGGCGGGAGAGTTCCGCCTGGGTGTAGCGCACGGTCCAGCGGTAGAAGTCGGGGGTCGTCTCGCGGTCATAGTCGTTGAGGATTTGGGAGAGGATGGCGGGGTCGTCCGTGTGGCAGAATGCCTCGGGGGCGGATGTCATCCAGCGGCGTGCCTCGTCCTCGCGGGTGAGGTCGGGCAGGAGTGCCGGCGGCGGACAGTCGCGCACGGGTTGCAGGTAGTCCGGGTCGCGGTCGTCCCAGCAGGCGGCAAAGTGTTCGCTTGCGCCTCCGCAACACTTCGAGAAGCGCGCGTCGCAGACGTGTCCCCGGCGGTCGGCGAGCACCTGCCCGCGGGTCTCCGATATGGCTTGGGCTGCGGCCGGATTCATGGCGCGGGTGATGCCCTGATAACGTTGGCAATGGTCGTCGGCGCAGACGTCGAAGAGGTCGTGGTCTTCCCGGTCGTGCCACCGGATGTGTTCGTCGTCCGTCAGGCGGAAGTCCGGATGGGCGGCCTGCGTCTGTGGCCCGCGCCGCCGCCCGATTTGCGCCAGCAGCCAGCTGCGGGAGATGACGGCATGGGCTTTGAGAAATTCCGGGGCGGAAGTGGCGCGCATTTCGGAGGATATGACGCTGGTGAGGTAACTCTCGACGTCGATGTCGTTGATGGCTGTCATCCCGTCCGCATCGGGGATGATGGTGAGCGAGCCGGTGAAGGTCTGGTCTTCCTGTCGTTGCCAGTGGAAAGAGTGTCCGATGGTGACCTGCTCCAGGGTGAAGGAGGCTGTCTCGTCAGCGGGTGTGAAAGCGAGCCGTGTGCATGTCTCCCCGTCGAGGGTCAGTGCGCCTTCGGCAAATGCAGCCCGGTGTGTCCCGCTGAGCGTCCGGCCCGAGGCGGTGCGGAATGTGCCGTGGAGGGTGAAGCGGATGTATGGGGCCTGCTGGATGATGCCCACGTGGATGGTCGGTGTTGTCATAATCCTGTCTGTATGCGTTCGACCCAAGTTTGCATTTCTTCGTCGCTGAGGCCCACTTCGCGCAGGATGGAGGCCGTCTCGTCGGGTGTCAGGCCTGTGAAGTCCTCCTTCCGGGGTGTGATGACGAGTCCGCCCATGTCGAGTGCGCCGGGGCTGACTGTGCGTGTGCCGTCCGTTCCGTCTCCGTAGCAGGCAGGGCGGTGTTTCCCGCGAGGGATGACGACGAGCACCGTGCGTTCCCGGTCAGTCTCATGCCAGGCCAGCAGGTTCATGCCCGGCTCGTCGTCGCCGTCGTGTCGCGGGAGAAGGCGGAGCCATGAGGCGCATGCCTCGACGGCCCGTGTGCGGTCGGCCGCTTCACAGTCAGCCAGGAAGGCGACGAGGCTGGGGCAGAAGTAATCCTCCAGTCGGTGCAGGGTGAGTGCATTGTTATATAAGGTATGTGACGGGCGCGGTGACAACCATCTGTCCAGATGGATTTCCAAGGGGACGTAGCCCAGGCTTCCGGCCTGGAAATGCAGGTGGTCAGGTGCGGATGCTCCGCTGCGCGGGCCGTTGTAGAAGATGAAATAGCCTGTGAGGCTGCGTGCCATGTCCAGCATGTCGGCCAGATGGCCTTCGATGCGTTGCGGGCAGTGTTCGCGGTGTGCCAGTGTGAAGTGTTCCGGCAGGATGGGATACGGATTGACAAGCAGTTCATACGTGCCGAAGCAGGGTCTGTGTGCCTGCTCTTTCGGCCTGTGTGCGGAGCAGAGGAAGCAGGGACGTGTGGCGATGGTCGCATGGTCCATTTTCGCTCCGGTCGAGCGGATGCGTGCCGGGTTGTATTGGAGGATGAGCCCGTTGTCGAATGCCCTGTGCTCCACATGGGCCAGTGCCTCGTAGCGTTGCGCAGTCTCTTGCCAGCAGGCCAGTTGCCGGTGCAGGTAGGCGGAGGCTTCCAGTCCGTCGGGGGTATATTCCCAAGTCTCCCGGTTATGGCGGATGCGTGCCTCGAGTTCCAGTGTGCGCAGGCGGTCTTTGTAGAGATTGTTCGTGTTGACGCGTGCGATGTCCAGTGCCGCGTCGGAGTTGCCTTCCCATCGGCGGCAGAGGTAGACCACGTCATAGACGCGCCCGATGCGGTAACGTCGTGACAGGGCCAGTCCGATGGCGTAATCCTCGCCGTAGCTGGTGTTGGGCAGGAGCAATTCCCGCAGGAGCGGCGTGTAGAAGGCTCGTGGTGCTCCCAGTCCGTTGATGCGCAGGGCATTGTTGCGTCCGTTGTCCGGAGTCCACTCCTTATGGTCGATGATGCCGGGCGGGAGCGTGTGCAGGTCGAAGTCGGTCATGCGGTAGGTGCCGACGACCATCGCGCACTGCTGGCTGCGGAACGCATCGACCATCGTCTGCAAGGTGCTGGTCGAGCTGTAGAGGTCATCACTGTCGAGCTGCACGGCAAACCGGCCGCATGCCGGGTGCAGGATGCCCGTGTTCCAGCATCCGCCGATGCCGAGGTCGTCGCGTTCGGGGCGGATGTGGATGACGCGCTTGTCCGTGTCAGCCAGTCGGGCGATGACTTCCGAAGTGCCGTCAGTCGAATGGTTGTCGATGACGATGACATTATAGGGAAACGAGGTCTCTTGTGCGAGAGCCGAACGGATTGCGTCGCCGATGGTTCGTACCCGGTTTCTTACGGGGATGATGACAGAAGCTTCTGTGTCGAAAGGGACTGTGTCGAGGTCGATGTCTGTGAAGTCATCCGGGTAGAGGTAAGCGCCGATCGCTTTGAGATGTTCCGTACAGACGCGTTCCATTTCGATTTGCACATCCCGGTTTCGCGGGTTGACATAGTCGAATTGGCGTTCACCCGAGAGGCGGGTGTCTGTCTCTTCTTCCGTGTATAGGCATTCGTTCAGGTGTATGATACGTCTGGCTCCTTGTCCCGCGAGCCATAGGCGGTAGTGGTAGAGTGCAGCGGCCTGGTAGTCCGGCATGTCGTTGAGGCATAGTCGCAGGTCTCCTCCCCGCACGAGCCAGAGCGAGCCGAAGTCGAAGTCGTCGCGCAGGCTTCCCCGCTGGTAGTCGATGAGCGGATGGAGTGTGCGGGAGCCGTCAGCATGGAGGTCGTAGTGGTCGGCATAGACAAGTCCGGCTTCCGTAGCCCGTGCCACCTGTACCATGCGTTCCACGGCATGAAAGCCGAGTTGCAGCGATGTGGGTTTGATGCCGAGCAGCAGGTATTCGGCTTCGTCAGACGCTTGGACGATGGCTTTCAGTCCGGAAGTCGAGACCGGAGAATCGGTCACGAGATAGTCGTAATTCTCCGGAGCTGCTCCGGAGGGTTGTTGGCGCACAAGCAGATGAAGCTGAAAAGGAAGCGTTCCGTCCTGCAATTCTTTCAGGATGCCGGCAGCCGATGTGTCATCGGTATAAGGGAAGAAACAACATATTGTAGGTTTCATGGAATTTATGTTTAAAGAGGGTCGGCAGGTAGTGTGTATGCAGTCATCCTGTACGGCCCAATGTGTGTTTTTAGTCATAAAGTGACGCAAATATAGAGATTATCGTCGTTTTTTCTGTTACCTTTGCCTCGATAATTGCTATACTATATTAAAGTAATGGAGAACGTTAGACGACCACTTTTGGGAATGACCCTGCATGAGTTGCAGGCAGTGACAGCTGAGTTGGGAATGCCGAAGTTTGCGGCCAAGCAGATAGCCGCATGGATTTATGATAAGAAAGTACGGTCCATCGACGAGATGACAAACCTCTCTTTAAAGCATCGTCTTATGCTCAACGAGCGCTACGAAGTGGGAGCTTCAGCTCCTGTGGAGGCAATGCGTTCAGTTGATGGTACAGTGAAGTATTTATATCGTACATCTGAGGGTAACTATGTAGAAGCCGTGTATATCCCGGAGGCTGAGCGTGCGACGCTGTGTGTGTCATCTCAAGTGGGGTGCAAGATGAATTGTCAGTTTTGTATGACCGGCAAGCAAGGCTTTACAGCCAATCTCACTCCAGCCCAAATCCTTAATCAAATCTATTCCCTTCCTGAACGCGACATGCTGACCAATGTGGTGTTTATGGGTATGGGCGAACCGATGGACAATTTGGATAATGTGCTTCGTGCTCTTGAGGTGCTTACGGCTGATTACGGCTATGCGTGGAGTCCCAAGCGCATCACAGTGTCGACCGTCGGTTTGCGTAAAGGGTTGCGACGTTTTATCGAGGAAAGCGATTGCCATCTGGCCATTAGTATGCATTCTCCTCTGCCAGAACAGCGTGAGAGCCTGATGCCGGCCGAGAAGGCTTATTCCATTACGGAGATGATTGATTTGCTTCATGATTATGATTTCAGTAAGCAGCGTCGTCTGTCGTTCGAGTATATCATGTTCAAGGGTGTGAATGATACTCCGCTTTATGCCAAGGAAGTGGCCCATCTGTTGCGGGGGATTGACTGCCGTATCAACCTCATTCGTTTTCATGCTATTCCGGGTGTTGACCTTGAGGGTAGCAGTATGGACCGCATGATTGCCTTTCGTGATTATCTGACACAACATGGTTTCTATACGACCATCCGTGCTTCGCGCGGAGAGGATATTTTTGCAGCTTGCGGTATGCTTTCTACAGCCCGTCAGCAGCACATTGACATCAGTAAGAAACAACAAGGTTAATACATTTTATATATAACGATATGGAACGTAACAAGATAAGAGTAGCCATTACGCAGGGCGACATTAATGGTGTGGGTTATGAAGTGATATTGAAAACCTTCGCAGACCCTGCCATGTTGGAACTGTGTACACCTATTATATATGGTTCGCCCAAGGTGGCAGCCTATCATCGTAAGATGATGAATCTCCAGACCAACTTTAGTATTGTAAGTTCTGCTTCTGAAGCCGCGCATGGAAAACTGAGTGTGGTGAGTTGCGCAGGCGACGAACTGAAGGTGGAGTTTGCCAAGCCTTCGGAAGAGGCCGGGCAGGCTGCATTGGATGCTTTGGAGCATGCAGTGGCAGATTGGCGTGCAGGATTGATTGATGTGCTTGTCACGGCACCAATAAACAAGGCCACTATTCAGTCTGACAGTTTCCATTTTCCGGGACATACGGAGTTTATTCAAGAGCGTGCCGGTGATGGTGCTAAGGCTCTTATGATTCTGATGAAAGATGACCTTCGTGTGGCTCTTGTGACGGGACACATTCCTGTGAAGGACATCTCATCTACATTGACAAAGGAACTTATCGAGGAGAAACTTAATATATTCAATCGTGCATTGCGCATCGATTTTCGTGTTGAATGTCCCCGTATAGCTGTGCTTGCGCTTAATCCTCATGCTGGTGATCACGGCTTGTTAGGCAGTGAAGAGCAAGAGATTATTATTCCGGCCATGGAAGCTGCTCGTGCCGAAGGTATACAGTGTTTTGGCCCATACGCCGCAGACGGTTTTATGGGCTCTGATCAGTTAATGGCTTTTGACGGCGTGCTTGCGATGTACCATGACCAAGGTTTGGCTCCTTTCAAGGCTTTGGCTATGGACGAAGGTGTAAACTTTACAGCGGGATTACCACTCGTGCGTACTTCTCCTGACCATGGTACTGCTTATGACATTGCAGGTAAAGGCATTGCTTCGGAGGCTTCGTTTCGCCAAGCTGTCTATACGGCTATTGATGTGTTTCGCAATCGTTTACATGACAAGGAATGCCGTGTAAACCCTCTACGAAAGCAGTATTACGAAAAACGTGATGACAGTGACAAGTTGAAGCTTGATGCCGTGGACGATGAAGAAATCCTATGATGTGGGTATAAAGAGGAGGCTGGTTTCATTTGATGGAATCAGCCTTTTTTGATTAAAGCGGTGATTATTGGGGGGGGGAGGAAGGATATATTTTCTACGAAGAGAACGAGCCAATGATTGACAAAGAAGACATCTATAAAAACGGAGGAAGGATACATTATGACGATGTATCCTTCCTCCGTTATAAGTTTATGCGCTTCTTTTAGCGATTATTTCTTTCTAGCATTACCGTAACGGTTCATGAACTTATCAACGCGTCCAGCTGTGTCGACCAATTTGGACTTACCGGTATAGAACGGATGTGAAGAGCTGGAGATTTCGAGTTTTACACAAGGATAAGTTTCACCTTCGAACTCAACTGTGTCTTTAGTTGCACACGTAGAACGTGAGAGGAACATGTCACCGTTTGACATATCTTTAAACACTACCGGGCGATAGTTATCAGGATGAATGCCTTTTTTCATATTCGTATGTATTATTTCTTTTTATATTTAATTTCTTCTTTTGCTGGTAACAAAAAATTGTGTAATGGTCTCAATTCAGGGTGCAAAGGTAAGCATTCCTACTTAACAGACAAAAAGTTTCTCGCTCTTTTTTCCTGAGAGGGAAGCTTTTTCTACACCTGTGTGACAGAGCCTGCTCACTGTCGTGTACTTTTTATGAGTTCTTTGCGGAAATTGATTTCGGCAATCATAATACGGAAGATTTTCTTGTTGCTTAGTTGCTTCCGGTATTTTTCGACATATTCGCGTTCAAGCTTTTCGAGCGAGACATGGGCGTTCAGGATTTGGTTGACAGCAGATTCATATTGTCTCTCGTGTAAGTCTTGTTCCATGGCCTTTTTCCGTTTGGCATCGGCATCGTCTGTGAGTAATTTCTTTTTGTCTTGTAGCTCGAAGTAGAGAGGAAAGAAAAAGTTTGCTTCTTTAGGCGTCAGGCCAGCTTCGCGGATGATGAAGTCCTTTTGCTTTTTGCGGAAGGCTTCTTTCGAGATGCTTTCGTTCTTTTTGGATTGTGCCTGTGCGATGCTTGGAGTGAACCAGCATCCGGCGAGAACGAATAGAAATGTAAGCAGATATGTTTTCATTGAATTCTATGATTTCTTTTCTTGTTAGCTTGCACTGTCGACATCCGTCAGATAGCAGTAGACGGAATAGTCATCCATGTGTGAGTTCATCAGGGCGTCCTCCAGATATTCTTCGTCATAAGAGCGTTCTGAATATTCGCTGGCTGTTCGTGAGGTGATATGTGCTTGGTGCACGGTCGGACCGATGATATAGCGTGCACCTGCGATGATGCCACAGAACATGGCTGCCATGTAGAACCATGGTTTGATGCGTTGCCAGGTTGTGGTATGGTTATGGTGCGGTATGTCGCTGGATATTTCCTTTTGGGGGAGTTTCTCCATCAGTTGTTGCGTGAAGTGTTCGAAGTAGCCTTCGGGCACGCTGAAAGGATTTTCCTTTCCGCAAATATCTTCTAGATTTTTGTCTTTCAAGTTGTTGTTCATACGTCGTGTGTCTTGTTGTCCTGTTTTTATTAGTTAGACCGATGAGGGTTGATAAGGTTTAAAGAGAGTTCTTTAAAAAGAGTTCTATTTTCTTGACCGCATAATGGTAAGTTGCTTTGAGAGCGCCTACGCTAGTTCCTAGGATTTCGGATATTTCTTCGTATTTCAGGTCTTGAAAATATTTCATGTTGAACACCAACCGCTGTTTCTCGGGCAATGTCATAAGAGCTTTTTGTAGGAGCATTTGCGTTTCGTCGCCGTTGAAGAACGGATCGCTTTCCAATTTGTTTACCATGCCGGCTTCCGGATCGTCGAGAGGGACAGATTGGTTGTTTTGTTGCTTGCTGAGAAAAGTAAGGCATTCGTTGAGTGCGATTCGATAGAGCCAAGTGGCAATTTTGGCATCGCCGCGAAAGTAGTCGATATGAGTCCAGGCCTTGATGAAGGTGTTCTGTAGCAAGTCGTTTGCATCGTCATGTGATAGAACCATGCGGCGTATTTGCCAATAGAGCTGTTCGCTATATTGATTTACGATAGTTTCAAATGCAGTCCGTTGGGTTTGTGGGTCGTGCAGTTGTTCGAGTATTGTATTTTCGTCGTAGGCTTTCATGCGTGGTGTGTTGGGTGCATCCAGGCCTTTTATAGGGCGATGCACAGGTTTTCTTTGGCGGCGATTGTTTCTGGAAATATCTCTCGCGCTTCTTTCAGAAGTGTGCTTTCATCCTCGTAGCGTGCCGAATAGTGTCCGATGAGCAGCCGCTTGACTGCTCCGTCCTTTGCCAGTTGTGCTGCCTGGGCGGCTGTCGTGTGGAATGTTTCTTTGGCTCGTGCTGATTCGCTGTTGGCGAACGTCGCTTCATGATAGAGCAAGTCTACTCCCCGCACCGTGTCAGCCAGTCGGGGGAGGTAGATGGTGTCTGAGCAATAGGCATAGCTGCGCGGCGGAGCTGACGGGCACGTCAGTCGACTGTTGGGTATCACCGTACCATCGGGAAGTGTATAGTCCTCGCCGTTTTTGATGGCATTGATGGCAAAGGTCGGTATGTCGTAGAAGTCAATCATGTCGCGGATGATATGGTTGGGCGTCGGTTTTTCCCGGAACAAGAATCCGCAGCATGCGATGCGGTGTTGCAAGGGGATGGTATGAATGCTGACCGACCGGTCTTTGTAGATAAGGGAAGAAACATTTGTGTCGAAAGGATGGAACACGACTTTGTAGTCTATGCCCTTGCAGAAGAAATCCAGTTGGGGTTGCAGCAACGTTTCGAGTTCGGCGGGTGAGTAGATGTGCATGGAGGCGGTGCGTCCCAGCAGACCGAAAGTGGACAGCAGGCCGATGAGGCCGAAGCAGTGGTCGCCGTGCAGGTGGGAGATGAAGATATGGTTCAGGCGGGAAAATTTCAAGCGAGAACGTCGGAGCTGGGTCTGGCTGCCTTCGCCGCAGTCGATCATGAATAGTTTCTCGCGAATGTTCACCACTTGTGAGCTTGGATAATGCCGCGTTGTCGGCAGTGCTGAACCACATCCTAATATGTTGACTTCAAATTTCTCCATTACGGGACAAAGGTAATAAAAAAACAGGGAAGCAGTCAATCATTCGTGTGGGTATTGCTCGGAAAAAGTGATGCTTCCCTGTTTCGGTTTCGGTGTCAGAAGCTCTGTCTGTGGAACTCGACGACGGCTTCAATGCCTTTGCGCAAGATGTCGAGCGGTATGTTTTCGTTGGGTGAATGGATGGCGTTGCTTTCCAATCCGAAGCCCATCAGGACGGTCTTGATGCCAAGGATGCGCTCGAAGTCGGAGATGATGGGGATGCTGCCACCGCGGCGCACGGCCAAGGGGTGCTTGCCGAATGCTTTGGTGAAACCTTTCTCTGCGGCTTGATAGGCCGGCAGATCGATGGGGCAGACGTAGCCTTCGCCGCCGTGCATGGGGGTGACTTTCACTCGGACTGAGCGGGGCGCAATGGACTGGATGTAGTCCACGAAGAGGCGGGATATTTCCTCGTGTTGCTGGTGTGGAACGAGCCGGCATGACACTTTCGCATGGGCTGTCGACGGGAGGACGGTCTTCGAACCTTCGCCTGTGTATCCGCCCCAGATGCCGCAGATGTCGAACGAGGGACGGCAGCTGTTGCGTTCCAGTGTCGAATAGCCTTTCTCGCCTTGCAGCTCGTCCACGCCGATGGCTGCCTTGTAACGCGCTTCGTCGAAGGGTATTTGGGCGATCATCCGGCGTTCAGCCTCGGGCACGGGCTCGACACGGTCATAGAAATGGGGGATGGTGATGCGTCCGTCAGCGTCGGTCACCTGGGCCAGCATCTTGCAAAGCACATTGATGGGGTTGGCCACGGCTCCGCCGAAATGCCCCGAGTGAAGGTCGCGGTTCGGGCCTGTCACTTCGATTTCCCAATAAGCCAGGCCGCGCAATCCTGTCGTGAGCGAAGGCAGGTCGGCTCCCAGCATGCTGGTGTCGGACACGAGGATGACGTCGGCCTTCAGTAGTTCGCGGTGCTCTTTCAGGAAAGCGTTCAGGCTGGGCGAACCGATTTCTTCCTCACCCTCGAAGATGAACTTCACGTTGTGTTTCAGTTCTCCATGGCGTACCATGTATTCGAAGGCTTTCACCTGGATGAACGATTGTCCCTTGTCGTCGTCGGCGCCACGGGCGAAGATGTGCCCGTCACGCACTTCCGGTTCGAACGGGTCGCTCTTCCACAGTTCGAGCGGCTCGGCCGGCATGACGTCATAGTGGGCATAGACAAGCACTGTGGGGGCGTCGGGTGACACGCGTTTTTCGGCATAGACCAGCGGGTTGCCTTGTGAGGGCATGACCATCGCTTCGTCCGCTCCGGCTTCCAGCAGGAGTTCTTTCCAGCGCGAGGCGCAGGCTAGCATATCGTCCCGGTGTTCCGGTTTCGCACTGATGCTGGGGATGCGGATGAGGCTGAACAGCTCGTCCAGGAAGCGGGACTCGTTTTCTTTGATGTATTCTTTTACGTCCATGGTGTGTATGTGGTTTAGATTTATAAATGAGTTGTCTTGTTGAGCAGGTAGTAGTCGAGCAGGGTCATGGCCGTCATGGCCTCCACGATGGGGACGGCACGCGGCAGGACGCACGGGTCGTGACGTCCACGGGCTGTGACGTGGGTGTCATGTCCGGCCGTGTCGACAGTCGCCTGTTCCATGAGTACCGTGGCCACGGGCTTGAATGCCACACGAAAATAGATGTCCTGTCCGTTGCTGATGCCGCCTTGTATGCCTCCCGAGTGGTTGGTGCGCGTGTCGATGCGCCCGTCGTGGTCATAGAAGAGGTCATTCTGCTGCGAGCCGGTCAGGTGCATGCTTCCGAAGCCTTCGCCATATTCGAAGCCCTTTGCTGCATTGATGCTGAGCATGGCGGCCCCCAGCGCGGCGTGGAGTTTGCCGAAGGCGGGCTGGCCCAATCCGACAGGGCAGCCGCGGACGACACACGTGATGACGCCGCCTATGGTGTCGCCACGGCCTTTCACGGCGGCTATCAGCGCCTCCATCTCCCGCGCCTTTTCCGGGTCGGGGCAGCGCACAGGGTTTTGTTCGATGAGGCTGAAATCATAGTCCGTGTAGGGACGTTCGAGGGCGATGGGGCCGACTTGCGACGTGTAGGCCGTCACCGTCACGCCCAGCTCCCGGAGGGCGAGCTTCGAGAGCGCGCCGCCCACGCAGCGGGCGATAGTCTCGCGTGCCGACGAGCGTCCGCCTCCGCGGTGGTCGCGCAGGCCGTATTTGCAGGTGTATGTGTAGTCGGCATGCGAGGGGCGGAAGAGGCCGCGCAGGTCCTCGTAGTCGGCCGAGTGTTGGTTCGTGTTGCGCACGAGGAAGCCGATGGGGCAACCCGTCGTGCGGCCTTCGAAGATGCCTGAGAGGAACTCCACGCTGTCGGGTTCGCGGCGTGCCGTCGTCAGGCGGCTCTGTCCGGGGCGGCGGCGGTCCAGTTCGCCTTGGACGAAGGCGGTGTCGATGGCGATGCCTGCCGGGAAGCCGTCGATGACGCCTCCGATGGCCGGGCCGTGTGATTCGCCGAACGTGGTCAGCCGCAGCAGGTTGCCGAAAGTGTTGTTGAACATGGGTCTGTATGCTTGTTTAAATGGTTAGTATGTCTGCCCGCCAAATTTAGTAGGAATATATAAGGTGTACAAGCCGGCGGGCGCAAAATCGCTTCCCGCCCCCCTCGTCCGTCCTTCATGTGCCCTGCGGGAGGGCGTCCCGCCGCGCTCGTGCCGGGGCCGAACCGACGGACGTGTGTCGGTGCTCTCATCGGATATGCGTTGGCGTCGCCGACGGATATGCGTTGACATTGCCGACGGATATGCGTTGACGCTGCCGACGGATATGCGTTGACACGACCTACGGATATGCGTTGGTCTGGCCCTCCCCTGAGGCTCAAAACGAGGGAGGGCACACCGTCTTCCCGATGTGCCCTCCCGTATAGATCTAATGGCTGTATATGAGCCTGTTGTCAAAATGCGTAGCCGAAGCCCAGGTTGAGATAGATGCTATACATGCTGAAGGTGATGGTCTTGAAGTCTTTTTGGAAGATGTCGTTCAAGCCCCACTGCAAGTCGGCATGCACCGTCAGGTGGCGGTATGCTTTCCACGAACCTCCGGCCTGGATGCCCCATTGGAACTTGCGCAAGTCGTCCGAGAAGTCGTAGGTCGCGATGTTGTCCCCCTTGAAATAGACGGCCGTTCCCGTCGCGTCGGGCGTGCGCAGGTGTCCTTCATAGACATTGCCGGAGAAGTCGCCTTCCACGAGGTAGGAGAAGTACGGTCCGGCCGACACTTGCCAGCGGTCGCTGATCTTATACTTGGCCAGCACGGGGATGGTGAGGTAGGAGAGGTCGGCTTTCGTCTTCACGCCTCCTGTCCAGAGTCCGGCGGTACGCCCTCCGGCGTCGTTGAATATCTCCATGCCGTAGTTCTTCACCGTCGCCTTGGTGTTCATCGCCTTGGATTCCAGTCGAAGTCCTAGTCCGACGCCCCATTTCTTCTGAGGGTCAATCCACTTGGTGACGTTGCCTTCGATGCTGATGGCCAGCCCCGGCTTGTAGCTGTCGATGCTGCGGATTTCCGCAGGCAGGGGGAGGGGCGACGTGCCGCCGATGTTCACTCCTGCGCGGAACTCGTAGTCCAGTCCGTGGAGTGCCGACCAGATGAGTCCCTTGTATTCGCGCCAGCTCTGTGCGCTTGCGCCGACGGCCACCAGGACGAGTAAGATGCTTATGATGTTTCTTTTCATAGATGTATGATATTACTGCTGTTCTTCGTTCGTTGATTCTTCACACTCGATGTTCACTTCGTCAATCCACAGCGTGCTGCCCACGGCCCCGCGGAAGTAAGCTCCTTCCTTGCTCGAGGAGAAGACGATGGCGAGCTTGTATTCTCCGTTGGCCAGCCCTTCGCGGTCGACGGTCTTGCCTTCGACGGGTTCGAATGGCAGGTCGAAATAGGTCCATGTGTCGCCCGTTTCCTCAGTCTTCGGGATGCGTGCGACGAGGACGATGTGTTCGTTTTGCGGGCGTCCGTCGATGGGGAAGAGGTCGCCGTCGAGCGAGTAGTCGATGGTCGGTGCTTCGTAGAGGACGGCATAGAAGTCGCCTGTGTCGTTCGTGCCCAGCGGGTTGCCGTCAGCATCCTGCATCTCGCCTCCCGACTGGTATTTATACCATCCTGTCATGCGCACCGGCATCCGGGTGAAGGGGAAGCCGAAGTTTGTGGCTGTCAGCGGGGAGCCGATGGCATTCCTTACGTCAAATGAGCCGACGAAGAGGTTTCCGGCTGCAATGCGCATGTCGACCATTTCGCCGAAGCTGCCGGTGTCGCGTGTCTGCAGGCGTACTCCCCTGCCGCTGTATCCGTCCACGATTTGTGCCGTCGGATAGTCATCCGGGGTGAAGCCCATGCCCGTGAGTTGGAATCCGGGGTTTCCACTCGCCCATTCCATGACATCTTCGCTGTTGGTCAGGTAGATGATGTTGTAGGGGGAGTTTTGTTTCAGGTTCTCGAAGGAGTAGCTGACGGGGAGCATGATTCGGTTGTAGCGGATGCTGTAAGTGGCCGTCGTGATGCCGTCCTCGGCCGTGACGATGAATTGTCGGCTGGTTTTCTCCCGGAAGTCATACAGCGAGTGGGCTGCGTCGTCGCCTTCTTCGGACGTTTCAGGCCGTATGGTCGCCCCTTGGGGGAGGGTGAAGATGAGTTCCTGGATGCGGTCTTCTTTGAGGACATAGAGTTCGATGGTCTTGGCCAAGTCGTCCTTGGTCACGGAGTACAGGCCGCTGCCCGAACAGTCGTCGATGGCGGCCTCGACATTGAGCGCTTCGTCCTGTATGCAGGAAGCGAAGAGCATCGTGCTGATAAGCAGTAAGAATAAGGGAAACTTTTTCATTGAGTCTGGTTTTACATAGGTGGAAAAAAAGTCTTCGGAAGGTTCTTATCACCTCGAAAGATGCTAAGGGAATCTTCCGAAGACTTGATAGGCATATTACAAGTGTTCAGAAAAAGCTTTTGCTCGTTCAGGAGTGGCAGCCACATCCGCAGCCGTCGTGGTGGTGTCCGCCGCCGCAATCATCGCCGCAGCCTCCGCCGCAACAGTCGCAACCTCCTCCGCAGCCTTCTCCGGCAAACATGTTGACCACTTCCTGGATTTCAGCATTCGTGGCCGGGCGCGACTCGGTGACAGTCCCCACGAAGTGAAGGTCTTTCCCAGCAAACGGGTGGTTGAAGTCCATGCGTACGCTGTCGTCCTTGATTTCCACGACAGTCCCGTTCAGGTGGTTGCCGTCGCTGTTGACCATCGGCAGGATGTTGCCGACAAACACGCGCTTGGCGTCAAATTGGCCGTCGATTTCGAAGAAGTGTTTCGGCAGGTCAAGGATGTGTGTCGGGTCGATTTCTCCGTAGGCATCTGCCATAGGGATGACAAAGTCGAACTTGTCGCCCTTGTTCAGCTTTGCAATATTTTCCTCGAAAGCCTCCAGTGTGATACCCATGCCGGAGATGAATTGGAAGGGATGTTCGGCCGGGGCTTGCTCGACCATGCTTTCTTTACCTCCGTCTTCGACATACAGTTCGTAGGCGACGGTGATGTATTTGTTTGAGTTGTTTTCCATATACCTTAATTATATATAGTTAGAAGTTTAGAAAATTATGGGGCAAAGATACGCAAATCTCAGACTATATGAGGAATAATAGGTGCGTTTTTCAGCGAAATGAGTATCTTTTAGCAGGAAAAGTTATAATTGAAAGCTAATCGTGACGTTTTTATGACGATTTCTCTTGATGTAAATCAAATAAGTGACGGTTTGGATTGTGGTTTACATATATTAACATTGTGGGAGAGGCGGACTAAGAAAAGGCTTATATATTTGCATTGTCAAAAAGAAAGTGATAGAAGAGAAAAATAGCAATTTAGTTATTAGATTTGTTTTTTTTAAGGTAAAAGAAGAAAGATTATGAAAGGATTACATTGCTTTTTGCAGCTACGCTGCTTGTGGTTTCGACAGGCTTTGCAGGTGAAAGAACCAATGCTGAGACATGGACTTGGTCAGTGAATGCAGGCCGATTGACACACTGTCTGGAATTGAGCAGCAGTCAGTATGACGATGTTGCCATGGCTTGCGAGTATTTTTCGAATACACTCTTGAAGGCTGCCCGCAGCAAAGACGAGTCTTCTCGTTCGACGTTGGTCCGCAAAGCTGTGATGGGGAATTTGAAGTTGATGAAATCTGCTTTGGACAAAGAACAA
>JACJJM010000036.1 GCA_016900015.1 Phocaeicola coprophilus | reverse complement strand
GTCATAACTTAATCTGCTTTTATGTTACAAATTTACTCTTTTGTGCGTAACTGTCAGATTAAGTCTTGACTAATTCAAATATAGCGAGGTGAGATACGAGATGCCTGCCCACCAACAGAATACTTTGGGGGGCAGGTATACCCCTTTGCCCGACTTTATGAAGGATTGCATTTCTTCATTCTGATTACGAATTTGTTGTAACATCATCCTTCTATGGTTGGCAAGAAGTGTGGTCTCTGCCTTGATTAGTTCCTCTCTTGCAGATTTGATGGCATTTTGGCATTCATCAGTCATTTCAACCTTTAGCACAGTTGACTCGGCTCGGGTAACTGCACGACAGAAAGCGGAAACAGCAGTATTCATACTGTCTTTGGCTGCATTCAATGCTTTCACCATGTCCGTTCCATTTTTGGATGCCTTCTCAACTTTCAGGACATTATCGTGCAAGTTGCTTATCGCTTGCTTAAGAAGTTGAAGTTCATTGTCAAGGTTAGCCTTTTGTTCCTTGACCTCTTCCTGCTTATTGATTTCTTCGACAAGATTACTATACTTGGACATAACGAATTGTATTTAACGGTGTGGACCTTTATATTTTCTAATAGGTTTGCATAGCCAGTTGGCATGTTGGGCGCAGCGTCGTGCCCTCTCACGCTCATCCTCATCATCGTCCTTTCCCCAGTTTGATGGTGTGGAGCCACCGCCACCACAGGATTCTGAAACGGTTGTGGCTGCATAGACGTAGTTCATGAACAGCAGCATAGCCACATTCAAGACTTTTTCAAATGGCACAGATCCGTCAGGTGATTCAATAGCCTCCTTCATAGCCGTGTATGCTTCCATAGGCATTGTGATGGAATAATTCTTATCACCAACAGACAATATCTTCCTGAATACAGATGGCATTTCTGGTTTGGATTGGGCGACGCTCTGACGTGCAAAATTGTGTTCTGGGAACGACTTTCGTTCTGTAGTCTGAGTGGTGCCAATAGTATAACCCGGCTTGTCAACACTTGGAGCTACAGGACGATGCTTCTTCCATGTGGCTTCAAGTTTAGGAACGGTCAAGTTACGACCTTTGCCCAGCGTGGAAGATTTGAAACGGGAGTTACCACGAAGTATAGTATATCCATGTAATACTCCTTGCTTGTCACGTTGCTCATGGACTTTGTAACCACGACTTTCAAGCCCGTGCTTATAAGTGTCCCAGTCATAACTCGCCATTCCACGGAGTATGTTGTAACAAGCTTCCGTTATCTCCTTCTCGTGTGCCTCGTGAATATCCTCGGGCAACTCCCATCCACGTTCAACGTTGATGGTATGGGCAGCCTTGACTGCACTATCGCCAATAAAAGAGTCGTTCATCAGGTTCCCGTCAAGATCAATGCGGTTGATGAGGATATGAAGGTGAGGGATGCCGGACTTCGCATCAAAGTGAAGACAAGCAAATATCTGTGCTCTGTCCAGATTGAACTTGCCCTTTCCTTTCTTCTTTACCTCCTTGGCTTGGACTTCTTTCTTGAACTCATCAAGAAACCGAATCGCATAGTCGTACCAGTCTTTGAGTGTCCATCCCTTTGTTTCTTCAAGGGATGGGGAAACCTCCATCCGAAGGGTCGGCTTGGTGACAGGCTTGCGCCTGAATTTCGGTTCATACTTCTGATGGATAGTTTCCATCGCTCCCCACATGGCGAGAGGAGTAAGCCCATCGCCAAGGTTACGTGTCAGCACTATGTCTGCACGGTTATGTTTGGTGGCATAGTTCGTCATGGCTGAACCATGCGATATAGACCTTGCTTTTGCTATCATACCATTATCTTTTGAACATTCCTTCTATTTCTACTAATCTGCGGATAAGACTGTTTACTCCTTCAATCCATTGGCGCATGAACTGCTCGTTGCGGAAGTACTTCTTACGTTGTTCCTGGGTAGTGCCATGAAGGGCATTCTTAATCAGGACCAGTTCGCCACGGGCAGCTTTCAGCGACATCAAGGCTTCAGCTTCCTTGTCGCTCATCATCGCCTTTGGCTCCTGTCCCAGAGAGGTGTCGTGGATATACTGGCTTTTCTTCAGCCCACAGGCAGAAGCCATCTCTATAATTCTCTGGCTCTCGTCGGGCGTATAGCACACGGTGATACGTGGATTGCGCCCATTATGCTTTATATTTTGTTTCATTACTAAATACGTTAACTCGTTAGTTATAATAGGTTTGGTCAACCCGATGCGAGCCTGCGAGTATTGCAAGAGGTCAAACAGTCTGGCAAGTAGCGAAGCGGATTGTCGGACATTGACACTTCTTGTTTAGAGAGTACGAAAATTCTGGCTACTCTCGGGTTGTTACGAAAGCATAATAATGTTATACGCTATCGTCGGTATTCTCCTCGACTAAGGAAGAAGTGGTAGCATCCGTCCTTTTCTTTTCCCTTTCATTATTCTCATTTAAAGAAAGAGATAAAGAACCATTACCATTGACATCCTTGGTATCATTGCCTACAACAGCATCCGTGTTTTTGTGGTTAGCCTTGATGCGTTGCTCGACCTGATGATGACGTGAGTAATGTGAGTTTCGTATTGCCTGATTACCAATATACCAACTGGCGATACAATGAACCGTAAAAACAGTTGTTCGGCAGTTCGGTATAGATGATACCAGTCCTACCTCATGGAACATGTCAACTATCTTGGACGCAGTCTTGCGGTTGCACTTCCATAGTTTGGCAAGTTCCACTTCCGATATGGCAAACTGCCCTGGGGTTAGGTCAATTGAATACTCTTTCTTCTCATAGTGCGTCGGTTCCTTGACTGCCAGTTGCAAAAAAGTGGCAAAGCACTTCATTCGGTCAAATCCTTGTGGATAGTTAGACAGGAAATCCAACTGTCGGTCTGATAGAAACAGACCATAAGACAAATCCTCTTTATACATAGTTTCTTTCTTTAATTGTTATGGGTATGGACACCCTTCTTTTTATAAATCATTTGTAGGTTTACTCATCTTTGAGTCTGCAACTTGTAGATATTAGTTCCTTCTTGTTTGCATCCTGCCTATATAGATATTCTATTGATAATTATTATTGTAGATAATGTAGAAGATGTATGTAGGTATCACGAATTGTGAATCAAGTCGAATGCCATGTAATCGGAGTATAGACTGATTCCATAGGCAGCTTCCACAGCATCAAAGTCAAGGCAGAATGCCTGTACTGGTTTTTCACTCAGCCGCGGCTGACATTGATAACAATGGGCTTCGAACTGCCGTGGCCAGTCCCTCACATTCTCAACAGAGGCAAACCTTACGCTATTCACCTTACCTATATACTCTGGAGAGTTTTCAAGATAGTACTTCAGTGTATTTTCGGGAATGACCTTTTCGCGAGCCTTTTGAAGATGCAGAGCATAAAGGGCAAACATACGGCTATTGGTGGGGATCATGAGAATCTTCTTGGCATTGCCGTATTCTCGGGTGACGGTTTGCCGTCTGCCATCCATCTTGATGTCAACTTTTAAGTTGGTGTATTCGTGGATGCGGTAATCACAAAGTCCGTATATCTGATTGTCATGTTTCAGATAGTCAATGGCCTTCCAGAAAATGCTCAGTTCATTGCTATGCAGACACTCTTCATTCTGATATTCTACACCATTGAGCACTGTCTTGAAAACTTCCTCATAGGTAAAAGGAAACTGGATGTGATGCTGCACGGCCATATAGGAGGCCAACACGACAGACCAATTATGAAGAATTCGCTCATCAATACTGAATGTCAAAGAAGTGCAGATATTCTTGACAGCCTGCTCGTAGCAATCTTTGTAGGACTGTTCAAACCATGTCCGTAACTTCAGCAATTCCAGAACGACATAGGAAGTTCCTTCGTACTCCCAATCTTTCAGGACACGGAAGTTCTCTTTTTCCTCTGCTGTATGTGTGTCCTTGTGGAAAGGTAATACACATTGGCGAGAATACAAGGCAATATCGACTGTCGGTTTCTCCTGCCCACTGACAATCACGCCACTGAGCACTTTGGATTGTTCACGCTTGCGTGTCTCAACGTCGAGCTTACTACGTCCTTGGCAATCCCAGAGTCCTTTCAGCAGTTCAATCTTCTCTACATCGATGTCATTCTTGTACTCGTCAAGGTGCATGATGGCATCCTCGGCTTGTGACAATACGGTGGCAAGACTCGGCATGGTAGATGTACGAAGATTCGGATGGTCACCGTTGTGGACAAACACGCTCTGCAACAATTCTCCGAAGGCAGTCTTACCAGTACCCTTGGGGCCAAATAAGAATAGAGTCGGGAACTCACGTCGATGTCTGATGATGATGTCTCGAAACAGACATACTACAATGAAACAAATACCGATGATGGCATTATCGCCATAGACCAACCGCATTTGTGTGGCAAATTGAAAGAACCGGACTTTGCTTTCTGGTAAATGAATGAACTTCTGTTCAAACAGAAACTTCTCACTATTGTCCTCGTTCATCTTAGAGAAGGCAGGGAGATAGAATGAACCCAGTGGATTGCCCAATCTCACTATACCTTCTTCGTTCACGGGATGCCATTCACCATTAAACACGATTCCATTACCAAAGGCAAAGAAACCCGTCTTTTGCCAACCAAGTGTTGAAATCTTTGTTATTACCTCCATACTATTATAGAGGATGCCACGTAACTTGTTAAACTTTGCCGATGTACCGTACCACATGAAGTTTACTTCACGTTCAATACGATTGCGGAACTTTTGGAGGACAGTCATTTCTTCAATGCTGAACTCAATACGTACTTCAAATCCCATGACATTTCGAAGAATGAATACACGTGATGCTGATGCACCATCTCGAATTAGGTAGAGTGGAATCATGATGAAGTTAGAAATTTCCTTTTCGCCTTCCTTGCTATAACCATAGTAGCAGTTGTTGCCAACCTTAATTTCCGAGCCTTTGAAAAGACCGGCGTATTCTTCTTCGTCCATAGAGGTGTTTATTGTTGGAACTGGAAGGGACTGTATTCCCATTATTTCACGTTTCCACATTTCTTCACGACCATAGACATTAACAAGGTTATCGGCATACGACTCCTGAAGGACTTTATCAGGGATTGTCTTCACAAGATCAATGACCTCATGGATTCCCTTTGCCTGTTGTTGGATGTTTTCTCCATCGGCATTTATAACTTTCGAGGCATACCACATCACAAAATCCTGTTTAGGCAAGTTGTCCAGTTTGTCTTTTGTCGTCAAGTAAGAATCAGGATCACACTTTACGTCAGAAGCTGGAATTTCCTGAACGGAAACGGCAAAGCCAAGAGACAAGGCAAGTTTTCCTGTGCGCATTGCACTTGCGAATCCAACTCCGATGTGTTCTCCTTCTTTAGGAACATCACAATCTGGAATGATATTGAGGTTACTGGTTATGCGTTTCAAAACAGACAATTGGGCCTCAGTCCATGAAGAACCGAGAGGTGCAATAGTATTTGTAGCACCAATAATCTGCAAACGCATCACATCCGGCGCACCTTCTACCAAGTTCATAACTCCATTTTTTGATGCGGCACTCCAAGCTACTTCAATACCGAATAGGCTATTGCTCTTATCATATATAAGAGATGTGGAAGAGTTGATATACTTGGGCGCATTAGTGTCATTGGCCAAAATATCAGGAAGAATCCTTGCGGTAAAAGCAATGATCCGACGTTGCTTGTCCCGAATAGGAATCATTATGCGACCACGAAAAGTGTCATATATATCATCGCTCATCCTTTTTGTCTTGACAATTCCTAATTCAAGAAGAAGGTCTTGATCAAGTCCTTTTCCCTTAGCCCACAGAGAAAAAGCGTTCCAACTATTACTGGCATAGCCGATACCAACCATACGGATATACTCCTTTGGCCAACGACTGCTGGCATAAGCCAAAGCTTTGTTTGACTCCTCTGTTTCGTTAAAAAGGTTCTCAGCAAAGTACTTAGCTGCATAGTCATTGATAATCAACATCGATTCTCGCTTGCGTTGGTCTGCGTCATCGGCCATAGAACAAGAATCATCAGGAATCTCAATGCCATATTTATTTGCCAACATTTTAACGGCTTCAACAAAAGAGATTTTAAGATGTTCCTGCAAGAAGTTGATTACATCGCCAGAGGCATCACAGGCGAAACACTTGTAGATGCCCTTAGATGGGCTGACAGTTAATGAGGGGGTACTATCACTATGAAATGGGCACAGTCCTATATAGTTCTGTCCCTTTTGGGTCAAGTGAACATATTCACTGATGACCTCAATGATATCGGTTTTGGCCTTTATCGAATCAATGATGTTAGAAGCGATTCTCATAGCTTATTACAATGTAGGTTGTTTTCTTCGATTGTTCACATATTCCTCTGCTTCTTTACGTAAATCCTCCTGAGACTTATGCTGCTCCTTTGAGAGCCAAGCGTCAAGTTCTGACTTGACGAAATAGATGCGCTTTCCAACTTTATGATAAGGTATCATGTTGTTGGAGGTCCAACCATAGATGGTTTGAACAGCTGGATGACCAGGTATGTATTTCTGTGCCTCGGTTACATCCATGCGCTGGTCATCATCCTTACTATTACCTAAAGATGCCGAAATCTTTCTGTTGATGGCATCAAGTTTTGCTGACAGAATCTTGTTGTCTTCGAGAAGATTCGCCATAAGCATGGGAATCATGTCAAAGGTGGGAACGCCATTCGACGTATGTTTTCTTTCTTCCATTTTAAATGAAGTTTGATGTTAATACTTTGCGACTGCACAGTCAGCATTTGTTTGAATTCGGTTGCAAAGTTAGCGTGAGAAAAAGCCCTTTACAAGGGCAGAAAATGGGCCAAAATCTTCCCGTATGCAGTTCCGTATTAACAAGTATCAATAAAAAAACCGAAACTGCTTGAAATCAGGCGGTTTCAGAAACATCATTTAACAATAAAAATCGAAAATAATTGAGATACGGAATGACCCACGTAGAGCTTCCGTAGGCTATTCCGTATGAATGGAAGTTAAAAACAAGCCAAACTACCTAAGTGGCAATATAGGTAGCTTGGCTAACAAATAACGAAAGGTTTATATCACATCGCTTTTCAAGTCGAGCTTGATGGCATCGGCGGCTTGTTCTTTCTTCGGATCTACAACCTTGGTATAGATTTGAGTGGTGCGGATATCTGTATGTCCCATCATCTTTGAGATAATGTAGAGATCTGTTCCTTCTGTTAGTTGATTTGTGGCAAACGAATGGCGGAAGCAGTGGAACATAATACAAGAAGCAAGTAGATGAAGGGATGAGAAAGGAAAACATAATTGGTTGAATATGAGCAAAAGTTCTGTTTTTTGCTGAGATAATGGAAAGCAAAAATGGACAGGATATTGCAGGTGTTCAGTTACCAGAATGTTAGCTGTCCAGTTACCTGAACTGAATAGGTAACAGACTGAACAATAAAGAAACTGTCACAGAGGCTATTATTCACTGCTTGTCAGCGTTTTGCATATCAAAGGACGCTTATAAAATAGGTAATTTTGCCATTAAAAAATAAGCGTATGAAAGTAGAAAAATTTAAGGTGCTGCTCTATCTGAAAAAGAGCGGTCTTGACAAATTCGGAAAGGCTCCGATAATGGGGAGAATAACGGTAAACAACACGATGGCGCAATTCAGTTGTAAGCTGTTATGTACTCCGGAGTTATGGAATCCAAGAGAAAGTCGACTGAATGGAAAAAGTAAAGAAGCAGTTGATATTAATGCAAAAATTGACCGGCTCTTACTTTCTATCAATTCTGCATTTGATTCACTTGTAGAACGTAAGATTGATTTTGACGCGACTGCCGTAAAAGAGCTTTTACAGGGAAGTGTAGAAACTCAGATGACTCTGTTGAAACGGCTTGATATACATATAGAGGATATGCGCTCAAGAATCGGTATTGATGTAGCTAAAAGCTCCATGTCAACATACATTTACACCCGCAGGTATCTCGGCGAATTTATTCAAAAACGATTCAAGACAAGTGATGTCGCTTTTGGACAATTGAATGAACACATCCCATGGGAGTTTCAGGATTATATACTGAAGGACAAAGGACTTGCGGTAGATACGGCAAGACATTATCTGGCAATCCTGAAGAAAATCTGCCGGATGGCATTCAAGGAAGGACATGCGGAGAAGCGTTATTTTGTGGATTTCAAACTACCCCAAGAGAACCGGAAACCACCACGGGCTTTGAGTCGTGAGGATTTTGAGAAGATCCGTGATGTCGTAATACCACCGGAAAGAATTACTCATAATATAGCCAGGGATTTGTTCCTTTTTGCCTGTTATACAGGAGTTCCGTATGCGGATGCAGTTTCAATCACTAGAGATAATATATACAAGGATGATAAAGGCGACTTATGGTTAAAGTATCTGAGAAAGAAGAATGAATATCTGGCCCGAGTCAAATTGCTGCCGGAGGCTATCGCTCTAATAGAAAAATACCGTTCGAATGACAGGAAAGAGCTTTTCCCGATGATACACCATCCCAATATGAGACGCCACATGAAAGGTTTGCGTGATTTGGCTGGCATAAGCTGTGATTTGGTCTATCACATGGGAAGACATACCTTCGGAAGTTTGATAACCCTTGAGGCTGGTGTTCCTATTGAAACAATCAGCAAAATGCTGGGTCATACCAATCTGACAACTACCCAGCTTTATGCAAGGGTAACTCCTAAAAAACTTTTCGAGGATATGGACAAATTCATCGAGGCAACGAGTGATATGAAACTGGTATTATAAATCAAAAATTAAAAAATCATGAGAAGTACATATAAGCAACTGTATTATATAAACCGCAGTAAAGTCAAATCTGACGGGACTACATCAATCATGTGTCGTATTACAATAGACGGAAAGGCTGTTGTATTATCAACCGGGTTGTATTGCCAGCCTGAAGAGTGGAATAGCAAGAAAGGGGAAGTCAAGAACAACAGACTGAACAGGATACTTTGCGAGTATAAACAACGGATAGATGAAACTTATGCTGAATTATTGAAAGTAAATGGTGTCATCAGTGCAGAGCTGCTGAAAACAGCCATGACAGGAGCGGTCGACATCCCGAAGTACATATTACAGGCAGGGGAGGTGGAACGGGAAAATCTGAAAATCCGTTCCATTCAAATAGATTCAACCTCCAGTTACAGGCAATCAAAAATGTATCATTACTATCTGGGGGAATACATCCGTTCTCTGGGTAAGGAGGACATGCTTTTTACAGATATTACCGAAGAGTTTGGCACTAATTTCATTTTGTATCTGAAAACAAATCACCCTCATAAGCCATCATACCGTAACCATTGTCTTTGCTGGCTGAAACGTCTGGTTTATCTTGCCGTGGATAACGGAATTTTGAGATATAATCCTTTGGATGATATAAAATATGAAAAGAAGGCACCTACAAAGCTCATGTATATAAGCAAGAACCAGCTTCAGGAGATAATGAGCCATCCAAAACCGGATCCACTACAGGAACTTGCAAGAAGAACCTTTATATTTTCATGTTTTTGCGGTTTGGCTTACGTTGATGTACGCAATCTCTATCCGCATCATATAGGTACAACTGCAGAAGGACGGAAATATATCAGAACATACCGCAAGAAAACAAGCGTTGAGTCATTTATACCATTGCACCCGGTAGCGGAGCAGATAATTTCCTTGTATAATACGACAGATGATAGTCAGCCCATTTTCCCATTACCCATACGGAGTATGATTTGGTTTGAGATACATGAATTGGGATTTTCCCTTCAGTTCAAGCATAACTTGTCATACCATCAAAGCCGCCATACTTTCGGTACCATGATGGTTTCTGCCGGAGTTCCCATGGAAAGCATCTCAAAGATGATGGGCCATACAAATATCAGAACGACACAAGGATACGCAAAAGTTACAGATGACAAGATTTCAGAGGATATGGATAAGCTAATGGAGAGAAGAATGAGAATAAATAGTCATTTAAGAATAAATGAGTCTGTCTTAAAATAGAAATACAAAAGTAGATAGCTTTTAGATTGAAACTTGGAAATAAGAAATCTCCTGCATTAGTCTTTATTTACCTCAATAATAAGACTAAAGGCAGGAGATTTTTATGTTACAACTTATAGATCACAAGTAAGCCTATCTATGTTTTTATTTTGAGCCTCCTTATCAATCATCTTTTTCTAATGATTCTTTGTATGCTAACCATGATTCATAATCCATCCCCAACATATATTTATTTTGTATATCTTTTAGAAGGGCATGCGCTTGATCAGTTTTTATTTCTATGAATACATCAGCGTATGGATTTATAAGCTTAAAAACATTCTTCTCATTAATAGGAATCACTTTTAATGTCTCGTATGAAGTTTTTTGCTTGTCTAAAGCTTCAGCAATATCATATAATTCATACTTATTTATATCAACTATATTATCTATAAAATCTTGAATATCTTTAACTTCTAACAAGTTGTTATTGTTTTGTTTAATATTGTCATTTGCTATACTATCAACGATAAGCCGTGCTAATCTTCTCTGGATTTGTTCGCTTCCACCAGGAAAATATTCACTAGTTAAAGACAATTTTTGAATCGTAAGTTTTGTTTTAAATAAATAAAAACAAGATGTAAAGAATTCTTGAGTGAGATCTTTATCCCGTATGCCTTTTTTGTATAAACTTGGCAGAGCATATATTATAGCTCGGAATCCTGTTGTCTTCCACAGAATATTATTTTGAGGTTCACTCCATTCGTCATGAAATATATTTTTTAATGCATTGAAGCAATTCAATAGTATTTTGATTATTATTTCATCTTTTTCTTCAATAAAATATTGTCTAAAGATCAATTTGTCATTTGGATTTAGTTTCAATCCTCGTTTTATCAAACGAGCATCCTCATTAGGATCCTTTGAAATCAACATCAAGATCGTTTTAGCAAAGGTTCCTTGAGATAAAGTTGCATTTTTTTGAGATTGTTCCTTTTTTCCTAGCATTTTTAGCCTATTATAAAATGGGGATTCTACAGAACAATTCATAACTCTAGCTATATGATGTACAGTTTTGTTAGGACTTCTTAAATTTGAAACATCAAATAGGTCAAAAATTAAGCTAGGAGGGACTTTTGTTTGATTACTATTAATTGTAGAAAAAACATATGCTTTTTCTTCTATTGTTAAATCAAACATTAAAACGACGGGAAGATTAAAGCTACTAATATATTCTGATTTTTCAATTCCCCATAGCCTGTGTTGTCCGTCAATGACTTCTCCAATACATGAATCTTCAGAAAAGTTAATTCGATGATTAGACTCATCTAGTGATATACCAGCAGATTTGTCAACACTAATAACTATCGGGGTCGGAAATACGGCATCAGGATCAGAACAATAATCTCCAATAGATTTTATTCTAGATCTTGACAAATCTCGTTGTATGCCATCAGCGTCTTGCGATCGTGCATTAACACGTACTATTTTTATTAATGTTGAAGCAGGAATACAACATAGATAAAATGTCCCGATAGGCTGTTGAACCTCTATATAGTTTATTGTCATCATATTTTTACCCCTTTCCCGTCATCTGTTACAGTTAAAGCTTGTTCTGATAAATTCTCTTTTTCTAATTCTTCTCGGTCTCGATATTCTTCATCAGATAAATGAATATCTTTTTCATGATGCTCTAATAACGAATATCCGAAATAATACCTTGCAAATACTAATGCACAGATATAAAAGATTAGTTGCGGTATATCAACGCATATATCAGAATTCCTTAAATTATTATAGTCAATATTAGAATTAGAAATATTATGCGTTGCAAAAGAGTAAAAAACCGCACATAAAATTATCGTAAAAATAAGAATAGTTACAAATACCATTCCTATTTTTCTATAATGTGGCTTTTCATCTTTTATGAAATCTATAAACAAAGGTCCAAGTAATGAAGCTAATAAGACCAATGAGAAAGTGTAGAAGTTCCCAGATAAACTATCAGGGATAAGTGCTTTTCCTATTGGCCAATTATCAAATACAGTTCTTTGGATTATATTGATTATAGTTCCTAGTTGTCCGGCAACTATAACAAACATGAACCATAAAAAGGTTTTAACTTTATGAAATTTACATATATATATTGGATTCAATATTGCTCTTATAAAAAAAGATCTTTGTTGTATCCATTGAAAACATTTATCATCATTAATACTCATAGGAATTTATTTGAATATACAAACGCTTTACAAAGATACATATTCTAAAGGATTAGAGCAATTATGATTATATTTTATTGGCATTAAAGATATGACAATCCTTTCAGTCGCCCATTTCCTCGCCGTCCATAGAAGTTAGTACAGACTCTATTGAAAGCGAAAAGGTCGGGCGGCTTTGCCGTTTCGGACAGAATCTTCCTCTTTCAGAGCGTATTCAGCCCGAAAACCTTTTCCCTTTCACGTCTGTACAATGGACGCCGACGGCAGCGGAAACAAGCGACTGACGGAAAAGTCAGAAGAAAAAGACAAAACAGCATATAGATTGGTTCAAATAGGGTCCAATTCTATATGCTGTTATTTTATCATTTTGGAAGGCTATTTTATAGAAACACAAATAAAATGGGCAGGCGGTCAACTGCGCTCCCTCCAGAAAAATCAAAATCCTTGTATGTTCTTTGCGGGGACGCTTGGGCTATTAGCTTCTTTTGTATCTGTACGCCTCCTTGTACCCTTTCATCAGTGTCTTTTCTATGTCGGAAGCCCGGTAAAGAATCTTGCCGCCTACCTGTGTGTAAGGAAGAATGCCGTTGTTGCGGTAGTCCTGCAAGGTTCTCCGGCTCACTTTCAGCAGGTATGCCACTTCCTTGTCTGTCAGTAGTTCATCTCCATAGACTGACGGTTGCCGTTTCTCCAACACCCTTTCGAGCAGGGCCAGCAGCCTGTCGAAATTCGAGTGGAATGTCTTTACCCACTCGTGGTCCTTTTCTCTGATTTCATTACTCATACGCGTTTGATATTGGTTATACATTATTCTTGAAACTCGTTCAAATGGCCTTGCCTTTCCAGCGGGCTTCCTTGCGCTTGTCCTCCACGTTGCCGACTACCCGTTCCACATCGTCAGGACGGTAGTAAGTCCGGTTCCCGATTTTCGTAAAGGCTAGCGTCCCATTATCCCTCAAGGTCTGCAAGGTTCTCGGACTGATACGTAACCTGCGGCAGACCTCGTGGTTGTCCATCCATTCACTTGTTTCCTTCCCGCCGTGTTCACGGCACAGACTTTCCACCCGCTGTACGAAGTGATCCAGTTTGGCGGCAATCTCCTCGAAAGTCCTTTTTTCAAAGCTGATGATTTCCATTTTCTTCTTTATTTTCAGTTAAACATATATTCAGATTTCCGGAACAGAACAGGTCTTTTACAGCCGATATGCCATCATGTATCATCGTCCTATTCTCGGCAGAAAATGTGACCGTTTTATCTTGTTTCCACTGCAAATAAAAGCAGTAGAAATCACACTGCAATGGATTTTCGGACTGGTGACGATGCGTTGCCCGGAATGACATCATGTTACATATCAAGTGCATACAATGAGCTTTCTTTATAAACGGAATCCGCTTGAATAATCCTGTATGGAAGAATCACTCCGGCAAATCACGGCAGGCAGCACAGACCGCCCAATCTGTATTGTGCATAGGGTAACATAATTGCCGCAGTATCTCCATTTGCTTGATTCTGTTCACTATACACATTTCCTTTGCTCACGACAATGAGTCAAGGTGCGCACCGAGACCAGTTAGTAAACCGATTAAAATCAAAAATGTATGGTAACAAAAAAGAAATTGACCAAAGAAGAATGGGAGGCTATGACAGGTACGGACATGTCATTCATACTCCCGTCAGATGGCAACATTGAAACTGCTCTGGAATCATACTTGAATGATACCGGAAATAGTGAACGGGCAAAGTCTGTAGAACAAGTAGAAGTTCCATTCGAGCCCCAGCAATCGCCAACAGGAAGAGAGGAAGCCGCTCCAGCGTCTCAGCGTCGTATAAGCAGCAGGCAGAGGAAACTTTCTCTGGACGAATACCGGAAGGTCTTTCTTCAGGTCCCGAGAATCGAAGACCGCAAGCCCGTGTTCGTAAGCGGCGAGGTACGTGACAGGCTGGACGAGTTTGTCCGCAGGTTGGGAGGACGCAAAATGAGTGTTTCCGGACTGCTTGAGAATATTGCCCGGCAGCATCTTGAAATCTATTCGGAAGACTTCGAGCAGTGGCGAAAGCTGTGACATTTTCCTGAATGACAGACTTATTTACTGACTTCAGTCATTACAGTATTCAAACTGCCAACAACCGCCCAGACGGGGCAACGGACAAAACTTCAGTTTTGGGAGTTAGCGAGGTTATCTTTCGGGCATCCCGAAAACCTCGCTCCACTCCCGAAGAGTGGAGGCAATCCGCTCCCGGTGGTCGCAGATTGTGAGAAAAAGAATAATCAGAAATCAAAAGAAGAAAATATGAATGACAGAAAGAAAAACAGACCGAGGGGACGCCCCAAAGTAAGCGGAGTGTGCAAACTCAGCAAAGCCGTTACAGTGAAATTCTCCAAGATAGACTATGAGCGGCTATGCCGACGTAGCAGACAGGCCAACCTCACGCTGGCGGAATTTCTTCGCGTATCAGCCTTTGAGACGACAATAACGGTCAGGCACTCTGCCGAGGAAACTGCCTTCATACGCAGTCTTACGGGTATGGCGAACAACCTGAACCAGCTGACCCGGCTGTCCCATCAGGCCGGATTCCACCGTACCCAAAGGACGGTGACAGAACTCCTTCAGAAACTCAAGGAGATTATTGTCCGGTACAGGCACGGAGAAAGGAGGCCGTCATGATTGGCAAGATCAAGAAAGGGAAATCCTTCGGCGGCTGTATCCGTTACGTGATGGGCAAGGACAACGCGGAAATCATCGACTCCGATGGCGTACTGCTGGAGAATATCCGGGAAATAACGGCCAGTTTCAACTACCAGCGTGAGCTTAATCCGAAGATAAAACAGCCTGTCGGGCACATCGCATTGAGCTTCAAGGCGGAGGACAAGGCACTGCTGACGGATGAATTTATGGCTAAAATAGCCCGGGAATACATGGAGTTGATGGGCATAAGGAACACCCAGTTCATCTTGGTAAGACACCATAACACGGACAATCCGCACTGCCACCTGGTCTATAACCGCATAGGGTATGACGGCAAGGTAATCTCTTCCCAGGGCGATTACAAGCGTAACGAAATCGCCACGAAACTGCTTAAGGACAGGTACGGGCTGACATACGCCGAGGACAAAGGCAAGACTAATGTGGAGAAACTTCATGCTTCGGAGCGTGTGAAATATGAAATCTTCAATGCCGTCAAGGCAGCTTTGAAGCACTCCAAAACATGGAAAGAGTTCAACGATTATCTGATTCGTCGAGACATCAGGCTGGAATTTGTAAAACGTACCAGGGAGATAAAAAGGCCGGAGGACATACAGGGAATTCGGTTCACCAAGGACGGGCAGACCTTCAAGGCTTCACAAATCAGCCGGGAGTTCAGCTTTGCCAGACTAAATGCCCAATTGGGCTGGAAGACTTCAGAATCCCAACAGGAATCCGAACGGAAGGTACTACAAAGGATACCGGACGGAGGGCTTCTTCTCGAAGGTACGGGGCCGGGACTGTTCAGCCCGACAAACGGCACCTCTCCCGAAGAGCCGTTATCTCAGGAAGAACTCTTACGCAGACGCAGGAAGAAGAGACAAAAGAGGAAAGGATTTGGGTTGTAGCCAGTCCTTTCTTCATTCAAATTATTCATGAACATTAAAATTGCAGGAATATGAAAATGGAAGAATATATCGAGAGCATCTTCGGATGCTTGGAAAGAATCGAGAACAAAATCAACGGGTTGTCCGTCCCCTTGCCGGAAGGCAACAGCCCGTCAGTTAATAATACACAGGATGAGTCCGTGCTGAATGAAGTCCGGAATGGTCATGAGACATTTCGCAAATTGTTGGCTCGCGTGTACGAAGGTCTTGCCGCCATCAAGAACGATATGGTTTCCATGGACAGGAAAAACTCGTCACAGGAAAGACTTGGGCAGGTCTTGTCGGAAATGCGTGATGAACAGCGGCAGAACCAGAAGAAAATGGAAACCCTGTTTTGTGAGATCAATGACACGATCAGAAAGAATGCCGTCAAGACAAGCAACATCAACCATCATTTCAGCCTAAACTTGGAATCCCCGTACATTCTTGGGAGTTTTTCCGTGATGTTCGCGGCAATCGTTGCCCTGTCTGTGGCTCTCTGTTTTTCGACGAGAACAGATGACGAGCAAGTCGATAATGATCTGAAGTACCGTTATGTCAAGATGAAAGGAGAGGCTACCCCCGAGCAACTTGTGGAACTTGAGAACCTCTTTGGACCGAACCGGGATAACGGACGGATAGAACAGATGCATGAGGACGTGGAAGCCTACGAGGAAGCGGTACGGAGACAGGCCACCCTGACCGAGCAGGCACGGCTGAAAGAACAGGCCGCGAGAGAACTGGACAGCAAGGCGAGGTCCATCAAGGACAAGTCAATTACGGACGAATCCAAAAAGTAAGCCCATGGCCAGTGTCAAAGTGAAATTCAGACCTTCCACCATAGAGGGAAAGGAAGGTACCATTTATTATCAGATTATCCAGAACCGTGTAATCCGTCAGTTAAAGACGGATTACCGGATATTTACAGATGAATGGAACGAAGCTGGAAGTTGTATTATTGTCGGCAGTTCGGAACGAAGCAATCTGCTTCGTTCCTTGCAGGAACGCATGGAGTGGGATCTGAAGCGGCTGGACATGATTATCCGACAACTGGATAACTGGAAAGCCGGATATACGGCAGATGATATTGTCGCTTCTTTTCAAAGCAATACAGAGGGACAGTCGCTTTTCAACTTCATGCAAGGCGTCATAGCCCGTCTAAAACAGATGGGCAAGATACGCACGGCTGAAAATTATTCCTGTACCCTGAAAAGTTTCATGCAGTTCAGAGGGAACAGGGATGTTCTGCTGTCCGAAATTGATTCGGATCTGATGCAGCTTTATGAAGCCTACCTTCATGGGAAAGGGGCCGTACGGAATACCAGTTCATTCTACATGCGTATCCTTCGGGCGGTATATAACCGTGCCCTGGAAAAGGAACTGATGGAACAGCGCAATCCTTTCAGGCATGTCTATACGGGAGTGGACAAGACCGTCAAGCGTGCCGTTCCCTTATCCGCCATCAAGCGTATGAAGAATCTGGATCTGTCCTTACAGCCTAATCTGGAATTTGCAAGGGACATGTTCCTGTTCAGCTTCTATACCCGTGGAATGTCGTTCATAGATATGGCTCACCTGAAAAAGAAAGATCTTCAGAACGGATTTTTATCGTATCGCAGACGAAAGACCGGGCAGCAGCTGGTTATCAGGTGGGAAAAATGCATGCAGGAGATTGTCGGCAAATACCCGCAAGACAATCTCAGTCCTTATCTTTTGCCGGTATTGAAATATCCTTTTAAGGATACGCACAAGCATTACAGGAATGTCATGTCCGGAATAAACCGAAACCTGAAAGAAATAGCCAGACTGGCCGATATATCCGTTCCTCTTAGTATGTACTGTGCCCGTCATTCATGGGCAAGCGCAGCCAAAGGCAAGAATATTCCGATTTCGGTTATCAGTGAAGGAATGGGACATGATTCCGAGGCGACCACACAAATTTATCTGGCCTCATTGGATAATTCCGTAGTGGACAAAGCCAACGCACAAATTCTGAAAAGTCTGTAGGATTGGAGAACGTTTAGCAAAAGCATTCATTTCTTAGACAGAGGGACTCACTCTTGCGCAAAGTTATACATTTTATTGAAAATCCTGCAATTCCGGCCGTTGGATTTTCATCCGGAAGTCATTGAATTTCAACTGTTGTTTAGCAATTCTACATATAATTCATCAGCAAATCAGCCTTATAGTCTGAAATCTCCCTCTGTCTAAGAAAGACGCAGACACCGGGACTTTCTCATCCCCTTTACGCACAGAAAGAAGATGGAGAAAACGACCGGAGAAGCCGACATACAGGAAAACAAGCTGAAAGAACTTTCACCCGACTTGCTGAATACCTTGCTCAAGGATCATACAACGAGCAAGGAAGGAAAACAGTGTAACATATTCTGGGCTACTTCCGATTATGAATCGCTCGGCCAAGGTTATGAATACGGGTCACAGATCCTTCCTGAACTGATAACCGGCGAGAACGGTCATGTGGTCATGCCCCGTGTTTTGAAACATAGGGATACACAATGCACACGTTCCCGGGAAATGGCGGAGGTATTTACTCCGTCCTGGATATGTAATGCCCAAAACAATCTTATTGACGAGGCCTGGTTTGGCAGAAAGGATGTATTCAACCATGAAGTGACATCCAAAGACGGTACACATTCATGGGAAATCAATCCTGATAAGATTGCTTTTCCTGAAGGCAGGACATGGAAAGACTATGTACGGGAAAACCGGTTGGAAATCACCTGTGGAGAAGCTCCTTATCTTGTAAGCAGGTATGATACGACTACCGGAACATTCATTCCCGTGGAGAAACGTATCGGCCTGCTTGACCGTAAGCTCCGTATTGTCAGTGAGAATACTACGACAACACGTGAATGGCTGGAGGCAGCCAAGGATGCTTACAGAAGCATCTACGCCTATGAATGGCAAGGCGACAGTCTTCTTCTTGCCCGTGAAGCACTTCTCTTATCCTTCATCGAATATTACCGGAACAAGTTCGGTAAAGATCCGCAAATTAAATCCATCAACCATATAGCTTATATCATCTCCTGGAATGTATGGCAGATGGACGGACTGAAAGGTGTTGTTCCGGACAGTTGCGGAGAACGTGTGCGAATGGAACCAAGTCTGTTCGGTACGATTGAAAGACGGGAACCGTGCGAGGGCTGTCTGAAAAATGACCTGACCAAGCACAACGGAATTTACTGCATTATCAAGGACTGGCGGGCAACGGACAAGGCAACAGGCAAAAAGGGGAAACGAATCCGATTTATCGACCTCATAAATGAAGAAGCATGAGATTCACATCGTCCCTGAAACTAAAACTGATCTATGTGTTCCGTATCAATGATACGGCGCACCATGGATGCCTGAAGATTGGCGAGGCAACCTGTGAGGATGAAAACGTGTTCGGCCTGTCTCCTAACAGTAAGGCGCTCAATGAAGCGGCCAGAAAGCGTATCAACCAGTACACACAGACGGCTGGCATCGCATACGATCTGCTATATACGGAACTGACCGTTTATAACCGTGGCGGACTCCGTTCGTTCAACGACAAGGAGGTACACAATGTCTTGGAACGCTCCGGTATCAAAAAGAAAGTATTCGATACAGTCAACAAGGCCAATGAATGGTTCATCACCGATCTGGAAACCGTCAAGCGTGCCATTGCGGCTGTCAAGGAAGGCAGGAGCTCTCTTTCATCAGCGGAAGTTACCCGGGAATATTCCCCGATTGTATTCCGGCCGGAACAACAGGAAGCCATCAACAAGACTAAAAAACAGTTCAAAAAAGGTAACCAGATGCTCTGGAACGCAAAGATGCGTTTCGGAAAGACCCTTTCTGCTCTGCAGGTTGTCAAGGATATGGAGTTTCAGCGTACCCTGATTCTGACCCATCGCCCTGTGGTGGATGCCGGATGGTTTGAGGATTTCGGTAAGATATTTTACGACCGCAAGGATTTTGCATACGGTTCCAAGAATAACGGGGGAAGCTACAGCAGTCTTGAACGGCGGGCAGAAAGCCACGGATTGCATTATGTCTATTTTGCATCCATGCAGGATTTGCGTGGTTCTGAACTTGTGGGTGGCAACTTTGACAAAAACAACGAAGTGTTTGCAACCGATTGGGACCTGATTATCGTTGATGAAGCGCACGAAGGCACCCAGACCGAACTGGGTAAAACGGTTATGGGAGAGCTGGTCAAGAAACAGACCAAAGTATTGCGCCTGTCAGGTACTCCATTCAACCTACTGGATGATTTCAAGGAGGATGAAATCTATACATGGGACTATGTGATGGAACAACGGGCCAAGGTGAGCTGGGACGAACTCCATTTTGGTGATCCCAATCCGTATGCCTCACTGCCTACACTCAATATCTATACCTACGATTTGGGACGGCTGCTTCATGAGTTTGTAGATGAGGATGTCGCCTTTAACTTCAGGGAATTTTTCCGGGTCAATGAGGCTGGCGGTTTCTGTCATGAAAAAGATGTGCGGGCTTTTCTGAATCTTCTTACCAAGGAAGACAAGGACAGCCTTTATCCATATGCCAACGAGGAATATAGGAATATTTTCCGCCATACCCTCTGGATGGTGCCCGGCGTGAAGGAAGCAAGGGCACTGAGTGCCATGCTCCAGACACATCCGGTGTTCCAGCATTTCAAGGTGGTCAATGTAGCCGGTGACGGTGATCAGGACGAGGAGAGCCGTGATGCCCTGGAAGCCGTGGAACAGGCTATCGGAAAAGATCCGGATGCTACACGGACCATTACCCTCTCTTGTGGACGGCTGACGACCGGAGTAAGTGTAAAGGCATGGACTGCCGTATTCATGCTGTCCGGTTCCTATAATACAGCCGCATCCAGTTATATGCAGACCATCTTCCGCGTACAGACACCGGCCACCATCAACGGACGGATGAAGGAGCAGTGCTATGTTTTTGATTTTGCTCCTGACCGTACCCTGAAAGTGATTGCCGAAACAGCCAAAATATCGTCCAAAGCCGGAAAAACTTCACAAAGCGACCGTAAGGCTATGGGTGAGTTTATCAATTTCTGTCCCATCATATCCATAGAGGGCTCACAGATGAACCGCTTTGACGTACCCCGTATGTTGGAACAGTTGAAACGGGTATATGTGGAACGTGTCGTCCGTAACGGGTTTGAAGACAACAGTCTGTATAACGATGAGCTGATGAAACTGGATGATTTGGAACTACAGGAATTCGATGACCTGAAAAAGATCATCGGCCAGACCAAAGCTATGCCCAAGACCAACCAGGTGGACATCAACAGTCAAGGCCTGAATAATGAGGAATACGAGGAAAAGGAGAAGCTGGAGAAGAAACCCAAGAAGGAACTTACAGAGGAAGAACGGAAACGGCTGGAAGAACTGAAAAAGAAGACCAAGAACAGGGAAGCGGCCATTTCCATACTCCGTGGCATCTCCATCCGTATGCCCCTGTTGATTTATGGTGCGGAACTGAGTGATGAGAGTCAGGAAATCACGATTGATAATTTTGCCTCACTCATTGACCCGCAGTCATGGGAAGAGTTCATGCCAAAGGGAGTGACCAAGCAGAAATTCAACAGCTTCAAAAAATACTATGACCCGGAAATATTCTGTGCCGCTGGAAAACGAATCCGTGCGATGGCCCGTGCCGCGGACAAACTGAGTATAGAGGAACGAATCGAACGAATTACGGACATCTTCAGTACGTTCCGTAATCCGGACAAGGAAACGGTACTTACTCCGTGGCGCGTGGTAAACATGCACCTCGGTGACTGTTTGGGAGGCTATAACTTCTATGACACAGAGTATCAGAATGTAATTTCTGAACCACGGTTTATAGACAAAGGAGAAGTTACCGCAGAAGTTTTCTCCCCTGAATCCCGTATTCTGGAAATCAATTCCAAATCCGGACTTTATCCGCTCTATGTGGCATACGGCATTTACCGGGCAAGGGTAAAGGCTTCTCTGTTCGCTGTAGGAACGGTAGAGGAGCAGCAGACTGTATGGGACAAGGTCATAGCGGAAAACATCTTTGTCATCTGTAAGACTCCAATGGCTAAGAGTATTACCAAACGTACGCTTGCTGGATTCCGTAAAGCTAAAGTGAATACAAGATATTTTGAAGATTTAATCAACCAGATTAAGAACAAACCGGAAAACTTTGTAGCCAAAGTTGCCAAAGGTCGTTCTTACTGGAAAGCCATAGATAATGACAATATGAAATTCAATGCGATAGTGGGAAATCCACCATATCAAGAGGTTGTTGATCAAAAAGAAAGTACAAACGGACAAAAGGTAAGCATAAGTATCTTTCAATATTTCCAAAGTATCAGTGAAAAGATAGGGAAATATACAGCCTTAATATATCCAGGCTCTCGGTGGATTCATCGTTCAGGAAAAGGACTTGAAAAATTTGGTTTGACCCAAATGAATGATCCTCATTTAGCTCTACTTGAATTTTTCCCTTGTTCTAAAGATATATTTAAAGATGTAGCTATTGCTGATGGACTTTCCATTGTACTAAAAAATATGGAAAAAAAGGAATGTGGATTTACATATAAATATTCTGTAGATGGTAAAACGATTACTATCCAAGCAAACAATCCAGGAAATGATATGTTTTCTCTTAATCCCCAAGATAATGAAATTATTAAGAAATTGGATAAGGCAATAAAATCATTCGGATGTTTACATGATTCCATACTTCCTCGTAATTTATTCTCTATTGAAAGTGATTTTGTCGAGAAGAACCCTTCTCTTGTAAAAGAATACAGCGATGGCGATTATTAGTAAGCATTCGATAAACTACAAGTTTTAAACCTTTATATACAACAATAGCGACTGTCACTATGAACCTAATAGTTTC
>JACJJM010000035.1 GCA_016900015.1 Phocaeicola coprophilus | reverse complement strand
TCGTTTTCCATGCTGTAAAGTAAAGAACTATTCAATTAGATTACAAATTTATCCCCACTAAATTTCTACTGAGCCGAAATAACCGGGGTATGGATGCCGATAAAGGCGAAGAGGGCACACCCATCGGCGGGCGCACCCTCTTCTTTGTTTTCATGAGCGTTATAATAGTTGTTTACGATTGGATGTCATCTTCTGATCCAAGAGCCGGTCAGGTTCCAAGCTGAATCGCCGTCTTGCACTGCGCCGCAATAGGCTGCTGCGGTGAAGAAGCTGTCGGACAGCGTCGTGCCGCCGTCGATGACGCCTACGAAGTCGTCGGCAGCAAAGGACGGGATGGATGCGGAAGACACTTGGTTGTGGTTGCCCTCGGCGAGGAACATGTCTTGCGTGTAGATGCCTTCGGTCGTGCTGAAGTCTTCACCCAGGATGACATATTGCAGTTTTGATGTGCCGTCGGCCAAGGCTTCTTCGGTGAGCTGGCTTTCGACAGTCAGGCTGCGGGGCTTGCCGGTGACGATGGCGTTGTAGATTTCGGCCTGTGTGCCTTCACGCAAGCGGATGCCGCGGGTGCCGTTCTGGCTGTTGTTGCCGATCAAGGTCAGGTTGGCCAGGATGGGGTGGGCGAACGGAGTTGCTTCGTTGTCATCTCCGTTGTTGTCGGCTTCGATGAGGCAGTCGCCGTCGTCAGCCGCGCCGGATGTGCCGCGTTGGTCAGCCACGAGGAACTGAGCCTTTCCGTTCCAACCTTCGGTCCAGTCGAATGAGTCGTCCTCGCAGTCGGTGATGAGGATGTATTTGACATTGACCGAACCGCCGAAGAACTCGATGCCGTCGTCGGCGCCGCGGTACACTTGGATGTGGTCGATGGTCGTGCCGCTTCCCACGCCGTAGAGTGTCAGGCCGTTGGCTTCGGTCTCTTCAGTGAAGGCGTAGCCGGCGCACTCCAGGCGGACGTAGCGCATCGTGCCGGAGTTGTCCGTGTCATTGGCCGTGCTTGTTCCGGAGCCGTAAGGATAGCCTCCGATCTCGGAGAGCGTGCCCGTACCCTTGTTGGTGTGGGCGCGTCCGCAGATGTGCACGCCGCACCAGCCGTTGCCGCCCAGCGATGCGCCTTCGGCGGGATAGTTCTCGACGGTCATCACGATGGGGTCGGAGGCCGTGCCTTGGGCATCGATTTGTCCGCCTTGGGCGATCATGATGTAGTCGGGCGTGTCGTCGGTGTTGATGGCGCGGATGGTCACGCCCGGTTCGATGCGCAGGATGCCGCCGTCTTCGACGAGGTATTCACCCGAGAGGCTGAAGGTGCGTCCTTCGCGCAGGAGGACGGTTTGTCCGGCGCGTACGATGCCGCTCAGCGTCGCGCCGCTTTCCGGCTCGATGGTGCCCGAGGGGATGTCGTCGTCGTTGTTGTTGTCATCGCTGCATGAAGCGGCGCAGATTCCCAAGCTCATCAATGCGGCGAGTGTGCAGGCATTGATATTTGTTCTGAAAATGTCTAGTCTCATAAGGTTTTAAGTTTGTGGTTAGTTATTGTCTGTTTCTTGAAATGTCTTTTTTCGTCCTCTGTCCTTTCAGGAATCCTTCGGAAGGGTTTTGGGAATGGTTAGGAACGATTCCTGGAATGGTACGGAAGGATTCCCGGAATCGTAAGGAATGATTCTCAAAGGCCTTGCGCAGGGCTTCGGGGAAGGGTTTTGAGTCGAAATGTCAACATCTGCTTATTGTATATCTTCGGTCACAGTGTGTAGCTCACTCCGATGCTGAACGCTGCCCCCGGACGGTAGGACTCGACGATGACCCGTTCGCCCGTGTCGGGGACTTTCTGCCGGAAGCGTGCCATGCTGCCCAGCAGGTCGTTGGCCTCCAGCTTCAGGGTCAGGTGGCGGTTCGCCTGGTAGCTGCCCACGAAGTTGAGCGTATGGAGGGCGTCTTGCTCGATGTCTCCCAGGCCGAACACGCCGACCGTGTGGATGCGCTTGCCCTGGAGGTTGTAGACGAGGGCCATTGAGAGCTGCCGCTCTTCTCCCCAGCGCGGTGTGTAGCTCACGTCAGCGTTGAGCAGATAGGGCGAGGCGCCTTGCAGCGAGCGTTGGTTCTCCGTGTAGATTCCCTCGCCGGCGGGGAGGTTTACGTTCGTGTACATGTATGATCCGTTCAGGCCCACACGGAAGTCGCGGAACAGCTCCTTGCGCACTTCCACCTCGATGCCTGCGGCCATGCCGTTGTCCGCGTTGCGGAATGAGTGGACGGTGTTGCCGCCTTCGGCCTGCTGGATGCGTTCGATGGGGTCTTGGAGATATTTGAAGTAGAGTGTGGCGGAGAGCATGTCGCCACTGCCCGTGGGGAAGAAGTCATAGCGGAGGTCGACGTTGTAGTTATATCCGTTCTGGATGGCTTCGTTACCTCGGAGCGACGGGCTTCCGTAGCTCGGGCGGTAGAGGAAGGGGGCCATCTCGACGAATGCCGGGCGCGTCACGGTGCGCGAGGCGGCAAACCGGAGGCTCTGCTCGGGCGTGAGGTCATACTTGACGTTGAGCGCCGGGAAGAGGTCGGTCTTGTCGAGGTCGGAGGTGCGGGGCGTGCCGCCGTCGGTGAAGTAGTCGACGCTCTGCCGGGAGTGCTCGACACGCAGGCCGACGTTGAACATCCAGCGTTCCCACAGGCGGAGGTCGACTTCGGCAAAGGCTGCTATGATGTCGTGCGAGGCCTTGTAGGAGTTGCGTGCCTGCATGTTGCGGTCGACGACGATAGTCCCGTTCTGCACGTTGGCGTAGTTCAGGTAGCCGTCGGTGTCGTAGATGGTGGTGATGTCGGCATCCAGGTTGTCGAGGTTGTAGTAGAAATTCGCGCTGCGGAAGTCGCGCTGCTTGTTCTTGTAGCTTGCACCGAAATGCACGCTTTGCTCTTCTGCCCAGGTGTATTTTGCCTTGATGTCGCCGACGAGCTCATCTTCGGTCAGTTCGCCGAAGTAGCGCATGGTCTCCTGCTGGTTGAGGAGGAAGAGGCGCGTGGGCTGGTTGGTCTCCGGGTCGCGGCGGAACATGACCTGTCGGCGGTCAGGTTCGTCGCTGCGCGTCATGCCGTAGGAGGCTGCCCAGTCAAGCTCCCAGCGCGGGGCCAGGGCGTGGTGTCCGGCCAGTTGGTTGTTGAGCAGGCTGTAGGCGTGGAAGATGCTGTTGCTGCCCAGCAGGTCGTTGCCTTCGGAGTCGAATCCGCTGCGGCTCATGTAGTCGTCTGTCGCGTTGCGTGCGTAGAGCAAGGTGTAGGAGATATGGTCGGCTTGGCGGAAGGAGTAGCCCGCGTTGAGCAGGCCGGCCAGGTTCAGTTCGGAAGTGTAGCTGTCGTAGTCGAAGTTGTTGCGCACGACTCCCTGGCGGTTCAATGTCTTCGTGTTGGCATCCTTCAGGATTTGCGAGCTGTGGCTGGCGCTCAGTGAGGCCATCAGGTCGAGGGCCTGTCCGTTGTCAAACTTCCACTGCTTGGCACCCGACAGGGAGCCGCTGAAGTCGGGCAGGGCCGTCTTGCTGTCGATGGCGAACGTCGTGCCGAAGGGGTCCGTGCGCAGGACGTCTTCGCTGAAGTCCATGCGGCTCATGTCCCAATAGCGGCTGTCGAGGTTGCCGGTGCGGAGCATGGTGCCGTCGCGGTCGCTGTGATAGAAGTCCCGTCCGAGGGTGTTGAACGCTCCGCCCGTGCTGAAGTCGACGCTGAAGAAGTCGCGTCCGACATTCTCTTTCGTGCCGATGTCGATATGTGCACCCGAGTAGTCGGCGAAGGAGCTTGCCTCGTAGACCTTGCTGACGGTGATGTTCTGCACCGTGGCTGTCGGGAATATGTCGAGGGGGATGAGCTTGTTGTCCGGGTTGGGCGAGGCGATGGGGAGTCCGTTGAGCGTCGTCGTGCTGTAGCGGTCACCCAGACCGCGGACGATGAGTTGCCCGGCGTCGGCCACGGAGATTCCCGTAATCTTGGTTAGTCCTTCCTGCACGTTGCCCACGCCCTTGAGGCTCATTTCCTTCGCGCCCATGTTTTCGATGGCGAACGATGCTTTCTGGCGTTCCATCATCAGGGCGCGTTCCGATTCGAGGTTCTTCTGTGCGACCACGGTGACTTCACCCAGTTCGTGTGTGTCGGTGTCCATCTGCAAGTCCAGTGTCAGGTCTTTGCCGGCGACTTGCACGTCGGTGACTTGCAGGGTGGTATATCCGATGTAAGTGACTTCGATGGTGTAGGTGCCGGCAGGAATATGTTTGAGGGTGTAGTTGCCGTCGACGTCCGTCACGGCTCCTTGTGCGGAGCCTGTTACTTTCACCAGCGCTCCCACGAGCGGTTCGCCGGTCTCTTTGTCCAGGATGCGTCCTTTGATGTTTTCGGCTTGAATCAGCGTGGCTGCCATGCTTAGTCCTAAAAGGCATGCGCTTCTTGCAAATGTTGTCAGCTTCATGTTGGATAGTCGTTATAACACTTAAAAATTCTGCTGCAAAGTTGCGTCACTGCCGTTACATGCGTGCTACGAAGTTCCTACGATTGGTTGGCAAAGCGAATACGATTCTGTGACAATCCTGGGGAAATACTGTTTTACAACATCTTTCAGACAAAAAGTAAGCAAAATGCTTTGCCGCAGGCGAAATGCTTCCTACATTAGCCGTATAAACCTTAATAAATAGCTATATGGAATTACCTTTTGCTGAATCATGGAAAATCAAGATGGTCGAACCCATCCGTAAAAGCACGCGCCAGGAGCGCGAACAGTGGCTCAAGGAAGCCCACTACAACGTCTTCCAGCTGAAAGCCGAACAGGTCTACATCGACCTCATCACCGACTCCGGCACGGGGGCGATGAGCGACCGCCAATGGGCCGGCATGATGCTGGGCGACGAGAGCTATGCCGGCGCGACGTCGTTCTTCAAACTGAAAGACACCATCACACGGCTCACCGGCTTCGAATACGTCATACCCACGCACCAGGGACGCGCCGCCGAGAACGTGCTCTTCTCCTACCTCGTGCATGAGGGGGACATCGTCCCGGGCAACTCCCACTTCGACACCACGAAGGGACACATCGAAGGACGCAAGGCCATCGCGCTCGACTGCACCATCGACGAAGCGAAAGACACCCAACTGGAAATTCCTTTCAAGGGAAACGTCGACCCGAAGAAGCTCGAAGCGGCGCTCCGCGAACACGGCGACCGCATACCTTTTATTATAGTCACCATCACGAACAACACGGCCGGCGGACAACCCGTCTCGATGGAAAACCTGCGCGAAGTGCGTGCGCTGGCTGACAAATACGGCAAGCCCGTCGTCTTCGACTCGGCCCGCTTCGCCGAAAACGCCTATTTCATCAAGACCCGCGAGCCGGGCTACGCCGACAAGACCATCAAGGAAATCACCCGCGAGATGTTCTCCCTGGCCGACGGCATGACCATGAGCGCCAAGAAAGACGGCATCGTCAACATGGGCGGATTCATCGCCACCCGCCGTCCCGACTGGTATGACGGTGCGAAGGGCTACTGCATCCAGTTTGAAGGCTACCTGACCTACGGCGGCATGAACGGGCGCGACATGAACGCCCTGGCCATCGGGCTGGACGAGAACACGGAGTTCGACAACCTGGAGACGCGCATCCGCCAGGTGCAATACCTCGCCGCACGCCTTGACGAGTTCGGTATCCCCTACCAGCGTCCCGCAGGCGGACACGCCATCTTCGTCGACGCCACCAAAATCCTCACCCACGTGCCCAAGGAAGAATTCCCCGCACAGACGCTCACCGTCGAGCTCTACCTGGAAGCAGGCATACGCGGATGTGAAATCGGGTACATACTCGCCGACCGCGACCCCGTCACGCGCGAAAACCGCTTCGGCGGACTCGACCTGCTCCGTCTGGCCATCCCCCGCCGCGTGTACACGAACAATCACATGGACGTCATCGCCGTCGCCCTGAAGAACGTCTACGACCGCCGTGAGCAAATCACCCGCGGCGTGCGCATCACGTGGGAAGCCCCGCTCATGCGCCACTTCACCGTGCAGCTCGAGCGCCTCTAAGCATTCATTTGTTCCCTGAAATAACCCGCCGGGTGTGTCGCGAACCGTTTCGCTGCACGCCCGGTTCTTTTTTTCCTGCAAATGTACGGCTACATCCCCGTAGCCGTCCGGCTGCAAACTCGTAGTCCTACGGATACCGACTTGTATCCGTACGGCTACGGACATGCAGTCGGCGGGATACCGGTCTGTACTTGCCGGATACGGAGAAATAGTTCCTCGGCTGCAATTCTGTAACCGCACGGCTACAATTCCGTAGTTGACCGGCTGCAAGTTTGTAGTTGAGCAACTACAAACTTGCAGCTGCTCGGTTACAGGAATGCAGCCGTGCGGTTACAGTCATGCGCCTATGGATGACCGCCTTCGGACGCACCTTTTCCGTTTTGTAACACGTTTGTCAAACGTTTACCATACTATTGTAATATGCTTAACGGAACTTTGCAGCGGTTAAAAAGGTAAAAAGTAAAAAAGGAAAAAACGATAATGAGAAGACTGTTGACTTTAGCACTCTTAGCGTGTGGCGGATTTTTGCTGGCAAATGCACAGACCGCCGACGAAGGGCCGAAAGCCGAAGGCAAGGCCATTATCGCAATCTTTACGGATGCTCATTCCGGATTTGGCAGTCAGAACGACGACCGCGGGTTCACGCTCGACCGCAGCTACCTGGGTTACCAGTACACGCTGAAGAACGGGCTGGAATTCAAAGCCGTGATGGACGTGGGACAGTCGGACGACGTACACGACTACCAGCGCATCGCCTACATCAAGAACGCCCAAGTGGCATGGCGTCACAAGGGCTTGACCCTCAGCGGAGGTCTCATCAGCACCACGCAGTTCAAGACTCAGGAGTCTTTCTGGGGAAAACGCTACATCATGAAGTCTTTCCAGGATGAATACGGTTTCGGCAGCAGTGCCGACCTGGGCATATCGGCCGCCTACAAGTTCACGCCGTGGTTTTCAGCCGACGTCATCCTCGTGAACGGCGAAGGCTACAAGAAGGTCCAGGTCAATGACGGCCTCCAGTATGGCGCAGGCGTGACATTTACGCCGGTCAAAGGCCTCACCCTCCGGGCATACGCTTCCTACAACGAAGGCGCGGACGACCAGGCAGAGGGCAAGCTCAACTGCAACGTGTTTGCCGGATATGCCCACGAACGCTTCAACATCGGCGCGGAGTATAACTACCAAACCAATTCCGACAACGTCAAGGACCAGGACCAGAGCGGATGTTCGGTCTACACGACCATCAGCCTGGGCCGGAAAGTGGACCTCTTCGGCCGCTGGGACTACCTCACGTCGAAGGACGACTGGAACAAAGCCGACGACGGCATGGCCGGAGTCGTGGGCGCCGAGTTCAAGCTCGGCAAATACATCAAGCTGGCTCCGAACGTGCGCATCTGGTCGCCCAAGGCCGACGGCGTGAGCAACGGCTACTACGCTTATCTGAATTGTTCATTCTCGATATAATTCTAATCAATTAAATACACTCTAGTTATGAAGAAAATGTATGCATTGGTCGCAGGCGTACTGGCGCTGACAATCGCAGCCTGTGGCGGAAAATCAAACTCCAATGGACGTGAAACCGTGGAACTGACCGGCGCGGGAGCGACTTTCCCCCTTCCTTTTTATACAATGACTTTTGACAACTACAACAACCAGGGCGGTGACAACGTTTCCTACGGAGGCATCGGCAGCGGCGGTGGCGTACGCAACTTGAAAGACGGCATCGTGGACTTCTGCGGAAGCGACGCTTTCCTGACCGACGAGGAGATGAAAGAGATGAAGCCCGTCGTACACGTCCCGACCTGTATGGGGGCTGTCGTGTTGGCCTACAACCTGCCGGGCGTGGATAAGCTCAACCTCTCGGGCGATGTCATCGCAGACATTTTCTCCGGCAAAATCACCCGCTGGGACGATGCACGCCTGAAGGAACTCAATCCCGACGTGAAACTTCCGGCTGAGAACATCATGCCCGTCTATCGTTCGGACGGCAGCGGCACGACGTTCATCTTCACGGACTATCTGAGCAAAGTAAGCGAGGACTGGAAGAACAACTACGGCGCAGCCAAATCCGTCAACTTCCCCGTCGGACAGGCAGCCAAGGGCAATCCGGGCGTGGCCGGCATCATCGGCAACACTCCGAACACCATCGGTTACATCGGTTCTGAATATGCCTTCGCACAGAAGATTGCATACGCCAACGTGAAGAACAAACGCGGCGAGCTCATCACCCCGTCGACCGAAAGCATCTCCGCAGCCGCCGGCGAGATTCCGCAGGACACCCGTTGCTCCATCACCGATGCCGACGCCGAAGGCGCATACCCCATCAGCTGCTTTACTTGGATTATCATCTATAAGGAACAACACTATGCTGACCGTTCGAAAGCACAGGCCGAGGCTACGCTTGACTTGCTGGACTACATCCTCACTGACAGCGTGCAGCAGACCACTTCCACCGTACACTATGCTCCGCTGCCCAAGAAGGCTGTCGAACTCAGCTTGCAGAATCTGAAGACGGTGACCTACGACGGACAGCCCATCTTGAAATAACTACACCATCCAATAGTTGATACACTATGCAAGACAAGCTATTCAGATTTATCCTTATTCTGTCAGCTATCGTCATCCCGATCATTGGTGGGGGAATTATCTATTCCCTCACCAATGATGCTGCCAGTGCGTTCCGCCAGTTCGGCTTCTGGGAGTTCATCTTCTCCGACGACTGGAACTACACTCCCGGCAATGAAAGCTATGGCGCCTTGCCCTTCATCACGGGAACATTGTTGACCACTTTCCTGGCATTGCTTTTTTGTATTCCGTTCTCCTTGCCGGTGGCCCTTTTCGTGGGCGAATATTTCCGCGGTAAGAAAATCGCGACCATCCTGAGCACCGTCACCGACTTGCTTGCCGGTATCCCCTCCATCATCTACGGTCTGTGGGGTTTCTACGCCCTGCGCCCCATCTTCATGGATTTGAACATCTCCCCGCAAGGTTCTGGCATATTGACCGCCTCCTTCGTGCTTGCCATCATGATTGTGCCCTATGCCGCTTCGCTGAGCGCGGAGTTCATCAAGATGGTCCCGGCCGACCTCAAGGAAGGCGCTTATGCGATGGGAGCCACCCGCGCGGAGGTCATCCGTCGGGTCGTGTTCCCGATGGCCGGATCGGGAATATTCTCTTCCTACATTCTTGCCATCGGACGTGCGTTGGGTGAAACCATGACGGTGACCATGCTTATCGGAAACACCAACCAGATTCCCACAAGCCTCACCACCACCGGAAACACCATGGCCAGTATCATTGCCAACCAGTTTGGCGAGGCTGACGGACTGAAGCTCTCGGCCCTGATTGCCATCGGACTCATCCTGTTCCTCATCACGGCATTTATCAACCTTATCGGTAAAATCCTCATCCGCCGTGCGCAGCACGTTTAAACTCTAGAAATTATGGTACAAGACAAAAACTTACAAGTTCGCATCTTTAAGAATCGCCTGCTCTATATCGTCGTCTGCGTGTTCTCGGGGCTGACGGCCATCCCCTTGCTGGCCATCCTGGGCGAGGTGTTGATAAAAGGATGGAAACAGCTCACATGGACCTTCCTGACCGAGCCGACACCCAATGCGTTCAAGGCCATGATGGCCATGTCGGCCGGTGAACCCGTGCCGGGCGGTATAGCCAACGGTATCATCGGTACGTTCCTCATGTTGGTCGTGGCAGCCGTCATCGCAATTCCCGTAGGCATCTTCTGCGGCATTTGCTTGTCGGAATACAAGGGCAAGTGGTTTGCCACTGTCGTGAGCTACATTACCGACTTGTTGCAGGGCACACCTTCGATTATCATCGGTATCATCGTCTACATCTGGGTCGTCGTGCCGATGAAAGGCTATTCGGCTTTTGCCGGCAGCGTCGCTCTGTTCATCATGATGTTGCCGCTCATCATACGTTCCACGGAGGAGACGATGAACATCCTTCCCGAGACATTGAAAGAGGCCGGACTGGCTTTGGGCGGAAGCTACTGGCGCGTGATGCTCCAGGTGATGCTTCCTTCGGCGTTCGGCAGTATCTTCACGGGTATCCTGCTGGCCATCTCGCGTGTCATCGGCGAGACGGCGCCGCTCATGTTTACAGCTTTGGGAGGAGCCGCCATCAGTTGGAACATCAGCCGTCCGATGGCTGCCGTGCCGCTCATGATTTGGGAATTCTTCAACGACCCCAACCTCCAAAGCCTCATCTGGGGAGCATCTTTGTTCCTGCTTACCTTCGTATTATGCCTCAATCTGTTAGCTAAAAGAATACAAAAGAAATGGAAAGTATAAAAGACCCGATTCTTCAAATAAAAGACGTATCAATCTCCTACGGCTCAAATAAACGGGCTGTGAAGAACGTGACGGCCGATGTGGCCAAAAACACCATCACTGCCATCATGGGCCCTTCGGGCTGTGGTAAGAGTACACTGCTCCGCGCGATCAACCGCATGCACGAGCTGTACAAGGCTATTCACGTGACGGGTGAGATTTTGCTCAACGGTGAAAACGTGCTCCTTATGCACCCGACGGAAGAACGCCGCCGTATCGGTATGGTGTTCCAACGTCCGAATCCGTTCCCGACGATGAACATTTACGACAATGTGCTGGCCGGATATATCCTCAACGGCATCAAACTGTCCCGGGCGGAAAAGGACGAAATCGTGGAACGCAACCTCCGCAACGTGATGCTTTGGGACGAAGTGAAGGATTCGCTTACTAAACGCGGAACTTTCCTCTCCGGCGGACAGCAGCAGCGTCTGTGCATCGCCCGTTCGCTGGCCTTGCAACCTGACATTCTGCTGATGGACGAACCGACCTCGGCGCTTGACCCGATTGCGACGAAATACATCGAAGACCTTTTGGTGCAACTGAAGAATGAGGTTACCATCATGATTGTGACTCATAACATGTCGCAGGCAAAACGTATCTCGGACTACTCGATGTTCATGTATTTGGGTGAGCTTATCGAGTATGACGACTCAAGCGTGATGTTTTCCAACCCGAAGGACGAGCGTACGCGTTCTTACCTCACGGGCAAGATGGGATAAAAGAAAATCCGCTGTCAGAAGTAGTGGTTTGGGCGGAGTTAAGGGTAGCCGACCACGGACTGGACTCCGCGTCCGGCTACCCTAGACTCCGCCCGACCTTACCCTTAAGGGGGCTGCTTGGGGCATAAAAAGGCGAGAGCCGCACGGCACTGTGTCGTGTGGCTCTCGCTCTTTTTCTTCCGGTATTTCTGCTCAACGGTGTGACATCCAGGCAAAGAGTGAGCGCATCGAGGGATTGGGATGGCTTTCTGCCAGTTTTTCCAGTTGGCTCTTGACATGCTTCCATTCGGTTTCGAGCCGCACTTTGCCTGTCGTGTTGCCCGATTTTTCATCGGCGTTCAGGGCGTTTTTCCATGCCTCCACGCAGGAGAGCATCAGGTCAAGCTGCTCGTAGGTGAAGTTCCGGTCGGGCTCGAAGTTGCCGAAGAGCGAGGCATAAAGCGATTGGAAGAAACGTTGGGCTGTGAGTCCCTTGTCCTTCTTTCCGGCATACCACTCGGCGCGTTGCAGCGTCGCGACTGTCTGCTGTGAGAGCAGGTGGGCGAATACGTCTGTCGCGGGCGATGACAGGAGAGTGTGCCTGTTTTCTGTCGTATGCGCCCTGATGTAGGGGCTGTCGAACCGTGTGCTGCCTTCGAAGAAGTACTCCGCCAGCAGGTTCATGGCCTCTTGTTGCATGGTTTCGGGCTGGTCGCTTCCGACGTACCGGGCTATTTCGTTCACATAGCGTCCGTAGAGTCGCATTCCGTTTTTGTAGAGTGTTCTGTAGTCGGCAGGCTGTGTCTTGTCAAGTTTGCGGAATTGCTTTTGCAGGTGTTGCAGTTTTCCGGCGTACACGTTGAGGAGGTTGGCTTTGGAATCCGTTTTCGGGCGGTTTTCCTTTCTCCATTGGCGCAGCCGGTCTCTGTCTTCATAGCAGTCTTTGGCATCGGGGAATACGCGATAGCCTGTGGCTGCATCCCAAGCAGAGGAGTCGTCCAGCGTGCAGGAAGATTTCAGAAACAGGGGGTCAGGTGATGAAGGGCGCATTCCCAGCATGTCGCCGATGGCACAGAGCAGTTCGCCTTTCAGCAATTCGACCGCCGTTGACGAATCGTTGCGGGCGACGTCTTCCTGCCACCAATAGTCATCCAGCAGGGCGGCTGTGCAGCCGTGTCCCACATTGATGCGGCAGGACAGGATTTCTCCGGTACGCGGATGGCAGATGTAGGAACGTTCCACGTCCGGTGTCCCCAGATCATAGGAAAGCAAGGCTTGGCAGGTTGCCGGGTTGTCGTTTTCGGCCAGTTCTTTGAGTTGCAGCGCGTCGCGGAAACCAGCTCGGAGGAATGCGTTGTTCCAAGCCGCAACAGCCTCCCGGACTGCCGGACGGAATCGCTCGGGGAAATGGCGGTCGACACACAAGGTCAGCGGTCGGAGCGGGCGCACGTTCTCCCCTTTGGCATATTTCTGTTTGTCGGCCGGGGACACTTCCATCCGCCAGCGAATCATGAGGGAGTCGGTCACCTTCATGTAGGGGTCTTGCATGTGGTCGCCAAAGGTGAGGCTCTGGAATCCATAGTCTTTCTCCATCAGGCGGACGGACATGTCGTCAGCCGGCAACAGACTCACCGTGCAGGAGAGCCACAAGGGCATGGAACCTTCAGGCAACATGGTGATGGCACTGGACACATTGGCACGTTCCGGAGAGTAGCCGTGCCGACGCTGGATGTGGAAGCAGACGCCGTCGGCAAAGGCTGACGCTCCGGTCACGGAAGCATGTTGTGCGTCCAGCCCGCGGATGGGAGTGTAGCTGTAAGAGAACCATTCGCTGCCGGTCGACAGGAGCTTGGTCACGTCGATGACGATGCCTCCTTCCGGAGAGACAGCTTCTGCCGGATAGGTCTGTTCGTTCGCTTCGATGACGGCTTCCTTGAAAGCCTCCGGCATACGGTCGGCGTAGGACGGTTGTGCCAGTGTCACCTGCTTGTTGTCGTCGACTTTCACCTGCACCACGCCTAGGCTCTTCGCCGGGCGGTTCACCAAGTCGAAACCGCGGTCGATTTGTACCGAGATGAGCACTTCGCGTCCCCACACGGAGCGGGGAAATTCCAGATAGACTTTTCCGTTGTGTTGATAGACGGGCAAGATGCCGTCCACCTTTTTCATTCCTTCCTGATGAAAGAAGTCCTTTGCTTGTCCACTGGGGGTAGCCTGCGGAGTTTGTGCGCAGAGGAACAGAGGACATAGGCATAAGTAGTATAACAACCAATGTTTTAGCATAATGTGTCAGTGTGTTAGTTTACGATAGCTTGTAGTTTTTCGATGAGTTCCAGGGCTTGTCCCCGGTCTTTGCCCGGAGGTGTTTGGCCGGCGTAGGCTTCAGCCTCCTGTAGCAGGCGTGCACATTCCGCAGTGACTAGGGCAAGCACGTGGCTCGAATGGTTCGAACTGCGTTGCAGAAAGTTTGCCAACTGGTCGATATAAGCCCGCTGGGCTTCAAATTTCAGGTCGCTGACGGAGGTGGCAGGCTTCTGCCACTCGGAGAAAAGAGCGGCATGCAGGGAACTGACATATTCTTCGAGCGTGAGAAGGCCTTCCGTGCCGGCGCATTGTGCGCGGCTTATGTCGGCAAAACGGTCGGTGACCCACGGCATCATCTTGTCATAAAAGTTGCGGGCCAGTGTCGTCCGGTCAAGTTCCAACCGGTTGACCAGCTGGGCATCAAAGAGCCATTCCGGCGGAGTGAGCACATAGGATTGCAGATAGGCGATTACCTTCCGGTTGTAGTCAGCCTTTTCCCACACGATGCCCCTTCCGGCTTCGTCCTGTGTGTATCCGCCCAGGTGCATGAGCACTTGTTTGGTCCATTCTGTCAGCATCGTAATCATGTATTGATAACGTCTCTGGCGGACGTGCAGTGACTGTATGTCGGGGCTATCCCAGGCCGCAGGCTGGGAGCACAAGTATTTCAGGTTCTCCACGCCCTGTGTGTTGAAGGCCACGTGGTCGTCACCCAAGTCCTCCGACTGGGCGCGTACGTCGTTGCTCCCGAGAAACCGGTGTTGCAGTTCGCCGGCTGTCTGTTTGAGCCATGCCTGGCGGTTGCGTTCCTGCTCTTCTTCCGTCTTTCCGGGGAAAATGCGGTAGCCGTATTCGATGGCCCAACGGTCGTATTCGCCGATGCGGGCGATGCGGTTGCGCAGGTCGGTCCGGTCGCCGGGGCGCAGCGCATAGTTGCAGCGCATGTAGTCCATGATGGACGACCCCATGCCATGTCGGGAGAGGAAATCGTTGTCACGCAATTCATCCAGCGAATGGAGGCTGCTGCCGAAGAAGTTGTGTTCCAGTCCCAGTGAATGGCCGATTTCGTGCGTGAAGACCAGCTTCATCAGTTCGTCCATGACGGATTGGGGCAGCTCCACGTCCCAAGCCTTCGGGTCTGTCGCGCCGCATTGGGTGAAATACCAGAGTTGCAGCAGGTCGGGGACGGAACTGAAGATGCCTATGTGACAGGCTTTCACTTCGCCCGTGCTGGCCAGGCAAGGAGTAGGGCCGTAGGCATTGGATTGCCCTGACGGTTTCCAGGAGATGTAGGCGTGGCTGTTGTCATAGTTGTAGAAGTTCGGGTCGTCCGTCGGCTCTTTCACCGCGCGGATGGCGTTCTTGAAGCCTGCTTGTTCGAATGCTTCCTGCCAGGCGTCTACCGAGGCCATGATGCACGGTAGCCAGCGGGCTGGAGTGTGGCGGTCGACATAGACCACTATGGGATGTATGGGTTCGACGAGTTCGCCTTGGAAGTAGCGGACACTGTCTTCCGGGGTCAGTTCCAAGCGCCAGCGCTTCATCAGACTGCGTGATGAGGCCCGTAGGGGATTCGTTTGGTACTCCTGCTGCGTGATGCCGAAGTAGGGCATCCCCGACGGACGCACGGGCATAGGATGCTTGGGGAGCAACGACAGGCAGATGCCGACTTCCCATTCGCTTTCACTCGTGCTGGCTTTGCGTCCGGGAGTCATGAACGGGAGCGGGCGATAGGTCAGCCTTTTGCGTATGAGCATACAGTGAGGGAGGGCTTTGACGTCCTTGAGCTGTGTGCGTGAGGCGTCTTCCGTGCCCAGCTCCAGTTCGAAGGCTACGGGTTTCAGTCCCAAGAGTTGGTTGCTTTTCAGCCAGCGGCTCACGTCGATGGTCGTCTGTCCGTCGGATTCGGAGACGATGGGCAGGGTGTCATACAGGCGTTCGTCGCCGCGCAGGCGTGCGATGTTCACGATGGGGTCGTCGCTCGTGGCCGGCAGATGGCGGTCGTAGAGCGGGTCGGTCACCCACATTTCACCGTCCACCTTGCGGAAACGCAATATGATAGGCCCGAAGAGGTCGCCCGGGTGGCCATATTTCTTTGTATAGTCCGGCGTCGTGCGGGCCGGGGCTTTCAGCACGGTGGTCGTGAGCATCAAGTCGCGTCCCAGCAGGGAGTCGGGGATGGACCAATGGATGGTCTCGCCTTTGCGTTCCATGCCGAAGAGACCTTCTTGTGCCGGGAGAACCCAGGCGTATCCGACGGCCAGCAAGGTAAATAGTAGTTTTTTCATAATGAGTTTTTGAATGAAGCTTGAAGTAGTCGCGTTGTATGCATTGCCTGTTGCAAAGTCTTGCACTGCCTATTGCAATATGTTGTATTACCTATTGCAAGGTCTTGTATTACCAGTTGCAATGTTTTGCATGACTGATTACATATCTTATGCGACAGAATGCCTTGTGCGTGAGTGCTTATCTCAAGGAAAGAAAGCGTGCGCAGGCTTTTCCGCACGGGCTGTGCCGGGAAGGAACCTGCGCACGCATGTTTCCGGAGGAATGTCACATGCCGTCACTCGGCATGGTTGAATGCAAGATCGACGATGGTGCCGAAGCCGGTGTATTCGAACGTGCTGCCTTCTTCGCGGTTTACGTCGCCAGCTTGCGTCAGCCGCAGCTCGACCACTGTGCCTGTGCCGTCAGCGCGGTTGAAGGCCACGCCGAGGTCGTGGAAATAAGTGCTGTTGTCCATATCCTTGAACTTGAGAGCCACAGCCGTGGCAGCTGCGTCGTCCGTGTATTCGTAGATGAGGCTTACGGCCGGATTGTTGCGGTTGAGGTCTATTTTGTAGACTTTGTTGCCGGTGGCCATGAACAGGATATGTCCGAAGCCCCAAGATGCGGCAAAGTGGCAGTCTGCTGCTTGTGCGCCGTCAGGCAAGCTCAGTTCGTAGAGTCCGGAACAAGTCGGTTCCGCAGCGGATGATGAAAACTCATAGAGCGTGAGCGGGGACGTTCCACCCGTAGCGATGGCATAGGCCCATGTTCCCGTGCTGACGAAGTCGAGCACTTCGATGGAAGCCAGTTCCGGTCCGTCGGCGTCAAACACGTCGGTCAGGGACGGCACGCCGGATTGGGGGACGGAAGCCGTCTTGGGGATGGCATCGCTCCAGGCACGGCCGTATGCTCTCATGGGCCGTGTTTCCGTGTAGCTGGTCATCATGCCGTCCGAGGTGTTGTAGACATAAGAGAGGAAGCGATGTTTCTTTTCATCGAAAGTCACCCAGTTGCTTCCATATTCCGCCCACTGCTTGGATTCGAGCTGTTCGCCTTCCGGATTGCGCACCGTATAGTAGACGGCATATCCGTCGATGAGCGAATGCCACGTCTTGCCTTGGGCTACGGCCACTTCGCCGTAGTTGCCATAGGCGTAAGTTTCCAAAGCGAGCGGTTGTCCCGTGTCGGCTCCCAGGAGCATCTCTCTGCCGTTGTATTCGGTCTCGAGCGTGGAGGGACGGACGAGTTGCAGATCGCTGTCGGTCATGATGTGGAGCACGGCTATGGGCGAGGGTGCCATGATGCCCATCGTGTAGTTCCACGAACCGATGCCGTAGTTGTGCTGGGCGTCGATGGACAGGGGTTTTCCTTCCAAGGGGAAGGTTGTGCCGAATTCGCTGGCATACACGTCAGCGAAGACGGTAGCCAGTTCGCCTTCTCCGTCAGCAGCTCCAAGCACACCTTTCCCATCCTGTTCCTGGAGGACGAACCAAGTGCTGCTGAAGGGCAGGACGAGGTTCACGATGCGCTCGGCATACCATTTCGTCCCTTCACGTTGGTCGGTCACTTCGAGCAGGAGCTTGATGGACTCGATGTCAGAGGGCGTAATGGTCAGCGTGCAGCTTTTGTCAGTGCTGTAGCGATGGAGTTCCGACTTGTGACGGTCGGGGTCGTTGGCCACTTCCTCGGGTGAACTTTCGCAGATGCGTGTGGCCGACTGCGGGCCTTTATACCACTGGAAGGTGAGGTTTTCTTCATTGGCACCTATCGTTTGCGACAGTGCCGGGGTGATGACCACGGTGACTTCTCCTTCACGCGGCACTCTCACCGCGGTTTCAGGGATGGCGATGCCCACTTCGTTGATGTCGTGATAGGAATAGTTGCCTTCATCGTCATAGCAGGCCGTGAATGCCAATGCAAGCGTGAGCATGCCGCAGAGGCTTTTTATGGTTTTTCTCATAGGACTATGCATTTACGTTGGTTTCGGGAAATGTGATTTCTTCATTGTTATCGTCGCAGATGGGATCTCCGCCTTCGGCCTTGTAGGCTTCGTAGGCATCGACGACAGTGGGCAGTTCGTAGTCCATCATGGAGCTGTAGGTCTTGTCGAGCACGTCCATCATGAACATGTATTTAGCATCGCTGTATGTCCCCCAGACTTCGTCGCGCCAGGTTGAAGGCTTGATCTTGTAAGTGACGTTGACGGTGAGGGTCGAGATGTCGACACGTCCTTTGATAAACTGGTGAGCGGGGTTCGCATAGTCGAACGTCAGCAGACAGCTCTGTGTCGTCGAAGGTTTTTCCGGGCGTTGTGCGACCAGCGGATAGACTTGGATGTTGGTGTCGGTCTCACTGTAGGTGTAGGGATTCTCCAGTTGGAGGACCGGCAACTCCGAGTAGCCTTCGCGGGGCTCTGTCTTGAGGCAGAATGTGCGGTTGGCATCCACCAGTCCGCCTTGCAGCTGGGCGTAGAAGTTCAGTTCGAGCGACGTGGTGCCGTTCAGATAGTGTTCATCCGTAAATGTGTAGTTGAGTGTGGTGGCCGAGCTGAATGTGATGGCCATTTCCTGGTCGTAGAGGGCAATTTCCTCTTCCGAACACCCGGTAAGGAAGGAACCTGCCCAAACGAAGCACAAGAGATATAGTAGCTTTTTCATGATTATTGCTGTTTATTGTTGTTACCAAATATGATTTCGTCTTCAGGCAATACCCATTGGTAGTGCTCTGTTTGCATGCCGTTTTCGAAGAGGCAACCATCGAAGGTGGTGAAGTGATGGGCCTTCAGGTAGAAGAACAGTTGGCCTTCGGCAAAATACTCTTTGCGCAACTCGTGCATGATGAGGTTCACGCGCTTGCTGAGCGACGGGTCTTCGCCTGCGGCATAGGGACGGTCATAGTCGACGGTGTTGATTTCATCTTCGTAAGAGATGCCTCGTGCGAAGCGCACTTCATTGAGGGCGTCGGCACTGGTCTGCGGATCGTCGGCACATTCTGCGATGATGTAATACATCTCCGGCAAACGGATGAGGGGGATGGCATCGGCTCCGTCGGCATTGGTCGACAGGTTCGCCTGGTTGTACTTGAGGCAATACATGAACATGCCTTCGTAGGTCTCTACACTGTTGAAGGCGAAACCGTGTGAGCGCCAGTCTGTGTCGCCTCCGCTGTTGAGGTCATAGAAGGCCTGGAAGTTGGCCCGTGGCGTGACGTAACGGTATTGGATACTTGGTTCGGATGCCATGCTCATGTTGTTGTTCTCCAGGATGTTCTCCAAGTCATACACGCTGATGCCGAACACCTGTTCGCGGTAGCGGATAGAGTTGTAGGTGTTGACGTCTTGTGTGGTGTAGAGCGTGAAGTAGTCGGTCGCATCGATGACTTCCTGGGCGTATTGCACGGCCAGGCGGCGGCTTTCGGCATCGCTTTTGTAGCTATAAACCCGTGCCAGCATGGCTTTCACTGCGTAGAGGTTCATGCGGAATTGGCGGTCGACGAGGAACATGTTTTTGTCGGAAAACTCTTCTGACGTGCGGTCGGTGAAGAAGTCGCACGGATCGCTGTCGGCCAACAAGTCATGTGCTTGCGTCAGGTCAGCCAGAATCTTTTCCACGACATCCGAGGCGGACAACACGGGCGTGGCCTCGTTGTCGAACGTCGTGCGGTAAGGGATGGCTTCCCCATTGGGGTTCTCGCTGAAGATAGGTCCATAGAGGCGGAGCAGGTCGAAGTGCAGGAAGGCACGCAGGCCAAGCGCTTCGCCCTTCATGGTCTCGTAGTAGAGGGGTGTAGTCAGCACGTTGCGATGTTCCTCCAGGTTGGTCAGCAGATTGTTGACATTGGCAATGGTGTTATACATCTTCACGTAGATGCCGTTGATGCGGCTTTCGGCTTCGTCCGTGTAGTCGTAGATGTCCGTTCGGTCTGCATCATTTGACAGGGAGTGGTCTTCGTAGATGCCGGCCAGTTCGTCCAGATAGCCGTAAGTCAGATTGCGGGCATAAAGCTCCGTGTCGGTCAATTTCAGGTAAATACCCGTCAGGGCGTCCTTGAAGCCATATTCCGTCTCAAATTCTTTGTCTGCCGGAATGGATGTCTTCGGGTCCACATCCAGCCAGTCGTTGCAGGAAGAGAAGGTCAGCAGACCGGCCAATATGTATAGGTATGTCTTTTTCATAATGTGATTGATAGTGGGGTTGTTAGAAAGTCAGATTCAGAGAGAACGTGAAAGTGCGTGCATAGGGATAGTCCAATCCGCGTTCGCGCTTCACGGTCGACAAGTAGAACAAGTCTTCCATGTTGAAGGAGACTTTAGCCGAACTCAGGCTCAGTTTGCTTATGAACGGAGCGTTTTGAGGGTCCATGCGATAGTAGAGCGAAAGTGAACTCCACTGGAACACGTTCTCGTCCATGATGAAGCGTGAAGAGGCTTTCGTGTCACTGGCCAGATAGTTCAGCGTCTTGAAGCGTGAACGGTCGCCCGGCTTTTGCCACCTCAGGTCCATCACGCGGCGGTCAACGTTGTAAACCAGCGAAGCATTCTCCACTTTGTCGAGCAACGTCTGGTTGTAGACTTGTCCTCCAAACCTGTATTGGAAGCTGACGTCGGCGCCCCAGCCGCGATAGGTGAAGGATGAGTTGATGAATCCTTGCCAGTCAGGCTCGGTGTTGCCGATGGGGACGATGTCCACAGGGTCGTATTCGCCTGTCATGTCGCCATTGCGTTTCTGGAAGATTTCCAGACCGGTCGACGGGTCTATACCCAGCGAGCGGACCACCCAAATGCGGTTGAGCGATTCGCCTTCGACGTAGCGGGAGAGAGGCGTGTCGTCCTGGTTGGCATTGTTCACTTCGTTCATGTGGCGCATGGCTTCAGAGATTTTCAGCAGTTTATCCTTATTGCGCGAACCATTGACAGTGATGGTCCAATAAGCCTGATTGGCACGGTCTTGGTAAGGGATGGCCGAAAGGCTGAATTCGATGCCTTGGTTTTCGATCTTTCCCAGGTTGGCCGGATAGGTGTTGAATCCGAGCGAGGGGGCCAGGGTGATGGACGTGAGCATGTTGTTGGTAATCTTGCGGTACCATTCGATGCGTCCGGTCAGGCGTCCGTCCAGGAATCCCATTTCCAATGCCAGGTTCAGGTTGCGTGTTTCCTGCCATTTCAAGTCTTCGTTGGGCATGGCGTAGATTTCAGCACCGGTGACGTCGGATGAGTAGTAAGGCTTCAGCAGGTTGCTGTAGCTGTAATACAAGTGTGCCTGGTAGGGGTCAAATCCCTGTGAACCCGTGATACCGTATGTGCCGCGCAACACGAGGTCGGAGAGGAAGTCGACGTCTTTCAGGAAGTTTTCTTTCTTCAAGTCCCAGCGGAGACCGGCTGACCAGAAGGGCGCCCAGCGGTTGTTTGTACCGAACTGCGACGAGCCGTCCAGACGGATATTGAAGTCTATGGAGTATTTATATTTGTAAGAATAGCCCATGGCTGCCACCCAGCTCAGCAGGCGGCTGGTGCTTTCCAGGCCTTCCATCTTCTCATCATAGCGGCTACCGAAGAGGATTTCATCCATGTTTTCGTTGGGGAAACCTGTCACATGGGCTGCGTAGCTCTCGCTGGTGGTCTCCTGCATGGTGAAACGTGTGTTTCCTGTGATGTAGTGGATGTTGTTTATCAGTTTGTTGTAGCTCGCAGTCAAGTCCACTTGCCAGTTGAGCGAGGAGCTTTCTGTGCGTGCATAGTCACCCTTCAGTGCCGGGTCTGTGATGTTGGCAAAGGCTGTGTGCTGGGCCGGGCGGAACACGTCGCGGTTGCCTGAACTTTTGGTCAGTGAGAAGTTGCCCACGATGCGCCAGTCTGCATTGGGGTTCCACTCTGCACTGAACAGCTCGGTGAACGACAGGTTCGTGCTCCGGTCTTTGGTCTTGAACGTCGTGTTGTACATCGGGTTGGGGTAGTTGGCCTGGCCGACGTTCAGGTTTGAAAAATCATCCAGATATTGAGGGATTTCTCCGTTTTCATCATAGGCGCGGAGGTAAGGATTGAGCCGGGTGTATTGGCTGAAGCTGCCCCAGGGCGATTCGTCGGCTGTCGAGTTGTCGAGCGTCAGGCGGTTTTTCAGCAGGAATTTCTTGAAACGGTATTGGATGTTGAATTCACCTGTAAACACGTCGCGCTTGCTGTCCTTCATCACGCCCGGCGACATGTTGTAGCCTGCGTAGATGGAGTAGCGCAGGGCTTGGTCGCCACCTTCGAGCGTCAAGGTGTGGCGCTGCTGGAATGCGGTGCGCAGTGGCTTGTCGAGCCAGTAGGTGTTCACGCCGCGTTTCACTTCGTGCAGTTTGCGTTGGTAGAGTTCCAGCTTTTCTGCCGTGATGCCGGAAGCTGTGTACATGCCGGCAGCCCATTCCGTGGCCAGCTTTTCTTCGGCATTCATCAGGTTGTAGTCGGTCAGGTCGGGCGTCTCCACGCGCAACTCTCCGCCGTAGGTCACCCACAGGCGTCCGGCTTTGGGAGTCTTGGTCTCGATGACAATCACGCCGTTGGCTGCTCGCGAACCGTAGATGGCCGTTGCTGCGGCGTCCTTCAGCAGTGTGACGGAGGCCACGCGTTCGGGGTCGAGGTCGACCATCTTCTGCGTGGTCGTCTCGAAGCCGTCGAGGATGATAAGCGGCTGGTTCGGATAAGTCTCGTATTCACCTTGTACGGACAGGAATTCGTTGGATGTCGTGGCGTTGCCCAAGTCCATGTTGGCCTGGCCGCGCAGGCTCATTTCGGGCAATCCGTTGGGGTTTGAACCCAGGTCGATGTTTTCCACGATGCGGAATCCCGGTGCCACGGCTGACAATGCTTTGGCTATGTTTGTCGCGCTGTATTTCTTCAGGTCGTCGCCTTTCAGTGTCACGGCTGATCCCGTGAAGCCTTCTTTCTTGCGGTCGAAGATACCGGTCACGACGACTTCTTCCAAGTATTGCGAGTCTGATTCCAAGCGGAAGTTGTAGTTGTCGCCTTTCGCGTTGGCTTTCAGTTCCAGGAGTTTATAGCCAAGGAATGAGGCCGTCAGTGATGTCTCGTCACCCACGGCTGCGACTTGGAAGTTGCCGTCCATGTCAGCACGCGCATAGGTCGACGTGCCGTCTTCGTGCTTGATGGTGATGGTGGCTCCGGCCAGCGGCAGTCCGTCTGTGTCCACCACGGAGCCTTTGATGACCTTTTCTTTGTTTTTTCCCTCTTCTTTCGCAATGGGGCGGATGACGACGATGTCATTCTTGACTGCATACTCGAATCCCAGCGGGCGAAGCACTTTCTGCAACACTTTCTGCCAAGGCTCGTCCTTGGCATTTACGGTCACAGCCGGTGTCTCTTTAAACATTTGTGCGTTGTAAAGGATGTTGATGGAAGTTTGCTCTTTCAGTTCATCCAGAAACTTTTCCATCGACACATTGTTCAGGCGTAGTGTCACGTCGCGGTCCGGCAGGTCGGCCCATACATGCAAGGACATGAAACACATTCCCCAAAGTAGGAATAGTAGTCTTTTTCCTCTCATAAGTTAGAATTTAAATGAATAAATATGTTACGATTCTCTATTTTTAGCTATGCTTTACCCTTATTATACATAAAAGCCCCAAAAGGGTGACAAGTTTAAGCATATTTTTTTTCAGTTGGGAGGTCCGGAAGGCGGAATGTCTTCTTTTTTCATTCATGTCGTTCTCTGGAGGCTTCCTTGACGGCTTATTGCCGGAATGGTTTTCCGGATGCCCGGCTGTTGGGGACGGAAGGTTTGGATACCAGTTGGTTAGCCTGGAGGGGCTGCTTGCTGGTTTCGGTGGAGGGACGGACTCCTTTCGGCTCTCGGACGGACTCCTATCCGTGGTCGGGCGGATACCTTTCGGTGCTCGGGCGGAATGGAGGCTGCGCGTAGCCGTCTTCTTTCGGAGACAAATGCGGCATTTGGAGACTGGAGGGATGTATGCAATATTTATCATCATCCGCGGCTGTGGTTTCATCCTGACTTCAGGATGCTCTGAAAGCTTCTGACGCTTTCAGACGGGACGTATACGGTCGTCGTCGGCTTTTAGTATAGAAAAAAAGTACAAAAATACTTTGGACGTATGGAGATGGAAAAAAATAAATGCATATCTTTGGCGAGAAAACATCATTGATTTACGCAATTATGGCCAGCAGAGAGAACGATACAGGAGATGCGTTCATCAGAGGAATCAACCGACAGAACATACAGCATTGGAAAGTGATGTATCGTCATTATTATGCGGCCTTGTGTTCTTATGTGTCCAGGATGCTTGACGACATGAGCGACGAGGTGGAAGACCTCGTGCAGGATGTCTTCTTGGCTATCTGGAACAGCAAACGTCAGTTTGCCAGTCAGGACGAGTTGGTCAATTACCTCTATCGGGCCTGCTATAACAATACGCTGATATACATACGAAACAATCGTATTCACCATACCATCCTGTCGAACATGGAACAGCCTGAGGCTTGGGACGATTCGGACGAACTCTATGCCTTGGCCTTGCAGGAGGAGCTGATCAGGCAACTTCATTTCTATGTCGACCAGTTGCCCGAGAGCCAGTCGCGCATCATCCGTCTGCGGCTGAAGGGACACACTTGGAACGAGATTGCCGACATCATGCACGTGAGCTTGAACACTGTGAAGACACAGAAGCAGCGGAGTTACAAGTTTCTGAGCGAGCATCTGTCGAAAATCTCCTTCGTGCTGTTTTGCATGCTGATGGGTGGTGGAGACAAAATATAAAGTTATAGCAGGAGCACCAACCACCTTATATATATAGCTTATGCGAAACTTGTTGAATGATGCATCCATATTAAAGAAGTATGTGACAGGAGAGGCCAATAGTGAAGAAGAGGAGAAGGCCTACGGGTTACTGCAAGAACCTGAGGTGAGGAAGCGCTTTGAGGAATTGGGACAACCGGAACGGCTTCAAACAGTGTTCGGTCGTTCTCCCGTTTCGGGCGAACAGGCTTTCGAACGCTTTGCACAGCAGGTCGGCGTACGGCAGTCCGGCGCGTACCGTCGTGTATTCCGCTATGTGGCGGGTGTGGCAGCGGTCGCTGTGCTGGGTGTTGCTTCGTGGGCTTTGTGGCCCGTGCAGTCAGACGTGGAGGGACTTTCCCTTGCAGTGGCGCTTGACCCCGGCCAGTCGAGAGGAACGCTTGTCTTGGCTGACGGCCGTGAAGTGGAAATCGGAAAAGGCAATCCGGGGGATTTGAGCTTGTCGGACGGCGACGTCACCGTGAGCTACGAGGATGGTTGCTTGTCATATCAAGCCGCTGCGCAGTCGGCCCTTGGCCGCCTTGACCGCCAGCAAGTCGAGTCCTACAACCAGTTTGTCATTCCCAGCGGGGCAGAAAACACATTGCTCCTTTCCGACGGCACACGCGTGAGGCTGAATGCCGAGTCGAAGCTCATTTATCCGGAAGTGTTCGTCGGCACGCAACGTGTGGTCTTCCTGGAAGGTGAAGCCTTCTTCGATGTGGTGTCGGACGAGTCGCATCCATTTATCGTGCAGACGCGAATGGGCGACATCGAAGTGCTTGGGACACGTTTCAATGTCCATGTCTATCCTGAGGACACCGTGTGCTACACCACGCTTGTGGAGGGCCGGGTGGCAGTCAATCTGCCTTCAACGGATGACAGGATGTTTCTTGCTCCGGGCCAACAGGCCGTATTCTCGGGGACGCATGCGGAAAAGCGTGAGGTCAATCTGGAAGAATACGTGGGTTGGGTCGATGGAGTCTATACATTCCGAGACAAGAAGCTTCGTGACATCATGCAGACGTTCGAGCGTTGGTACAACATCGACGTGGCGTACGAAGATGCGTCGCTGGCAGACATACCCTATACGGGAAGTGTGAAACGCTATGAGAGTATACTTCCATTCCTGGAAGCCTTGCAGCTGACCACGGATTTGCACTGCCGCATAGAGGGACGGAACGTTTATTTATCGAAAGCTCAATAATAAAAATATGTTTGAAATGAAAGAGGCGAGAATGTTTAGTGGTTTGTATTCTCGCCTCTGGTTGCTCGAGGGGTGCTTATGAACAATGCCGTTTGCTTGTAGCCATCATTTTGGTCAGCTTCGCTCATAGCTTCATTCAGGTTGATTTCGTCTTGTGGGATGGGACGGCACCGCTTGATTCTCCCGTCAGTGTCGCGCATGTTGTTGACATCTCCTCTCAGGCGAGTGTCACATCTTAAGTTGGATTTTGCTAAATTTTTTGTTTTGTCCGCCAATGTCCTCTTTTGGGCGGTCAAGGTCGTCAAAGGGTAATAAAAAAAGTCCCACAAAATATAGATTTTGCAGGACTTGTCTTTTCTTCTGGTGATCCGGTTGGGTTATGAACCCAGCGAAATACAAATCTTAAAATCAATATCTTAGCATACCACAACCTTTAAGGGGGTACGAATTGGACACTTTTTTGAAAGAACTATTGGCTTCCCTTGTCGGGATGGTGTCTGCCTTTATCTTGGGTTCAAAGATACGACTTTATTTTGAAATACGCAAATCACTGAAAATAAATATTCTGTGGTTAGTGCAAGGTGCAAGCTATATATAGATATATACTTGCACCTTGCACTAAATCGTGAGAATTTACATATGCTGATTCTGTTTCCTAAATTCGGTAGGGCTGATACCCTTGTATTTACGAAATAGCCTATTCAAATGGCTTTCATCGGTAAATCCAAGTTCTTCTACGATTTCATTGATTCGCATGTCGGTATGCAAAAGCCTACTTTCTACCATCTTCATCTTATAATTCAAGATATATTGTTGCATGGTTTCATTGGTTTGCTTCTTAAAATATCTCCCTAAATAGTTTGGAGAAATACCAAAATGCTGACTGATGGCTTTTGCCTTAATCTTATCGGGATGATAGATGTTGGATTGGATATATTGCAGAATGTTCAATGACATTTCGGTTGAATTTTCATCCAGCTTTTCCGGCAGGAACATGGCTACATTACGGGCGACCACGATAATGATGGTATTGATTAACTGCGTGATGATTTCCGTACTGTACAAATGTTTGTTCGTATATTCACGTATAATGGCTTCTATCATAGGTTTCACCAGTAATTTATCTGTTATGTTCCGCAAGATACAGCCCGGCTGATGATTAGCATGTTGCAGGATAAACTCCAAACGTTGAATATTGTCCGCACCAAATACCGCAGAATGTATGTAGATGTCATTGAATTTAATATAGACGAATTTCGTTTTTGTGTGTATGTCAAACGCATGTATATCTCCCGGAGTAATCATGAACAAGTGCCCATCATGGTAAGGGAACTTATGGTTATTTATCCACTGAATACCCGTACCTGTTAAGATATAAACCAACTCAAAAAAAGTATGGTCGTGTTCCTTCAATGTGGATTCGTCCAACTCACTGAATAATATTTCAAATGGTTGGTGCAAATTTTCTCTTTTCATACAAAAGCTGTTTGAACGCAAAGATACAGATAAAAAGAAAAATAATACAAGAAAATCATGCGAAATATGTATAATTTTGCCCCAGATATTAAAAGCAATGAGTATGAACGATGAATTAAAAAAATGTTTGTCCGGAGAATGGTACGATTGCCATGCACCTATCTTTATTGAGTTTAAGAAAAAGACTAACAGGTTGTTGTTGAAGTATAACGCACTGCCCTACGAAAGCAGAGAGGAAAGGCGGGCTGTTTTAAAAGAAATGCTTGGAAGCATCGGTGAAAAAGTTTCCGTTGGCAATCCTTTTGTGTGCGATTATGGCTGTAATATCCATATTGGTAACAATGTCAGTATCAACACAGGATGTACATTGGTAGATTGCAATAAAATCAGCATTGGAAATAATGTTTTGATTGCCCCCAATGTACAAATCTATACGGCAACGCACCCCATAGAATTGAATGAACGTCTGACGCCCGTAGAAACGCCTAATGGAATCGAATATGTTCGGCATACCTACGCTTTACCTGTCACCATTGAGGATGGGTGTTGGATTGGTGGAGGTGTCATCATCTTGCCGGGTGTTACTATCGGCAAGGGAAGCGTAATAGGTGCAGGAAGTGTTGTAACTAAATCTATTCCTGAGAACAGTTTGGCAGTAGGAAATCCTTGTAAAGTTATTCGCAAAATTAATCTTTCTCATGAGTAAAATCAAATTAGTAGCTTTTGATTTGGATGGTACCATTGGTGATACCATCCCCTTATGCATACGAGCTTTCAAAAAAGCTGTAATGCCTTATATCGGATACGAATTGTCGGATGACGATGTGATACAGACCTTCGGCTTAAACGAGCAGGGAATGATAGGGAGTATTATAGATACTCCACACAAAGAACGTGCATTAGAAGATTTCTATACCATTTATAAAAATCTGCATGAACAGATGTGTCCCCGACCATTTCCCGGAATACGGGAACTGATAACCGACTTGAAACAAAGCGGTATTATCGTGGCACTTATAACGGGGAAAGGGTCAAAGAGCTGCGACATCACTTTACAGCAATTTGATATGAACACTTTGTTTGATAAAGTGCTGACTGGCAATGCCGAGAGAAACATAAAAGCGGATTCGTTGAAATGGTTACTACAAAGCTATCATTTATCTGCTCGTGAAGTGGTATATGTAGGAGATACCATTGCTGATATTATGGCATGTAAAACAATGGGAGTAGATTGTCTTTCTGCCGCATGGGGAGTATCTGAAATGGTTGCACAAGATTTAGTAAGGCATAATAAAAATATTTTTTACGATATACCATCTCTCTACAACTATCTTCTGCCCAAATTAAGTCCAACCTTCTGATGAACCTCTTGTAACAGAATATGATGAAAGAGAAAATAAACAAATTATTGGCACAAATAGATTTGGAAATTGACGAAATCGACCTCTACGGCTATGATATTATTGAAACTTCTCTTTCAATGGTGCATCGTTTACAGAATATTCTAATTGATTTGAAGAACCAGTTACAAACTTATGTGTTTGTATCAAAAGAAGAAGAAATATCTTTTTTCAAGAATCAAAAACCTGAGTTGTTAGGACGTTTATTATATTTCTATAAGATATATCGCATTGAAACACAATGTCCGACAGGAAGCGATGAAGTCATAAAACATCATATTAACAAGGAACTGGACAGCCTGACTTACTTCTTTAATCGTAATTTGGATTTTTATCAATATTATCGTTCTAATTCAACCATATATGATGAATATTACTTTTTACGTGGCAAAACAGATATTCGTTTATGTACCGATAGCGCACAATTTGACAAAGACCCCAACTTTTCAACTGGATATGATTATAAGGTTGCAAAAATACTTGCCAATGAAATGTTGCGTATCTATTTAAATAAGAAACTACATAAACTTGAATGCGATAGCTATATAGAGGAAAAACAAACTATTACAACAAAGATTCCAATTCGCTTTACTGGGAAAAAGAATGCCTTGATAGAATTGGGCTATGCGCTTGTCTCTGCCGGAGATATAAATCACGGCAACATAGAAATTAAGGAGTTTATGGAATACCTTAGTTCCATATTCAATATAGACTTAGGCGGCTATTATGATGCGTATATCGCCATGAAAGAACGAAAAGACCAGACCGCCTACTTGAGTTTGTTGGCAGAAAAACTATCCAAACGTATGAGAGAAGATGACAACAAGAGATAATCATCTGATATTCTTATTCATAAAATACCGTGTTCATACCGACACGGTATTTTTATTTTCACCTTGTTTTGTCCTCAAAACTGCTTTGCTTTGTACTTCTTTAAGCCGAATTTTCTCTGAAAGTAGCCCCAAAATGTGCTAAAAATATTTTTACCATGACGGTATGAACCATGACTTTTAATCTTTTTCATACCCCGAACTTTGCAACAAAATCAAATAGTTAGCAATATGGATGTGATTACGATTGAATCAAAAGCCTATAAGGAAATAGTGGCTAAGATAGATGTGATAGCCAACTATGTGTTTTCACAAGAGGACACGAAAAACGAGGATGAAATCTGGGTGGACAGTTACGAAGTCTGCACATTCCTTCAAATCAGCGACCGTACTTTGCAGCGTTTACGTGCAAAAGGTGTAGTCGCTTTTTCTAACATAGGAGGACGGTGTTATTACAAGATAGGCGAACTGAAACGCCTGCT
>JACJJM010000034.1 GCA_016900015.1 Phocaeicola coprophilus | reverse complement strand
AGTGGGAGAGTAGGTAGCCGCCGTTTTGACGGAGTCCTCCGGAGTTCAGCGATGAGCTTTCGGGGGACTCCTTTTTTTGTGCCCCTGCCCCACCATGGGTGCGGGGAGCCGGGGACACGGCCGGCAACTCTTTCCTTATAAGAGGGAGCCCGAAAATTTTGTGGGTATGTTAAATCTACACAGTCGGTTTACATAATCTAAAAATAAGGAAGGGTGTATTTCCGACTCTCCTAAATTGTGTTCTGAAGGCTTTAAGAATGGCCCGTAGAGAGCTTGGACGAATCAAAATAAGTAGTAGGTATGTACGTCTATCTTTTGTGCGTAGTTTATATCAGAGAAGCAACAGAAATATCCATTAATAGAAGAAAAATAAGGCTGCCTCAAAATGCTATTTGAAGCAGCCTCTTAAGACTTGTCCTTGTGGAGTTGGAGGGAGTCGAACCCTCGTCCAAACGAGGAAACCATATGCTTTCTACATGCTTATCTCTGCCTTCGGTTTTCGTGCGTAAGCAAGACCAGAGCCACCCACTTGCGCCTTAGCCTTTAAAGTTTCATCAAAGCTCCAAGGCTGAACTTTGACTATCTCCGATATGACTGCACCACTGAACCGGAATGCTTCGGAGCAACAGCTTCCGAGTGATGTCTCGTTTCCGCACCTTGTGCAGAAATAAAGTTAATCTACTATGCTTCGATTAAGCAGCGAGAGCGTAGTTGTTTTCGCCAGATAATTGTTCGGTAACTGTGATTATAGTGCTAATCACCGACGCACTGCATGCTTACATACCATTTCTGCCCGCTGTCAAATCCAAACAACCCCAGAAAATAATATAGCCCTCTTCCACCGAAGAGGGCTACAAATATAGACAACTCTGAGCAATGCTCAAAATGTTTCTACAAATTTATTTTGCGAAGCTGACGGCGCGTGTCTCGCGGATGACCGTGATTTTCACTTGACCCGGGTAGGTCATTTCATCTTGAATCTTCTTGGCTATTTCCGAGGAGAGCAGTTCGGTCTGTTTGTCGTCGATCTTGTCTGCACCGACGATGACACGCAACTCGCGTCCTGCCTGGATGGCATAGGTCTTGGTGACGCCCGGGTAGGACAGGGCCAGTTGTTCCAGGTCATTCAGGCGCTTGATATAGGCTTCTACGATTTCGCGGCGTGCGCCGGGGCGTGCTCCTGAGATGGCATCGCACACTTGCACGATAGGAGCGATGAGGGTTTCCATTTCCACTTCGTCGTGGTGTGCGCCGATGGCGTTGCAGATGTCAGCCTTTTCTTTGTACTTTTCGGCCAATTTCTGTCCTAACAGTGCGTGGGGCAGTTCCGGCTCGTCGTCGGGCACTTTACCGATGTCGTGGAGCAGACCTGCACGCTTGGCTTTTTTAGGATTCAGGCCTAATTCAGAAGCCATGATGGCACACAAGTTGGCTGTCTCGCGTGCATGCTGCAACAGGTTCTGCCCGTAGCTGGAACGGTATTTCATCTTTCCTATGAGGCGGATGAGTTCGGGGTGGAGGCCATGGATGCCGAGGTCGATGGTCGTGCGTTTGCCGGTTTCGATGATTTCATCCTCGACTTGCTTGCGCACTTTGGCCACGACTTCCTCGATACGGGCCGGATGGATACGTCCGTCAGTGACCAGCTGGTGCAGGGCTAGGCGGGCGATTTCGCGCCGGACGGGGTCGAAGGCTGAGAGCACGATGGCTTCAGGTGTGTCGTCGACAACGATTTCCACGCCGGTTGCTGCCTCCAAGGCTCGAATGTTTCTTCCTTCACGTCCGATGATGCGTCCTTTCACTTCGTCAGAGTCGATGTGGAAGACAGTCACGGAGTTTTCGATGGCCGTTTCTGTGGCCACGCGTTGGATGGTCTGGATGACGATGCGCTTGGCTTCCTTGTTGGCCGTCATTTTAGCGTCGTCCATGATGTCATTGATGTAGGATTGTGCCTGGGTTTTAGCCTCCTCTTTCAGCGACTCGATAAGACGTTCCTTCGCTTCGTCTGCCGACAGTCCGCTGATGGTTTCCAGTTTCTCGCGTTCTTGCGCTTGCAGGTTGTCCAGTTCCTCTTTCTTCTTGTCGATGATTACCAGTTGGTTTTCCAGGTTTGCCTTGATGGCATCGGCTTCGTTGCGCTTGCGCTGCACCTCTTCTTGGCGTTGGTTCAGCATAAGTTCGCGCTGTTTCAACTTGTTTTCGACTTGTTGGATGCGTTGGTTGCGTTGTGCGACCTCTTTTTCCAGATCAGCTTTCTTGTTCAAGAACTTTTCTTTCACTTCAAGAAGTTTGTTCTTCTTGATTACTTCCGCTTCTGTTTGGGCTTCTTTCAGGATGCTGTTGTATTTCGATTTCATGACGTATCTGAAAATCGTATAACCAACCACCAGTCCTATAACAAGCGCTACAAGTGATGTTACTGTTACTATAGTTAAACTCATTTTACTAAGAATTTATAATAAAAAATGCGCATTACTCTCACTGGAGAACTCTTCTCTCCAATGATGAAGCAATGCGCGAATATCTTAATCTCAAAAAAATGTAACCCTTACATCGGCTGGTTGTCGTGCTCATCGCGTAAACGCTCTTCGAGTTCGCGGGTGAGTTCGTCAAGCTTCTTTTGGTAGGGTTGCGTATCGTTTTCCCAGTGTCTGGTCACGAGTTCGAAAGCAAATTCAAACGCCACCATGACGATGTAGTCTTCCCGTTTGCCTCCTGCGACTCTTTCACGATACATATTTACTTTCTCGTTGATCATTGTTGCCGCCTTACGATAGAGTTCCTCGTCTTTGCGGTTGATGGTCATCGGATAGATGCCATCGGCAATGGTTAAACGAATTCTCATTTTTTCGCTATCGTTCATCTGAATACATCCTCCTTATCCGTTTAATAAAGCGATGCATTTATCGATTTCACGCACCAGTCTTGCAAGCCGTTGTTTCGTATCGCGCGATTCGTTGTCGTTGATACTGATAATCCTGGCTGCTTTCAAATTGGCATACTCGGTTTCTGTTTGCTGACAACGTGCTTCCAAGGCCTTGATTTCTCCTTCTTTCTGAAGGAGTTCTTGGCGAAGCGTTTCGTTTTGCTGCTTCAACACGTCATACTGGTAAAGGAAATGACGAAAACGAGCTTCGAAAATGTTGAGTTGTCTTTCTTCTTCTTCCGTCATGAGTTTGCCAATTTGTCATACAAATATAGCCTTTCTTTGTGAATAACAAAAGATTTTTCACACATTTGTGAAAAAACAGGCTTGTTCAGTCTTTGTCCTTGGGCTTGGGTTCTTTTTTGGCCAGCAAGATGATGTTGAAGGCATACTCGCTCATCCATTGGGCGGAGTAGCCCAGCGTATGTTGGTATTTGCGAATGTTGTTACTGGTTTTCCGCATGGCGTCGTCTTTCCATTCATAACGGGTCAGGAGGTCGTTGACGGCTTTGGAGGTCAGTTGGTATAGGGTTTTTTTGAAAATGCTGGGCACGCGGAATTTCCATTTCATCAGGTTGCCGAGACACATCATGAGGTCTTGGCTGAATCCTTGGAACATGAACAAATAGTTTTTCACCTCATTGAGGTTGCGGCAATTTTTTTTGATAGACAGGTCGATTTCCTTGAAGAAGTCGTCGCTCAGGCCGTAGATTTCTTTTAGCATCTTTCTGCTGCGGCTCTTTTCGGCAACGCCCAGTTTGTTGTTTTGCGTAGGCACTTTCAGGGTACGTTTGAACACGGCCACGTCAGGGAGGAAAGCCAGGTTGGTGATGCCCAGGTTGCAAGCCATGACAGATTCATAATATACGCGTATCAGTGTCATGAAGTCTTCCATGCCTCCTACTTTCTCGGTCGTTTCGGTGTTTTTCTTTTTAAATATATCGAATAATCCCATGTCGGTATATGATGTATAAAATAAGTGAATAAAATTGGTCCTGCAAATTTAAGTGTTTCTGTCTAAAAAGCCAATTCCGTGACTTTTTCTTTCGCCGGGATTGAACTTTTTGAAGTCTGGAGGGGTCTTGAAAACAGAGTAAGTTGATTTTAAAATATGTTTTTTATGAGAACTTTGATTGTAATGCTTGCTGCGATGTTTTGCTTTGGACTCCAGGCAGAGGCGCAGCGCCCGGAACGCGGCAAGAGACTGACGCCGGAAGAGATGGCCGAGCAACGCACGGCCTTGATGGTGCAAAAGTATGGGTTGAACCAGACGCAGACTGACTCCCTGTTTGCCCTGAACATGAGGCAGATGGAACAAATGAAGGACATGCGTCCGGAACGTATCCCGCGGGATTCCCTTCAGGCTATGGACAAGGACGCACGAAAGGCTTATCGGAAAGCGATGAAGGAGAAGGAAGCCGGAATGCGGGAGCGCATGAAGAAGAATGCGGAGGAGTATGAGCAGGCTCTTCGCCAGATATTGACAGAGGAGCAGTTTGCGAAGTACCAGGAAGACCAGAAGAACCGGATGGAACGCCGTGAAAGGCCGCGGCGGGGCACTCCCGAGCGGCGCAGGCCATTCTCCGATGATTTTGAGGAAGAAGACTTCTGACAAGGTGGCCCTTAACTCCGTCCACGGGCCGAAAGGAGGGTAAGGAAATGCCGAAAGGAAGGCTGGGAGGGACGGAAAGGAGGGTTGGGATTGATTATCCCCAATCAGTCATTAGCACGTTTGTTCAAACTCTTTGGCCGCTTTGGGATTATCGGACGCGGATGTCGCGGAGGACACGGATTTTGAATTGTTTATCAGTGTCTCCTGCGGCGTCCGCGTCTGTATATTATGGGCATCCGTCACCGATGGATTGGCAATCTGCAAGGACTGAATCCGATTTTTGACTCTTGTGAACGAATGCAAGCGGTCCGCTTGGCGTTTGTGCGGGAGGCGTGCCGCGAACAAAGGCGTTAATCCAAGTCGACCACCGTGATGCCTGCTCCGCCGAACTGCACGTGTTCGTCCTGGAAATGGCGCACGCCGGGGACGGTCTTCAGGTAGTCGCGGATGAGGGTGCGCAGGATGCCTGTGCCTGTGCCGTGCAGAATGCGCACACGGCTGATGCCCAGAAGGATGGCGTCATCGATGAAGTAGGTCACGGCTTGGATGGCTTCGTCGCCACGCATGCCTCGCACGTCGATGTCTTGTTTGAATTGGAGTTTCTTTTCATACACCTGGTCCTGGGTGCTGGCGCTGACGAATGAAGATGCCTGTGAAGTGGCATTGCTGCGGGGGGCTTCGGCGCGTTCGAGCCGGTCGAGCTTCACGGTCGTCTTGATGGTGCCGAAGACCACGGTGGCATTCTTTCCGCTCACTTCGGTCAGTTCGCCCACCGATGTCTGTCCCTTGATGCGCACTGTGTCGCCGGGCTGCAGGGGGCGTTCGGCTTTGGGCTTCGCTTCTGCCGGCGTATCCTTGGCCCGTTTCTTGCGCTCTTCCTTGCGGCGTTGCTTTTCGAGCAGTTGTTCCATTTTGCGGGCTATCTTTTCCTCGGCTTGTTGTTTCTCAAACTCTTTGACCGATTCTTTGAATTCGTTCAGTTCCTGGCGTGCCGTGTGCGTCTTTTCTTTCTCGGCTTGTGCCTCCTTGATGGTGCGGATGGTGTTTTCGATGCGCGCGTTTGATTCGTCAAGCAGGTGCTGGGCGTCTTCCTTCGCTTTGCTGATGATGGCTTTACGACTGTCGTCCAGTTCCTTCAGCTTGGCCTCGTAGCGTTCGATGGTCTCCTCCATCTGTTTTTCGCGGCGGCGGATGTTCTGTCGCTTGGTCTCCCAATAGCGTTTGTCGCGCACGATGTCTTGCAGGTATTTGTCCGCGTTGATGTATTCACGTCCCACGATGTCCGAGGCGTCGGCAATCACATCTTCCGGGATGCCTATCTTGCGGGCTATCTCCACGGCAAACGAGCTGCCCGGGTTGCCTATTTGGAGTTGGAAGAGCGCCTGCATGTGGTGGCGGTCGTAGAGCATGGCTCCGTTGACCACGCCCTCGTGATTGTCGGCGAAGTGTTTCAGGTTCTGGTAGTGGGTGGTGATGACGCCGAACGCTCCCTTGTCGTTGAAACGTTTTAGTACGGCTTCGGCCATTGCGCCTCCGATTTGTGGTTCCGTCCCGCTGCCGAACTCGTCGATGAGGATAAGGCTGCGTCCGTCACAGTGCTTCATCGTCATTTTCATGTTGAGCAGGTGGGAGGAGTAGGTACTCAGGTCGTTTTCGATGCTCTGTTCATCGCCGATGTCGATGAAGATGCTTCCGAAGATGCCGGCCCGGCTGCGTTCGTGCAACGGGATGGGCATGCCGCACTGGAGCATGTATTGCAGCAGACCGACTGTCTTCAGGCAGACCGACTTGCCGCCGGCGTTCGGGCCGGAGATGATGAGGATGCGTTGCGTGGCATTCAGCTCGATGTCGAGCGGGACGACTTTCTTTCCGTGCTTGGCCAGCGACAGTTGCAGCAGCGGGTGGATGGCCGAGGCCCAGTCGATGACCTGCGTGTCTTCCTGCATGGGTTTGATGGCGTTGGTCTGTATGGCCAGGCGCGCTTTGGCACGGATGAAGTCTATCTCGGCCAGAAACTCGTATGACTGCAATATTTCGGGGATAGCCGGGCGCACGGTGGCGGAAAACTCTGTCAGGATGCGGATAATCTCGCGCCGCTCTTCGCCTTCAAGCTCGCGGATGCGGTTGTTGGCTTCCACCACTTCGGCCGGCTCGATGAACACGGTCTTGCCTGTGGCCGATTCGTCGTGCACGATGCCGCGTATTTTGCGCTTCATGCCCGGCGCCACGGGGATGACAAGCCGGCCGTCGCGCATGGCGGGCGTTACGTCTTTGTCCACATAGCCTTCGGCTTGTGCCGAGCGCAGGATGGCGTTCAGGCTGCGCGAAATGCCGCTTGTGGTCGAAGCTATCTCGCGACGGATGCGTAGCAGTTCGGCTGAGGCCGTGTCCTTGATTTTCCCATATTTGTCGAGGATGCGTTCGATGGCAGCGATGAGTTGCGGGAAGACGACGACGTCGCCTGCCAATGCCTGGAGAGCCGGATAGGGATAGTCACCTGACTCTTCCTCTTCCCAATGCAGGAAGCGCACGATGCTGTGGATGGTCTCCAGCGAACGGCGCAGGTCGAACACTTCCTGCTCGTCCAGGTAGAGTCCTTCCACACAGATGCGTTTCAGCGAAGGGCGCACGTCGAAAAAATATTGGTCAGGGAAGCCGTCTTCCTCTTCGATGATGCGGACGAATTCTGTGGTCTCGTTCAGTTGCCGTTCGATGTCGTCCCGTTTGTCGGAGAACTCCATCGCGTCCACCCGTTCCTGCCCCAGTGTGCTGAGGCATTGCGCTTTCAGCAGGGTACGTATTTGGTCAAAGCCAATCTTCTGTTCGAAGTTTTGCGGATATATCATATATAATAAGGTATAGCGTAATAAAAGCGGTGCAAAATTAACGGCTTTGCTGTTGACGGACAAATTTGTGTGGAAAATATAGAAGACATGCAGCCATTTGGCATACGACGTGTGCATCTTTGCCCGTGACTTTCTCTTCCCGTCTGTTTTCCTTTGCAGTGAACCAACTTGGACCAAAGGAAATTTGGCATTGAAGAATAAAAGTTACGAACTTTAGAACTAAGAATAAGAAAGAAAACCATGCTCCGAGGAATGACAACATTCAAATGCACCTGTTGTGGCAAGCGTTTTCGTGCTCCCGACATCGAATACGCCGCCACCGTTTATTCCATGCCGCAGCCTTGTCCGCATTGCGGTAGTGTGCGGACGCGCCCTGCCGGGCTGTTTGGCTGGTTGCAGGAAGAGGTGTATCGGGGGATTTGGAAGAGGATGGAAGAAGATAGAGGAAAATAGGGCGAGTATTTGTGTTGTTTCTGATTCTTTAATAAGCTGGATTAGGGATAGTCTGCCTGTTGTGACATCCTCCTGACTGCAGTCGTAATATCTTTACGGTTGTGGTTGGGAGGATGTTATGTTTGCAAGGTATAAAGAAGAGGATTAGGTTGCGTTGTTTTTTTTTGCATTTCCTTTCATCTACTGCCTCGTTTTGGCATAACTGTGCTTCATCTTTGCATCGTGAATCAGAAAATAGCAATAGAAGATGAAGAGACTGAACGTTACGCAACAAGCGACAGAAGAAAAGACGACATTGGCCGAACCCAAGCGGCTGAACCTCTTGACGGCCATCGAACAGATTGTGGAACTCTCGGAAGGGTCTAACCTGAGTGAAGAGTTCTATGTGAAAGCCAGACGGTATGTCCGCTACGTGGCGAAGAAACTTTCGCTGACGCCGGTGCAGGCCGTGCTCTTTTCCCTCTTCGTCGACAAGAGCGACGACAGCTGCATCCGCATCAGCGACTTTGCTACGCACCTCCGATGCCGCACCGTGCGCATCATCCGCTACATGAGCGACATCGATGTGCTCGAAAAGCGCAAGCTGGTGATTTGCTGCCGTCAGCGACGGGAGAAGACTTACCGGATTTCCATGCCGGTCATCGAGGCTTTGAAGGAAAACCGCTGCTACGAGCCGCAACTTCGCGGGGGACTGACTTGCGAGGAGCTATTCGACGAACTGGACGACCTCTTCGAACAGCGTGACGACAGCGAGCTCACCTATGATGCCCTTGTGGGCGAGATAAACACGCTGTTTGACAACAACGATTCGCTGGAGTTTGTCCGCCGGGTGCGGAGTTATGGCCTGGCGGAGTGGGACTGGGTGTTACTGGTTTATTTCTGCCATCTCTTCGTGAGCAACGATGACGACAATATCGGCCCTCATGATTTCGACGACCTCTACGAAAGCAAGATTATCTTCCGTCTCCAAGAACGTGAACTCGTGCAGGGACACAGTGACTTGATGCGCCGCAAGTTGGTGGAATATGTCAACAGCGACGGCTATGCCGACCGTAACGCTTTCAAACTGACGGACCAGGCGAAAGAGGAACTCCTCGGCGAACTGAACATCAGCAAGCAGCAGGCCAATCCTGACAAGGACCTCTTGAAGCACGTGACACTCCCTGCCAAGCAGCTGTTCTACAACGAACGTGAAGCACGGCAAATCGACCAACTGGCTGCGCTTCTGAGTCCTGACCGTTTCGACGACATCCGCAGTCGGTTGGCCGCGAGCGGCATGCGCAACGGATTTGCCTGCTTGTTCTACGGCGCGCCGGGCACGGGTAAGACAGAAACGGTCTATCAACTGGCCAAGCGTACGGGGCGTGACATCATGCAGGTGAACTTTGCCGCACTGAAAAGCTGTTGGGTGGGTGAGAGCGAGAAAAACGTCAAGGCCCTCTTCGACCGCTACCGTACGCTGGTCACGAAGTGTGACACTGTCCCCATCCTGCTGTTCAACGAAGCTGATGCCATCATCGGCAAGCGGCAGGAAGGAGCCGAACGCGCCGTGGACAAGATGGAGAATTCCATCCAAAACATCATCCTCCAGGAGATGGAGTCACTCGACGGCATTCTCATCGCGACAACCAACCTCACGCAGAACATGGACAAGGCTTTCGAACGCCGTTTCCTCTACAAAATCGAGTTCGAACGTCCTTCGCTGGAAGCCAAGCAGGCCATCTGGCAATCCATGCTCCCTGACCTGACCGCAGAGGAGGCTACCGAACTGGCATCCGCCTACGACTTCACCGGAGGACAAATCGAGAACATCGCCCGCAAGCAGGCCGTCGACAAGATACTCCGCGGCGTGGAGCGCGTGGACATCGAGACCCTCCGCCAATATTGCGACAGCGAACGCATCGCCTCTCCTGAGAAAAGACGTCGCATCGGCTTCTAAATACGGGAAATCTCTGTATTTTTAACGTTCCAAAAGATAGACCTACATTATGGCAAAAGATTTATTCAACCGTTACATCTGGCTCGTCGACACCATCTACCGGGCCGGGAAAATCACCCTGGAGGAAATCAACGAACGCTGGCTGCGCACCGAGATGAGCGGAGGCGTGGAAATACCTCTCCGCACGTTTCACAACCACCGCAAGGCCATCGAAGAGATATTTGACATCAACATCGGGTGCAACAGGCGCGGGGGATATTACTACTACATCGAAAATCTGGAAGACATGGAGCGCAGCGGGCTGCGCACGTGGCTACTCAACACCTTCGCTGTCAGCAACCTCATCCGCGAGAGCCGGCAGCTTCGCCACCGCATTCTCTTCGAGAACATCCCCTCGGGACAGCGTTTCCTCACACCCCTCATCGAGGCCATGCGCGACGGGTTCGTCGTCACGGTCACTTATCGGAGTTTCACGCACGAGAAGGCTTCTACGTTTGACGTCGAACCTTATTGCCTGAAGGTGTTCCGCCAGCGTTGGTACGTCATAGCCCGCAGTCCGGTCTATGACAAGGTGATGATTTATTCGCTCGACCGCATCCTCGACTTGACGACGACCGACCGTCCGTTTGTCTATCCGGAAGACTTCGACCCGGAGGCCTTCTTCCGCTTCAGTTACGGCATCATCGTCGACGAGGAGTTCGACGTTGAGCCTGTCAGTCTGAAGGTTTACGGCGTGCAATGCAAGTACCTGCGTGCACTGCCCCTCCACGAGTCGCAGACGGAGGTGAAGCAGACTGCTGACTATTCCGTGTTCACTTACCTGCTGCGCCCCACCTATGACTTCGTGCAGGAAGTTCTGTCGCGAGGCGAAGATGTAGAGGTGCTGACGCCCGAGTGGCTGCGTGAGGGCATTCGGAAGAAGGTGAAAGCGATGGCCGCTCACTATGAGGAAGGAGGCGAGCGATGACCGACTTTGCAGCCATTGATTTTGAGACAGCCAACCGCGAGCCGTCCAGCGTGTGCAGCGTGGGTGTGGTCGTCGTCCGTGGCGGGACGGTCGTAGAGAAGATATACCGTCTTATCCGCCCGTGGCCCAATTATTACAGTCGGTTCAACATCGCTGTCCATGGCATCCGTCCGTCCGACACGGCATCCGAGCCGGAATTTCCCGCTGTCTGGGCTGACATCGCGCCGCGCATTGAGGGACTGACGCTCGTCGCGCACAACAGTCCTTTCGACGAGGGTTGCCTGCGGGCCGCCTTTGCCCACTACGGCATGTCCTGGCCAGGCTATGAGTTTCGCTGCACATGTCGTGCTTCGCGCCGTGTGTTTGGCCGCATCCTTCCGAATCACCAGCTCCAGACCGTGGCCGCCCACTGCGGCTACGACCTCACGCGCCATCATCATGCGTTGGCTGACGCTGAGGCTTGTGCCTGCATTGCGCGGATGATACTGTGAGCCATGTGTGTTGTCCGATAGTCGCGACGTTGGCATAAAGGGTAGCCACGGGCGGACTCCTTTCCGTGGTCGGACGGAGTTAAGGCTGTGGTCGGACGGAGTTAAGGGTAGCCGACAGCCCTTTTTACTCGTTGTTGGTGGTAGCCGGACTGCGCCGTTTCATGGTTATGCGGCTGGCTTTGTGAGGATGAAAATAAAAAAAGACACAGAACGAATCTTCAGGGACTTGCCGCTTGTGATTCGTTCTGTGTCTTTTTTGTTTTGTGTCGCTGTGCTTACAAGGTTGTGCCGGCGAGGCTTTCTCGCAGGACGGGCCACTGTTCGCTGAGGGCCGTCATGGAGGGGAAGAGGAGGTCTGCCCCGGCGTCGAGCAACACGCTGTCAGGCAGAGGACCGGTGTTGACGGCCAGGGTGAGTATGCCCGCAGCCACACCTGCCTGTACACCCATCGGGGCATTCTCGACGACGATAGCTTCCCAGGGGTGCAAGCCTCCTTTGGCGAGTGCTTTCAGATAGGGTTCCGGGTCGGGCTTGCCACGGCTGACGTCGTATGCCGTCACCATGAGTTCTTGGTGGAATGTGTCGGGAAAATGGCGGTTGAGGCGGTCGAGCAGGGATGCTTGGCCGGAACCGGTGACGAGTAGGATGGCCAGGCCTTCGGATTTCAGTTGCCGGATGAGTTCCCACGCTCCCGGCATGGCTTGGGCCTTGGGGAGGGCGTTGAACAAGTCGGTCTTGGTCTTATAGATGCGTTCGATTTCTTCGGGGGTGGCGTCTGTGCCGCGTTCGCGCCGGCTGACGATGTTGATGGTCGCCGCTCCGGTGCGCCCTTCGTGCATGTAGGCCTCTTCGGGAGAGAGGTGCATGCCGTAGAGGGCCATGGCTTCGTGCCAGGCACGTGCATGGTTGGGCATGGAGTCGAAGAGTACGCCGTCCATGTCGAACAGGACGGCGCGCAGGCGGATGCCGGTGTAGTCGTGCCGGCGCAGGTAGTTCTCGATTTTGTCGTTGTACATTTGCTTGGGTTTTTAGTGTAGCAAAGCTGTTTGCCTCTTTTCGGCTGCAAAGTTACTAAAAACCTCAAAACTCGTACCCGAAACTGATGTAGGTGCCCAGTTTGTGGGTGATGTTGGAATAGTTGAACGTGATTTCCAGCGGTCCCAGGAATGTATCGTAACCGTAGGAGACGCCTCCTCCCCACATCATGCGGTCAAACAGATGACGCCATTCGTCGTGTTGCACGCCGGTGTTTCCCGTCAGGGTGACATAGTGGTTGGTGCCCATGCGCTGGCGGAAGCGTATGCCTGCGGTGAAGAGTTTCGAGCCGGCGAGTTCCATGTAGTTGATGCCGACGAAGGGGAGTTGATGGTTCACATAACGTCCGGGTGCATTGCCGCCCATCATGTTGGCAATGGCAAAGCTGTATTCGTCGTTCAGGATAGCCCGTCCGCCGATCCACGGGAGGAAGGTGAAACGGTTTGTGAGGCGGAAAGCCCCTTCCCAGAAAGCTGAGACGACGGGGAACATGCGTTTGCCGTCATATTTCACGCCGTTGTCCGTGTATAGCTCGGCCATGAGGTTCCACTTTGTGCCTTTGGTCGGGTAGGTGCGCCGGTCGTAGCTGTCGAATTCCATGTGTCCGTAGTAGACGATAAGGTGTTGGTTCTGGATGTCGAGGTCGCCGTCATTGAATCCGCTGGGCAGGAGGATGTCGTCGTAGTTGTAGTATTCGTAGCGTGCTCCCAGCGAGCAACGGATGCTGTTCCAGCTGCGTGAGATGTTGACCTGCCCCAGGTGGTGGGTGTAGGAGTAGGTGCAGAACTTGTCTCCGTAGCTGTAGAGGTCCATGTCGCTGTTGTCTATCTGGTAGCTGAGTGTGACATACCATTTTGGATTGAAAGGATGCCCTGTGTAGTCGAGCCGTCCGGCGAGCTGTTGTCCCAGCTGTACGGTGAGCGAAGCCTGGTGTTTCTTTTTCTTGTCCAGGTTGATGTTGGTGTTCAGTGCCAATGCTGCCAGAGATTCATTGTCGAAATGCACGCCCACACTGATGGAGTTTTCCGGGATTTCGCCCGTGTCTATCTCCGGTATGACCGGGACTTTGATTTGTTCTTCGCGTGGCGGCGTGACGAAGGGGCCATGCTTCTTGGGGACATAGTTGGGAGCGATTCCGATTTGGCGTTTCAGGTCGATGAGGCTTTCCCAGTTGCGTCGTGCGGCGTTTTCTCCGCGTTCCAATAAAGTCAGTATGGCTTGCTTGTTAAAGCTGGCCGAGGAGTATCCCTTGACGTTCACATGGATGTGCACGTCGCTGTTTTGTACGTTCTCGTTATATTTTTCCACTCCCATGAGGTCGATGATTTGTCCGGCAATGTCAGAGAGGGTGTTTAGTTCCTCGGCGGATGACAGTCCTTCTTTCACATCGACTCCGATGACAATGTCAGCCCCCATTTCTTTGGCCACGTCGACGGGGTAGTTGTTACACATACCGCCATCGACGAGCACCATGTCGTTCCACTTGACCGGTTCAAACACGCCGGGGATAGACATGCTGGCACGCATGGCCAGGGCGAGCTTTCCACTGTGGAAAACGTATTCCTTGCCGTCGACCAGGTTTTCAGCCACGCAGGCAAAGGGGATGGGGAGTTTGTTGAAGTTGATGGAGTCGTGATAGCCCACAGTCAGCTCGGAGAAGAGGCGTGCGATGTTGCGTCCGGCGATGACGCCTCCTTTCAGAGCGTCTTTCGGAGTGTTTTTGAAGGGGACAGAGATGGTGTATTTCTCAGAGCGTTGCTTTTTGATGAGGAGTTCCTCGTTGCGGTTGACAGCGTCGGTCAGGATGAAGCTCCAGTCCTGGATGCGTACGAGGCTGTCCATTTGTTCCGGTGTATAGCCGATGGCATAAAGTCCTCCGATGATGGAACCCATGCTGGTCCCTACGATGTAGTCGATGGGGATGCCTGCTTCTTCGATGACTTTCAGGGCGCCGATGTGGGCGACGCCTTTTGCTCCGCCTCCGCTTAAGACGACGGCGACCTTTTTCCGTGTAGATGTCGGTTGGGCTTGTATGGAGAGTATGCCTGCGAGGGTCAGCAGGAACAAGTAACAGAGTTTCTTCATGGGCTAACACACGTTTTTAACGATTGGCCCTCGAAATTACGAAATAAGTCGTTAACTCGGCATATCTTACATGCGAATTAACGACTTATGGAGTATTCTTAAGGAATAAAAGTAAAGTCAGTCCGATTATAGGCGGGCACGGATGGCTTTGGACTCTTCTTCATAGCCTGGTTTGTTCAGCAGGGCAAACATGTTTTTCTTGTAAGCCTCTACGCCTGGTTGGTTGAACGGGTTCACGCCGAGGATGTAGCCGCTGATGCCGCAAGCTTTTTCGAAGAAGTAGATGAGCTGTCCTAAGTAGAATTCGTTGAGTTCCGGGACGATGACGCGCATGTTGGGCACTCCGCCATCCACATGGGCCAGTTGGGTACCCAGTTCGGCCATCTTGTTCACTTCGTCCACACGTTTTCCGGCCAGGAAGTTCAGACCGTCGAGATTTTCTTCATCGCTGGGGATTTCGAGATGACAGGCTGGTTTTTCAATGGAGATGACTGTCTCGAAGATGATGCGTTCGCCTTCCTGAATCCACTGTCCCATTGAGTGCAGGTCAGTCGAGAAATCTACGGCTGCGGGGAAAATGCCTTTGTGGTCTTTTCCTTCAGATTCTCCGTAGAGCTGTTTCCACCATTCGCTGACATAATGGAGTTTCGGGTGGAAGTTCACCAGGATTTCAATCTTCTTTCCGTTTTGCGCATAGAGTGCGTTGCGTACGGCTGCATATACAGCCGACGGATTTTCCATGAAAGGCACGTCGGATGCAGTCAGTTTCTCCATGGAAGCTGCTCCTTCCACCAGCTTGTCGATGTCAAATCCGGCTGTAGCGATGGGCAGTAGTCCTACTGGAGTCAGTACGGAAAAACGTCCGCCCACGTTGTCTGGGATGATGAACGATTTGTAACCTTCCTTGTCGGCAGTCACGCGTGCAGCTCCTTTCTTGGCATCAGTGATGGCAACAATGACTTTGCGTGCCATTTCCTTGCCGCGTTGGCGTTCGCATTGTTCTTTTAGCAGGCGGAAAGCTAGGGCTGTTTCCGTTGTCGTTCCAGATTTGGAGATGTTGATGATACCGAATTTTTTGTCTTTCAGGTATTCGGTCAATTCATACAGATAGTCTTCGCTGATATTGTGTCCGGCGTGAATCATCACCGGAGCATTGTGATGGGTTTGCAACCATTGGAAACTGTTTGAAAGGGCTTCGTTTACGGCACGTGCACCCAAGTAACTGCCTCCGATACCGGCCACGATGACCACTTCACAATTCTCGCGTAGCACTTTGGCTGTGGCTTTCAAGTCCTCCAGGAGTTCTTTGCTCATGGTTGACGGCAGGTGTAGCCATCCCAGGAAGTCATTGCCAAGTCCAGTTCCTTCTTCCAGAGTCTTCATGGCAGCATTTGCCAGAGGCTCATAAGCAGCTATTCCTTCTTTGGAAATAAATTTAGCCACTTTGTCAATGTTCAAGCTGATGTTTTTCATACTATATGTTTTTATCGAAACGAATCGGTTAAGAGTCTGATTTCCGTCAGGGGAGATATGTTTTTATAGAGAATGTTATAGACGGCATCCAGGATAGGAGTGTTTACGTGATAATGTTGGTTGATTTCCTTCATGCACTTTGTCCCATAATATCCTTCAGCGACCATCGCCATTTCGAGTTGGGCGCTCTTGACAGAATAACCTCGTCCGATCATGGTGCCGAAAACGCGATTACGGCTGAAGTTTGAGTAACCGGTCACGAGCAAATCACCCAGATAGACTGACTTGCAGATGTTGCGTGGGATGGGGTGTATCACGGACAAGAAGCGTTCCATTTCCTCGATGGCATTTGACAGGAGGACAGCTTGGAAGTTGTCTCCGTGCTTCAGTCCGTTGCAAATGCCGGCGGCAATGGCATATACATTCTTTAATACAGCGGCATATTCTATGCCGTCCACATCTTTACTGATGGAGGTTTTTATATAGAGATTGTTCAACTTCTTGGCAAGCAATTGGGCTTTTTCTTCATCTCTGCATCCAATGGTGAGATAGGAGAGTCTTTCCAAAGCTACCTCTTCTGCATGGCACGGACCTGCCAGTACGGCAATGTTTTCCATCGGTACGTCCAGCATACGGTTGAAGTAATTAGAAATGATCATGTTCTCGTCCGGAACAATGCCTTTTATGGCTGTCACGACAAACTTATTGCTGATCTTGGTCTTCAGTTTCTTTAGTTGCGCCTTCAAGTAGGGAGACGGCGTTACGAAGATTAAGAGATCCGAGTCGCGTGTGACTTTATTGATGTCAGAAGAGAATTGGATGCGTTTCAGGTCGAAATGTACTCCTGTGAGGTAGGAAGGATTATGTCCTAAGCGTTTGAATTCACTTATTTGGTCGTCTCGCCGGATATACCAGTTGATGGATTCTTCGTGAGTCAACACAATCTTGGCGATAGCTGTTGCCCAGCTACCGCCTCCGATGATTGCTATTTTGCCCTTAGGAAGTTGTGACATATCAATTTATGATTACTCAATCTTGCTGATCCATTCAGCCACTTGATCGACTGTCGGGTTGGTAAGATTCAGTTTGAATTTCTTGTTGAGTCCGCAGATGTCTTGGTGCAGTTTTTGCGGATTCACCTCTTTCATATCTGTTACGAGGTTGTAACCGGCTTTTTGAAGCACGGGCACCCATTCTTCAGACACCCCGATTTCGACATATTTGCTTGCCGGGTCTTTGGGGGCTTTCTTCTCAGGGCGCATCTGCGGGAAGAAGAGGACTTCTTGGATAAAAGGCTTACCGGTCATGAGCATGACAAGGCGGTCAATACCGATGCCGATACCTGAAGTGGGGGGCATTCCGTATTGCAGGGCTTTCAAGAAGTCCTGGTCGATGAACATGGCTTCGTCATCGCCTTTTTCACTCAGGCGGAGCTGCTCCTTGAAGCGTTCTTCCTGGTCCATCGGATCATTCAGCTCGCTATATGCATTTGCCAGCTCTTTCCCGTTCACCATGAGTTCGAAGCGTTCGGTCAGTCCGGGCTTGCTGCGGTGCATCTTCGTGAGTGGCGACATCTCCACGGGGTAGTCTGTGATAAAGGTCGGTTGGATGAAAGTGCCTTCACAGAATTCGCCGAATATTTCATCAATGAGCTTTCCTTTACCCATCGTGTCGTCAATCTCCATGTTCAGCTTATTGCATATATCGCGTATTTCTTCTTCTGTTTTGCCTTCCAAGTCATAGCCGGTCTTTTCTTTGATGGCTTCGAGAATTGGGAGACGGCGATAGGGCGCTTTAAAACTGATGGTTTTGCCGTCAATGACTGTTTCCGGGCATCCGTTCACTGCCGTGCAAATCTGTTCCAATAGACGTTCGGTAAAGCCCATCATCCAATTGTAGTCTTTGTATTGCACGTAAAGTTCCATGCAGGTGAACTCCGGATTGTGGTTCTTGTCCATTCCCTCATTACGGAAATTCTTTCCGATTTCGTAGACACCTTCGAAACCGCCCACGATGAGACGTTTCAGATAAAGCTCTGTGGCAATACGCAGATAGAGGTCTATGTCAAGTGCATTGTGATGGGTGATAAACGGACGTGCACTCGCTCCGCCAGGGATAGCTTGCAAGGTTGGTGTTTCCACCTCCGTGTATCCGGCTTCATTTAGAATGGAACGCATGGTGCTGATGATTTTCGCACGTTTCAGAAAGATGTCCTTCACACCGTCATTTACGATGAGGTCCACATAGCGTTGGCGGTAGCGGAGCTCCGGGTCTTCAAACTTGTCGTAGGCTACTCCGTCCTTGTATTTCACGATAGGAAGCGGGCGGAGGCTCTTGGAGAGGACGGTCAGCTTTTGCGCATGCACGCTGATTTCGCCCATTTGGGTGCGGAAAACGAAACCTTCAATACCGATGAAATCGCCCAAGTCGAGCAAGCGTTTGAAGACAGTGGTGTATAAATCTTTGTTTTCTCCCGGACAAATATCGTCACGGGTAATATACACTTGGATACGTCCTTTGGAATCTTGCAGTTCGATGAATGAAGCTTTGCCCATGACACGACGGCTCATCATACGTCCGGCGATGGACACTTTGCGCGGTTCAACTTGGTCATCAAATGTGTCTTTGATGTCTGTCGAATAGGCGTTAACTACATATTCTGCTGCGGGATAAGGGTCGATACCCATCGCTCTCAATTCATTCAGACTGTTGCGTCTGTTGATTTCTTGTTCGCTTAGTTCTAGAATATTCATCTTTGTTGTTCGTCTGTAACTGTTTCGGGCAAAAGTACGAATTAATTTGGCATAAACGAAGAAAAAAGCATCGAAAACGGATGTTAACGATGCTTTTCCAACACAAAAACTAAACTAGACTTAACTAAACTATTCTATTTCGGGAGTTTCACAACTCCTTTTTTCGTCTATGTTGCAAATATAAAGATTGTTTTATTAAAGACAAAAATTTCGAGCTTTTTTTTGCTAGGACTTGTGTCTGCCTGTATTAGAGGTGCATTCTGTTGTTTCAAAGTTGAATCATAATCCCGGATTGGGACAAAAAGAGAGAGACCGCAAGATTTCTCTTTGCGGCCTCTCTTTATTTATGAGCGTGAAAGTAAGTTTGTCTTACTTTTGTTCTGCTTCCATTTGTTCTTTCAAGGCAGCCAATGCGTCGATGTCGCCCAAAGTCGTCGATGCGATTTGGTTTTGGATCATCGGAGTTTCTTCTTTCTTGGAAGATTTCTTTGCAGCAGCTTTCTTTTCAGCTCTTTCTTCAGCCTTGGCAGCATCTTCGAAGATGCGGCTATGAGAAAGGATGATGCGTTTAGCGTCCTTGTTGAACTCGATAACCTTGAACGGCAGCTTCTCGTCAAGTTGAGCTTGAGTTCCGTCTTCTTTTACCAAGTGTTTCGGGGTAGCGAAACCTTCTACGCCGTAAGGCAATGCGATGACAGCGCCTTTGTCGAGCATTTCGATGATAGTGCCTTCGTGAACAGAACCAACGGTGAAGACTGTTTCAAATACATCCCACGGATTCTCTTCGAGCTGCTTGTGGCCGAGGCTTAAGCGACGGTTTTCCTTGTCGATTTCCAATACGATGACGTCGATGTCTGCGCCGATTTGCGTGAACTCTGACGGGTGCTTGATTTTCTTAGTCCAAGAGAGGTCAGAGATGTGGATCAGGCCGTCAACACCTTCTTCGATTTCAACAAACACGCCGAAGTTGGTGAAGTTACGCACTTTGGCTGTATGTTTGGAGCCAACAGGGTATTTCTCTTCGATCGTTTCCCAGGGATCCGGTTTGAGCTGTTTGATGCCCAAAGACATTTTGCGCTCTTCGCGGTCGAGGGTCAGGATGACAGCTTCCACTTCGTCGCCCACTTTCATGAAGTCTTGAGCTGAACGCAGGTGTTGAGACCAGGACATTTCAGATACGTGGATCAGACCTTCTACGCCCGGAGCGATTTCGATGAATGCTCCGTAGTCAGCCATAACGACCACTTTGCCTTTCACGTGATCACCCACCTTCAAGTTCGGGTCGAGGGCATCCCAAGGATGCGGAGTGAGTTGCTTCAAGCCGAGGGCGATACGTTTCTTCTCGTCGTCGAAGTCGAGGATTACGACATTCAACTTCTGATCCAGTTGAACGACTTCATGCGGATCGCTTACACGGCCCCATGACAAGTCGGTGATATGAATCAAACCGTCTACGCCGCCCAAGTCGATGAACACGCCATAAGATGTAATATTCTTGACAGTTCCTTCCAGAACTTGACCTTTTTCGAGTTTGCTGATGATTTCTTTCTTTTGTTGTTCCAGTTCGGCCTCGATGAGTGCTTTGTGAGAAACAACCACGTTCTTGAATTCTTGGTTGATTTTGACAACTTTGAATTCCATAGTCTTTCCGACGAACACATCGTAGTCGCGGATAGGCTTCACGTCGATTTGAGAACCCGGCAAGAAGGCTTCGATGCCGAATACGTCTACGATCATACCACCCTTCGTGCGGCACTTGATGTAACCCTTGATGATTTCGTCGTTTTCGAGAGCTGCATTTACACGGTCCCAAGAGCGTGTAGCGCGTGCTTTCTTGTGTGAAAGGATGAGTTGGCCTTTCTTGTCTTCTTGATTTTCGATGTACACTTCTACAGTGTCGCCGACTTTCAAATCCGGATTGTAACGGAATTCATTCACCGGAATGATACCGTCTGACTTGTAACCGATGTTGACAACGACATTGCGTTTGTCGATAGAGATGACAGTACCGTCAACCACTTCGTGGTCATTGATTTTGTTCAGTGTACCGTCATAAGCTTTTTCAAGCTCTTCGTGGCTCAAACCGGTTGTGGTCTCGCCGTTTTCATAAGCATCCCAGTTGAAGTCTTCCAAGGGAGCTACGTTCTTTAATTTTTCGCTTTCCATTAATAAAAATAGGTTGTTGTTTAGAAATTAAATGGGTTAGACATTATATTGCTATAATAATCGGGCGCGAAGATAGTACAAAAAAATGAATCGGTGCAACTATTCTTCCTATTTTCTGATAGTTGCACCGATTTATTTAGCCTTTGCGCCTATTTCTAGTCTTCCAGCGAGTAGTCGATGGTGGTCACCACGCGTACCTTTTTTATATAAGGTGTGTTGGCGTCGCGGTCACTTATGCTGAATTGGCCTTGATAAGCTTTCTTGATTTTCCCAAGTTCGCTTTCGGAGTCCTTGGCGAATTTTTCGGCTGCTGCACGCGCATTCTTCGTGGCTTCTTCGATCATTTGAGGCTTGATTTTGTTCAAGCTGGTGTAGTCGTAAGACACGTTGTAGCGGTAGTCACCTCCGCTGATGGCAATGCCTTGCTTCAGCAGTTCGCCTTGTGAGGCGATGAGACCGCGCACGAGGTCCACTTTGTTGGAGGTCACGGTAATGACCGTCGTGACGTTGTAGCGGTAGGGCTTGTCGTTGTTTCCATATCGTTCAGCTTCCAGGTCGAGGATTTCCGGAGCATTGATGCTGATTTCGTCCGCATTGATGCCCTTGGAGGTCAGGAAAGCCGTGATTTTCTGATTCGTGTTGTTGATTTGGTCATACAGGGCTGGCAAGTTGTTGCCCAAGCTTTTATACATGAGTGGCCATGTCACTTTGTCGGCCGGGACTTCCATTTCAGCCAGACCTTTCACTGTCACTACCCGGTCGCGGCTTGCCAGGGTGTCGATGCCGGATTTGATGAAATAGCCTGTCAACATCAGGCCGATGGCGAGGATGATGGCTTCAATCCTTAAGTTTTTCATAAGCAAATTGTTTTTTAGTTGATAATGAACAAAGATAGGGATTTAGTCTTTGAAACAATGAATTTCCAGAGTTTTTTTATTGAATGTTCGCAAATGTCCTGAACTCAATTTGTAGGGACGCTCGGTCGGAGCGTCTGCTTGCCGCGCAAAACGGCTAAAGCCTTGCAGACAAATACCATCTCCCGGACGCTCCGGCCGAGCGTCCCTGCAAGTATAATTAAAAATAAAATCCCTGTGACGCCGTGCCCCGTATGAACAGCGGCCGACCACGCCCTTAACTCCGTGGTCGGCTACCCTCCTTTCCGTGGTCGGGCGGACTCCTATCCGCTCATGAGCCGAGTATAGGGCCGGATCGGCCGCTCTTTGTAACTATATAATAAGGTGTAGGGTTTTCCGGATTAGTGCTTGGATGAATCGTCCTGCGCCTGAAGGGTGGCATCGACAGCCTTGCGCACTGAACCGTGACGCAACAGCAGTTCGCGTGCCTGCTCATAAGGCAAATGAAGTTCGTCCATCACCATGCGTGTGCCGCGGTCTACGAGTTTCTGGTTGCTGAGCTGCATGTTGACCATACGGTTTCCCTTGACACGTCCAAGTTTGATCATGGTGGCTGTGCTGATCATGTTCAGAATCATTTTCTGTCCCGTGCCGCTTTTCATGCGTGAGCTTCCGGTGACAAACTCCGGACCGACTATCATCTCGATGGCGATGTCTGCCTCGCGGGAGATGGGTGCGTCGGGATTGCTGCAGATGGAGGCCGTCAGGATGCCGTGTGTGCGGGCAGCCCGCAGGGCATGGATGACGTAGGGCGTAGTGCCGGAAGCTGCAATGCCGATGACAGTGTCATCAGGCCCGATGCGATGTTCCTGCAATTCTTCCCATCCGCGCATGGGATTGTCTTCGGCGTTTTCCACGGCATTGCGCAGGGCGCGGTCGCCTCCGGCAATCAGGCCGATGACACGTCCGGGGGGCATGCCGAATGTGGGTGGGATTTCCGATGCGTCGAGCACACCCAGCCGGCCGCTGGTACCCGCACCGATGTAGAAGAGGCGTCCGCCGCGCTGCATGCGTTCGACGATGGCTGTTACCAGACGCTCTATCTGCGGGATGCACTTCCTTACGGCCAAAGCCACCTTTTGGTCTTCCTCGTTGATGCCCTCCAGCAATTCACGCACCGACTGTTGTTCCAGATGGTCGTGCAGGGACGGCTGTTCCGTTATCTTTATAAATGTCATATTGCGAATTTGTGCGGGCAAATTTAGAGATTAATCACGATTTATGGCTAAGAAGCTGCTTTGAATTTATCATGTGATGATTTCTTGTCCAGTTGTACAGGTCTTTCCTACACCGCACTTCAGGGCAAGAATCGTCCACGCAGTGTGTTTGTAGGAATAGGACATATAGTATTCGCTTTATTTGTTTATCCTCCTGCCCGAGTCAGGCTTCTACGCCTTGGAACGCAACGGTGCTACAATCGAAGAGATATGCCGTCTCAGTCGGGTGTCGCAAGCTGCCGCAGGGCAGTTGTTTTAGCCCAAATCCCGGTGATAGCGGATGAGGCCTTCCATCGGGCTTTGGGCGATGACGGCCACTTGGTAGCCTTTCTTGCGCAACGCTTCAGTGAATTCATCCTGAAAATGGTGTGCCACAGAGCCTACGGCGAAGACCGGCTTGTCCTTGGGATAAGCATGAAGATTGTGGCTGATGAAGTCGCTGAAAGCATCCGTCAGGAGTTGGCGGATGGTAGGTTCGTTGCGATACTTGGCCAGGAACGGTGCGAAGCTGGCCAGGAAGCGGTTGGCCAAGGGACGGCGATAGACCTTGTGGATGATTTCCTCCTGAGTCAGTTGCGTCTCGTTGGCGAATGTGATGCAGATGTGCGGAGGCAACAGTTCTTTGAGCACTCCGTTGAGCAGTTGGCGGCCCAAATAGGCGCCGCTGCCTTCATCGCCCAGCACGTAGCCCAATGCCGGGGTGTGGCGGGTGACCTGCTGTCCGTCGTAGTAACATGAATTCGAGCCTGTCCCCAGGATGCAGACAATGCCTGCCTGCTGTCCGCACAGAGCACGTGCGGCGCCCACCATGTCGCTGTGCACTTCGCAATGGATTTGTTCGCCGAACACCTTCATCAGGCATGTGCGGAGCACTTTGCTCCATAGCGGCGTGCATCCGGCTCCGTAGAAATGGATAGCCTCGATCGGTTCGACAGGGAGTTGGGGAAGCAGTTCCTTGTAGAGTTGTCGCACGATGTCTTCCGGTTTTTGGAGCACAGGGTTGATGCCTCCTGTCTGTAGCCGGAGGCAAACATCTTGTTTCAGCCCGCACCAGTCGGTCTTTGTTGAGCCACTGTCAGCTATAAGTATCATAGGTGTCTATTCTCTTTTTGTTGGGACAAAGGTAGGCATTTCATGTGAAAAGAGAATACATACAGGTCATTATTCCCACCACTTCGCTGCCCACTCCACGAACAGGGGCCAGTCGATGACGTCTGTATGGTCGCCGCGGTGCATGCGATAGGCCAAGGGGCCGTCGCCATAAAGCTTGTCCACGGCGGGCAGGCGCTCGCCGCAGTCTTGGAAACCTGCTGTGCCGAGCAAGTGGTAGACCGGGGAGACGCGGAGACAGGTGAGATAGGAACCTACGGGGTCGGACCAGGTGTCGGCATGGCCCGTGGCGATGAACAGCGGACGCGGTGCGCAGAGGGCGACCATCACTTGCGCGTCGACGGGCAAGGCAAGCACCCGGCGGGGAAGTTGCCGGCCAGGCACGAGCGGGCCGCACCAGCGCATGGCCGCACCCGCGAGCCAATGATGCAGGCGGTCCCAGCCGAGGCTCTCGAAGTCCTCGCCGTAGTGACGGCGCATGGGTGACATGCCGGCCATGCCTGAACAGCTCAGGTAGGCGAGCGAGAAGCGTCCGTCGAGGGCCATGGCTGCCAGGGCCGATTTCCCGTAGCGCGAGTGTCCGGCGAGGCCGACGCGGCGGGAGTCGATGCGCGGGTCTCCCTCGAAGAAGTCTGCCAGGCGGCTTGCTCCCCAACCCCAGGCAGAGAGCGTGCCCCAGTCAGACGGGCGGCGCCAGCGTCCCCCGTTGCACAAGCCGATGAGATAGTTGGTCAGGTGGGCGCCGTCGTCAGGTTGCAGGCGTGTCGGATCCATCTGGAGGAATGCCCACCCACGGGCGGCACATGGCTCCAGATAGGCCGTCGGCACGCCTTCCTTCATCCAGGCCAGCTGGATGATGAGGGGCACGCCTTGCGCGTCGTCCGGCACATAGAGACGGGCATGGATGACAGGCTGGTGGCGGAGGGATGGATGGCGCGACGTGTCGATGCGTCCCTCGACGACGTAGGCACGGTAGCCGGGGAATCCCTCGACCGGGCCTGCGTCCGTCTGTGTCCACTCGATGTGCAGGCTGTCGGCCGCGGCCGGGCGCAGTCCCCATACGGACTCTTCGCACAAGGCCTGCCATTGGGGACGGGCACGCTGCCACCAGTCGTCCGGTGTCAGCACCGGTCCCCCGGCGGCGTCGGCCAGTGGGTCAATAGGGGGATAGCCCCCCTCGCGGGAGGGACTCTCGTCGTAGTTCATCCAGAGGCCGAAGGGCGAACGTGTCACTTGGTAGCGCAGCGTGTCGCCGGGGCGGTAGTCCGCGTCGCTCCACCAGAGCCAGGCCCCGCGTTCGCCCGGGTTAGCCGGGTGGATATGGGCGGGACGTGACGGGTCGTCGTCGACAGAGGGGAGGTCGGGTAGGCGGATGCCCAGCTGTTGTAGCATGTTCCGGTAGTCCATGACGGCCGTGACCGTGTCGGGCGGGAATCCTTCTCCTGTCTGTGCCTGCGCAGGCCGGAGTCCGGCAACGAGGCAGGCAAGCAGCAAAAGATGTTGAAAGTTTTTTATTTCTGGCATAATCGGTTCAATTTGTTTGTACTGAATATGTTAGGCAGTCTCTTAAAGCTAGCCGCGCCAAGCTTCCTTTCCGCTCTCGCACGGATTCCTATCCGTGGTCGGCTACCTTCCTTTCGGCTCTCGGCTAGTTTCCTATCCGCTTAAATGTTGTCTTTTATGACACAAAGGTAGACATTTGGGATGGACGGACCATTACTTTTTTCGTCGAATATGTGGTCTGGGTGGAAATTATGAATGCAATGCCAACGGAAATCTGACAAAAGACCGCCGGAAAGGTTTGTCGTTTGCCTACAATCGTTTAAATTTGTTGGAGAAAGTGTGGCGGGGCGATTCGCTCCTGCTGTGCTACCATTATTTGGCAGATGGAACTTTGTTGGATGTTCGCGATGGCAGTGGTAAGAACGGTTATGACTATGTGGGTAGCGTTGTTTACAAAGTCACTGACGGAAAGCGTGAATTCGACCATGCCGTTGTGGGCGACGTATGGTTTACGAAAGACGGCGTGCGCTACGCCCTGACCGACCAACTGGGCAGCGTCCGCGCGTTGATAGACGAAGAAGGAAAGGTGGTGGAACGTCATGACTACTACCCTTTGGGCACGGAACAGCCGCACGAGGGGGCGGAAGAAACAGGCAACCGCCGCTTGTTTGCCGGGAAAGAACGCCAAGACTGGCCGGAAAGCGAGGTCTATGATTTTGGGGCGCGCATGTATGATGCCGGTTTGGGCCGTTGGCTTACGCCGGACCCGCTGTCGGAAGTAGACTACGGGCATTCGGATTATGCCTATTGCCAGAACAACCCGATAAGGTATGTAGACCCGACGGGTGAGATGCAGGTTGTCTATAATCCGGATGGCAGCTACAAGGAAACACGGAAGAACACGTGGTTTCACAACACGTTTTTCGGCCTCCAGACGTATGTGGATTATGGCAATGGGAATCGGGTGCGTTTGTCGGACGACGAGTTTTGGCAGTGGCAATACACAGGAAGTTATGCAATGCTTCAGCCCGTGAAGGCGGGTTCGGCAGCTTTCTTCGAGCTGTATCTGAATCGCCCTTCGGAAAGCTGGCTTGATGTGGGTGACAAATTTGTAGGCAATATGCTGTATTCAGCAGTTAACAGCCCAAAAGTGCTTCTGACCGGGCATACTTGGGCAGGGCATACAGCTACGTCGGATGAACGCATGGAAAGTTTTATTGATGTTCTTTCGGGCAATATGTCCCGTGTAGCATCTCCTTTGCTGCGCGCCACTGATCCGGGGGCATGGTTCAAGTTTAGGAATGCCAACCGTGAAATGATTCCTACGCCTCAGCGTCGGGACATGTTTCAGGGAAAACGTCGGGTTTTTGAGAATAATGTTAAAATGATGGAAACGCATGAACATATTTATAAGTCGATTGATGTAATTAAAGCTATAAAGGAAGAAAAAGACGATGTATCCATTAGGTAGATTAACACATTGGTTTATGGCCAAGCATGGTTTTAGGATTTATGATAAAGATGATTATGATCCTCACCCGATAGGCTATAGAGTTATCGGATTATTGGCAATCGGGGCAATAGGTGGCCCTTTGGTGTTGTTGTGGCGTTTGATTGAGAAGATTATGGCTTGGTTGGAATAATATACACCATATTTAAAAGGTGCAGGCTCGGACAGGTTTTGTCTATACACAGATTATGTTCGAGCCTGTGTTGTTTCTGTTTCTTGGTTAACGTATTGTGAATGCAACCGCTACTTTTTTCTAGCGCATGTTTTTTCACCCGCATACCTTTGCAATGTTTTCCCGGGGAGATGAGAACTGAATGCCAACCGTGAAATAATTCCTGTGCCGCAGCGCCGGAACATGTTTCAGGGAAAACGTCGGGTTTTTGAGAATAATGTAAAAACAATGAAGAGGCCTGGCAAATTAATAAAAGGGGCTAATTATCTAAATAATGTAATAGAAAACGATAACGAATAGTATGTTTTATATATTAGGTGAGTTCGTTCATAAGTTTATGGCAAAACATGGTTTTCGCATTTACGAAGACGATGATTATGATCCTCATGAAATCGGTTATAATATTTTGGGGCTATTGGCTTTCGGGGCAATAGGTGGCCCTTTGGTGTTGCTGTGGCGTTTGATAGAGAAGATTATGGCTTGGCTGGAATAATAATACACCATGTTTAAAAGGCGCAGGCTCGGACAGGTTTTGTATATACACGAATCTTGTTCGAGCCTGTGCTGTATCTGTTCTTTGGTTAACGTTTTGTGAACGCAAACGCTGTTTTTTTGTTGCACATGTTTTTTCACCCGCATATCTTTGCAATGTTTTCCCGGGGAGATGAGAATTAAAATGTCTAACTAATCAATTATAACTAAGAACATGAGAAAACCGAAAAAACATATCAGGGAAGCGTCGTTCGGACACGGATGACATCCGTAACTCTTTTAAGGGACAATCCAGACGTGGCGCCCGTCTGGACGCCCTTTTCCTATTGACATACAAATAAATTATTCTGTTCGGACAGGTTGGCAAACAGCCTGTCTTGTCCGGACTATACCCTATTATGAACATTTAAAAACAAAAGAAATGAAAAAGATACTTTGCACATTGATAATATGCTTGTGTTGTATAACCTTGGTTTGCGGTCAGAATTTTAAACCCGGTCAACAGGCACAGGGTATGCTTGAAAGCAAAAACGTGACGGTGGACTATGCCACAGGTACGTTCCACTACCATGTTCCCGTTTACACATTGAAATCGGGAGATTACGAACTTCCCATCACGCTGGACTATACGGCCCGTGGCGTCCGTGTGGACGATCGGCCCGGTCTGTTAGGTTATAACTGGACGCTTAACACTGGCGGTGTGGTGACACGCACGGTGCGCGGTGGAATTGCAGATGAATTTCCTTCAAAAGGTTTTATACATGCAGAGCGTGCAGGAGCGTTGATAGATGAGGAACAGTTTGTCAAGGACGTAGACCGGCGCATCTGGGATGGGGAGTCGGATCTCTTTACGGCAGTATTTGCGAATCGGAGTGTGCCGTTTATTATACGTTATGATTCCTTGCACAATAAAATCAGTGCATATTCGTTAGAAGACAATTCTGTGAAGATTGAGCCACTGGGCGATATAAACAGTATTGACGGCTGGATTATTACGGATGAATTGGGAAACCGATATATCTATGGTGAATTCGAAGTTTTACAGCAAGTGCGTGAGGATGGCCCGGTCAGTTTTAATGGCATACGTCATCAGGCCTATCGTTCTTCTTGGTACATGACTCGTATTGAGCCAGTCCATGAGCGGCCTATAGAGTTCCGTTATGCATCCAAGCCCCTAGATGATGAGTTTAACAGCTATTCTTTGGTCTATTATCAATATGGAAATTCTGTTGCTGACCGTTCTTTTGATTTTGGAAAATACGAACCTGAATTCAATCGTTATATAAATCTTGCTAAAGCAGAAATTCAAGCTTCGGTCTTTTTGGTAGATATTCCTACGAGTTTATATGATTTTGAAGCTTCGAGAGGAACGATGGAACAATATATGGAGCGATGGCTCAGGCCGCAATGGACCGATATGTCATGGTTTGCTCGAAATGAGTTTCAGATCATGGGTATGTTGTCGAATCCTTCTCGTTTGGCTGAATGCTGGTATGAAATGTATATGAATCTGGAACGGACAATAACTTATTACAAATCGTTTGACAATAGGACTTTGCCTAATGGGTATTTAATCCGGTCTTATTTGAAAGGGGCAAAAGGAATTTTGGAAACTTGTATTCGAGAAGTGGAGCTGTTGGACAAGAAAATAACGAACCAAGGTTGTTCTTATCAGATTAGTACACCTTGTTTGCAATCCATCGTATGCGGAGACCGGGAAATTGTTTTTTCTTATTGGAATAACAAACTTGAGCGAATAACACTCTTGGATGCATTGAAAAGACAGGTTTCATCAGTTTGTTTCTCATCTGATAAGACGCTTTCTCGTGTAGGCTTTTTAGGCAAAGACAATGAAGAGGTTTCTCATTTGAGATTTTCTTATTATTCAGAACCGGCTAATGGGCATGACTGGTGGGGGTATGCGAAACAAATGAACGGGGAGTTGAATTTCTTTGATCCTGGCATTTCTCCCGAGTGTATGACCAATGGAACATTGCAATGCATACGTTTATCTAATGGAGGATACATTCATTTGGTTTATGAACCTAATACTGTGCAAACTCCGACTTATTATCCGCAGGGTGGATTTCGCATAAAATGGTACTGTCTGATGATACGTATGCCGATACGATTCGTTATCATTATCCGGAAAAGGGAGTACAAATATTTGAAACGTTGGAGTATGAAGCCTTAATAACATGTAAAAACAGTATGGACAAGATACGCAGGTCGCTTGGAAAGATGAAAGGTTGTCCTCTTGCCAATACAGGGAACAACGGTGTGTATTATCCTTTTGTGCTCGAAGAGCTTCCTCATCGGGGATGGAATGCTTACTGGTTTGCAGCGATGCCCGGTGTGGTGGATTATCGGATGAATGGTGTCATTCAAGGAAAAGCATCCTATTCGTCGGACGGGCATCTGTTACAACTCTTCTGTTATGATTATTCTATGGAAGATAAGAGAGTTCCATTTCTGGCGGACAAGTCCTTGCTGCAAGTAGAGGCGGATGAGTATGCTGTGGACGAACAGGCTTTGGAAAGTTATTATAAAGGGCTGAATCCGGTTTATATGCCTGTGCTGGGATCGTTTGAACCATATCGCGATTACTATTTGCCCAACATTGCCCCTCACCTGCCAAAAGGCAAAAACTCGGGTGGTTCTTATCTGCTTTATTATGGCGGAAAGCCTGTGTTGTGTGGTTTGCGTGAATATCATTTCTCAGATGTCATGGTTCCTGTTCCATCAGTATCAGACTTGGAGGTTTTTTCTAAAGATATGCCCTACCGTCAGCAGCTTTATTATTATGAAGCACCGGATGAAACTTTTTTGCCGACGCGAACAATTCAGATAGATTCCCGTGGCGATACTTTATGTACTCAAACCACCTATGTGACTATGGGCCTTTCTACGGTGTCTCAGAAGTATGAGGCTGCAAAGGAGAGGAATCTGAGGAATTATCCGCTTGTGGAATCTTCTTATTTTAACGGACGATTGCAGGAGAAGCGGATATTCCATTATGGTTTTCCTCAAGGGAATACTCAAGAACCGCTTATGTTGGATTCAGTTGAACTGTATGTGGATAGCTTGAATACGCCGTTGCAGACTATCAGATACGTGCATCAAAAGCAATATGGTGGTTATAGGACGGTGGAAGCCCGTGTTGGCAATAACGTAGAATCTTTTGTCTATGATGCTTTAGGAGAGCATAAGATATTCCAATCCAATTCAGCGCATTTTAATGAAGTTGCGGCCATAGACCATCGCCGGCAGGTGGAAAATTTGATTGATAGTTTATCGTATGATGACACGCTGCTTATTCGCAAAGATACTCTTTATCTGGAGCATTTGCCGGCAGATGGCCGTTTGTTGATAGCTGTGTTGTCACATTCTTCTTTCAGAGATATGCAATTAGGACTATTGGGGACAAGCTACGTGTTGGAGTGTGCTGACGGAACGGTGACCACCGGCACGATAGATTATCATCCAACTAATAGCGAGCGGTTGCATTGGTTGGTGCTGGATTTGTCAGCCTGTCCATCTCCCTCCCGTCTGACCATTTTATGTGGTGCGTTCGTCAATTACATGGCTGTCATGCCATTGGGAACTTCTTTTGAGGCAACCAGTTATAATGCTGACGGAACGGTTTATGCGAGGTTTGATGGAGAGGGACATGGAGAAATTTATGATTATGATCGCGCATGTCGTGTCATGGAAGTGAAAGACATCACAGGGAAACGTATAAGTTCCCATTTTTTTAATGTTAAACAAATAGATAAAAGATAATAAGATTATGAAGAAGTTAATTTATTGTATAGTATTGCTATTGCTTTGTCCGTTTACGGTTTTTGCCCAACAATTAGAATGGATAGACTTGTCGAAGAATCCGCCTACAATCGAGTTGGATTATAAGGCTCAGTTATTTTCCATACATGTGGAAGGGCAATATAAGGGTGATATAGAGCATGCGGTTCATTCAGGCAATGTAGTCTCCTTGTTTCGGAATCATATCATTAGGTATAATGCTCACCATATGAACAAACCTGTTGATTGGCTTTCTGTACAGACGACAGGCAACATTCAGAGAGAGAGCCCATATATCGGGGATGTCATATTTCATGTGAAATTGAATGAGACCTCTCATTCCCGTTCATTTTTATTCGAGGCTTTTTATCTGGGGCATCCTAGTATGTTAGAAGTGGTTCAGCATGGACGTTATGAAGTTCAGGAATATGAATTTTCCAGCGGGCAACGTTATTTGCGTCCAAGTGGCAGTGTGACTCTGGAATTGTCAGGTTCGAATGAACGTGTACACTATGATTTATACCGTGACAGTGTGTTATATGCTACCAGTGAAGGCACCGGTGGAAAACTTTCGTTTGAAGTGCACGATGCAGGTCTTTACCACGTGGAAGGGTGGAACGAGGAAGAACGCAGACGTATGCTTGGGGAGGTTTGTGTCAATCGTTACAATACGGATTACAGTTTTCGTGTAGATAGCATTTTTACAGGAGCGTCCGACGATTCATGCAATGTTGTCATGAATTATATGGATGGTTTTGGTCGTCCGTTGCAGTGTATCGAAATTTCGGGTTCTCCTCTGTCCGGATATGATCTTGTCACCCCTTTCCGTTATGACGGTTGGCTGTCGACGGGTTATGCTTATCAAGCTTATGCTGCAAGCTGTGAACAAGGCGAACTGTATGCGGACGCATATTCCGCTTCCAACTGGCAGAATGTCTACGGCGAATCCGAGGCTGCTTACGCTTTCGCCCAAACCGATTACGAGGCGTCCCCTCTGAACCGTGTCGTGAAACGAATGGGAGAAGGACGAGCATGGCATACGCAAGGCAAAGGCGTGACGACGGCTTACGGCCTGAATGCCGCGGATGAAGTGCGTTGCTACGAAGTGGCGGACGACGGCACGCTGGCGCAACTCGGCTATTATGCCGCAGGCACGCTGCAAACCGTGCGCACGACGGACGAGGACGGGCATACAAGCATCACATACACGGACAACCAAGACCGGGAGGTGTTGTCCGTCCAGACCGACGGCAGCACCCGCCTGGAGACTTACAAGGTGTATGACGACCGCGGCCTGCTCCGCTGGGTGCTTTCTCCCGAAGCGAGCGCACAGCTCGATTCGACAACGGACAGCGACGTGCTGGAACGCCTGGCATACAATTACGCATACGATGCCCGCAAGCGGATGACGCTGAAACGTCTTCCCGGCTGTGCGCCTATTTACATGGTTTATGACAGCCGCGACCGCATGGTGTTGAGCCAGGACGGCGAGGAACGCGCCGACAATCCGAACCGCTGGAGCTATTCGCAGTATGACTCGCAAGGCCGTGTGGTGGAAACGGGCGAACTGTTGCTGTCGCAAGCGCAGAGCCATGAAGAGCTTCAGCGTGCGGCAAGCAAGTCAGAGAATTATCTTCCTTCCGGAACG
>JACJJM010000033.1 GCA_016900015.1 Phocaeicola coprophilus | reverse complement strand
CCCCAACATTAAAAGTGTTGTGCTCTACCAGCTGAGCTAGCGAATCAAACCTTATTTTGCATCATTTCTGAATTGCGGGTGCAAAGGTACTAACTTTTTTGAAACTTGCAAACTCTATAATCCATTTTTCATTTTGAAGGCTATAAAGAATGGCTATAAATACACGTCTTCTTTCATCTGGCTCTTTCATTCAAGGCAACTGACGGATAATCCTGAATCCGCGCTCCACGTCGTCCGTGTCCCGATGTTTCACATTAGTCCCGTCCGTTACAACTTCGTGTCAGCAGCCCATTAACACCGCCCGACCACGGAAAGGAGGGTAGCCGAGGACGGATAGTACTCCGTGCGCGGACGGAAAGGAAGGTCGGGTCGCCCGCCGTTCAAGGCTTATTTTGTTCTCTATATTTTTTAATTGATGTCCGCAAACGTCCTAAACCCGATTCGTAAGAACGGTCATTTTTACACCTGTGAAGAGAAAGATAGCGGGCTATCTGATGAAGAACAGGAACGAAAAGGACCAAAAAAATCATCCAAAGCACACGAAAACGGAGACATCCAGTCGGGAAGAACTTTTTGTAGAAATTCAAAACAGTTTCTTAATCCGATAACATTTATAAGATTTTTAAATGAAAAGTTGGAAATATTAAAAAGATGGTTTACATTTACAGCAAAATTAATAATTAGAAAATACATATATAGGGAGATGGAGCGTAAGGGACAAGGGCTTTATCCCCTATAAAGATAATAAACTTGTCCCTTTTCATTCATCTTTCTTACCCTATAACCATCCCCACAAGGCCATATCTGTCAATAGATATAAAATGAAGAGCCTCTGCCTTTCGCTCATTTTCCCAAAAAACAATGTCGGAAGAATGAAAAGGCAGAGGCTTCCTTATATCAGTTTGTTTACGTATCTATCTATGCTTGTCAAAAAATGATTTTCAAGACATCATCCGGCTGCGTGCGACGCTCTTTTTCCAACCTCACACACAATTCATGTTTCTTATACTCGAACGGCACATCCCGCCCATCCTGCAAAAGGATAATACGAACCGGACGTCGGTCAAGACGAATACGGACTTCTGACGTCTGCCCACGCAACAAATGTGCATAGACAATGTCCTCATTTCGAGTGAGAGGTACATTGGACATGGATTTCCAATCGGCAAAATCTGTCGTAGCGATAACCGATTCTTTGTGTTTGGACATCCACTCTGCCAGTTTGGCACACTCGGCATAGAAAGCTGGACGCATCCGGCCATCTGGTTGCGGTCCTATGTCTGGAAGATAATTGCCGCCATAAGAACGTGCATAGACCAATGCGGCAATCACGTCATCAAAGTTCCGAAACGGAGTGCCGGGCGAATATCCCCAATGTCCGCTCCAAGTCTCATTGAACTCCCACCAGTCACCATAAGGATAAGGCCTGCCTTCCGCCATGCGCTTTCGCCAAGCAATCTCTTCCGTATGAAAATCACCAAATGTGCGTTCATCTGTGTTTGTTTCCCAACGGGGATTAATGATGATGGATGGTTGAAGGACACGTATCCAAGCATGAAGTTCTTGGTCATGCGTATCAACTCCCGGCCACGCAATGCCATCAAACCAGATTTCATCGATTTGCCCATAGCGTGTGAGCAATTCGCTGAGTTGCCCCACCGTATATTCGAAGAACACATCATAACGTCTCTGGTTTTCATCACCTTCGTAAGGGATTCCAGTGCGCTGGTTGGCATAATCATAGTCCACATACGGAAGAGGATAATCCGGATGACTCCAATCACGGGGTGAAAAATAGAAACCTATCTTAAGTCCATATTTATGACAAGCCTCAACCAGGGGACGCAACAAATCACGCCCACCCATGCAGGTTCGTGTATTATAACGCCCATAATTCGTCGGCCACAAACAATAGCCATCATGATGCTTGGCCGTGATGACAACATATTGAAAACCGGCCTCCTTGGCTGCCAGAACCCATTTTTCCGCATCATAAGCACATGGAGCAAACTCTTCAGCCAAACGATAATACCGCTTGGGAGACACCGGATTGGCACGGTTCAGCCATGGCACATTGCTCAACATCGACCAGGACGGATCCGTCCCCGTAACACTGTGTATGCCCCAATGAATGAACAGCCCGAAGCCTGCCTGAGGAAACCATTGCGCTCCGGGGGCAGTCGTCCGCACAAAAGGGGTCCCTTGAATCGTATCCATCAATCGGCGTGCGGCTTCTTCTGTATATCCGGTAGGACTTTGCCCCCACCCAATCAACGAAAAGCCTGCCAACAAAATCGAAATAAGAATCTTTCTCATTGCTCTTTTAATTTAAGGTGTACTTTTGTTTCCAACGTTCCTTTACGCCCCATTTTGGTAAAGACAATCCGGTTCACTTGCCGTCCAGTCCACCACTTGCTGGGTTCAATGCGACAAGAGGCTCCCTTCGGAATCTGAATCTCGACGCATCCTTTCTCACCCTCGATGACAACTTTTCGTCCTTCACGACGCACCGGAAGCATCGTATGCCAACGAAACTCCACCCCTTTACCTTTGGCCAGCTCATATTCATCCGTCACTGTCAGCTCGTCGGGTGTCGGAGATGTCCATGTGCGACAATTCTTGGAAAAATATGCACCCCAAGCCGGAGTCACATCAATCGTTGCCTCAAAACGAGTCGCATCGCCTTCGCCTTCCGGCTTTACATCGGTCAAAACAGGATTGTCAGGAGCCGGTCTGTCCATCGTGTCCACGACAGGTATCAACATGTTATGCCACTGGCATTGTTTCACGGCAAAAGTCATGGCATCACCATACATGGCCGTACCGAAATCACCCGCAAAAGTCTCTCCGGCAAACTCCAGCACAAAGCTTCCTTTGTCTTCATGCGTGTGACCGGCTTTGGCGCGATTGCCTTGTATGAATAATTTGCTCCATTCGGTGCCCACCTTGCGAGTCGAAGCCATAATGCCCATTTCCGGCAAATAGACAAATGGTTTGACAGCCGGGCTGGCAGCATTTTCAGGTGCAGGAACGACCAGTGACAGAATGCCCAAAGGTTGCTTGTCCACCAACGTGCGTCCACCCGAAAGCCGGCGGGCCCATGCCTTACGGTGCATATCTGCCCAGCGGCTGCCGGGCGTAATGGCCGCCAAGAAGGACAAGGCATCGACACGTTCGATTTGCGGCGTAGCATCACACACGGAAATGACATCATTGTCCCCATCGGTCGAACTTATCGCTTCTGCAAAGTCCGCCGTCCGCAGCAGGTTGGGAGGCGTCACTTCCGCCAACGACTTCCCGCGGGCACGGGCATAATAGTGAAGTGCCAACCCTGCCTCCGCCACCGTATAAGTCATATAACCAGGCCCTTCCACGTCACTACCGTCAGGACGGATGGCGATTTGCAAGTTGTTATACAAATCCTGGTAAGCCAGGTCCAAGTAGGGCTTTACGCGAGGCATGGACTTTTCAAGAATGGCATAAGCCAAGATGCGTCCATGCGAAAACACCGTCATCTGATTCATCCGGTGGATATATTCAGAACGCCAAGTAACATAGTTTATATGCCCGATAGCATCTGTTGCCAACCGTTTCAAGATGAACTCACGGCCTTCATCCGTAAACATCTCACCGGCCAAATCCAGCGTGATGCCCAGTTCATGCGCCACCCAGCTCTCCTTGAAAGCCGCATGCATCCACGGGCTTCCGGGGAAATGGGCCATGAAGCCCTCATCCCAATAAGGAGTCACGGCGAGTGTCATCGCATATCGGGCAGCCATACGCAGCATATCCTTGTCACGCAGCAGGATGCCGGCCACAGCGAGGTCAGACGGCTTCAGGTTGGGATGTGCCAGGTCACGGTCGCGTGCGAAACGGATGTTGTCCCCAGGCGAGACCTTAATGATGTCTTCCGGGTCGACAGCCATCATCTCCCGGGCTGCTTCCACGTAAGGCGAAGTCCCATCAGCCTCCACGATGGACTGATGACGCCGACGTATCTCTTCCAATTCCTCAGGAGCGAACACAATGCCATAGGTCGGTGTGAAACTTGGCTCGTAGTCAGCCCCCTTCAGATGGCCTTCCCATTGCTTGCCATAAGGGACAAGCGAAGAAAGATAGTCTGCCAGCTTTTTCTCGTTCTGCAGCATGAGCCAAAGCACGGCTCCCGACTGCATACCGTCTGCATCCGAACTGACAGCCAGTGTCAAATGTTTGAGGCGCGTTGCCCCATCCAGCGGAATCAGATATTCCCTGCGATTGTCTGGCTGTTTCTCAAAGACCCGTTCCAGCAGGCCCTTGTCCGTCGCCGCCGTGACCGTCAGGCGAGCTCCGTCCGGAATCACAGCTGCCACGATAAGATTGTCAAACCCACGAAGGTCGACATCAAAATCGCGCTCCATGCAGAACCCCGGAACACCATTTGCCGGACGGCGCAACCATTGGAACATGGCACCATGGAACATGCGGTAATCTTTTTGCATGGTCAGGCCCTGCGCCGTGCCGTCATGGATGGTCCACATCTCGGGCGGATAGAGCTTCTCTTCCAGAAATGTCGCTAATACAGATTCGCCGGGATTGATAGACACCGGCTGTAAATCGGTAAGCGCACCGGGACAGCACGGCCTCGGCACGTCGGCGACAGTTTCCTGCCCAAAGGCTGGAGAAACCAAGGCTATCGTGCCGAGAAGGCATGTGAAGAATACGTGTTTTTTCATATTGGTATACATATCATATATTATGGTTAAATAGTCTCATCATTCAGCATCCACGGGATGAAAGCTATCGGTAACGGCAGGGAATTCCGCCCGGCATACGTTCCCGACAGAGCAAAGAGTATCATGACGCTCCGTCATGCGCCGTAGGGCGCGGCCTTTTCCCTATGGGAGGAACTCGCTCCAGTCACGGCTATAGTAGGCCCGCCGCAAGGCAAGAAGCCTTTCGGACGGTGCTCCATGCTGGCGGAAATGGTACTCCAGGTCCTTGAAGAGATAGAATGCCAGCCAATAACCGTAGTTATAACGCTCGCGAATCGACCGCGGATGCATCATCGGGGCATACCAGGACGTAGGCAAGGCATACTGTCCGGCCACGGACATGACGGTCATGGCATGACGCCACTGTCCTTCAGCCACGCGCTCTTGCAAGCGGTGGAAATCCGCATATGTCTCCATGTTTGCAGTGGAAATCACCCGTGTCGTGTCAGACAAGCCCAGTTCGAACAGTGACACCCTCTCCTCATAGACCGTGTCGCCATCGAGGTCATACTCTATGAGGTCAAAAAATCCGTTTGCATCTGTATCCGCATAATGCACCGTGGGAAAGGACGTCGGCTCGCGGCGCACACGTTCCGGCCCGTAACCATCATAAAGAAGGCCCATCCCCTGATAGAACGTCGTCAACTGGTCGACCCGCCACACGCCCTCTTCGGCCCCGAAGAGATGGATGCGCCCGTCAAAAGGGGCGACATAGAGCTGCCCGCAGCCGGAGAAATCTTTGTCCCATTCACCCCGGTCGCCTGCAGGGTCTGACTGTGCGTTATTGTCCACCCCGCCTTTCCAGGGACCGACCTTGAATGCATCGAGCGGCTGATACATCTCCACCCTCTCCCAACGTTCACAGTCGTCATCCTCGTCATACGTAAACCAGGCTTCCTTCCATTCGCCACGATGGAATATAAGATTCCAGGCCGCATCATGGCCGGGATAGAGCAACTCTGTCAACTGCCGCCAGCGCGCGTCCATGAACAAGGAATCAGCCGCAGGCAATCCGCGCAAGTTGCTGTTTGTGTGACGTTGGTCAGTATAATCAAAGCCCGGACCACGGAAATGAAGTGTCATGTCCAAATCAAACTCGTTGCCGGGCGCATTATCGTTGTCCATATCCCACGACATGGACACCCAGTCGATACGTCCTTTCAAACAAGCATTGCGCTGCCCGTCAGCCACCACATGCTTCGGTGTGTCGAGCAGGCGAAAGGCCACTTCGCTCAGGCCATCCCCATCGGGGTCATAAAAAAGAAAAGGATTTTCCCAATTCAGCCGCAAATCATTAATCTTTTCCGGGCTTTCATGAATCTTGAGAAAAGCGGCTTGCCCGTGATAGTCGGCAAGGAATGCAGAACGCCCTCCATGCAACCAGCAACGCAACTGGAACGTGGCATAATCAACATAGCCCATCGCGCCATCATCGTCCGTGTCGATAAACCACATGTAGTGCCCGCGGCTCTTCATCTTCTCATCCTCCTCGCAATTCTCCACGACGACCATCATGGCAGGATTGCCCGCCTCGTCACGGTCCACCCAATCAATAATCAGGTCTCCATAACCGCCATATACGCCGTCCCGGTTTCGGTCAATCATCAGACAGCCGTTGCGTGTGCTGCCTTCCAGGTCGCCATAACGCATCGACCCGTCGTCGTCAATCCACTGCACGGGAATCCCCGTAGCAGTCACCGTCCGAAGCACTTCCGGCCTACCGTCATTATCCAGGTCTATGTATTGAGGCTTATGCCCGACCGGAGAAGGCGGCAAGCGAAAAGAAATCAAAAGGTTTCTTCCGCTATTCCAGTAAAGGGTGTCTTTGTCTTGTCCATAGGCTGACAGGCTAAGTAAAAGACTTAGATACAAAATAGTAAACGTACCCCATCTGACAAACCAAGGCACATCCCCACCTTTATGTGCATTCATAGTCTTATATATTAAATTAAGGTTATATGTTAGATTAACATGATAGGAAATTCCCATAAAACGGTTACGCAAAGGTATATAAAAATCCATTCAGGTATACATGCAGTGCATGGCATTTTACCTGCCACATACCCTAACATAACAAAAAACGACCGAACTCCGTAACAGAGTCCAGCCGCTTTCTTAACAGCAAAAAATCGTACAACTCGAACATCAATCCTTCGCCTGATGCACGGTGAGCTGCGGGAAGGGGAAGCCGATACCTTCTTTGTTGAAGGTCTCATAGACCGCCTTATTGAAATCAAAGTACACATCCCAATAATCGGCCACTTTGGTCCAGGCCCTCACTTTTATGTCCACACTGCTGGCTGAGAGCGATGACAAGGCGACCATCGGAGCAGGCTCTTTCAAGATGCGGCTATCGGCAGCGATGAGACGATCGATGACCGCTTTCACACGCTCGAAATCCATTCCGTATTCGACACCAAAGACCCATTCGGCCCGACGCATTTCCTGACGGCTGTAGTTCACAATCGCATTACTGCTAAGCGTGCCGTTAGGCACGTAAATCAAGCGGTTGTCAACCGTGGTCAATATGGTATGGAAAATCTGGATTTCTTTCACCGTCCCGCTCACTTCATTGTTCGTAGTATCTATAAAATCACCTACTTTAAATGGTTTGAATACCAGAATCACCAGTCCTCCTGCAAAGTTGGAAAGATTGCCCGAGAGGGCCATACCGATAGCCACACCGGCAGATGCCAACAAGGCGGCCAGGCTGGTGGTCTCCACACCCAGCTTGCTGATGATGGCAAAAGCAAGCACCAGATTCAGGAGGATGCTAAGCAGGCTCTTGAGAAATGTCTGCACGCTCACTTCAAAATCACGTTTCACCAAAATCTTGGACACCAGCTTCATAATCTGCCGGATGATGAAACGACCGACGATGTAAATGACGATGGCTGCAAGGATGTTCTTGCCTGTCTCCATCCCCCAATTAAGCAGTTTCTCGGCCACTTGTCCGAAGTCGACAGCCGACGCTGCATTCAATAATATCAATAACATAAGCTTTCTTTTTAGATTACACAAAACAATTGGAAGTTCGCCGGATGCTCTGTTCCTGCGTCTTCCGGGGTACACAGAAAAAAGGTTGAAAGAACAGAAGCTCTGTTTCTGAATCTTCCAACCTTGTCTTGACGAAGGACAATCAAGCTGCCCTTATTCTTCTCATCAATAGTTTGACGGCTTCACTTGGAAATAGGCCTGAGGATGGAGACATGCGGGGCAGACTTCCGGAGCTTCAGGGCCTTCAAAAAGGAATCCGCAGTTGCGGCATTGCCAGATGACCGTCTCTTTTTTCTTGAACACTTCTCCATTTTCGACATTGGCGAGCAGCGCACAATATCTTTCTTCATGCCCTTTTTCAGCAATGGCGATGTTGCGGTACATCTTGGCGATGGCAGGAAAACCTTCCTCGTCAGCGATGTCGGCGAATTTCGGATAGTCCAGCGACCATTCCTCATGTTCTCCGGCAGCAGCAGCCTTCAGATTCTCAGCAGTCGTGCCGATGACACCTGCCGGATAGCTGGCTGTGATTTCCACCATGCCGCCTTCAAGCCACTTGAACATGCGCTTGGCGTGTTCCTTTTCCTGTTCGGCCGTCTCGGTGAAGATGGCTGCGATTTGTTCAAAACCTTCTTTTTTAGCTGCGCTTGCAAAATAAGTGTAGCGCATACGTGCTTGTGACTCACCAGCAAAAGAAATCATCAGATTCTTTTCTGTTTGTGTTCCTTTCAATGACTTTCCCATTGTCCTTTTCTTTTAGAGTTAGTAATGATGCAAAGATAGAGAATTATTTCAAAATTTGTAATGATTACAAAGATATATTTTTTCCGCACAGTTAAAAAAGCAAAAGAGGTGAGCCTGAACTCCAAAAACTCAGTCAAGCCCACCTCCATTTTTCCTTCAGGAAATGCCTTATGCGCATTTATTTGATGATACCCACTTTCGTTTCCTTGATGAAGTCGATGATGTTCTTGATTTCTTTACCTTGGGGGATTTGTTGCTCCACACGGTAGATGGCATCATCGATGGATGTGTTTGCATGATAAATAATGCGGTAGGCATGAGCGATGTGCTTGATAATGGTTTCTGAAAAGCCTGCATGCTGCAACACTTTGGTGTTGATGCTGTAGAACGAGGCCGGTTCATGTGCCACCACGACATAGGGCGGAACGTCATTGGAGAAACGGCAACCTCCTTGGATGACAGACCACTCGCCCACACGGATATGACCGGTCATGATGACGGAAGAGGCTAAAATGGAACAGTTGCCCACGATGGAACGCCCTGCCACCTGCGATGCGTTTCCGATGATGCAGCGGTTGCCGATTGTGGCGTCATGAGAAATGCGGACTGCCTGCATGATGAAGTTGTCATTGCCGATGACGGTCTCATGTTCGGGGGCAGAAGCACGAATGATGACGGCATTCTCACGGATCACATTGTTGTCTCCGATACGGACGATGGTGTCCTCACCCTTATGCTTGAAGTCCTGGGGAGGAGTGCCTACCACCGCACCTTGATAGAACTTGTTATTATTGCCTATGCGGGAACCTCCCATGATGCTCACATATGGCATAATCACACAGTTGTCACCGATTTCCACATTCTTATCAATATAGGCAAATGGATGAATGGTCACATTCTTTCCAATCTTTGCCGCAGGATCGACATAAGCTAACGGACTAATCATAATATCTATCTTTAAAGGTTAATATTCACTGTTTAAGTATGTTTCACAAAGCTATAAAAAAAACTATTTATTAACAACTATTTTAACCCAAATCGACTTACAAGATGACCTTTCTGCCTTGTCGGCAACTTTTCCGGCTGCCCACCTGATGCCAGCCAACCAAGCGATGGGCTCTGCCCGTGCCGGCCCTTAACAGTAGCCCCGGACGCCTTCCTTTCCGTCCCGGAGCGCCCTCCTTTCCGTGCTCGGGCGCCTTCCTTTCCGCTCTTGGCCCGAATAAATGGCCCTGTCGGGGATAAATTCTATCAAAAAAGTCCGTCATTGAACATAAAAAGCTCAATAACGGACTTCCATATGTTGGCTTTACCTATAAAAGGTCATCCTATATGCTGTCATCACTCTCCGTTACGGCCTCCACCTAAGGCTTGATAAAGATTGATGACCGACTGCAGGTAATCGTAATCATCCTGCACCTGGGTAAGTTGGGCGCTCAGAAGCGACTGCTGTGCCGTGATGACATCCAGATAGGTCGTTTCACCGACGCTCATCAGACCGACAGTGGCCTCAACGGCATCTTCCAAAGCCTTGACCTGCATGTCGCGTTGCTGACTCTTCTCGCCCACTGTCTGATAAGCATAGAGGGCGTTGCTGACTTCAGCACCCGCATTCAGCAAGGTCTGTTGGAAGTTCAGACGAGCCTGTTCCTGCTGGGCTTTGGTAATCTTCAGATTGGCAATCAATGCACCGCGGTTGAAGATAGGTTGCGTCAATGAGACAATGGCGTTCTTGATGATTTCCGCAGGATTGATAGTACCAGTCGTCCCGTTGGTCCATCCCAATGTTCCGGTCACGGAGATATTCGGATAGAATGCCGAACGGGCCTTGTTGGTCAAGTAGAAGGCACTGGCAAGCGACATCTCGGCCGAACGCACGTCAGGACGGTTGGAGAGCAATTGCAAAGGTACGCCCGCATTGATTTCTTCCGGCATCACCTGGTCTTCCAAACGTCCGCGATCAATGTGCTGGGGCGTCATGCCCAAGAGCGTGGAAAGTGAATTTTCCGTCTCGCGGATAGTCTGTCGGATTTCAGCAATGCTTGCAGCCACGGCATAGCAGCTGGCTTCGGTTTGTGCCACTCCAGCCTTGTTGCTCATGCCGGCTTCCATCATGCTCTTCATCATCGTGAGCGTCTGATTCCATTTCACTTGTGTCTCCTCGCTAATCTCCAACTGGCGGTCGAGCATCAAAAGCGTGTAATACAAGTTGGCGATGTTGGCAATCACCTGCGAACGCACAGCCTGTTCGTATGCTTCGCTCTGCAAGAGACTAGCCTTTGCTCCGCGAGAGGTGTTCAACAAATTGCCGAACAGGTCAGCTTCCCAACTTGCATTGATCGGAGCTTGCCACGTACGATAAGAAGGTGTATTCTCCATCTTGGTGATGCCTCCTTGCGGAGAGAGGGTGAATGAGGGCAAGAACGACAAACGTGCCGTCATCAAAGATGCCTGTGCTTGCTTCACTTGCAACATGGCAGTCTGCAAATCTGTGTTGTGAGCCAATCCCTGCTCTATCAGAGTTTGCAGTTTTGGGTCACGGAACATCTCGCGCCAGGAGACATTTCCCATGTTGGTCGTGTCGCTTACCAAGGTGTCGTTTACGGCGACAGTGTCACGATAGAGCCCCTCCACGGTAATGTCATTCGGACGCTTGTATGAGTTGTAGATGCCGCAGCTGCTAAACAAAGCAGCTGCACACATCATCAATATTATCTGTTTCTTCATTTTTCGACTTTGTTTGTAGTGTATTGTTCAATATCCGGTTCTACCTCACTGCCGTCCATATCAGTCCATTCGATTGGCTTGAATTTCTCTTGCAGCCACTGGAAGGCTACGAACAATGTCGGCACGATGAATATCTGGCAAATCATACCTATCAACATACCACCGATGGCAGAAGCACCCAGCGTACGGTTACCATGAGCACCTACGCCAAAGGCAAACATCAACGGGAGCAAACCGATAATCATGGCCAAAGAAGTCATCAAGATAGGACGCAGACGGGCTGAAGCTCCAAGCACTGCGGCCCACGAGATGCTCATACCCTGCTTACGACGGTCGAGGGCAAACTCAACAATCAAGATGGCATTCTTGGCCAACAGACCCATCAACATAATCAAGGCAATCTGCATGTAGATGTCGTTAGACATGGTTCCCAATATCATGGTCAGCGACGGGATGCTACCCAATGCGGCAAATCCGTTTACAAACAAGAAGCTACCCAACAAACCACAAGGAATGGAAAGCAATACGGCCAACGGCAGCAAATAGCTTTCATACTGAGCACTCAGCAACAGGTAGACGAAGACAAGACATAACAGGAAGATAAGTGCTGTCGTGTTTGTCGTCTGTGCCTCTTCACGTGCCATACCACCCAATTCGTAACCGAATCCGGCCGGCAGATTCTGTCTTGCGACTTCCTCGATGGCCTGAAGTGCCTGGCCTGATGTATAACCGGCAGCCGGAGAAACCATCACCTGAATAGCTGTGTACAAGTTGAAACGGCTGATGACATCAGGACCGTAAATCTTCTTCATCGTCACAAACTGCGTGATGGGAGCCATCTCACCGCTTGAGCTGCGCACCTTGATGCTATTGAGCGACTCCATGTTTTTCGTCGCATTCGGTTCTGCCTGAATCATGACACGGTACATCTTACCGAAGCTGTTGAAGTTTGACGCATAGATACCACCGAAGTAGCCCTGCATCGTCGACAAGATGTCGCTCGGACTGATACCGGCACGCTTACATGCTGCAACATCAATATCCATCTGATACTGCGGGAAGCTCGGGTTGAAGTTCGTAGAAGCCGAGTTGATTTCCGGACGTTCTTCCAATGCGGCCATATAAGAATTGACGACAGAGAAGAAGTGATCCAGACTACCACCGGTCTTATCCTGCATGTTCAACTCAATATCGGTTGAAATGGAGTAACCCGGAATCATAGGAGGTGCGAAGAACAACACCTGTGCATCCTTAAACAGTTTCTGAGAACGCATGAACAACGAAGCCACGACAATGTCCGAACTCTGCTGCATCGAACGTTCTTCCCAGTCTTTCAGCTTGATGATGATTGAACCATAAGAAGGACCTTGTCCGCTACCGATGAAGCTGAAACCGGAAATCACCGTACGTGACTGCACGGCCGGGTCTGCACCAATCAAGCTGTCGACCTTATTGAGCACTTCCTGGGCCCGTTCTTGAGATGTGCCCGGCGGCAATGTCACAGCACCCATGATCGTACCCGTATCTTCATTCGGCACCATACCCGTCGGAGTGATGTTCATAAAGAGAACAAGCAAAGCAACAATGGCTGCAACTATTCCAAAGGATAATCCTCTTTTATGAATGAAGAAGACCACGCCTTTTCTATATTTCGTCAATATAGAGTTATACGACCTGTTGAATGAGCCTTTGAACTTGTCCGTCGTCATTCCGGCAAAGGCCAATATGCTTATTATAATAAGGAGAATGCAAATCACCGGATGTTCACTGAAACTGAACAGACCGAAAATCATACCCAAGATGGCTATAATCGTGAAGAGGATAACAAACTTCGGATTCAGCCACTTGCCTATGGCGTCCGTATAACGGGCTACCATAATCTTGCGAGACTCCTTGTAGGCCGTGCCCATACGCTCTTTCAATGTCTCGTGAGAATTGTGAGGCTTCAGGAACAGGGCACACAATGCCGGAGACAAAGTCAAGGCGTTGATAGCCGAGAAACCGATGGCCAATGCCATAGTGATACCAAACTGCTGATAGAACGTACCGGCCGTACCGCCCATGAAGCTCACAGGGATAAACACGGACATCATCACCAACGTGATGGACACGATAGCACCACCCAATTCACTCATGGCGTCGATGGAGGCAAGACGGGAAGACTTATAGCCTTGGTCCAACTTCGCATGGACGCCCTCGACGACGACTATCGCATCGTCGACCACAATCGCGATGGCAAGCACCATGGCCGAGAGAGTCAGCAAGTTCAAGCTGAAGCCGATAATCTTCAAGGCAAAGAAGGTGGCAATCAAGGCTACCGGGATGGCAATGGCAGGAATCAACGTCGAACGCATATCCTGCAAGAAAATATACACCACGATGAACACCAGGATAAAGGCCTCAATCAACGTCTTGACAACTTCATGAATTGAAGCGAACAAGAAGTCATTGGCACTCTGTGCGATGTTGATGCCCAAGCCATCGGGAAGGTTCTTTTCATACTCGGCAAGCACTTGCTCCAGGTTCTGAATGGTCTCGGTCGCATTCGTTCCTGCCATCTGGTACACGATACACGACACAGCTTTGTGCCCGTTTACCATGTTGTTAAAGCCGTAGCTCAAACGGCCCAGTTCCAAGTCGGCCACATCGCCCAAGTGAAGGATTTCACCATCAGGAAGAGCCTTAATCACGATGTCTTCAAACTCAGTCGTGCTGGAAAGACGTCCCTTATAACGAATCGTGTATTGGAACGACTGCTTTCCACGCTCACCAAACTGACCTGGGGCAGCTTCGATGTTCTGCTCTGCCAATGCTGCTGAGATGTCGGAAGGCACCAAATTATATTGTGCCATCACATCCGGCTTCAACCACACACGCATAGAATAGTCAGCACTCAATGCAAACGCATCGCCGACACCATTCACACGCTTGATTTCCGGAATCAAGTTAATACTAGCATAGTTTTCCAAGAACTCAATGTTGTATCTGTCCTCCTTGTCATAGATGGAGAACACCATCAACATAGAAGTCTGACGCTTCTGTGTCGTCACACCCACCTGAGTTACCTCAGCCGGCAACAAACCTTGTGCCTGGGTCACACGGTTCTGGACATTGACCTGAGCCATATCCGGGTCTGTTCCCTGATTAAAATAAACAGTGATACGTGCAGATCCGTTGTTGGTCGCCGTAGACTGCATGTACATCATGTTTTCCACACCGTTTATCTGGTCTTCCAACGGAGAAACGACAGAGTTCAATACAGCCTGTGCATTGGCACCCGTATAAGTGGCACTAACAGAAACGGTAGGTGGTGCAATGTCCGGATATTGGGTGATAGGCAAAGTCGCCAAACCAATAAAACCCAGAATTACCAACAAGATGGAGATAACCGTTGATAATACCGGACGATTAATAAATTTATCTAGCCTCATAGTCGAATAATAGCTTTTTTAATTAAATGCTGTTGCCAAGTTTCCTTCGCGTTGGTCCTTCAGAGCCTGTTGATATTTGGCTTCTTTCTGTTGCTGGGTAATGGGAGTAATCTTCTGTCCATCATGCAAGTTCTGGATACCTTCCACGACAATCTTATCACCGTTCTTCAGACCATTCGTGACAATGTAGTTCTTGCCGTCATTCAGGTTGTAGATTTGGATTTCCGTATGTTTCAACGTACTGTCCGGTTGAAGCACATAGACGAACTTCTTGTCCTGTATCTCCTGCGTTGCACTTTGCGGGATGACAAAGACGTTGTCCATCGTGAAGGGGAAGATGATGTTTCCCGAACCGCCACTACGCAGCACGCGATTCGTGTTGGGGAACAAAGCACGCATGCTTACAGAACCCGTCGTCTGGTCAATCACACCGCTCACGGCGTCAATGCGGCCTTCCTGGTCATACATCGTTCCATCTGCTAACTGAAGTTTCACAGCCGGCATTTTCTCCAGTTGCTCCTTCAGCGTGCCTCCGGCCTTCGTCATGGAAAGCAGTTGCTTTTCAGTCATGGAGAAATAGACATACATGTCACCAATCTCAGACACTGTGGTCAGCGGCTCTGTAATAGATGCACTCACCAAGCTACCTACACGATAAGGGAATGTTCCCACGACTCCGTCTGACGGACTGGTCACCGTGCAGAAACCCAAGTTCTGCTGAGCAGCCACCAGGCTGGCCTTGGCCTGAGCCAGATTGGCTTTGGCCGTTTCCAGGTCGTTCACCGCTGTCTGGTAGTCATATTGGCTGATGACGCTCTTGTCATACAGCATTTTCTTGTTTTGAGTAGTCAGTTCTTGTGTATGCAATGCAGCTTCCGCGGATGCCACATTGGCCCGCGCCTGCTTCTCAGCAGCCGCATATTGAGTGGGATCAATCTGGAACAGCGCTTGCCCCTTGCGGACAGTCGCACCTTCATCCACACATAGTTTTACGATAAATCCTGAAACCTGCGGACGGATTTCAATATCCTGCACGCCCTTGATGGTCGCAGGATACTGCGTTGTCTGCTGACTTGAAGTCGAAGCTACTGACTCGACAGCAAATTCATTGTCACCCATGGACATTCCTTTGTTGCCACCGCAAGCATTAAACAACAAAAGCGCTCCAATACATAGAACACCAGCACTTGAATAAGTGTACTTCTGTTTTAACTTCATATTCATTTTACCTATTTAAAATTATATTATTGTCTTTCTTTAAAACTTATCCAAAGGGAAAAGTTTCCGCGGTGCAAATGTATACATTTGTTTGATTTATGTTACATCTACAACATTAAGTTTGGATAGTTTTAACTAGAAGCAGTTTTGACTTTAGGATGATTAACACACCCTCAGAGTGTAAAAAATGCCGCCGTTATCTTCCACGTCAACAGAGACCGGAATCATAACGGCGACAACTTAACGGTCGGCTCTTTCGGCCACAAACCTTTATTTATGCGTCTCCACGATGTGTGTAGGAGGTTGCTCGGCGTTGCGCTTTTCTGTCTGACGGACCACTTCTTCTGCCAGATGCAAGAAAGCCTGTCCGGTGATGCAGTCTTCGTCCAGGGCTACCGGCTTGCCTTCATCGCCGCCCTCGCAAATACTCTGCACGATGGGAATCTGCCCCAACAAGGCGACATGCATCTCTTCGGCCAATCGCTTGGCTCCTTCCCGCCCAAAGATGTAATACCGGTTTTGAGGAAGTTCGGCCGGAGTGAACCACGCCATGTTCTCCACCAATCCCAGGATGGGGACATTGACCTTGTCGTTCGTGAACATGTTGATTCCCTTGCGGGCATCAGCCAGAGCCACCTCTTGCGGCGTACTCACCACGACAGCGCCAGTCACGGCCAGCGTCTGCACCACCGTCAGATGGATGTCGCTCGTGCCGGGAGGCAAGTCTATGAGAAAATAGTCAAGCTCGCCCCATGCCGCATCGCCAATCAACTGCTTCAGGGCATTGCTGGCCATGCCTCCACGCCACAGTGTGGCCTGTTCGGGATTGACAAAGAAACCGATTGACAACAGCTTCACACCATACTTTTCTATGGGGACAATCAGGTCGCGCCCGTCAATGCTCTCTGCATAAGGGCGGGCATCCTCCACATGAAACATCTTGGGCATCGAAGGACCGAAGATGTCGGCGTCAAGCAATCCGACCTTATAGCCCAACTTGGCCAATGCGACAGCCAGATTGGCCGCCACCGTGGACTTGCCCACACCTCCCTTGCCGGAGGAAATGGCTATGACGTTTTTCACCTGAGGCAACAGCTTGCCCACCTCGGGGCGGGCCTGCTGGATGGTCTTCACCGATATGTTGCCCGCGATGTCCACTTCAGGCCCCACATAGGTCAGAATCGCAGTCTCGGCCGCCTTGATGACCGATTTCATAAAGGGGTCTGTCGGCTTCTCAAAGATGAGCGAGAAGGACACCTTGTTTCCATCAATGCGGATATTGTCTTCCACCATACCCGCTTCCACGATGTTCTTGCCCGTGCCCGGATAGCGCACAGTGGCAAGTGCATCCAATATCAATTTCGGATAAATAGTCATATTTTCAGTTTTAGTGTTTCGATAAAATCTCCTATATTCTTTTCAGACGTCATTTGCTTGTCTGAAGGCCGCTGCGCTTGCTGCGGTTGTAGCTGCGATAGTCGTCAAGCTCGATTTCGATGTCAGGCTCCTGCAACGCACCGTCCTGCGGCAGGCGGAACTTCACATACTTGATGGTGAGCCCGCGGTCGAGCCACTGCTGCTCGTAGTAAGTGCGGATGCCCAGGATGTCGTCCACCAGGCCGGAGTGATAGAGGTCGTCCGTCAGGAATTCGACAGGGAGATGATTGTGTTCGAGCATATAGCGGGTGTAGGTGAACATGAAATTGCTGTCCGTCTTCACATGCACCAGGCCTCCATCGACCAGGAACTTGCGGTAACGCTCCATGAAATAAGTCGAGGTCAGGCGCTTGGTCGCCTTCTTCATCTGAGGGTCGGAAAACGTGAGCCAGATTTCACTGACTTCACCTGTAGCAAAAAAGCGTTCGATGATTTCGATATTCGTGCGCAGGAAGGCCACATTGGCCAACCCCTCCCGGTATGCCTCGGTCGCTCCCGTCCACATGCGTGCGCCTTTGATGTCCACTCCGATGAAATTCTTGTCCGGATAGCGGCGGGCCAGCCCGACAGTGTATTCCCCTCGTCCGCATCCCAACTCCAGGACAATCGGATTGTCATTTTTGAAAAAGTCACGGCCCCAGTGCCCTTTCATCTCAAACGGCACATTGTCGACCACAGAATACGGATATTCAAACACGTGCGGATAAGCCCGCATATCTGCAAACTTTTCCAATTTGTTTTTCCCCATGAGCTTTGTCTTATGTATTTTTCGCCCCACAAAAGTACAAAGAAAAATGAAGAATGAAGAATGAGGAACGAAGAATTGCCCTGCGGCATGTGCCGTGTACCGGGATTCTCCATTCCTCACTCTTCATTCTTCATTGAAAAGGCGTCAGTCGAGCACTGTCACCCAGCCATACGGGTCGGCCACGTCACCATACTGGATGGCACGCAAACGCTGGTAGAGCTTCGTGGAAATCGGTCCGGGCTTGCCATCCTTGGCTATCACATACGACTTCTTGTTCTCCAAGTCGTCGATGCGCTCTATCGGGCTGATGACGGCAGCCGTGCCGCAAGCTCCGGCTTCTTCGAAGGTGGCCAGTTCCTCCTCCGGGATGGGACGGCGTTCCACCTTCAGGCCCATGTCTTCGGCCAACTGCATCAGACTGCGGTTGGTGATGGAAGGCAGGATGGACGTCGAGAGCGGTGTGACATACGTGTTGTCCTTGATGCCGAAGAAGTTGGCCGCGCCACATTCGTCGATATATTTCTTCTCCTTCGCATCCAGATAGAACTCGCAGGAATAGCCCAGGTCATGTGCCATCTTGTTCGCACGCAGACTGGCTGCATAGTTACCGCCCACCTTGAACGTGCCGGTGCCAAGCGGAGCCGCACGGTCAAACTCACGGATAATCACATAGGGATTCGTAGCAAAACCACCCTTGAAATACGGGCCCACAGGGGTCACGAAGATGAGGAAGAGGTATTCGCTGGCAGGATGCACGCCGACTTGCGCGCTCGTGCCGATGAGCAACGGGCGGATATACAGCGACGCGCCGCTCTCATAAGGCGGGATGAAGCGTTCGTTCAGCTTCACCACTTTCTTCACCATCTCACAGAACAGCTCCGTCGGGAGTTCCGGCATCAGAATGCCGCGGCAAGTGCTCTGCAGACGTTCTGCATTGGCTTCCATGCGGAAGATGCGGATTTTCCCGTCCTTGCACCGATAGGCCTTCAAGCCTTCAAAAGCCTCCTGGCCGTAGTGAAGCGACGTCGCTGCCATGTGCAGGTTAATCGTTTCTTCCGAACTAATTTCTATCTCACCCCATTTTCCATCGCGATACGTACAACGCACGTTGTAGTCTGTCCGCATATAGCCGAACGACAGATTCGCCCAATCGATTTCTTTCATCATATCCTGGATTTAAGAATTTACTTTCAGCAAATGTATAGGAAAAGATTGCATTAAACAAAGAAAAACGTAAAAGATTTCAAGGAGGACTCCAAATAGCCACCCGCCTACGGATGACAAAGTGTCAAACGACGGCACACCTCTCCCAGCCCGCAAGCCTCCGGCAACGCGACACACAGAGCACAGACGAAGACGATGTAAACAATTTTACAAACCGCACGTTCACTCCGGAGCGCTCCGGAAGTTTTTCGATAAGCCACTGAAAAACATCGCATTGCCTCGGCCTTCATCCGGCATCTGGCTACCCTCCTTTCGGCGTCTGCTTCCCTTCCTTTCCGTGGTCGGCTACCCTCCTTTCCGCTGTCGGACGCAGCAGAAGGTCCTCAGCCCGGGCATAGGGATACCCTCTCTTTGTCCAGTCATTTTCCCGTCCGGTGGAAAAAAGAAAGAAATTTTTTGCACTTAAAAATTCTTTTTTTCAAAAGAAATCCATACTTTTACCCCAACACTTTTATACAACCTAAATAAATGCAACGATTATGAAAGCTATCAAAACATCCATCATCTGCTGTGCCCTCTCCGGGCTCACGCTTACTTCATGCATCGGTTCATACGCCTTGTTCAACAAAGTGCGCTCGTGGAACGAACAGGCCACAGGCAGCAAGTTTCTGAACGAACTTATCTTTGTCGGCCTGTGGATTGTCCCGGTCTATGAAGTGTCCATGCTGGCTGATACCTTCGTGCTCAACTCCATCGAGTTCTGGAGCGGAAGCAATCCGGTGGCTGCCGGCACTGTCGAGGAAGTCGAAGGCGAAAACGGGAAGTACCTGGTGACAACGACTGAAGAAGGATACACCATCGCCAAGGAAGGAGAAGACACCGCCATGGAACTTCGCTTCGACAACGGCACGCAGACATGGAACGTGGTATGCAACGGGAAAAGCTATGAAATCATGAAACTCTGCAAGGACGGCACTGTGGACCTCAACATGCAAAACGGCCAATACATCAACGTCACTCCCGACGCACAAGGTGTGAGCACCGCACGCGACGCCATCATGGGAGCGACATTCTACGCCGCCCGTTGACGCACATCCGCCATACAGCTGATAAACAAAGAGACACGAAAGCACGGTCGGGATAGTTTCTCCCGTGCATTCGTGTCTCTTTCTTCGTTCGATTCCGACAGGAAGCCTCAGGTTTTCGGCGAACGAGACGGGGCGACGGCCTCGCGCCGCTGCTTCTTCCACAGTTGCCAGGAGTTGATGGTGTTCTGCCACAACACGTAAGCCCCCGGGGCGACAGACGACAGCGGGTTCAGGTAAGTGTAGGCCATCCAGATGGCAAGCACCGTGTTCTTCTGGCCGAGAGCCTGTCCGGCACTGATGCGTTCCCCATAGCGCGTCCCGATGCTTTTGCCCAAGAAAAACTGAAGGCAGCAAGCCGCCAGCGCAGCCAGCGCCACCATCCACTGCACGTAGGCCGGCGCATCGCTGTTGACGAGCGAACGCACGGTCTGTCCGCACACGATGGCCAGCGATATGCCCCAGATGTAGAACGCCGCATTGCTGAACGTGGCCAGCCAATGGTGGACAGCAGGCAACAGCCAGCGCAACAGGACGGCCAGAATAAACGGACAGAGCAAGAGAGGAAAGACTTTGCTCAATATCTTAAAGAATGCACTGACGAAAGCGAGGTCGGCATGAGGCTCGACCAGAGGGAAAAGCAACGGCACGACAATGGCTGCCAGCAGATTGGATTCCAGGGTATAGGCCGTGAGGGAAGCGGCATTCCCGCCCAACTTGCCCGTGATGACGGCAGCAGCCGTGGCCGTGGGGCATATCAGGCACACCATGACACCTTCAAACACACTGTGATAGACGTCATCCATCGGACAGAAAAGCAGAAGCAAAGCAACCGCCACACAGGAAAACAGCTGGAAAAGCAACAACCACAAGTGCCACTTCACCGGACGCAGGTCACGGACATCTATCTTGCAGAAGGTCAAAAGCAACTGCGCAAAAATGAGAGTGGGCGTCAACACATTGGCCGCCGTAAACACAAACGGCTTCAAGGGTGCCACGAAACTGACCCGGGCGAAAAAGAAATAGCTCAAGACTCCGAGCAGCATAGCCACCGGAAGAGTCCAGTTCTTCAGAAATTGCAACATGTCGTAAATAATTTGTCAGGGGCGCAAATATAGCAGGTTTGCTCCAATCCAGACACATTTCTTCCCAAGAATCCACAAGCCCCCCGGCATAAAGCCGGCAAAAGCAAGGACACAGCCTCTCTCCATATAATAAAAATCGTAAAACAAGGAAGCTCTTTATTGCAGAAAATGAATATAAACCGTAATTTTGCGCACGAAAATGAAAGGCATGCAAGCCTTTCGGCATCCAAACAGTGGTTACATATTATTTTCATACTATAAAACGTAATTGATATGACTTATTCACAGGAAGTAGAACACATGTGTGTTGTTAAGAAAGGTCCCAACCACGGACCGGCTCCTATTCCTGAAGAAGGAAAATGGGTAAAAGCTAAAGAAATCGTTGACATTTCCGGATTGACACACGGTGTGGGTTGGTGTGCTCCCCAACAAGGTGCTTGCAAATTGACTCTGAACGTCAAGAACGGTGTCATCGAAGAGTGCTTGGTAGAAACCATCGGTTGCTCAGGCATGACTCACTCTGCAGCCATGGCATCTGAAATCCTTCCGGGAAAAACCATCCTCGAAGCATTGAACACCGACCTCGTATGCGACGCAATCAATACAGCTATGCGTGAGTTGTTCCTCCAAATCGTCTACGGACGCACTCAGTCAGCTTTCTCAGAAGGCGGCTTGATGATCGGAGCCGGCTTGGAAGACTTGGGCAAAGGCCTGCGCAGCCAGACCGGTACGCTCTATGGCACAAAAGCCAAAGGAACCCGTTATCTCGAACTGACCGAAGGCTACATCACCCGCATGGCCCTCGACAAAGACGACCAAGTGATCGGTTACGAATTCGTCCACATGGGCAAATTCATGGAACAAGTGAAGAAAGGCGTTGATGCCAACGAAGCCCTGAAAGCTGTCACTGGCACTTACGGACGCTTCAAACCTGAACAAGGCGCAGTTAAATATATTGACCCACGTAAAGAATAAGGAGGACACAGATTATGATTAGACCAGTACAATTTGAAAGCCAGGATCGCCGTATGAAGCAAATTTTGGCTGCTCTGAACGAAAACGGCATCAAAGACATCGAAGAAGCTAACGCAATCTGTGACGCAGCAGGCCTTGATCCCTACTTGACTTGCCAGGAGACGCAAGGCATCTGCTTCGAAAATGCAAAATGGGCTTACGTGGTAGGTTGCGCCATCGCACTGAAGAAAGGCTGCAAAAATGCTGCCGACGCAGCTGAAGCTATCGGCATCGGCTTGCAGGCATTCTGCATCCCGGGGTCTGTCGCTGACGACCGCAAAGTGGGCCTCGGACACGGAAACCTGGCTGCCCGCCTCCTCCGCGAAGAAACTCAATGCTTCGCTTTCCTCGCCGGCCACGAGTCGTTTGCTGCCGCAGAAGGTGCTATCAAGATTGCCGAGATGGCCAACAAAGTTCGTAAGAACCCGCTGCGCTGCATCCTGAACGGTCTGGGCAAAGACGCTGCCATGATTATCTCCCGCATCAACGGCTTCACCTATGTGCAGACTCAGTTTGATTACTATACGGGCGAACTGAAAGTGGTGAATGAAATCGCTTACTCTGACGGTCCGCGCGCCAAGGTGAAATGCTACGGAGCTGACGACGTGCGTGAAGGCGTAGCCATCATGTGGAAGGAAAACGTAGACGTCTCCATCACAGGTAACTCGACCAACCCGACCCGCTTCCAGCACCCGGTTGCCGGCACTTATAAGAAAGAGCGTGTGCTCGCTGGCAAACCCTACTTCTCAGTAGCATCCGGAGGTGGAACAGGACGTACACTCCACCCGGACAACATGGCCGCAGGTCCTGCTTCTTACGGTATGACCGATACACTCGGCCGCATGCACTCAGATGCTCAGTTCGCAGGTTCGTCGTCCGTTCCCGCCCACGTAGAAATGATGGGCTTCCTGGGTATCGGCAACAACCCGATGGTCGGATGTACAGTGGCTTGCGCCGTAAACGTAGCCCTGGCTCTGAACAAGTAATTTAGAGACTATCTCAACATACATAAGAAAATCCTCGTAACGGAAATGTTACGGGGATTTTTTTTCATTTCCGACACTCCCGAAACCCATCCCGCAGCCACTCTTTTACTTTTTATTGCTAATTCCTAGTCTTATTCTACGATAAGAAAGAAGAGATTAGCTTTTATATTAACCCAAATCGGTCATTAGAAATTTTTGCGAGTAAAATGTAAGACAATAACCTTTATTATGGCCCAAATTTACATTGAACACCTTAATTATTGCCATAATTATGACGTATTTCACACAAAATGAAAGCCCGATTTTCTAATGACCGATTTGGGATTAATATCTTTGGGCTTTAAGAAATAATTTACGAAATGAAACGCCTCGGACTGGTGCATTGTGATTTGCTTTCAAATTAGTATCTTTGAGCTATAAGAAACAACTCGCATTTGAAAAGACGGTTGCGGACACCAGTTGTGATTTGCTTTCAAATTAGTATCTTTGAGCTATAAGAAACAACAAGTATGCGGTCTGGGAGCTGGCCCGGTAGTTGTGATTTGCTTTCAAATTAGTATCTTTGAGCTATAAGAAACAACGATGTGAACGGGGGCATCCTGAAGGCACGTGTTGTGATTTGCTTTCAAATTAGTATCTTTGAGCTATAAGAAACAACTTTAAGATACCTAATGTGGGTAACTTTATGTTGTGATTTGCTTTCAAATTAGTATCTTTGAGCTATAAGAAACAACGTACCCGTACTTGCCTACTTCGACATCTTTGTTGTGATTTGCTTTCAAATTAGTATCTTTGAGCTATAAGAAACAACAATCACTCGACGGGTATGCGTCCGACCCAAGTTGTGATTTGCTTTCAAATTAGTATCTTTGAGCTATAAGAAACAACGACTGCCTTCGGCATCCGAACCGAAGTTCGTTGTGATTTGCTTTCAAATTAGTATCTTTGAGCTATAAGAAACAACATTGTACGGCCTGGCCGAGCTTCTCTTTAGTTGTGATTTGCTTTCAAATTAGTATCTTTGAGCTATAAGAAACAACTTTTACAGACAATTATACAACATAGGGGACGTTGTGATTTGCTTTCAAATTAGTATCTTTGAGCTATAAGAAACAACTTCAATTTTAGAAGGAAATGTTCGTGGTCAGTTGTGATTTGCTTTCAAATTAGTATCTTTGAGCTATAAGAAACAACATAATCTATATTATTCTCTTAATATCAATAGATTAGAAATAAGTTCAGAAATAAAAAAATGGTTGTTTCCATAAATAAATCCCGCTCTTCAGAACGGGATTTATTATTTCAAAAGAGTTCTAATTGCTGCCCAGGAGTTTTTACCCCTTGAGGCTTTTTCCCATAGAATAATTCTATTTGAGCAAATTGCTTATCCGTGATGCACATTATACCGACTTGGCCAAATTCCGGTAAAAAGGATTTCACCCTTTTTATATGCACAGCCGCATTTTCACTAGTCGCACAATGGCGTACATAAATAGAAAACTGAAACATCGTAAAACCATCACGCTGCAAATTTTTACGAAATTCAGCATAAGCTTTCTTATCCTTCTTTGTTTCCGTAGGTAAATCAAAGAGAACCAAAATCCACATAACCCGATATTCACTGAAACGATCCATCAATACTTAGGATAAAGGATTCGACGAAGTTCACCAGAAAAGCACTTATACAAAGAAGCTGTGGACTGCCCTACTGCTACCATAAGAGGACTGCGCCTGCCTCCTAAACGCACTTCAAGTGTCGGTATAGAAAGCAATGAGAATTTTACTTCTTTAGTCAATGCAACCTCATTTCCATATTGCTTAAAAAGCCCATAGACCAATTCATCTACGTATGGGCGATAAGGCTCCATAATATCATCAGCTAAGCAATAGGCATTGTAACGATTATGATGATGAATGCCCAATGTTGGCAACAACCCGCTAATGACCAAACTACGGGCTACTACAGCCCGCAATATAGCATAACCATAGTTCAATAAATTGTTGGGAGGAATCCCTTCACGATCCCGGACAAAGCCCGGGACCTCAGCAAACAGATTTTTCCAATAATAGGCGGCAGCACGTGCTTCCAGATTATCCGGATCACCACTACGTACATCGCCGGCCCATGCTATCATACATTTGGTCTCCCCATTCGTGCATGCAGACAACACGGCCGCCTGATTGCGAATCTTTGCTTGGACTGTCTGTTGCCATAGTTGTTTTCTTAAAGGCAATGATGCGTCCAACTGTTTACGAAAACGCTCATTTTGTGTCGTATTACCATAGAGTGGAAGCATCAATCCGACAGGCATGCTTTTACTGTCACATGCAATAAGTGCACAATTATTTCCTAACAAAGCCTCTATCACTCCAGATGTTATTGTTATCTGCTTGTTATCCAACACCACGACTCCTAAATCTTCAATAGGCTTCGTCACTTCTGACTGCAGCTTCATCCTCTCCGGAAGTGAAGCACTATTCTCCACTTCCGGCAACTTTATCACAAGTTGCGCATTGCGTAAAGACAAATACGCAGGATTTCCAAAATAAAGCGTTTTCTTTATCATAATAAATGCATTAGATTTCCTAATCTATCTACTTTTATAGGAATACATATTTCTTTTATAGATCGATTATCATCAGAAAACTCAACTTTATTTAATTTAGTATATTCTACTTTATCCACAATCATACTAGCTATCATGTGGGGTATTAAATATAATCTATTCCCTGTACAACTAACCATCTTATAAATCCTCATCCGATCCAATGGATAAATGATATGGCCACTTTCTATTTCTTCTCGTGTCGGAACATATACCAAATCATTAGGAGAAAGCACAAACTTTAATGGATTACCATCTTTGTCCTCTGGAACTGAAGACAAGCCACGTTTCTGACGCTCAATCACAACATTCAATGGGATTGTCTCATAAATCCTCTTTATTGTCTTTTCACCTGTCTCTTTATCCACCTTCTCCATTTCGTAAATTGCAAAAAAGAGATTAGTGCCTTTGGCAGCCTCTACAAATTTAGACTTTTTGTTCCCTGTCTGGCCAACAGCAAATCTATCAGCCTTTTCATAGACCCGTACTTTGTAAATCGGCTGATGGTATTTTCCATTATTCAGTGTCTGCATGTTTTCATTCAGACGTTCGATACCCTCAGGAGAGAAAGCTAAATTCGCATCATTACCATTGGCTTCCAGATGGCGCAATAAAATCTTTCGAATGCCGGTATCTGTCACTTTTTCCCGAATCTTCTTTTCATCAAAGCTTGTATCCAGCGATTGACGAGATGCAAAATATCGTTTGGTTGTCTCTTTCGTGAAATAATAAACCTGTATCTTCTTCAAGTCTATGTCGTGCCAGATGTCTTTGTTGGCTTCAAAGTAAGCTATTATCTGTTTTTCATTCAGATTCTGCGAAAGCAATTCCTGCAATTTTTTCTTTAAGTCCCTTTCCACTACAGCTTTTGGATTTTTCAAAGCCTCCTTCAAAGAAACAGTTTTTATATCACGCAGGTTTACTTCCCCATAAAACGTTTCCGTATGCATTGATTTACGAATCGCCCAGTTGTCGCCTTTTTCTTGCGGTACGAATTTCTTCTTTCCATCCACATAGCGCTGATAATAATTGGTTGTCTTATTAATCACACGCAAATTCTGCTTAAAGCTGATTATAACGTTTTGCAAAGCGACAGACACATCTTGAGTAAACGTAGGCCATGGCTTTTTAATAAACCAACGATAATTTCCCTTATCGTCAATCCTTTGCTTGTCGCACAACAGACGCTGCAAATCCAAGCGAGTCACTTTTGCATTTTTACTGGCCGATTCGTTATTCAAATAGTTCACGATATTACGGCTTGCACATGCTATGACGATGGCATCCATCGCATGATGACGATGATCTATCCGCTTCCTGTTAAAGCCCTTCTGCAAGCCCAGCGGTACAGTAGGCACCATTTTACCATTGGCATTCAATGCCGTAAAATCCGTGGTGCCTGTAAGTTCATTCAAGCGAAGGAAACGTGGCAAAATCAGTTTATTCCAGACATCATTCACACCCCAGTCCTTTTTCAATCGGTCAGTAACTCCTCCCGTACAGACAATCAAATTCTTGGAGACATCTTCTTGCTCATTCTCTTCTCGAACAATATTAGAAAGCAAAGACTTGACTAATTTACTAATGTAACGGCTATCGTTCAACTGCCGAGCTATAAATTGTTCAGGAATGTCATCCATGAGCAACTTTTTCAACTTCACAGGATTTCTGGCATAATTGTCCTTCACAAACGTTTCATAGTCACTGACTGAAAAAATCTTCACGCACTTGCCTCCTGCCAACAGGACTTTCTCTCCGTAATGCTTGCTTATGAATTCATGTCCCAACATATTGCTCTTCAATTTATTCACCTCTGCCTCGCATATCACCTTATTACTAAGTGAATCATCAAAATAACGTGCTTGCGGGATTATGTGCTCGATTTCATAGGCCGGTGTAAACAGTTTGCTTAATGATATGACTTCGCCCGTGTAAGGTGAACGGTATTTTTGCTCCAACCATAACTTATACCGCAACACTTCCGAAGTCGTCGGACGCTTCTTTGAATCACTCTCGCCAAGCTTACTGATAATCTCACGGATGTCGTCGGGCACATTCTCCACACTGTTTAACACAGATTCTTCGTATATCCGCAACAAATCTTGCTGGCCGGGAGAATACGGACGTACATTCTCCATTTCAAACTCGGGATTCATGAACTCCAGGAGCATGGACTTTATACGGAGATTCGTTGTTTCATTCTCTTGCATCTGCCGGGTCATCTTGGCACGCTTATCTTTAGGATTCTTCATCTCCCGTCCCAACTCCAAATGTATCTCATCAATATGCCCCACCTGCTTCCATATATCACGCACGGTGCGCAATGTCTCCAGTATGACCTGTTCCACAATCGGATTATGCAGCGAATGCTGTTTAAATCCTGCCAGATAGGCATCTATGTCTGAAGGAGTTTTCCACTTTCTTATATCTTTGGCTTCCGAATGGCGATTATAGACCACATAACAAGCCAACCAAAGAGGAAGCCCTCTGAAAGAAGACATGTCTGTCAGATGTATAGCTTTCTCTCTCACACGCGACCGAATCCTGTCGTCACACTCATTCGATAGAATCTTTGCCATGCGTTCACGCGTCTGGGCATCAATGGCATCTGCGCTCCAATACTTTCCCCTACGCATCAAAGGCAACAGTTTCTTGATGGCTTTAGCAGAATAGGAACCATAGTCTTTCTCAAAAGGAGGCGTGGTCTGGAATTTCTCGACAAACTCCGGGCCCAAACCCTGTTTTGCCGCAAATGTAGACAAAGCTTTCCGCAGTTCTCCCTTGTCTGCTATGGAATACAGAATATGCCACAAGGCTTCCTCCTTTTCCCTCGTCAGAAAATCTTCAGACACTTTCGCCTGGTCCAAACGCGCCAGCATCACGGCACGCGTTTCATTACATGGATAGACTTTATCTTCGACATAATTCCAGCGATAGTTTTTCGCATCCTTCTTTAATCCAAAAGCCGGATATTTGAAGAATGCATCCTGCTTGATGTCCTTCCGATTATTGAGCCAATCGAACAAGCAGACATAGTCATCTTCATTTCTCAAAAACTCAACGGTGACATCCACATCAAAACAAGACTTCCCATCCACGACTTTTTCTTTCTGGTATATCCGCAAATTGGACAGAAACTGCCATAGACGAAACTCTTGAAACAAGGGATGCGACTTAGCTATGCACTTCAGGTGATAGGACTTCACTTCACCGGTATGCTTGTCTACGCAGGTGTAGCCTTCATAGGGACAGTCTGCAATCAACGACTTCTTGCTCTTCAACGGACGCTGGTAAAACAAAATATCCTCCGACAACAAATAGGACAAGTCACGCGAACTTATCAAATTGCGGTGAGCGTCATTTTGCGGATACAACTCATTTATGCATGCTTCATAAAGCGACCGGTCTTGAAATTCCGGATGAAATCTACTCTGTGTTTCCAGAATCCGTGCAAGCTCATCCTTATAATACTTGCGTTCCACGGTGCGGACCAACTTGCCACGTATCTTCTGCCTGGGCATCTGCAGCAGGGTGTCGTAGATGTAAGCCCCGACAGTCTTGCCCGAATCATCCAGGTCATTCTCAGTCTTTACCTTTATCAATTTCCATTGCTCCTCCCATTCCTGTTCCGTCGGTATCTTAAACCGGACACTCGGCTCTCCATTTTCATCAAGCTTGTCCTTACCATCTTTGTCAAGGTCTACAACCGCAAAAATGTCTTTTTTCTGCCCCACCCAGTCGGGCTTTTCCGCTTTGAAAATCTTGCCTTTTATTCCGTCAGCCAACACCACTGTAATCACCTTCAAGCCTTTATAGACCCGTCCGGTGTCTATGACATCTGTGACTTTCTGGCTGTCAAAAAATTGCCGGGTCTTGGATGATTTCTTATCCTCTTCCTCTCCACGCTGTTGATAATACCCACGCTTTTGGTTGAAGTTCAGAAGTATCCAGGCCAATTCCTCTTTCCGGATTTTCTTCGTCAAGGCTTTCTTTCTCAGATAATATAGAGTCCAGTCGTAGGGCACTTTCCTACCATTCGCAAGCAGGTCCGGCTGATTCTGGCGAAAATCAGCCAACATCTCATGAAACGACTCTTGAAACAGAAAACAAGGACGGCCCTGCTCGTCCGTGGTCCACGGCAGCTTAGGTTCACTATGGGCTATGAATTTGCCATAACGGTCCAATCGAGCCAGGTAGTGTTCGGGCAAAAAGCCCAAGATGGCCAATACCCGGTGTAAACGTTCACGACGCAACTGGCTGCGTTCGTAGAGTGTGCGCACAGTCCGGCGGCTTGTCCGCTCAGCTGTCTGCGACTTTGTATTTCCTTTGTCAAAATCACCCAAGACAGCAGCATCCATCGGGATAATCCGGCTATTAGCACCCAATATTTTGCTCAACGTCTCTATCCCATCCTCATTTCTTAATGCACGAATCACAGCCCAACCGATGCTATTGGTACCCAGATCTAAGCCTAAAATGTGTTTTTCCTCCATATTTATTCAAATTTTTCCCAAATCTATCATTTTTCTTTCAATTATTTGCATTTTAATCTTTTCTATTTATATTTGCCCCACTAATTTGAAGCAAATCACAATAAGGATTATTCCGTTGTGAAAACATTAGGTTCCCTCGTCCTTTAACGGGGGATTTTTTTTGCCATGACTCCCGGTCTAAAGACACGCCAAAAAACTCTGCGTGAAGGCAACCGGACTGTATGTAAAAAGGGCCTGAATCCTTTCACCGGATTCAGGCCTCCATTCCTACTCCCAGACTACAGTCTGCATCTGGAAGCTACATGCTTAATGCAAATCAGACAGCTATGATTGTCACTACAAGTCTCTGTCGTTCTGCTTTATTCGCCGATGGGCAACAAGTCAAGCGCACACGGCAACATCTCATGCGTCCCTTCAAATATCACCAGATGCGTATTGGATGCTTCGCGCTCCAAATGTATCTGACGGTCACCTAATTTTCTTTCAGGGTCCGCTTTCGGTTCGCAACGAAGGCTGAGCAGGCGGACTATCTCATCCTCCGACACCATGTCGGCATGCACGAAAGCCTGCCGATTGGCAGCTTCCGACTGCGACAGCCCGTATTTCCAGTCACCGACCACCCGATTGTACATATTGATGGCATGCGTCACAGGCACAGAACCTGTGTATCCATCGTGCACACCTTCATATATATAAAGGTGGGACGTGCGACGCTGCTTGCGGGGAATGACACCATAGAGAGGAGAACGGCGCCGGGCTTCCGCTGCATTAAAAGTCGTTCCGGACGACGACGTGGCCTTCCAGATGTGGTCGGCGTATTTGTTGCCCCGCGTCTTCGATTCCCAATACCACGCTTCCAAGTCAGCTATGGGAGCCCATGCGGAAAATGACTTCACGGCGCAAGTGACATTCATATAGGCCAAAAGAGCTGCCATCCCACCGCCGGACACACCGATGACATGCACTTCCTGCGGATTGGCTTCAGTCGCTTTCACCGCATACTCGATGGCTTCCTGGAGATTTTTCACCACCAGTTCGCTGCCCATCGCTTCCGGCCGGGTGTTGGCACCCTGAAAGTCCGGATGGATGTAGTTATAGTCCTTCGCCTTGGCTTCTGCCGCCAACGAGTCAGCCTGCCTGTAATCACCGCTCCACGTGTGAAGGCTCACGATAAGCGGACGTTTTGCCTCGCTTGCCTTGTAGATATAAGCCTTCTGCGGGTCTCCGCCCGTCTTTGAGGGGATGTCCACCACTTTAAAGTCAGCATCCCACCGGGCTGCATTCGCATCATCCCAACGAGAAACGGAAACAGATGAATCTTTTTGAGTTTGTGCCTCCACGGGCATAAGCCAGCCGCTCCCCAAGAGGAACGCCAGCGCGAATAAGGATAAGAACGTGCGTTTCATATATTAATCTTGTATCAATTCTATATTGGACTCTTTTCCGACAAAAAAGTTTATCCTTCCACTACTTTTTTCCAACAATTTGTTGATTTTGATTCCAAAATATTGTGATTCTGATTTTTTTCGCTAAATTTCCTCACGTTTTTCAAAGAAAACCTTGGGCCAAACGGCATTCCGCCCCAACAACTGACTGACATATCTAACCATAAAAACATAAGAGCCTATGAAAAAGTATTTTGCAGAAATGATTGGAACCATGGTCTTAGTGCTCATGGGATGTGGAAGTGCCGTCTTCTCCGGAGGCATCGCTCAGACAGTCGGAGCCGGAACGGGTACACTGGGCGTGGCATTGGCTTTCGGCCTGGCCGTCGTGGCCATGGCCTACACCATCGGTAATATATCAGGATGTCACATCAATCCTGCCATCACACTCGGCATGTGGCTGTCACGACGCATCGGCAGCCGCGACGCCATGTTCTACATGCTGTTTCAAGTAGTGGGAGCCATCCTCGGCTCGCTCATCCTCGCCATACTGGTGGCTACGGGAGGACATGACGGTCCGACGATGACCGGTTCAAACACGTTCGACTCGGGCGAGACATGGCAGGCATTTATCGCCGAGACAGCATTCACGTTTATCTTCGTCCTCGTCGTCCTGGGAGCGACCGATGAGAAAAAAGGAGCTGGCAACCTTGCCGGACTGGCCATCGGCCTCACACTCGTGCTCATCCACATCGTCTGCATCCCGATCACCGGCACTTCCGTCAATCCGGCACGAAGCATTGGCCCGGCCTTGTTTGACGGAGGACAAGCCGTCGCACAATTATGGCTGTTCATCGTAGCCCCCATGCTGGGAGCCGGCATCAGTGCCGGAGTCTGGCGCGTGCTGAAAAGCAACTGAACAGCGGCCAAGCGACAACCGGCCGCGTTGCAACGGCCTCATTCATAAGCCCGGCCGACACCGCATAAAAACAGAGCCATCGCAGGAAAGCGTCATCGCCTCCTGACGATGGCTCTGTCACATATTCTGAAACGTGGTTTTCACAACCGACCCACTATCCAGCTCCAGGCGATTCCTACAATTATCCTGACATTTCATACACGTTACAACAACCTCGCCTTTCTTTGACCTATATCAAGAAAAAGGCCATATTTATGCTTTAAAACATGTTTTCCCTTGACAAGAAGAAAATACCCCCTATATTTGCAGCGTAATTCAGTTGATGAGTTACAAGGGATAACAAGTAAATAGGATAATTAGTAAAGGTAAAAAGATTTAATTTTTTAAGATTATGACAGCACAAGTTTCTATTTTGTTAGCTATCGTAGCAGTATTCACAGTTTTGAGTGTTATTGCCGTCGTTCAGACTAACGTGAAAAAGTAAACGAGATTGTGAGATTCTCGGGGAACTTTCTCCCCGGGAATAAGTAAAAAACAAGAAGCCCTTAAAATGACAGGGCAAGCTTGTTTCTTTTGAAATCAATGTTATTGGCATATAATGAATAGGCAGGAAGCGATTTTGTTTCCTGCCTATTCTTGTTTTTTCACCCTGCAAGACAAACGACTCATTTTCAGACGGTCCGTCCGGGCATAGAGGGCGTCCGACCTGGGTATAGACTCGGTGGTCGGGCGGCCTCCTTTCCGTCCCCGGGCCGAGTCTATACCCAGG
>JACJJM010000032.1 GCA_016900015.1 Phocaeicola coprophilus | reverse complement strand
CCCATGGGCACGTGCGGGATGCTCCGCGTGGGGGTCGAGGCCACGGCGCGGGGTATGAAGCTCCCGATCTTGACGGTGGCGCCCAGCATGCCCACGGCCATGGTCAGGGCGGCGTGCCCCGCCCCGGCGAGCTTCGCGGCGTCCGCGTCCCCTCCCTCGGACGCCGGGCCGGGCGGGGGGATGTACGAGCAGACGGCCGCCGTGAGGAAGTCCTGCGGGCAGAGCAGCACGCCCATGTAGGGGTGCGGCATGGGCACGCTTGTGGCGGGCGGGATGTTCACCAGGTGTATGTCCACCCCGATGACCGGGTCGAGCTGCTTGGAAACGGGCAGGCACGCCTGTCCCTTCAGTCCCAGGGACGCCAGCACGGGCACGGCGGCGGCCTCGCACACGCCGTCTGCCAGCCCGCCCAGCGCGGCGGCGGCCTTCAGGCCCGTGTCGAGGGCGTTCACCGACGGGGAGACGCCCGCCTCGGCGTTTTCGGAAACGCCCGACACCACGCCCGACACCTGCGCGCCCACCGTCGATTCGAGCTGAGCGCTCACCTGGTCGAAGTAACTCGTTTCTGTGGACATAATAAGGGATTTTATGGGTAACTATTGGTCTATGTTTGATTCCGTTTCTCCTTTATCAATGGATTCTGCTGAGAAGGTGATGGAGATTCCCTTCGGAAGCTTTTCATCGGCTTCAACGGTATGATAATTGGTTATATAAGCTTTCTTGAAAACGAACTTTTCCATCTTTTCCCTTTCATCCGTTAGTTTGTAAAGGATCTTGCCTTCCATCGGACGGAACTGTGCGGTCAGTATGATTTCTATAAGAGCCACCTTCTCATTGGGTTCAATGACGACCTGAATGGTTCCTGCTGTAGAAGTTGGATCCTTAGAATCAGTCGGGTGTTTGGGCTCATGCTTCAAGTATAATACGTTGAATTCTGAACCTATAAATTCTAATATGCCTCCAGATGAACTCATAATATTAATCTTAAGTTAAAACAACAAATGAAACTTCTCTTTCTTGCGCTGGATATGTTGGAATCCCCATTGAAACAAAAAAGAGAAAACTTCAAAATGACTGTTTTGAAATTCCCTCTTGTTTACTCACCGATCTGGTTTATTTATGGGAGAAAGAGAAGGAAAATAAAACGTCATCTCGGCTAATCGCAAATATAGGGAATTGAATTCATAAATCCAATTCCCGGTTTTTATTTTTGCTCTATTTAACATATCAGGCGCACAATTTTTAATTGCGCCGACCATACCAGGCTATTAGGAGCGAGCTGGTCACAAGTGCGGCTGCTCCCAATATCCACAGGTAGATATGTATCTGTCTTTGATACTGTTCAATGGCACAAGCTTGCTGTTCATTGTATTTCATCAATGAGTTTATCTGTTCTTGTTGGACACGTAACTGGGCTAAAATTTCTTGGTTAATGCCTTGCTGTTCATTCAATGAACGGGATAAGTTCTTGAAATTTTGGTTTAAGGTGTATTCTTCTTGTATATATCCCATTCCTCGTACATGTAGGCTGGATAGTGTTATGCTGTCTGCTTCTTGGGTGATTTGTAGTTGTGGAACAGAATGGATATTTTCGTCTTTGGCATAATGATTGAAAAGCAAAATGCCTATAAGGATTCCGCTTAACAGGAAAGCGATAAGTGCGATGATAACGAAAAACAGGTTGTTCCTGCTGTGCGATGTTCGCAGAGAAGGGGCATGTTCCGCCTGTTGCGAAGTATTCGCATATTTTGTTTCCGGTTGCCGGGAAACTGGATGATCTGTTTCTGTTTTTTTTCGCTCGGACATTTCTATAAATTCTCGTTTGCTGATCTGGTATTTTTCGGCTTGACAAATGACAACATCGTTCTTCACCAGCCAGTCCAACGCTTCGCGCACGCTGCGTTCGCTGACTTTGATATTCTTGATGTTCCAATATACTTCCGAACATGTTACCCAAAGGGGCTTTTGGAGGCTTTTCTGATACAATATCTCCATTATTTCTTCTTGCAATTGTTCTTTTGTTGGTTCCATATTCATTATAATAAGAATTGTTTGGGTATAAAGTAATAAGTATCTCCTGATAAATCTACCGTTTCAAATTCATTTTGCATGTATAGATCTTCCAGTTTTTTCATCTTGTCAACCAGCACCGAATATGTTTCATGGAAGCCGTTCTTTTTGCACTTGCGTACCTTCAGACGGCGAATTTTCAATGTCTGAAGCAATTCTTCATTGGCTTGGATGCCTGTCCGGTAGTAGAAGAGGTCTGCAACGGTTGGGTTCAACTTCAATACCTTACGGTGAAAGTCCTTGTTAATGCTTCTCCGTTGTTTCCTGTAAACTCTGCGGAGTACCCGGAACTCTTTTTTACGGATACTGTCAGTGAATTCCGGTAGCAGTCCTCTATATCTCTGCAAAAGGTTTTCGAGTTCTGAAGCATTGAACAAATAGCCGTTCTTGTATCGGGTCAATATAGAGTCGGGAACAGACAACCGGATATAGTAGGTGTCTTGGATGCTGTTGCGACTGATATTGGTCAACGGGAGGGTATCAGACAGGCTTGAGCGTGCAAGAATTTCTTCTATTCCCTTGGTCGGACTGCTACGGAGGGTGCCGATTTTATGTTCATAAAAATGTAAGGATTTCAACAAGGTTTGGTCTACCTGGCGGATTTGTGAGTGAAGAGAGTCCAGAGCCAGGTCGAGTGACGTGTTCTGTAACATTCCTCGTCCTTTGGGGAAAATGATTCCTCCGACGGAAAGGCTGTTTGCCGGGGCATCATACAGGTAAATATTGGCATCTTCCATAGCTACGTTTTGGAAGAATTCTGGTTTCACCAAATTGTCGTCTACAATGTAATTGGTGATAAAATCGACATAAGCTTCCGAAAAATAGCTTTGAATGGATTTGGCTTGCAGAATAAAGTCTTGATAAGGCTTATCCGTAGAGCGTTTTGTCTGGACGAATAGGAAGCTGCCCGATTTCTTTGCGATATGCCTTACAATGTCTTTGCGGATGTTTAAGTCTTGGTTGCTGCCCAGAATGATAAAAATATTTCTACTGAATGCTGATTCTCCGACAGCTTCCAGAATATGTTGTAGGGCAGGATTGAGACCGGCTTGGTCCGCTTGGGGAAGCCGCTCTTTATGGGTAGTGGCATCACTGATGAAATTAAGCCATTCAGCAAAGCCGGAAGTAAGGGAAGAATAACGGTTGCCGTCGGGCGAAATGAGGGTGGCTGTAAAAGCGTATGAATTTTCTGGAAACAGCTTCAACTTTAGGTTCTGAAGTGTATTGCTGAATCTGTTTGCTTGTGGGCTGTCTCCGTCAAAGAATAGAAAATGGATGTTGATTTGTGAATGCTCTGCTTCCATACGCCGGATATCGCTTGCCGGAATATTTCCGCCTTTGATATTGATCAGGTTATTGGAGTGACGGTTCCAGACTGCTACGGGAAAGTTGATTTCCGTATCATCACCTTCACAAGTCGTATTGCCTTGATAGTTGAATAAGGCTTTCGATTGGAGATCGTATTCATGAATGTAAAAAGTATCGGCCAGGTTTTGTATTCCGGGTATGGAATCGCGCCAATTGTCTGTATGAAGTAAAAATGTCTGTTGTTGCCCAGCCTTGGCTACGAAATCGGCAGGTACCCAGCCGAGTATTTTCCGTGAGGTGTCCTCCAAAGACGGACAATCCGATACCAAGGCGGCACGTCCGCTTGGGTCGTATTTATAGACATAAACGATTTGGCCGTTTTGCAAGCCTCCGGCTATTTTGTTTCTCAGGAATGGTTCGTTATAGACGGTTAGGGTATCGCCTCTGAAATATTTTGATAGATTGAACAGCCTTCCCGGATGGGTTATTCCTATGCGGTATTTTATGGGAAGATTGTTTTTCTCGTCCACAAAGGCATGGCTGTATGCCAGGAGGTTGTTTTTGGGTATCCAGCCTACGTATTTCACTGATTCTGGTGTTTTGAAATGCCTTTTCTTATTGAGGAGAAAACTGAAAAAGATCTTGGGTTTGCCCAAAATACCCGGATCGGCACATACTAATTCATAGTTATCGTTTTCTTCACCGATGACGTAATAGGCTGTACCCATTTCTTGCTGTTTCGCTTTTCGCTGGAAATAGGGGTCTTCGTATGCCTGATTGTTATTTCTGTCCGAATAAACGACCAGGCTGGAACGGTTTTTCCTTAACGTTGGAGGGTTCAAGGCATCGATGTCATAATTAAAACTGTTTCTACCGACAATCCGGATTCTGTCCCATGCGGATACTTGCCCGAAACCGGATAAGGGAGACGCGCATGCGGCCAGTACGACGAGCGGCATGTATATTGTATGGATATATTTATATAATCGTATCATGGTTCCATATAGCTTTGAGTGACCTGTATTGTTGATACACACTTTATATTGTCAATGTGCACTTCGTCTATGTGCACCCGTTTTTTATTGTTGCTTTCGAGGAAATGAAGCCCTTGGCAATATCCCGTAAAATCATTGTATTTTTCTCCATTGACCACAACGGCCACTTGGTCTGCCGGAATGCAGAAATATTTATTGCGGATATAATTGGTATGTTCATAATAGACCGAACGCTGGGAGACCTTTGCGTCCGCAATGGCTTGCAGATGCTTTCGGATATCGTCCTGGGCCAAAGTCAAAGAGTCCACCACAACCATCTCTTCCACCTTCTCAAAGCGTGGCAGGATGGTGATAGGATGCTTGATAGGGTATTTGGTGGTGTTGGTCTGTAGGAGAATGGTGTATTCGCCCGGGGTTTCGTAGGTATAGACAACTTGCTGGTCGTATGCATCGACCGTGCCGCTTTCGCCGAATTCCCATAGCCAGGTGTCCATACCATACCCTTCTGCCGCAAATACCAGTTCTTCTCCTTGGTATCCTTCGGATACTCCATAGATGTGCGGGACGGAATCAATGGCTGCTCTTTCCGTTCCGGAAACTACTTTGATGTATTTGCTGATGGAATAAGCGTCATTGACATTGAGGGTTATCAAGTATTTCCCTGGTTTCTTATAGGCGTATACCACATTCTTGCTTCTCATCAGTGTATCGCCGTTACCCATTTGCCATAAGAGTTTCTTGCCTTGAATCGCTGTTGTATCGTTGACTAACAACTCCAGACGTTCGTTCACCTCATAGTGATAATTGTCATTGGAGTCAAAAATATAGAAGTCTATATGGCTGAATTCAGATTTTGAGGGCAACAACAGGATGATGAGAATGCCGCAAACTGCCAGCACGCCCAAAGCAATAATCGTTATTTTTCTTTTATCGTCCATATCAGTTATAAGTTTGCTTTACATTCTTCCAAATCTTCTTCTATCAGCTCGTTGTTGTGGATGACACTGTTAAGCTCTTCCCGGATGTCAAATTGAAATTTCAATGTCCGTGAAGATAATACGCTGAAAAAGAACTTTGAATTCATGTTGTTCTTGATATAAATATCTCTGAGCGAGGATATTTCACCTTTAATCTCATCCATACGCTGCACTTGATACACATTGAAGTCCAGTGAATCGACTTCACTCCATACGATGGCGGCTTTCTCAGCAAGTTCCTTTTGCTGCTCGAATACCGTTTCAGAATGGTTGATGTCCTTGATTAAGTCTGAACTTTCTTCCATCGGTACATCAAAAACGTATTTGACCAGCAATATGAAGATAACTGCTACCGAAAAAACAAGGAGCAAGGTAAAACGTATGTTTGTCCAAATGGTTTCGTCTCTTGTCATGGCTTTGTTGATTGTTGTTTGGTTAGTTCCTGATATTTCATACGGCATTTTTCCAATTGTTCCATATTGGATTCACGCTTTTTGTTCTCTCGGTCAAGGTTGTCCATGGTGGATTGAATGACCTTGATTTGCTCAAGCATTTGTTGGTATATCTCATAGTTCCCCCATTCAATCAGGGATATTTCATCTTCCATGCGCAGCCTTTTTCGGGTGATTAGCTGCTGCATATGCTTGTGCTCGCTCGTGTTGCGCTGCTTCATCTTCAAATTGTTCAGGTCTTTGAAAAGCTCTTCCATTTGGAAATTCAGTTCGGCCTGTTTTTTGAACATTTCATCGTATTCTGCTTTTTTTTCTTTAAGGAGCGAAATTCCTTTTTGTGCTGTGACGATAGATGCGCTCCCGCAAAGTGCTGTTAACAGAAGGGTGATAAAAAACACTAAACAGAAAATGGCCTTTTTCTGCTTGCGGTCGTCTGTATTTAGAGTTTCCATTCTTCTTTAATTTTAAGGTTATTATATTGTCATTCCATGAAGAACCATCTTTTTTTCTTCTGCTGTGAAAGGGGAGTTTTGTGTTCTTCGCCCATAACAATGTTTTCGCGTACCAGACCGATATATTCCAGTTCGCTCATCTTATGGAACATCTTGCGCAGAAGGGTGATAAACGCCCCTGATACATTTAGCGAATCAATGATTTCTGTATGGTTGTATTTCAAGGATACGACATTTTCCATGTCTCGCATAAAATCGGAAGGAGTGATATCCGTCCATTCATAGTAGTATTGCAGCAATTCTTCTCGTTCGGTCTCTGAAATGGTCTGCAAGGCGGAAGCCAGCTTGTTTGCCAGTTCGTTGATGGCTTGTACGATAAATATAGGGGGCTGCTCTTCTGCAATCTGTTCCAAATAGAATATACGGCTGTCATAGAAGCTGTTAAAAGCCTCACAGAGAACGAATGTGTTGTTGGCCAGTATATCCCTGCGCTTATCGGATATGTTCCGGTTATAAATCAAGCGGATGTCATCCCGGATAGCATGAAGCGTATGGTTCAGTTGGTTGAGAAAACTTCTTACACCATCGTGATAGGCTGATTTTTGCAGAGGCGGTATATATTGCCTGTTGACTGAAAAAGAGTTCCCTTGTGTCTGGATCTCACCGACAATCAGAAAATTCTTGTTATAAAACGCCTTGTTGACTTGATTTTTCGGAACAAGGTGCATGCCGATTTCAGGCAAAACATTCGGATGTCGCAGTGGCACTTCGTCAGGATCTGGTTCTCCTACGGGAATCAACCGATAGGGATTGACGGAGACAAGAATATAGAATGCATTGTCGCCAATGGTGGAGTAGCCGTTGGCTGCCATAGTGGCTGAAGGTATGTAGTCCCCATACAATCCGTCATAAAACAGGATGGGTATGCCGCTTCTGGTCAATGCATTACAAGATTTCAAATGTACGGATAAGGTATCAACGGTCATTCCGCTGATTTCGATTTCAATACTTTCTCCGGAATTTTCCAGGGCATCTCCCAGACCATAATTGTAGTTGGTCAGGGATTGGCTGACAGTTCGGTAATTTGATTCGAGAATACTGAAATAATTCTCCACCAAATGTTCGGCTCTCAATTTCAGACCGTCTGCCCAATTGATAGGCAAGTGTTCTATCTTATTCATATATTGTAATATTCATTTACTATTCGTTTGTTGTTTCGACTTTTACTCGGCGTATATATATGGTTCGATTGTTCCTTATTTTATTTTGCTCGCTGGTTTTAAGCGGATCTAATATACGGATGAGGAAAGGGAAATTAAAGCCTCTGGACGTATAGAAGGTCCATCCGATTTTGTTATTGGCATCACCGGTTTCGATTTTATTTTGTGGATAACGCCTGTTTTGGTCTTCGATAAACCAGTTGAACCAATTGCCCAAAGAGATCCCGTCCGGCAAGCGGACTACCAGTGAAACGTAAGAACGGTCACTAAGCCTACGTTTGATTTTTACTTTTACGGACTTGGAACTATAACTATCGATATTGTCCCAATAATTCCGGTCAAAAGTTCCTAAATTCAGTTCCCACGGTTCGTAAATAGGAGGTGGAATCAGTGAGAACAACTGTTTGCTCCACATAATCATATAAGGCACAATGAACCAGAATACATTCAGGGTACACCAGAGAACATAAGGTAGCTTGCTTATTCGTTCAAACACCAGATAATATATCCAGCCACCTAATAGCCCTGTTACAATCAGCAATAAGATTGTCCCTACGGTTGACTTGTCAATACCAATGGATTTGAACAGGTTGCTTTTGGTAAATTTCCACAAAATAAATCCTAAACCGATATAGCTCAGTACGGTAAGTATTAACCCTCCCCAAACAAATTCATTGCGCAAAAGCCCAAACAAGGAGGGAAGAGCCATTATCAGAGCGGCAATCAAGATGAATATGATTGCTTTCTTCATGCTCAGCTTGCGTTTGAGCGTCCTCATTCCGTTCAGAACAAACAGAATGACAACCACAAACAGCGGCATAAGCAGGTATTTGGCAAAAATAGACACTAACATTTCCATAGTCTATAAAATTTTATCGTTACAGATTCGTATCATATCCCAAACGGTTTTTCCCCAATATACAGCCATAATCATTGAGAACAACATATTTTACAGTTATGTTCCGGATGGAAAGAATAAAAAAGTTGAGAATAGCGGTTACTGTCGATACCAACTGATTCAGGTAAGCATAATCATCCGCATGTTCTTTGAGCTTTATAACCGCTTCCAGGTTATCTTCTTCACATTGGATATTACCGTTCAATCCGATTGTAAAACCTAAAACGCCTTTTCCGACCGGTTGATAAATAGGAGCTGTAATGTAGTGTGGTACATATCTGAGCGAAACTTCCAGGTTTAGTACGATGGCAAAAAGTTTTTCAATCGCAGGCAGGTTCTCTTTGTATTTTTCCGCTTGGCACAAAAACAGGAATAACTTGTACCTTTCATAAGAGGAAATGGACAAGGGGACATTTTGAAGTTTTTTGATTGCCCGGTTCAGGTTCTGCCTGGATATCGGATTGGAAAAGAAATTCAAATGTCGATTGATGATATTGACATGTTCCTTGAAGAATGCCGTGTCAAAAAAAGAAAAAAAGGCTATCTGCTCCCTTTCTTGCTTCTTGTTGGTCCGGATGGCGTCCACGATTTCCTTGTTGCTCATGCCGGGCATACTGATAACCAGAGGATGGAACAGGAATTCAGGCAGCTGGTGATACATGCTGTTGCGGGCAAGATGCAAAGTGACAAATTCTTTATGTGAATTTGTAGTGGGAAAATAGCGCAAGGAAACATTCAGGACATCTTTCGATTTTACACGGGTATTCATGCCGTGGCATACCACAAGGATATGCTCCAGCAAGTCTTCGTTCAGGACAAACTGTAATTCGTCGAAGAAGATTTCCGCTACATAATCACCAGCTTTGCTTCGTTTCAGTCGGGTGATCTTGTCTTTCCGTTGTTCTACAGAAGTTCCCATACCAACTCTTCATTCTTTAAGTTAACAATGATTTTGTCTCCAGGTTTGACGCTTTCAGCGACAATCAGTTTGGATATGTTTTTCTTTATATAAGTTCGTATGACGCCGGCAATCGGTCTTGCTCCGTATTTGGGTGAAAATCCTTTCTTTGACAAATATTGCAATGCTTCTTCCGAGAGGTCCAGACGTATGTTTTTCTGCTTCAACAGTTGTTCTTGCAGACGTGAAAAATGCAACAGGAATATTTCCTGTGCGATTTCCTCGTTAATGGGAGAAAAGGGGACGACTTCAGTCAATCGGCCTAAAAATTCAGGACGGAAATATTGTGACATCACTTCTATCAATTTGGCAGAAGTTGGGGTATGTCCGGCTTGTATCTGATCTACAATCCATTGACTTCCGATATTGGAAGTAAAGATGATTATGGAGTTGGAAAAGTCTCCTTCACGTCCCAGTTTGTCATGAATCTTCCCTTCATCCATCATTTGGAGGAATACGTCATATACGCTGGAATGAGCCTTCTCGATTTCATCGAACAACACGACTGAATAAGGCTTTTGCCTGATTTGGGTGACAAGCAAACCTCCCTCTTCATAACCTACATATCCCGGAGGAGCACCGTAAAGCAAGGCGGCTGAATGTTCTTCCTTGAACTCGGACATGTCAAAACGAATCATGGCTGATTCATCGTCAAATAACAGTTCAGCCAACGATTTGGTCAACTCAGTTTTGCCGGTGCCGGTCGGACCCAGAAAAAAGAAGGAACCGATAGGTTTCTTAGGATCGCTCAATCCGCTGCGCGATTCTATGATAGCATCGGAAAGAGTGGATATGGCCCGTCCTTGTCCTTTGACCCGTTCCTGTAACTTACTCTCAATACCCAAAAGTCTGTCTTTTTCACGGGCTTGTATTTTTCCGATAGGGATATGGGTACTTTCAGCTACGATTGCCTCCAGTTCGGCACCGGTGACCTCTTCGATATTGCGGGAAGCCAGAATTGAAAGTTCGGAAAGAATCCGTTCCAGCCATTGAAGCTTTGTCTCGTCGCTGTCATCCTTGTTCCAGGTATAAGCTACGGAAAGCTTGGTAGTAAGTACAACGCTGGTCTTGTTGAATATGGTGCGATAAAGAAGGTATAAAGCTGATTCGTCCCAGTTTCCGCTTTCTTTCAGCTTATTGAAGTCCGAAATGAATCTCTCAATGATATATTTTACGTTTTTATTGCAGAGGCGCACTACTGCAGAGGCCCTGTCCAGCAAATCTATTGCGGCAGAAGGAAGGCTTTTTTCCTTAAAGTATCGTTTGGATAATTGAATGGCATCTGGAATGCAATTGTCCGCGATTTTCAGTCCGTAATGTTCTTCGATCTTTTGTTGATGAAGCCGCAGGGCGCTTTTCAAGGTGGAGTCATCCAGCTCTTCTATTTTTATGACATCCAACCGGCTTTCGATAGAATGCTTTTCGATGTATTTGCGATAGGCATCGTTTGTCATTGTCAGTATTAGGTTGCACTGTCCCTCACTGATTTGCGAATTAAGAATGTTGACCAGAACATCGCTTTTGCCCCCATGTCCGTTTGCCAACAAAACATGCAGATCGTCTATGACCAGCACAACTTGTTCCAACTGTTCCAGCTTATGTATGAGTGCCACAATTTTCTGTGCTATCTCATTCTCAGAGGAGGTGGCGGCCAGCAATTTGGCTGCATTCAGACCGACAATCGGTAACTGTTGCAGCATTTCATCTTGATTCCTGCAAATCTCCTTGACAAAGGATTGGATGAGGGCGCTTTTACCAATGCCCGAATCGCCTACAATCATAATTCCTTTGTTTTCAGACCGTTCAAGGCATTCCAGCATAGTACGTACTTCCTTGTCGCGTCCGATAACTATTTCTCCGGCTTTTATGATAGCTTCCGATTTCAGATTGTCCGCATAAGGGACAGAAGCCAGCACTTGATTTTCTTCTCCTTGGTAGGAAAGTACGGAAGTGGAAGCATTATAGAATTGGAGTATATCTTCTTCACTGACTCCCAGCATTTCAATCTGATTGTGGGAATAAATGACACCTTCCCTTGAAATGGCTGCAAACACGCAAAGTGCATCAATTTGGTCGAATCCCAGCTTTATCTTGGAGCGTTCTGCCTCGTCTAATACTTTGGAGAGTTCTTCATCCGGACTGGGGGAGTCAGAATCACTTTCCGGTGATGAGTACATTTCTTTATGGGTTTCAAACCATTCCAGAATATATGCAACGTCCTTCTGCATGGATGCTAATATATCTTTTAGCCCCGTATCTCCTGTCAGCATAGCCAAAACGAGATGCGGTACACCATAGGTGCTTTGCCTTTCGTGCCGGGCCATTGCTTGGGCTGTTCTGATGGCTACGAGCAAACTGGGACTATAATCGCTTTCTTTCATAAGAATATTATTTTATAAGATGAATTACATACCGACCGCTCTGTCAAATCTGTTTCAAGGAAATGGGCAAGTGGTGACAAATCAGAATACGTATGGTTCCCGTCCAGTTTGATTTCAATCTGCATAACTCGTACGAAACCTTTTTTCTTCTCTGGTGCCATCTCTACACCATCCTTAAACTCTATAGATTTGACATTGCTGCCAATTTTATGCAAGATATAATTATGTATATCCTCTTTAGAGACAATTCTGTCGCGGCTGACCAGACCGTATCTCAGATTGTTTATTAAGTCTGTTTCTTCAGTATGGACAACTCCTTTTTGAACAGGTGTTCTGAATTGGAAACTTCCTGCATCGTATTTGTCTATATTGAATTGTTGTATAAAAGTCCTTTCATTGAACTCACATTCAAATTCACCGAGTGTTACCCAGAATTTAATCTCTGCACTGCTTGCTTCCGGTTTGGGAACAGTAAGTACAAAGACCCGTTGCTTTCGGCCGTCTTTGTCCGTATCTGTCGATTCCACATCTTTTTCAAACTCTTTGAGCTTTGCAGACAAGTCTTGAAGCTGGGTCGCAAGCATGTCAGGATTCATGGCAGCAAAGGCATTCCCGTCTTCTCGTATGCGTTGCAATGTTTTGGATATCAATGATGACGCATCATCAGAATCAAACCGTTCCAGATCTCCGAAATAGAGACTGAAAACGCCGGTAGGATGTTCATCATATTGCTGGAGACGGTTGACATATTCCGTTCCTGAATTATCTTGTATTGAGCGTATGTTGAGGAAATGACATTCTTTAGGGCATGGCAGCGGTATGATTCTTCCACTATTGGAGAAATTATGCTGCTTATAAACCAATTGCCTGTTCACCACTGGGTAGGTATTCAGGTAAATTTGCAAATTCCCTATATTGTCATAATTGAAGATTTCCGGCAATTCTATCTTTATCCACCAAAGTTTTACAGTCGTATCCACATTTTCATTGACAGGATTTGAATCTGGAAGCATTTGCTGGAGGGAAAAGAATGCTTTCGTTGCTTTCGCTACTTCTACTTTGAAATAATAATCATTGTAATAACGTCTGATTTCTTCAAAATAATGGGCATTATTGAATGGGTCTTTTACATCAAGTCCTATGTGTACCGACAAATTCTTTCCCTGGTAATCACAAAATCGAAGAGCTTTCAAAAAAGCGAGTAAAGACAGGTCTTTAGGGATAATGCAGAGTGTGAGGTCCTGCAACTTTTGCAGTTGTTCATCACTAATTGCTATTCCCAGCCAGATGGAACGGGTATCAAACGGCGTTTCCTTATCATGTTGAAGGATGGACGAGGAAAAAGTTTGTTTGTCTTTATACTCCCTGACTGTATTGCCAAAAACGGTCATACGCAATTGGGCATCCACTAACGGATATGAAAAAAGGGGAGTAAAAAAGACTTGGGTGTTTCCTTTGCCAAAAATGTATTTTTCAGCGTAAAAATGATCTTCCGCATCTAATAGACGCATTTCACCTCGGTTGGGGTTTATGGACATCAAGGCATGGGCCGGTGTAGGCAAAGACCATTTGTCGCCTGTTAGTATTTGGGACAAACGGGAAAGGATATGTGAGTCTGATTCTTCGATTTCGTTATGGAGTCTGGCCGATTCATAGGCGAACACATCCAGCAGCAAATCAACGACTGGATCCATATTCTTGGCATCCTCAATGCCCCACAGTTCCATTGCATACTTCAATATGCGTTCTTTTATTTCAATCAGCTTTAATGAATGTCCGCAAGTTGCCAATTAGTAAATTCTATGTTTGAAGTCCGCCCTATAGGAACACGCACAAAGTTCAAGCCTTTCAAAGAGGCTACATCCGAAATACCTTCTGTTGAACTTGTAGCAGAACTCGTTGAGGTAGAGCTGGAGGAACTCCGCTTTTATGTCATGGTAAGTGTCCAGTATGCTCCTCTTGGCGTTGCTGATGACAATGTGTACCCATGGCAGGACTTTCCCGACACTCCTTTTGTCGTCCGTAACGACGGCATGATGGGAGGATGCCGCCCCGTCCTTTCCAAGAGAGGCATAGCTGCTGAACCCGTCCGTGGTCACATCGGCATTCCCGTCCGTTCCTTGCCTAATCTTGCCGGTAATGGTGGAAGCCTTGAAATCATCGATGACCTGCATCTTTATATGCCCGACACTCTTGGGCGTACTGTACTTCTTGGCCGGAGGCGTCTTTGGCAGGCTGCTTTCCGCCATGACAAGGACAGGGGTCTTGCGCTGGCTTCCCCGTCCGCGCTTCAACGGGCAATCTTTCTGTTCTTCGGGCGTTTCCGTGGAGAAGAAGCCCTCGTCAACCTCCATGTCCCCATGGAGAGGGTAGCGTCCGTCGCGCTTGCCCATCACGTCGCGCAGCTTGTGTACCATCTCCCATACAGGCTGGTAACGCTTACGGCCAATCTGGCGCTGTATCTCCTTGGTGGATATGGCACGCTTTGTCGCCGTCAGAAGGAACATGGCAGCAAACCAGTCACGAACAGGCAGATGACTGCCTTGCATTACCGTACCGGAACGAAGTTGCATCTCATGTTTGCAATCCATGCACGTCCAGGACTTGTGGCTCGGATTCCAGCTCAGGCGCAAACCGCCGCATTGACTACAGAACAGGCCATGATGCTCACGGAAACGGCGAAGGGCTTCCTCACAGGATGCCTCGTCGGGATATTGACGGTAAAAATCAAGCAGGTTCATAATGCATATGTTTATTGTCTTACGTTTTATATCCTGCATAAAGTGTTCCAAAACATGCCTGTGGGGCAATTGGGCAGTTTAAACTTTGCTAATTTGGTAACATGCGGACATTCATTTCAGCTTTTTATCTGCCATATCTGTTTATGTTTTATTGTGAAAGCGGACTGATATATACAAGTGTATTAAAATGGAAAGGCAAATCTGTAGAAACGATGTTGCCGGTTACCGTAATCTGTGCCTTGCGTCGTACATGTATGTTCTTCTTGTTCTCATCTTCTATTTCTGATAAGACAACTTTTACACTGACGTTTTTCAATCTCTTTTCATAAAGCTGAATAGCTTTTATTAAAGAAACTTGAACCTTTTCTTCCCATTCATTAATCTTCACCAACTGATTGAATTCCAAGTCCCAAATAGCAGAACCGTAATCTTCCCGTCCAACCACTTCTCCATGATGGGAAACGATCAGAAGCATTATCTGCTGTGCTATGGATTCCTCATAGGAACAGCGTTTTAGCCTTCCGTCCACAGCAGCATGTAGATTCATGGGTAGCTTTATGTAACTCATTTTTCTGCGAATTTACATTCTACCTTGCAAATATAGCATTTTAACGCCAAGACTAAACACTTTTAGAGAAAATATTTCGTGGAAAATTTTGCCGGTTCAAATTAAATTAGTAAAATACGCCGCTTTTTAAAAAGTAAGAGGTGGAATGGTATAACTAATTTTCATAATTTCAAATAGAATTTAATGAACAATAAGTTGCAGAGGCAGCAACGTGTTTGTTGCAGGCCGTTTGATACGGAATACCTGTCAAAAGAGGATTCAGCCTTGCAGTCATGCCATTGAATCCTTATTAATACGAATCAGGAGTTGGCTTCCTGGTTCAAAAGATTAAAAATTGACAAATGTAAGTAGAGCAATGGCCAACTTTCCAAAGGTATGTATCAACAAGCCTTTGGTAGCTCTTACTTTAGATGCTCTTTGAATTTCTGTTTTTTCATTCAGCCAATTAAAAAATGATTCGATGGGTTGTCTGAGTTTGGACACAGCTTGTGAGAACAGGTCTCTGGCTGCTTTATTCCTCTGTTTGAGCACTTCCGGCTCTCCCTTAATCTCCTTATGCGGGGTAAGGACTTTAACCGGATTACTCTCATTGAAGAAAGAAAAGTCGCAGTAAATCTTGTCCCCGAACACGGTCTTTCCGGACAGGTATGGCGCGCATTCGTTTTTGAATACTGTCAGGTCGTTGTCCGAAGCCGGTGTCAGAACTATCATCTCAGGAAAAGGTATTGTACCCTTCCTCCGCTGTCCTACCATGTGCAGTTTCATGCCATAGTAGTACATGTTCTTGGTAGAGCAATATCCTTTTGATGTTATCTCCGTTGCCACTTTCCCTTCCCGGTTCTTTCCTTTGCAGGTAACAATCGGTATGGAATCCACAATGGAAATGAGAGAGTCGCAATCCTCAGGCTTGAATGATTGTATCATGGTTTCCGCCAACACTTTAAAGGCTTCTGAAAGCATGTTCAAACGTGTATTGAATGTCTGGTAAGACGGCAGCTTAGGAAACCACGATGACAGATACTCCTTGGCGAAAGTATGGATCTCTCTGATGCCGAAGTATTTCTGGCAGTAACCGCAGAACAGATAGACGGTAAGAACCTCCTCGTCCGTAAACTCGGGATTGGAGTTGTTGCTGAATCTCTGGCAGTAGAAACGCAAAGAAGACTTATAGACATCACAGATATACATATACAAACTTATTAGTTTTAACTTTTTCTCCTTGGGAATCATAATTAGAAAATAAGTGGAATTATTGTTCTAATATACTGATTTTCAAGGAGATTACGAAATAAAACAATGAGATAATCAACTGAATTACAAACTTTTAAAACTTGAATCAGAAGCTATTTTCAACTCCTGATTCGCATTATTAACTAACGGGTTAAATATTTGCAAAACTTAAATCACCGTTAGATGAAATATCAGGGAAAATTACAATTGCTTTTAGGAAATTTATAATGTACTGGTTTGCCATTTATGCTTCATCCTCAGTAAAGAGTAAATTCGTTAGGAAGAACCGGGACATGGGCATGACGAAAAGCAGGTGTTTATAACCATCATACTTCATCGCAAGCATATTTGTACTATCCGGACATCTTTATGTGGAACTACAGGAAAAGGAGTCCGATATTTCATTGCATGGAAGATATGGACAATATGAGATTATCACCTCTTATTTTATATGCCAGACTCCGAATTGGGACAAGAGAAACACTTCTATTGCAACTATGATGATTAAACTTCCCCATATTATCAACAGACGACGCCCCCAATTTTTCTTATTTTTATACCTCAAATTAAGAGCTTCCTTATGTTTTGGAGTGTATCTGAAGTGGCAGAATAGGAATGGGAAAAGAAGAAGAATGATTGAAGCTATTATTTGTATTATGGGGGAAGTCTTTAATTTATAGACAATAGATAACAAAGGAAGGAATAATGTACAAAACCAACTTATCATTATTAGCATAGTCCCATCTCCGGGATTGTGTTCTTGTTGATGAAAGCGCTCTCCGGTATACCAGACATAATCAATTAAAGACAAGTTGAATTTCATATTGTTCCCAAAAGTAAGTTATTTAATATATTTTATAGCAGTAATCGCTCAATCCTTCGTCAATAATATCCCCTAAGCCTTTTGCTTCTCCATTTATTAATATGTTGATACCCATAGTTCCCAAATCTGCAGCAAACCAAATAGCAGCAATAATTGAACCAATGCCAGTGGTTGATGCTCCAAGCATCGCCCCATTTATAAAATGTGAAGGTCTTATTTCGCCAGAAACAATTACATCTGCAGCTAAAAGTACACCGCTCCCTTTGGTTACTTTACCTGCTATATTGCGATATTTGGCAACTTTACTTACGTCTTTAATCCTATGCTGTATTGAAAAATGCTTTTTCCACCTTGATTCCCAACGAAAAGCTGTTCCTGCGGTTTTGGTTTTGTGCCAAATTTCATTCCATTTATAATATCCGCCTGAATAAACCAGATAAGCAGAAAATGTACCGACTCCTAAATTTGTATAAAATATGCCTGTCCGGTTTTTTTCTCTCAAGTCATCAAAGGATATATTCTTTACCGCACCGTTGTACCATTCGCTTTATAATTGGTTGCATATAATACCGCAATTGCGAATCATTGCGCATCATGTCAATGAATATTTCCATTGCCAATTGATCAATATATTCTTTACGGTGCAATATGGACGTTCTTGAAATGGCTTTTTGATATGCTATTTCAATTTTTAATTGAATATACTCCGTTAAAGGCTGAATCTTATTTTCTTCTATAGGTGACATTGATAAAAAGTTTTTTGGATGAAATATTTGACACAACACTATTTTCAAATGCTTCACACCCGTATGCAAGTTTCTTTTCAAAGCCTTGAAGAGAAATAGGACTGTTGAAAATCAATATCCTAAAACCTTATTTGATTATTTCTCTTTCTCTATAGGATTTCATTTTTTTGATTACAGTTCCAAGCAAAAAGAGGTGTGAAGTTTATGCTTGTACTTTGTACATTCCATTACTGCTCTTATCATATTCATTTTTTCAGCTTCCTTTTCTTCCATTGTGTAGTTTTTCTGTCCGATGAAAACAAAAGTATAAAAAACTTCCGAAAAATAGTTCGTCCCATATTGATTTTTTATTTTTGTGCTCAAATAATAATAGATAATGATTTCTACTAAATAAGATAGTGTTTATGAATACATTATACAAATTATCGCAATCTATTGCAAAATCAGTTGTTTTGTGGTTTTTAGGGGTAACATTATTCATCTCATTCTTCATTCTGGATGATTTCTGGGAACGATGGATAAACAAAATATGGGTAGATCCAGTCATGAGCAAATTTGATGGGCATGAATGGTGGACAGTCATCTTGTATTCCATGCTTATATTAGGGTATTACGTTTATATATACAGAAAAAGTGAAAGTATAAACCTTACTAGAATTGTCTGCATTGGGGTGGGTATCTCGCTTTACCTGATTTGTTTCCTTTCAGGGAAATGGGATTATACATCAATAGTAGAAGGTTACAGATGTACAGCTTGGAGCAATCTGCTGGTTTTTCTTCTTCTCATTGGAGAATTTATCTTATGGATACATTGGCTGCTGCGTGACATGAAAAAAATAATAAAAACGGGGATTCACCAAAATTGGAAATAGAAAAAAGTAGAGAAGTCTCCGATACGTATGGGCGTTCTCCATTGGTTGAAACTACATATAATATAATGACAACTTGCTTTTACGGAGAAGGAAGTTTTGCATTGGCCATAACAGGAACTTGGGGAAGCGGTAAAACCACTTTCATGAATAATTTGAAAGACAAGTATAAAACAAACACTTCCATACTTAGTATCATTGATTTTGAACCTTGGAAAAATGATACTCCCGATTCTATTGTCAGGACATTTTTTACATCGTTACGCAACGAATTGCAAATCTATATCCCGAACATGTCTTCTGTATTCAATGATTACATTCAAATATTGCTGGATGAGGAATCCGCCAAACCGTTGAAGATATTGAGCAAATCGTTTCAAAAAATAATTGGCAATCAAAATCCTTATGAAACAATCAGGCGGAAATTGAGAAATACAAAACATAAGATTGTAGTTTTTGTAGATGATATTGACAGATTGAGTCCGGATGAAATCAAGGAAGTGCTGCGTCTAATCAGAAATACTGCAAATTTCCCATATATACAATTTATTGTTGCTTATGATAAGAATTATGTATGCAATGCTTTAAGAAACTCAGGAATTGGTGTTCCTGAGCTTTATTTGGAAAAATTCCTTAATGTAGAAATTGCTTTGCCCAAAAGCGAAGAGCGAATTATTTGCCAAGAGTTGAAATCTCGTTTTTCCACAACCATTAATAATATATGGGGAATTAACACGGAGGACGAAAAAATCACTCAGATGATATATTATACGCCTAATAATCCAAGTAATAGCATTATGGGTTGCTATTTGCTGCCAAAAGTTTTGCATACAATTCGGGATGTGATCCGTTTCCACAATGCGTTTCGTATGATTGCTCAGGTTTATAAGGACCAGAAGATAGAAATGGAGATCGAATTTCAAGATTTGTTTTACATCGAATTGCTGAGGTACAAATACAATGATTTATATTCTCTCCTTTGCAACAAGCCTTTTGCTCTTTTAGAACTAAATAATGATAAATTTGGATTAAAGAATGATGTCAAAACATGTATTGAAAATGCGGCGCATGGCAATGAGCATGTTGATATCATATATGATATTCTGAATTATTTGTTCAGTCTTAGCGATGGAGTATATTCCATACACAAACTTCGAAGCTATGACAAATATTTTATGTTCAGACTGGATAAGAAAGTTATGACCGTCCCTGAGTTTATGTCATTGGCTTCTAAAGATGAACATGAATTTTCAGAGGCTGTACAAAGTTTATACGAAAATAAATATCCGTTAGAATTTCAGAATACAATAGCGGCACTTCTGAACCAGATTTCACAGCTGCAAAAAGATGAAAATGGCCAACTATATAGTCCGGTAGATTATCGCATGATATATGGAATATTGTCTAAGTTATGCAAGATAGATTTGCCGGCAGTAAGGACGGAAGTAAGCGTTGCCATAGCCCCCCATTTGGCCAATCTGCGCTGTATCAATAATCTGCATTTCAAGGCATTGCTGAACCTGTATAATTTCATGGACTTTACTTCCGGTAACTATTTTGATACAGAAAATTTCCTGCTATCAATTTTGATACGGGATAATTTGATGTCCAATTTATATCATAAAATAGGGGATGAAGAACAAAAAATCGTTCATACTTTTTTGTCGGAAACAACAAATCAGAGTAATATGACTTCAGCCTTGTCCAAATTTATTCAAAATATCCAAAACAGTAATATTGCCTCCGAACAGTTACTGATAAAACTGCCTGATTTATCTGATATACAAGTACAGTATTTCAAAAATTGTCCTGATAAACTGTCGGAGCTTGGGTTTCATCTGTTCTATAATTGTCAAGACCATATTGACTTACATACGGGTAAGGTGTTTTTAAGGCAAGAAGCTTTGGATATAATGAAAATTGAAATTCTGAAATGTCCCGAAAATTATTTCAAAAAATTTATTCGTACAGGGCGTTCCTCTAATCCGGAATTCAATACGGTTTTCCCTGAACCATATTGTTTCTCCATATTTGGCAGTTATGAGAATTTTGAAGAATTCTTGAAGGGTTGCAATAGCCAAAGTCAATATGAAACAAGGGTAAAAAATTATTGGGAACTTTATAAAAATAACAGTTATCGTCCAATTGAATTTGAAGGTCAAGGGAATGTTCAGGAAAAAATCGACAATAATTTCAAAAAGGAAATCAAACAATTAAAGCAATTGCGTTATATAAAGGAAGAGATTTCACAAAAAGGATATGTCGAAAAAGACATTAAAGAAATGTTTGAATCCAATGATTTATACATAAGTTTAAGAGAGGAAATTTATCAAATGATGTGTAAATTAAATAGTGGATTTACGCAGGCAGGTTCAATTAGGAATGCATAGAGCATCTGGAGTAATATCAGAATATGGATATCTCCATTTTCCCCTTCCATCAAAGGTAATTCCGTTTCCGTTTTGCCAGCCGCGTTTCCACCGGTTTTCGTGAGAATTTTCCATAACCGGCTTCGCCGGGAAAATTCTCACGAAAAAGAACGCGGCGGCAACCGGAAACGGAATTAAGGAATGATTACAGGGGCAAAACTGCGACCGACGCGACGCATGAATGATTCAGGGCAACAGGCAGCGGCCTGTTTTTAATACCGTTATTCAAGCCAACAGTATTGCTCCAGTTATACATTACTTCCGTTGTTGGGTGTTCGACATTATAAAGTTTACAGGGGGCTTCCAGCTCCCTCTGCTCTGCATGGCTTGGGCTGTGCATGGTATCTTTCCTTTTTTATTCGTTCCCGTCTGCTTACTTGTTTTCTTGCTTCATCCGCATGAGCTTTCCACTCAATTTTTTCCCTTTTTCGGGTCTGTTTCATACTCTTTCCTGACACTTGATGACACCTGATGTCATGTAATGACACTTCATTGAAAATCAAACGATTATTCAAATTATGTTCCTACTTTTGACGTGTCAAAACAAACCGTTAACACATAAAAACGACACGTATGACACAGAAAAGAGAAATGGAAAAAGAAACAAGAACAAAGCGTGCCCGTAAAGTTGCCGCCAAACCGGCAGCAGAGTCCGCGCCCTATGTGGAGCAAATCAGCGAACTGCTGATGGTCCACAATAAGAATGACCCGAAGGCCGGCGTTCAGACTGTCAGCGAGGCAGATGAAAAAGGCAACTGCAAGACTGTGCCTGCTGATGAACAGCATGAGAACGAGTTCCTGAAGTTCGACAAGAATTCGAGCATACTCGAAAATTTCATTAAGAATTTCTGGAGCCAGTTCCGTGAGCCGACCCACTTCCGCCTGATCCGCCTGACTTTTCAGGACTATAAACGGAATAAGCAGGCCATAAAGGATCTGGCGGAAGGGAAACAGACGGATGCGGTGAAAGAGTTCCTCAAACACTACGAAGTCCGTCCGAAAAAACAAAAGGAGGAACAAAACAAGAATCTAAAACAAGATGCGACAATGGCAAAGAAACAGACAGTAAACGAACAGCCGACGGCACCCCAGTATGCCGAACAGCACACCGAAGTACAACAGGCTGCGCAACAGCAGGCGCAGCAGCCCGTACAGGAAGAACAGCCGCAAGGACCGTCCTACCGGTATAACGAGAACATGATAGACTGGGAAGGGCTGAAAAATATCGGGGTGTCCAAAGAAATGCTGGAACGTATGGGAGTGCTTGACGGCATGCTCAAGGGGTACAAGACCAACAAGCTGGTGCAGCTCTCGCTGAATCTCGACGGCCTGGCGACCGTCCGCATGGATGCCCGCCTTTCCTTCATGAGCAACTCGAACGGCGAGGTAACGCTGGGCATTCACGGCATCCGCAAGGAACCGGAACTGGAACGCCCTTATTTCGGGCATATCTTTACGGAAGAGGACAAGAAGAACCTGCGTGAGTCGGGCAACCTGGGCCGTGTGGTAAATCTGGACTTCCGGAACAATGGCAATGCCGAACCCTGCCTGGTCTCGCTGGACAAGGTGACGAACGAACTGGTAGCGGTACGTCAGGAGCATGTGTTCATTCCGGATGAAATCAAGGGTGTGAAACTGGAACCTGCCGAGATTGCCCGACTGAAAAACGGGGAGGCCGTCTATGTGGACGGCATGACGTCCAAAAACGGCAAGGAGTTCAACGCCACCATCCAGTACAGCGCGGAACGCAGGGGCATCGAATATATTTTCCCGAAAGACCAGGTGTTCAACCAACAGACATTGGGAGGCGTCAAACTCTCGCCCGAACAGCTCAAGATGCTCAGCGAAGGGCATACCATCCTGGTGGAGGATATGAAACGCAGCAACGGAACCACATTCTCGTCCTTTGTGACACAGGACCCGGCAACCAACCAGCTGAAATATACGCGCCACAATCCGGAAACGGGTGAAATTTACATCCCGAAAGAAATCAACGAAGTCCGTCTGACACCGGAAGACAGGGAGGCGCTACGCAAAGGGCAGCCCGTTTTCCTGGAGAACATGATTTCACGTGACGGCAGGGAGTTTTCCTCTTTTGTGCGCCTGAACATGAACAACGGGTATCCGCAGTATTCACGCACGCCGGACGGATTCAACGAGCAGCAGGAAGCCAGGATTCCTGCGGAAGTCTACGGCAAAGTGCTTTCGGCCAAGGAACGGGCGGACCTGCAGGACGGAAAGGCGGTGCTTCTTTCCGGCCTGAAAGGGAAAAACGGAAAGGAGTTTTCCTCTTACGCCAAAGTCAATCCGAGCACCGGCATCCTGAATTTCTACCAGGAAAATCCGAACCGGAAACGTAATATCTCACGAAACACGGCACAGGCTGAAACCGATCAGTCCCAACAACAGAAACGCAGTGCAAGACAGGCGGTCTGACAGAAACATCATTCATTCACGAACCCTTCTAAACAAGAACAATATGGGAAAGAAAAGCAACTATATTTTTTCAGAAACCGACATGGACTGGACACGGCTTCAGTCTTTAGGAATCAGCAGGCAGCAATTGGAAGACAGCGGCAATCTTGATTCACTCCTTTCCGGAGAGGAGACAGCCGTCCTGTCCGTTCATTTGAGAACAACCGTTATCGACCTGACAATGGATGCTACCATCCGCCTCGTGCGCAGTACGGAGGGAAATGCGCTCATGGAAATCAACGGGGTCAGCCCTGATAACGGATCTTTTGAAGAATAACGATGGTCAAACCCGTTTCCCCGTGCTTCTGGCATGGGGAAACACCAATAACAAATAAAATGGAACATACACTCATACTGACAGACAAGCCCGAAGTGGGTAAGACAATAGCAAGAATCATAGGCGCGGACAAGCGCGGGAACGGATACATGGCAGGCGGCGGCTACATAGTGACCTGGACCTTCGGAAACATGCTTTCCCTGGCTATGCCGAAAGATTATGGCAAAGCACGTGTGGAGCGGAAAGACTTTCCGCTGGTGCCCCGGCCTTTCCAACTGATGGTCAAGCATGTCCGTACGGACAGCGGCTGGATTCCCGACATCAATGCGGTCAAACAGCTCAAGGTCATCGAGAAACTGTTACCGGAATGTTCCCGCATCATTGCCGCCACGGATGCATCACGCGAAGGTGAACTGCTGTTCCGGCAGCTTTACCGGTATTTGGGATGTAGCCAGCCGGTACTTCGTCTCTGGATTTCCTCGCTCACGGAGCAGGCAGTGCGTGAAGGCATGAACCGTATGCAGCCGTTGGAGATGTACGACGGCCTGTTCCGGGCGGGCGACAGCCGGGCAAAGGCAGACTGGCTGCTGGGCATGAACGCGAGCTATGCGCTTTGCCGGGCGACAGGGTTGGGCAACCATTCCCTAGGACGGGTGCAGACTCCCGTATTGGCCGCAATCAGCGGACGTTACCGGGATCGGGAGAACCACATCGCCTCAGACTGCTGGCACATTTATGTCAGTACCGCCAAGGAGGGCATTCCGTTCAAGTTACGCAGCGTGGACACATTTCACGACCGGGGCCGTGCCGAAGAGTTCCATCGCGACTGCAGCCATGCCGAAGGTCTCCGCATCACAACCGTCACCCGGTGGGTCAAGGAACTTCCCCCGCCTGCGTTGTATAATTTGGGTGAACTGCAGAAGGATGCCAGCCGGCATTATGGTCTTACAGTCTGCGAGGTGCATGACATTGCACAGAGCCTGTATGAGAAAAAGCTCATCTCTTATCCTCGCACATCCTGCCGTACCTTGCCGCCTGACGTTTCCGCCATGCTGCCGGACATTATGGGGAAGATGCTGGCGTGGGACGGATTGCGGGCTTATGTGCGGGAAACGGGCATCGACCCTACGTGCCTGCCGGAACATGTTGTCGGAGGTGACAGCGCCGCCCATCCGGCCATCATCGCTACGGGACTGTGTCCCGGAAAGCAGGAACTTGACCGGCGCGAGATGCAGGTCTACCTGCTTGTGGTCGGACGGATGCTCGAAGCCTTCATGCCTCCCTGCAAGGTGGAGTGTACCACAGTGGATGCCGTATGTGCGGCGCTCCGTTTCCGCGCAGACACTTTCCGGATAGTGGAGCAAGGGTGGCAAGGCATATTCGGTCGGAAGGGCGACATTGCCCCGGAGAGTGCCTGTTTCTTGACCATGCCCGATATTTTCGCCGGTGAGACACTGCCGGTTCCGGCATGCAGCCTGGTACGCCGTTGCGGTTTGCCGCCATCGCCCTATACCGACGCACAGCTGGTGGAATATATGGAAAAGACCGGGCTGGGTACGTCATCCACCCGTGCAGCCATTCTCCGCACGTTGCTTGACCGCAAATACATCCGTTATTCGGGCAAATACATCATCCCCACACGCAAAGGGTTGTATATCTACGAGACGGTGCGTGGCATGAAGATTGCCGACCCGTCCCTCACCTCCGGCTGGGAAGCGCAATTGGAGGACATGGAACAAGGCAACCTCTCTCAGGAAGCATTTCTGGAAGATGTATCCAGGCTGGCGGGCGAGGTGACGGACGAGATATTCCGTCTGTGCGGTTCCAAGGGGAGAGGCGTCCAAGAAGATGGCGCCCAATAAATTTCCAGGCATCTGGTGGTGCAAAACCCTATAAATGGTATGGACAGAAATGCAGGCCGTAAGGTCTGCATTTTTTATTTGGGTGAAAATATTTTTCCGTTTTACGCAGCAAAGGTAGCGGATTGCTTTTTCCTGCACAAGGCGAGCCCCCTTGGGGCTTGGTTGGCTGGGAAAAAATCATCCTCGCTTCGCTGCGGTATTTTTTCCCGCCAAGCCTTGTGCAGGAAAAAGCAATCCACTACCTCGCCTTTGTAAAATCGGGAAAACATACCCCGATGGGGTCATTCACTTAAAATGAAAAGATATGAAAATCAGAATTATCAAATGCATCGGCAGGACGGTCATGGTGCTGTGCCTGTTCATCGGTACATTTCTCCTGCTGAAAAGCGGGATTGTATCCGCAAAGCTTCTCGTAGCCATCCTGTTGGCTGGAAAAATCATTTCGTTGGCATTTCGTGTCATACGTTTCTTCTTCAAGACAGTCGTATGGCTGGTATTATTCGGAATATTATTGTAACTGTTAAAACCGAGAACACATGAAGACAATAACAACTGCCCCTTCTGCACCCGCCACGCCCGTTGCATGGCCGACACCGTGTGGCCCGTCACGACCCGTAAAGCGGCGTTTTCCGGACACGGCAGACGAACCGCGTACCATAGGATATTACCTGGAACCGTTACTGGATATCGCTTCACGACCGGACAGGGCTGAACTGCTGAAACTTTTCATGCAGGAAGTCATAGAATAAGCCAATCAATAACCATCTAAATTTTATAATTATGTTTTTTGAACAGATTTACCAACTGATCAGCACAGGCACCGACCTGAGCATCAACATCCGCAGGATGAATGACAAATTGAATGTGGCAGTTATGCCCCGGAACAATGCCTTGAAAGAAGAAAAGCAGCAACACATGGTGCCTCTCGTCCTCAGCGGGACACCAGAAGAACTGGACCGGGAGTTCCTGCAGGCTGTCATGGCACCGGTAAAGAAGGCGCTCGGCATCCTGACAAACCTGGAAGCCTTCGAAAAGGCGGCAGAAAAGACCGCTTCACAGGCCAAACCGGGAAAAACTGTCGAAAAAGAGTCCAAAGAAGCCCGTGAAAAACGGGAGAAAATGGAAAAACTGATGAAGAAAGCGGACGATGCGGCTGCGGCAAGCAGGTTTTCCGAAGCGCAGACCTGGTTAAAGCAGGCACGCCTGCTCGCCACGGCTGATAAACAGAAAGAAATTGACGCCAAGATACAGGAGATTCAGCGCAAAGCGAATGCCGGAAGTCTCTTCGGAGGGCAGGAAGTCGTACCTGAACCATCCGCACAGCAACCGGTCGCGCCCACCGCTCCGGCACAACAAGTGTCTGCGCAGGCCCATCCGGTCAATGGCAATCCCGTACAAAGGACTGATGCCGGACCGATGCCGTTTCACGGAGCGGGCAGAAATGCCGCTGTTCCACCGGCACCGGCCGCGCAAACCACGTCTCCACAGCTGGAATACGGATGGGGAGCGCCGTACGGACAACAACCGCCGACAATGCCGCCACAAGGCTTTGCACCTAACGGACAACCATACCCGCCTTATGGGCAGGCATATCCTCCGTATCCAGGAACCTATCCGTATATGCAGGCACAGCCGTCTGCTCCCGTACAGACCCCGCCGAACCGTCCGGCTAGTAAAACCCCGGATTTTCAACCCCATCCACAGGAGTCGGCAGCCCCTTACAGTTTTGACAAGGAAGATGAGGAGGACCGTGAACTGCTCCGCGAAAACCCTTATGCTGAATACCCGGACTTTCCGGAAGAAAACCGCATGAAAGACGAGGCGCAGCAGGAATTGGAACTGGTATGCTGTTAAATGCTTAAAAATGAACTGATAACAATAAGGTTTCAAATATACTGAAATTCCACCAAAGGTCTGTGTATCAGATTTCGGCAAACTGTATCGTAGACCTTTGCTGGAATCTTAAACAAATAATATTATTAATTTTTTAAAGATAAAAGATATGGCACTCGAAATCAAAGGACTCAAACGAGTATTCAAAATGAAGAAGGCAAACACTTACCTGGCCTTGAATGATCCGAATCCGGAAATGGCTCCGGCAGATGTGATGGATTTCTATTCCATGACTTACCCGGAACTGACCACGGCAAACGTGCATGGCCCTGTCATAGAGGAGGATTGTGCGGTTTATGAATTCAAGACGACCACCGGCGTAAAAGGATAGAGGTATGGCAAGAGGGAAACATATTAAAAAGAAGGAGGAACAGGCATGCGTACAGCTTACAGACTACCAGTTGCAGGAACTGGCACGGCAAATCGTCAGCGAACTCGAACGGCAGACGGATATCAGCCGGGGAACATTGCGCAACAGAAAAAGGCTACTGCCGCCACCCGGCGCAACAATGGTTTTCTGACAGAACGGATATATCCCGTTGCACCACCGGATTATAGTATTGATTGGGACGAAAATAACCGTATAAATCTTACTACACCGGAATCATTTGACTACCTGTATCGTTCTGCTGTAAACTACGCCCGTCTGCTGGATGTCCGCTTGCCTTTCCCCAAAAAGAGACGGAGCCGATGTCCGAGGCAGGACATCGTCCGGCTTTTTGAGGTGATGGACAACCTGGTCCCTGAATCTGTCAATCTGGAAGTGGTGAAGGGTAATCTGGCATTCTGCCTTTACCGGCATCACGACTGGCCGGATCACACCCTTTTCTGGCTGCCTTTGGATTTTACCAGAGTGCTTTCTGCGCCGACAAGGAGGCTGGTACTTGAATTTATCCGTCGTTTCATACTGCACCACGACATGCGGGATTTGAAAGAAACATATTACTATGAAATGTCGTGTGACAATTTGGAAAGCCGCCCTAATTACGACGAGCACATAACACCGCGGGAAATCAAAGCGTGGAAAAAACTGGTAGAGTCCTACGAGAAAGGTAGAATTGACCGGATGCTGAAACGTATGTGGAAACGTCCGTTCTGTTCAGGATTCACCAAGTTGCTGTCGGAATACTGCCCTGAAAAGAAGGAAGAACGGAATTTGTTGGCACTGGTACGGGAAGGTATGGCTTTCATAGGCAAAGACGCGCCTTCTATCATGTCTTACCAGTACGACTGGGCATACGAGGAAGAACCGGATTTCCGGCCCATCCCGTTGGATGAACAGGTCATGCTGGTCTATTCCATCCGTGACGTGCTGACGGAAGATATGATGGAGATTATTAACTCAGACCAGCAGGAAACGTATTGCCTTTCTCCTGTCACCTATATGCCGTTGTCTCCCGAAACGGACAGGCTATTTTGTATGGATAACTTTCCTGAACGTTTCGCCCGGTGGTTCGGGAAGTTTACAGAGTATATTGAACAACATTTTTAACTGAAAGAAAATGAATGAACTGACAACCAAATTGCAGGAGATCATGGTGCCGAAAGCGGCACTCATCGCTTATGCGTATGATTCCAATACTTACAGGGTCCATGATAAATATCATCTTGAACTGCGTCCCATCAGTCCCGACGGACGTATGGGAGCGGCCATTCCCGTCAGTCACGAGTTTATCGGGGCTTTGGCGGACAACTATTCCGCTGAGATATGCCGGATACCGTACGGGAGAATTCCGCCGAACCTGCTGGAGTGTAATTCCCGGAAAGGGCATGAGAAGTATATCTGGTACAATCCTCCGGGAAAGCACCTGATGTTCTTCACCGGGGGGCTGAACATCGCTGACGGGGAGTTCAATCTTCCGGGCGTTGTCTACAAGGTGGAAAAGGAACGGATGGATATCTACGCATTCAAGGGGAACAGGCCGGAAGAAAGGACGGAGCTTTACCGGGCTCCGTTCTTCAACGTCACACAAAGTAAGGTCTGTCTGGGCAGCACCTCGCTGACTGTTCCGCAGAACCCGACCTATGCCGATTGGCTGGCGTATTGGGAACAACGTTTCTGGACAAGCGAGTTTTCCCATTTGGGAGGGAAAGGCAACCCTACAAGGAGCAACCTGGTCATCGTTACCGAGAATGCCCGCAACGCTCCCTTTGACGAAGAGGAACTGCAACCGTTAAACATTACATTGAAAGATTTATTGTCATGAAGAAGAAAAAAATACATTATACCGAGAATTACCTGCTTTCTCCGCACCACCCGGTCAGTGTCATCGTCATCGGTGCCGGCGGTACAGGGTCGCAGGTCATCACTTCATTGGCCCGTATGGACAGGGCTTTGCAGGCATTGGGTCACCCGGGGCTGTATGTTACTGTTTACGACCCTGATACCGTGTCCGAGTCCAACATCGGACGCCAGTTGTTTTCCGAGCCGGAAATCGGCCTGAACAAGGCGGTCGCACTCGTCACACGGATCAACCGTTTTTTCGGCACGGCATGGGCGGCAGAGCCACGCCGTTATCCGATGCCTGAAACAGGGAAGAGAAAGAACCGTACGGCGAACATCATCATCACCTGTACCGATAATGTACGTTCCAGGCTTACGCTCTGGCGGTTTCTGAAACCTTTCAGGGACAGTACCCATATCAATGAGGCCACCCCGATCTATTGGATGGATTTCGGCAATGCCCGCACCACCGGGCAGGTGCTGGTTGGTACCGTGCGCAACAAGATTTATCAGCCCGTTTCAGAACAGTACCAGCCTACACCGCACCTGAATGTCATCACCGAGGAGGTCAGCTATTCCATGATTGACGAAAAGGACTCCGGCCCGAGCTGTTCGCTGGCGGAAGCCTTGGAGAAACAGGATCTTTTCATCAATTCCATATTGGCGCAGGCCGGTTGTGGCTTGCTGTGGAAGATGATCCGGGAAGGATGTACGTTCTATCGGGGGCTCTATCTCAATCTGGACACGATGCGCATGACTGCCGTCCCGGTCTGAGTGATGGGGCTTAGGCATAATAAGAGAGCCGTATCAACATGCTGTTTTTGAGCAATGATACGGCTCTCTTGAATGAAACATCCACATCTGAAACTGTTCTGAATTTATAGCTTGGAGCATACGCGAAAACGGCTGTCCTGGCAAGGAAAGTTTTTGTAAAAATTCAAAACTGTCTCTTTATATAATATTGGATGAGATTCTTCACTCTTACAAGTTGCATCCAGTCTGTGTCTAACCCTTGTCAGGTTTCATGGTTTTCCCTTTCTGCCGGCTTTTGATGAAATCCCGTACTTCCGAAGCAAGGTAAAGTGTCCGCCCGTTGTCGTCCACACAGTAATAAGGTATTTTCCCTTTTTCCCGGTAGCGTGCCAAGGTCCGTTGCGACACGCCAAGCAGTTCCGCCAAGTCCACATTGTCCAAAAACTGGTCTCCGTCCAGGCAGTCCCGTTGCCGGTTCATGCGTTCCAGCTTCTTTTCGATACGCGCAAATCCTTCCGCCATCGTATTGATCATCTTTTCCAGCAGTTCATCGTCTATATAAGGCATAGTTATTCCTCCATGTTTTTAATAAGTGATACAATAATCACCCCTTCCGTGCGCACATGAGGAGTATATGGCTATAATAGTGAAAATGCCGTGCCATAGAATGTCTTTAATATGATTGCTGACTTGTTTACTGTTTGATATACAACAGGTTAAATTGCTCAAATTTTATCATTCATAATAAAAGTGTAAACCTGTATCCTGTAAACCCTTTACAGTATTTACAGTTTGGAAGTTTACACTTTACAGTCTTTTACTTTCAATTTGCACTTTCATGAATTGCTAGTGACAGGCTTGCAAATGACTGAAATTACAAGATGGGGTGACATATCCCGATGAAGTAGCTATATATCCAATCTTTCTTCTCCGGTGAGGATGGAAAAATCGGAATATTGCCTTAACTTTGCAAAAAGCTGGAACAAAGCAGTACGAAATGATGGTTGATCCCAAAGACGAATTAAATGCTATACCGGATTTCATAGAGAATATATTTCAAGTAACTCCACTCGATAATGATTGTGAAAGCATTGCTATGGCGATGGAACCGGTCTGTAATAACATTGCTGAACTTTTGGATGCAGGTTGTCACGAACAGGCGGCAAGGTTGTTTATACAGCTCACCCTTGCTACTGCTAAGCATTTCATGTCCGACGAGCACTGGGCTTGTTTTGATGACAATTATACTCCGGATTATCTGTTGGGCAGATTGGTGGAACAGTTTCGTAGAAAGATAATGGAAAATGACTTTTCTAAAAATGCAATGGATATTCTTTGGCTGGGTAAGCAGGAACTTGCAGGTATGGAATCCGTCCGTGAATACGGTTATCCCTGTATTGATTTATACGATATGTTTTGGTAAGCATTTTCCTTAGTCGCTTTTTGTAGCTTTATCATTTTCAAATATACCATTTTGTCAATGTATTATGCAGTTTCAACGATTTAAGGATGGATGGCTTTACCTATGCGAAGTCATACATATGGGTAATCATTACTTTTTTACAGAGTTTTGTTCGATAGAACTATAGGAAACCTCCCATGTCTTTATTCGTTTAGACAAAATATACTTTTTCCACACCATCCAACGAACCCTCCTCCATGACGGAACCTGAAATGTGCGGGCAAGAAACACTGCCCCAACCACTTCCGCACCAACCTGTTCCAGATTCCGGGCAAATCCGGTCAGGCTGCTTCCCGTAGTGAGAAGGTCATCTACGATCACCACCTTTTTCCCTTGCAATGCCAGTGACATGGAGTAGTTTGCCATATCAACGCTCGACCGTTGGGCGGCAGTGTGCTTGCTTTCCCGGTTCCTAACGATTTCTATCAGATGCAGTCCGGATAGGGCATAGCCATGCCGTTCCAAATAATGGGCTATTTTAGCGAAACGCCTGTAATACCGTTCAGAGGTACTGCACGGCATGAATACCGCTGTCACATTCTCATGGACGGAAAGAACTTCAAATGCTTGTGAGAAATAGTCATGACATAATTCTTTCCCGTCCTTAAAGGCATATACATCCTGTACAAAGTCTGCCTGATCATCCCTCAGCCAGCTTTCATAGCGTTGGGGAAAATAATAGTCGGCACACACGCAACGTATTTTCCCGAAACGGAAAGCCCGCATCGGCCGTACGATGTCAAACAGTTCCGGGCACGTCAGCGCATACAACAAACCGGCATGTCTGCTCCCGGCCATTACGGCTTGTCCGGCTAATTCTTCCCTGTCTTCTTTTTTGTAGCAGGCCACAGCATGTTGGAGGAATGCCTTTGCCGCCTTTCGCCGCCAGTACCTGGCATAAGCCCATAGCCCAACAATGCATAAGACTACGCCTCCGTTTATCAATAGGGTCAGAATAAAATCATTCATGCCTTTGGGTAAGATTAGATATTACGACGGACTAAAATAGAGATTATTTGATAAACTCCCCGCTTGGGATAGATGTTTTTAGTGAATATTTAGATTCACGCAGGCGAGCATACGCTTAAAAGGGAGCATTGTAGCCGCTTGAAAAATTTCAATTGAGTGAATTTGTTATGACATTTGATGCCATTGGCAGCCAGTTGCCGACATGCATTTTGGCAATACGGTTACAAATGCTATATTTGTCTGACCTAAAAATGAAATGTATGGAATTTGTATGTATAGAGGCTAAAACATTTGAAGATATGCGCATGGCTTTGGAATTGCTCAAGAAGAAAGTGGAAACGTTGTCTCAAAGACATTTGCCCAAGCGACTGGACAAATGGCTGGACAATCAGGAAGTATGCGCCATATTGCATATCTCGCCACGAACCTTGCAATCTTTGCGTAGCAACGGTACTTTGTCTTACACCCAGATTGACCGCAGGACCTATTATCAGGAGCACGATATTATGAGATTATTAGGAATGACAGGCTGTAGACGTAAATCGAGAAAGGAGTCCGAAAGATGAGTAAAGTTATAATGCGTGACGATCCGCAGGCTATTGCGTTTTTCCAGGACATGAAGCATTTATCTGCTTTACTCGACATGCTGGAAACCAATACGCGACCGATATTGAATGGAGAAAGTTTTCTGACTGACACCGAACTGGCACAGCACTTGAAATTGACAAAACGCACGTTACAGGAATATCGCAATACAGGAAAAATCCCGTTTTATCAAATAGGCGGTAAAATTCTGTATCGGGAAGCAGACATAGAAAAATTGCTTGTAGAGAACAGGCGGGAAGCTTTCCGGTAAAGAGAGATAAAAACCAGGAAGGATTGTCGTTATGAGAAACAATCCTTCCTGGTTTTGTTATATTTCAGACTTCATGCAATATTTTAGCGGAATACTCCGGCCACTCCTTTCATGTCCTCCATAATGCTGTTGTCAAGCACCCGTGCGTAATGCTGGGTCATGCGTGTGGACGAATGTCCCAGCATTTTCGACACGTTCTGGATGGCAACATGGTTGGCGAGCGTCACCGTGGTCGCGAAGGTGTGCCGACTCACATGGACGGTCAGGCGTTTCTTTATATCGCATAAAGTAGCTATTTCCTTCAGATATTCATTCATCTTCTGATTCGACGGGATGGGCAGGCAAGGTGCGTCCGGATCTTTTTCGTTCCACCCCTTGTATTTCTCAAGAATAGCGATGGCGGGCGGTAGCAACGGCACATTACTCGTACAGGTTTCCTTGTTCGTCGTGATTTTCACCCTCGACTTGTGTATCCACAGCTTCCCGTTGTTGTCCCGGTACAGGTGTATGGGACGCAGCGTGCTCACATCTATGTACGAGAGCCCGGTATAGCAGCAGAATAGGAAGAAGTCCTTCACATGGTTCAGCCGTTCCGTCGAAAACTCCTTCTCCATGATTCGTTGCAGTTCGTCCAGTGTGAGGAAAGTCGGGCACGTCTCTTCTTTCTTGAACAGCCGTTTCCGTTTGCCTACCAGCGGATCAAAGTTCAGCCACCCGTTATCCCTGGCTATGCCCAATACCTTGCGGAAGCAGCTCATGTATTTGGTGAGTGTATTCTGCGAGAGTTTCCTCTCCGTCCGCAAGTGCATTTCAAATGTGTCAATGAATTCCCCGTTCAGTTCGTAAAACGTGATGTCCTCCTTCTTATAGAATTCCTTTACTACTGTTTTCAGCGATTCGTAGCAGTTGTCATAGCGGGAGATAGTAGACGGTTGGTATTCCTGCCCAATAAGAGAGCGCCAGTCATCAATACACTTTTTCATTGTTTCCACAACCAAATGTCTTTCCTCCTTAGAGAACAGCTTGACCAGCATGTTTTTGGGAGTGATCAGCGCATCCCGGCAGAGCAGTTCCTTATGGATTTGATACAGCCGTACTTTCAGAGCCTCTATGTAGCTATTCAGTTCCAAGGACACACGGTCCTTTCCCTTGCTGCATCCCTTCAGGTTGTTCCACAGATGGATGGGTACAGAACGCTGGATACGTATCTCATCCTGTTGCCCGTTGATGGTTATCCGGAGGAACACCGGAGCCTCGCCGTTTTTCTTCAGCCTGCTCTTGCGGATGAAGAACAAAATCTTCATTGAATCCTGTTTCATTTCACCTTGTTTTTAGCGTTACAAAATTAGCAAAATAGGGAACAGGTAAATCCTATACAAAAATATGAAAATCAACGAAGTATGATACATTCCAGGTGCTTTTTTCAGTGACCCTAAAAAGGACCCTGAATTTGCCCCTCATAACTTCTCTAAAACGCTATTTTTTGCCGCCCGAAAACCAATAAAAAAGCCCTAATTCCGTTGGGAATCAGAGCTTTTCCTAATTCTGCTTTTTCGAGTTGCGGTGCGTACGGGACTCGAACCCGTGACCCCATGCGTGACAGGCATGTATTCTAACCGGCTGAACTAACGCACCCG
>JACJJM010000031.1 GCA_016900015.1 Phocaeicola coprophilus | reverse complement strand
TTCCTGCATTCTTTCTTTGCTTCACAAATTTATCTTTTCTATTTTATCTGTAATCCTCGGATGCAAATCTAAGGTAATAATTTGAATTTTGATGGTTAATAAAAAATTGATTATAGACTGAAACCTCGCTTGCGTTTCGGTTTCTTTTTCTTCTTTTTAAGCCGGTTGGCCTGTATCGCTTCCTCCGTATCATAATCCGTAGGAGAGGGTGTGAACAATCCCAGACTGATGCCGGAATGATTCTCCTGCTGGTATTCAGGACGAGGTTCCTCGCGTATGGTTTCTGCCTGTGCCTGACGCTGGCTCACGGTAGCAGAAAGAGCGTTATATCTCAATTCCTGGTCGATGTTCAGGAAACTGAACTGGCGGTCAATCTTGGAACCGCTAAAGGTCAGTTGGTCACATGTGAACTTGACACCTTGCATCTCTCCGGTCGTGCGACTTAGCTTCCATTGCGTATCAATTCCATACTTCCGTAAGGCCAGTCGCAGCTCACTCCAGCTTCGGGCGTTCGGAACTTCTCGTTTCAAGGCATGATAGATAAAATACTTTACCTTGTCGTGATGACGTAACCGCATGAAATTGACATGCTCTTTTCCTTCGGCAAAATGCAAGCGGTAACGAGCTGTTAGCATCTTGCAAACCTTTTCGTTCCGGTAGCGGTCGTTCTTATCGCTGATGGTGCGCCCATCATTATCTACCCGGTTGTAAACGATATGACAATGCGGATGGTCACGGTCAGTATGCTGGGCGATGATGAACTGCGTGTTCACGATTCCCATCAGTTTCATATAGTCATGGGCGATCTTTAGCATCAGCCCATCATCATCACGGATGCGGTCTCCGTCTTCTGCGGAGAAGCTCAATGATATATGGCCGACCTTGTTCTTGACCTTGTCATTCAGTAAAGTCTGCAACTCGAATTGCTCCGCTATTTCTTCAGGCGAGCCGTAGACACCAACCGCTTTCAGCAGGCGCGACTTATCTTCTTTCAGCACATAGTTTACACACCCGGAAAACGATGTGCCCTTGACAATCTTACCTATCATCTTTGAGCTGTTTTATGAGTTGTGAAATCTGTTGAACGGCGGTACTGCACTCATCGGCCACACGATAAAAACCGTAAGCATTGGCTCGTCTGGCAAGCTGATTCAGGTTTGTGCTTTCTCCAATCAGTTTACGGATAATGTCAAGATTTTCTTTCGTAATCCGTTCACGCACCGTACCGTGTTCGATAAGTGAACGCACTACTTCGCTTTGACTGCGTTTACTGCGTCGGCTGAGTGCTCTGAGCCAGCCGAATTGTTCGTCTGTAAGACGGATTGTAACTGTATTTTTCTTATCCATAATATTTGCTTCTGAGATTAATAATTGTGACTATCGGGAGCCGTCTCACCTTCTTTTGAGGTGAGCAAATGGCCGGGAAATGTAATACACCAGCATAAACTTGCTCCAGTGAAAAAGAAGTGAACCAGACATCTGAAAGTTATCATTTAAAAAGTCCTTTTTGGGTACGTTGAACCGTTGCTGAAAGCGGTGCTTTCTCCACATTGACGAGCTGCAAATCGAAAGTTTCAACCAGCGTTTTCAAGGCCGGATTCAACGTGATAAGACGATTGAAAATAGCCTCCTTTGTCTCTTCTCTCAGCAGAAAATCGGCGATGTCATAACCTGCATCACGTTCTTCTTTTGTTGCGTTTCTTTCCATAAAATCGAAGAGAGAAACCTCTATTCCCAAGCTCCGGATCATCTCTATTTTGCTGTTCCAATAGTCGGTTGCCCCAAGGTCGGGGAAGAGCAGAACACGTCGGTTTCTCAATACGCTCATGGCATCCCGATTAAATGCTCCGTTCTTTCCGCCCGAAGCAATCCAGAGGTATTGCGGCAGATAGAAACTGGATATCAAAGCGCTTTTCTCACTCTCCACAAGGGCAACCGGACGCTGCTGGTCGGAGGACAAAAGGTGTTCACCAAACAGGCATTGCCGGAGATTGAAATTCTCTTTCTTCAGAAGGGAATGTACCCACGTGATGTAGTTGTGCGGCTCTTTAATCCGTCTCCCGTTTTCGGGATTGTAGAGCATCACTTTTCCGGTGCGTACCCGTCCGGAAATATCTACCTGCCAGAAGACTGTAGCTCCCGGCCAATGTTTCGAGGTTCCCACATGGTAGCGCAACATCAGTTCTTCGGTAGCCTCCTGTCCGAAATGGAAACTCAGGAACTGAAACAGCTTGTTCGTGTGATACAGTTTCAGGGACTGCCTCATGATTCCCGGTTCAATGAATGAAGGCGCAGGAGGTAGACTGATGCGTGGCTTTGACATCGGCACAAACTCTTCGCTCAATCGTTCTTTGGCCATCGGGTTCTCATCAAAATACATTTTGGGCGTATAATTGTAGCCGCACTTTTGTTCATGGTTGCATCGCCCTACATAATCGGGAAAGCTGATTTGCTTTTCCGTATCGATGTATTTGGCAAAACAACTTTTGCGGTGGCAGTTCGGGCATGTGTGCCGGGTGCTGACACCTTTGTATGGTTCCAATGTGAATCTGTAGTTCATTTTTCTTTCTGTTTGGATGTTACTATGCACATTTTCGCAACTTCACAAACCCCTCGGTTGCGAAAATGTGTATAGTAACAGGTTTATTTACTGTATTCTCCATGATTCTCTTTTCTGAATAATGTTCCGATGTGACGTTTTAGAAACATCTTGAAAGCATGCTCTTTCATCCCGTAACTTTCTGCAATACCGATACCTTCTGCCGTTGTAAATCTCTGAGGCAGATTCAGGTAGATATTGCGGTGCAATTCGCTCAACTGTTCCTGACTGACGGCAGTCTGTACTTTTACGGCTGTTGTCCGAAAATACTCGGCCAGCAGGATGGCACGGTTCACGCTTTCAAGGTCAATCGTATGCTTGTCGCACTCTCCGCAAGTCCATCGGGCAAGCTGGATAATCAGACAAAACCGGATAATGTAGATTTCCAGTTTGCAGTAAATACCTACCAAAGCATCGTTGGTTTCCATATCACATTGGCGGGCATTTTCATGCTGCCAGCCGTAAAGCCGCTGCTTGGCGTCTTCATCGAATGGCAGGCATTGAGGCTGCAATTCATTATTTTCGTCATACGGACAATCCTGTGCGATCAGCTTGTCTATAATCTGTTGCCACTGGATTTCCAGTTCTTCAGGAGTTTCCCGGTCGTTCCATCTGCTTTTCAAGACAGATTCAGGCATCACGAAAAGAATACGGTCAATGAAACCGTTACTCGAACGCTCGCCCTTGACCAGTTCGCCCAGAATCTTCTTTTGAATGGTACCGATAACGGAGATGTAAGGACGTCTAATAAAAATGGAACTTTGCGTACTCTTGCGGTCGGAAATCGTGGGCTTGGCATTGAACACCGAAAGCCAGAACTGTTCTTCCGAACCGTTATTATAGCGGTTGAAGTTCTTGAACCAGGCAGATAGCTCGTCCGACCAAAGGCAGAGTCCTCTGGGATTCTGAGCATGTATCAGGCTCAATCCTTCGGGAGTGATATCCGAAACAAGAAAGCGTTTGCGCACGGGAGCCTGCGGAAACTCATCCAAACCGGCTTCCATGCGTTCCTTTTTGCTCATGGATATAGTGCGTTCATACTCGGCAGACAATTTCTGATACTCCTGATTCTGACAATAGTCGTGCTCAATGAACGGCTGGAAAGCGAAGCTCAGCGGATGACTCTTATTGGCTCCGGGGCGTCCAATCAGTGCCATGTACAGAATGGGACTTTCCAGCCAGTTGCGCTTCACCTGCACCAGATGGGAGTTGCCAATCCCCACGGCAATGGCCGCAAGGATAGCCGCAGCAACATAATCCACGGGATAGCCCTGACAATCGTGCAAACTGCTGATGATACGCTGAATCCTGATAGGAAAGACCTCTATCGGAAACTCACTACCGGACATCTTGGCTTCAATACGCACAGCCTCGCCGATGATACCTTCTGCTGTTAATTTGGAAGTTTCCATAGCCGTGCAAATCAAAAGTTATAACCTCCCTTTGGTTTGCGCTTCACTCCATGTACTATCTCTGCTGCCTGCTCCTGGAGCGACATGGCCTGCATCTGCTTGCGCCCGGACTCAATCCATTGCAGCAATTCATCTTCATAGAAATAGAGTTTCTTACCTTTTTTATAGACTGGAATCAGTCCTTTACGCACAAGCGTGTAAATGGTAGGCTTTGCCTTTCGTGTAATTTTACAGGCTTCGTCAATTTCAATAAGACGGTGCTTGTCGGAAGAAGCCTGCGGTTGCAATGCCGCTACTATTTGCCGGATTTGTTCCATCTGTTCTGTGAGATAACCTACCGCCTGCGGCAGCTTATCAAAAGTGATTTGTTCGTTTGCCATACGTACTCGTTTTTAATTGTTCGCTGGCAAAGGAAATTGGTGTTTTGATGGTGGAAAACATCACCGGAATATAACTGTGAGATAACTTTTGGTGGTGATTAGTCGTTATATTATAAGTGTTTTATTACTTTTGTACAATACTAAAATAATAGAATATGAAAGCAATACATGCAGATCCTAAAGAAATAAGAAAAATATTTTCTGAGAAATATATTATTCCTGATTTTCAACGTCCTTATTCTTGGGAAAAAGAACAATGTGATAAATTATGGGAGGACCTTATTGATTTTTATGAGAATCAATCATCTAAAGATGATAAATATTTTCTAGGTAATATTGTCATACATCCATTAGGTGATGCTTTTTCTGTAATTGATGGACAGCAGAGATTAACCACATTATTACTGCTTATTAAAGCATTTCATTCAAAAGCAGGTACGGCTGTCGTATTAGAAGAATGTTTAAGAATTAAAGATCCACTAACATCTAAATTAACAAATGAATTAAGATTAGATTCACATGTAATTGAGGATGATAAAAAGAACCTTTATGATATTGTATTTAATAATGGTGATAATACATCAGATTGCCATTTAAAATCTAATTATGTAGATCTTTGTCAGAAAATAGATGAATGGTGGAAATTGAATGAATATAGTGCAGATCGTCTTAATAGCTTAATTTTGTGCTTTTTGGATCAAATTGTATTATTACCTATTCATTGTGGATCAGAAGATGATGCATTAACTATCTTTGAAACCATAAATAATAGGGGAATGTCCTTAACTGATGCCGACATATTTAAGGCTAAGTTACATCATGCTTCAGGAAATAGTAAAGATGAATTTGTCAAAGAGTGGAAATCTCTTGAAGATCATGAATGGCTATTTAGAATATTGATGCATATTTTTAGGGCAAAAGAGGGGGATTCAACTAAGGAAATAGGATTAAGAGCTTATTTTACAAATAGTACAAAAAATAGATTTTCCGATTGGAAATCTGTAATGAATAGCCTAAAACTGATTTATGATATAGAACAAAATTGGGCACCAAATGCACAGATTAATATATTATGGAATATATTATATACATACCCTAATTATTATTGGAACTTTCCCTTATATGTATTTTTACATAAATATGGCGATTTTGATGGCGAATCATTTGAATTGCCAGAAGAACGCAATGATGAGTTCCTTCAGTTACTAGAATTTACTGTAAAATACTTCTTTGTCAAAGGGGTTGTATATAATTCTGTCAACTATGTCAAAGATGCTGTATTTAAAACTTGTGTAGCAATTGAAGCAGAGAAAGATTATCTTGAAGAGTATTCCAAAGTATCTAAAGAGGATATTATTAGTTTTAATCAACGAATTAAGAATAAACAATATGGACGTTATTTACGTGGATTAGTCCTTTTGGCTGCATACTTGAATCCAAAACAGAATATGGATGATTTTGATGATTTTCTTATTGAAACACATCATATAGAACACATTCTTCCTAAGAAATGGAATAATTATGATGGGTGGAATGAAGAGACATGGAGTAACGATTTGAATTCATTAGGAAATCTTATTCCGTTAGAATATAGGCTGAATATTAATGCAAAAAATGAATTTTTTAATCGTAAAAAAGATTATTATAGAGACTCAAAAGTTCAAGATGCTCTTGATTTATTATCTCTCAATGATTGGAATCCTTCAATATTACATCAAATCCAAGATGAAAAAGAAAAACGACTTGAAAGTTTTTTTACTTTTAACAAATGATAATCTTTTCTAGTTAGTTTAATTACTTCATCTATAAAATTATGTCATAGACATTTCTTGTTGAAATATGTAATTGAGCTTAATTTTACATTCAGATTCTGTATGTGACATCTTACGTTCAATAGTTGCAATCTCCAAATCGCGGAGAGTATGGGCAAAGACATTCTTGATGAAGGTAGCGGTATGAATACGCTTTTTACCAAAAGCCTTACCAAGATTCCAACCAAAGTGCATAATATCAATGCTTTTAAGTTGTGAATCCACTTTTACGGGCGATATCTTTTGTAAGGTATCGCCTGAACTATATTCTACAATGTATGCACATAGACGGTTGAGATCTTCTTCACTCATATAGGCAACCATTGTTTGCTTAGTATAATTGAGCACCTTTTCTAATTTGGTTTGAATAGCACGATTATTTTCTGTAATAGCATTGGTGCGCATGACTTCATATTCTGAAAGTTCAAAGATTGTTTCTTCAGCGGTAGGAGCAGGGTCAATGACATTGGGGGTAGCCTGATTTAAATCTTCGATTGTAAGGGCCTCCTGAGCAGAAACGGTGTCATTGTAATTTTTCATCGTTTGAAAAGCAGAGAAACGCAATAGAAAAGTTTCTATGCGTGGCAGCAGAAACTGATTGAAAGTTGTCTGTAAACTGGCATAGATTGCCATTAAGACAATTACTGTTGCAAAAAATGCAACACTACTACTGAAATCGTCAATACCTTTGGATAAAACAAACTGACGAGCTAAAACACCAACAACAAGAGTACCTACCAATACAAGGGAATAGAGTGCTATATGTTCAATACTTTTCTGATTCATAGTGATATTTGTTAATTGTTTGTGCGCAAATATATGTCATTTCATAGATACTATGTTATAAATCCAAGAAAGTGGCAGCATTTGTCCTCGATATGGTACTTATTTCTATGTCATCTATGCCACGATAGAATAAAAAGAAGAGTCTGACTAGGTTTTAACCCATGTCGGACTCTTCTTACGTTACAGAACTTTATACTATTTCAGCGAGATCTTATTCGCCGTCTCTCGCTTCTTGGAATTAACCAAATCTGCATAGATTTGAGTAGTGGTGACATTCTTATGTGTCAACATCTTCGATACTGTGTAGATGTCTGTACCTAAGGAAATTTGGATGACGGCGTATGAATGCCTAAAGCAGTGGAAGGTTATGTGCTTTCTGATTCCGGCTTTGGCAATCCATTGTTTCAGGGGATGATGGGTCATGGAACGGGTTAAGCCTTTGAAGACTTTTCCGGTACCCCATTCGCCACACAACTCCAGCGCCTCCTGACTGATGGGAAGAGTAGCTTCTGTTTCCGTCTTTTCGGTGCAGATACGGATGTAGTAGCCTTGATCCAGACCGACTTCAAAATCATGCCAGTCCAGCTTCAAAATATCACTGATACGGAGGCCGGTCATGCAGGCAAACAGGGAGGCCTGTTTCAAGACTGGAATTTTGCAGGGTGTAGCTGCCAGTTTCTTGACTTCATCAAGTGTCAGATACTCTTTCTTGACCTCTTTCCATTCTATCTTTTCCAGGAAGTCGTTCAAGTTCTCACGCAGCATCTTCTCTTTGTAGGCTATCTTCAACAGGGCTCGAAAAGTAGAATAATAGCCGGCTGCCGAATTACGTGAGATATAAGCATTGGGATGATTGATTTGTTTGCATTTGAGCAGGTAATCCCTGAACTTCTCGCACAGTTCCACGGTGACATCGCCAAAGGTACATTTACCGCCGACAAATTTCTCAAAGTGATTATAAACGCAATCCCATTTCTCATACTTTTCTCGTGCCTTTGTCCGGAAGTAGGCAAGGAAATCTACCTTTTGTTTGTTCTTGTCCAGGAACCCAAATTCTTCATTGATAAGCGACTGGACACGGATACAGCGGATTGCCTCTGCTTTGTTCAGCATGTCCTGATTGAACATTCTTTGCTGCTCGTTCTTGGGTTTGGCATAGATGTAGATACCGAGGAATTCCCGGCGACTCATCTTCATCGTATAAGGATTGCGAATGGCCGGATAATAATCCAGATAAAGAGATATGCGGTCGTTACGCAATGGCTTTTGTCTCAAAGTTACGTTGGTGCATGTAAGTGTCATAGCTATATTGTTTTTTGATTAATACTTGTTTTTGTTGCAAATAAAATAGGTGTTCTGATGGTGGTATTTATCACCGGAAAATAACTTTCGGCTCATTCTATCTTTGGCGGTTCAAAGAACTTGTCCAGCTCTGCCCGCAGGATCTTGGTATATTTACCGACCTTTATGCGGGGAATATTATGATATTTCACATAATGGTAGAGTTGATCCCGTGTCAGATTGAATCGCTCCATTGCTTCGGCAATAGTGTAGTATTTGGGCTCTTCGGGAGCTATGAGACCTTTGGCTATGTCCACATGCTTCTTGGAGTAGTACACCATGATGCCGACCTTCTTCTTGGGAATGGCATTCTTTGATACAAAAGAATAGATGGCCGTCAGCGTCATGCCGAACTTCTCTTGCATGTCTTGCGTGCTGTACCATTCCTTGATTTCAGGATCGGGAGCTTTCTTTGCAAAGTAGTCATCAATATGCTTTTTGCTCCAATAGGTTTTCCCACGGTTAAATGTCCGGGGTATATTATGCTCTTTAGCTATATGAAATATCCAGGAATCTTTGACACCGAATTTCTCTTTAATCTCATTGTGGTATAGAAGTCTGTGATAGGGATTGTATCTTTGGGCATTCGATATTGATAAGGCTTATTTTGAAGCATAGCATCAATATCAGTCCTCCTGATAAATGAAAGCCTACTGCTAATTTTAGACGCTTTAAGGTGACCTGCCTTTACCATGGTATAGATAGCTTGGCGAGATAGACCTAACAGACGTCCTGTTTCTGAAAAGGACAGATATTCCTTCTCCTTAATGTCTTCAATGATGCGTTCAGTTTTCTGAACTTGAGTTTGTGACTCTGTTGTCTGCACTCGTTTTTTGCGTATGGCCCGTTTATAGGCAAAATTTGCACACCTGTGTGAACAGAACCTTGTAGAAACTTTCTGAGCCTCGAATTCTTTACCGCACCACTCACAAATCTTTTTAATTCTAAAGTTACTAGTTGCCATTTTTACTTAATATTTAGGGGTTAATTCTCCTTCATTTCTCCTGTTTTTTGTCAACCATCGTAAACTATTGTCAACCATAGTCAACATTCTCCACGACCTTGCCAACGATAATCCTCGGATTTTCGTGGTGAGGTACACAGGAGGTACAAAAAATGGCGTAAAAAGGCTTAGCAACGATTATCAACGATACTTGTACAACAAAAAAGGCGCCCGTAAAGAGCGCCATATTAATCGATTATAATCAACTTAATTATTTGATAATCAGTAATTTACTTGCCGACGCAAAAATGCTTAAATATGTTCCCTAAAACTTCATCTGTGGTTACTTCTCCTAAAATGTTATTTAAATGAAAGATACATTCACGCAGATCTTGGGATATAAAATCGCTGGATATGCTATTTGCTAATCCATGCTTCACACGTTGAATGGCATTTAAAGCGTGTGAAAGTGCTTCATAATGACGTATATTAGTAACTATAACATCTCCATGATGAATGTTTGGCAAATGGGCGAGTTCTACAAGGCATCTTCGAAGTGTATCGACATTAAGTTTTTGCTTGGCCGATATTATGATCGGATGCCAATTTATATCAGATCTTTCTTGAATGAACTTTTCTAAATGAGACGGTATTGTCTCAACAATATCACATTTGTTCATAACAAAAATAATCTGTTTCTGATGTAGATAGGGACTTACTTTCTCATAGAAGGAATGGAATCCTTTAGAAGAACCTTGTAAATCATACATAAGTATTACGACTTTGGCTTGCTCTAGGGCTTTAAAACTTCGTTTTATACCTAGAGCCTCAATCGCGTCTTGCGTTTGACGAATACCAGCAGTATCAATAAAACGGAATGTTACTCCATCAATATTTATGGTGTCTTCTATTATATCACGTGTTGTACCGTGAATATCACTGACAATCGCTCGCTCATCACCGACAAGAGCGTTGAGTAAAGTTGATTTACCTGCATTAGTTTCTCCTACTATAGCTACTGGAATACCATTTTTAATAGCATTGCCTGTACTGAATGAATCTACTAGTTTTGCGATAATATTTTCTATTTGTGTCGCTAATTTTTGTAATTCAGAACGGTCAGCAAATTCTAATTCTTCATGATCACTAAAATCTAGTTCTAATTCTAAAAGAGATGTGAGGTGTAAAAGCTGGTTTCGAAGTACACTTAACTCATGACTAAATCCACCACGCATTTGATTCATTGCAAGACGATGAGTTGCTTCAGACGTAGATGAGATAAGGTCGGCTACAGCTTCAGCTTGGCTCAAATCCATTTTTCCGTTTAGAAATGCACGTTGTGTATATTCTCCAGGACCCGCGGCACGGCATCCTTGTTCAATAAGAAGTTGCATTACTTTTTGAAGAATATATGAAGAACCATGACACGATATTTCTGCAGAGTCTTCACCTGTGTATGAATGTGGAGCTCGAAAGATGCTAATCAATACTTCATCTATTATATCTTGTTCTTTTGTCTTTATATATCCAAATGTAATCGTATTGGGTGTGCGTTGGGATAATGGAGTGGGAGAGCCAGCAGGAGTAAATATGCTGTCAACTATAGAAATTGCACGAGACCCTGATATGCGGATAACACCGATAGCACCACCTTGTGCTGTAGCAATAGCACAAATTGTATCACTATTAATTGATTGCATAATATTCATTAGCGTCCGATACAATTATATTCAAATCCAAAATTTTTTATTTCATTGGCATCATAGATATTGCGTCCATCTATGATAAATGGACGATTCATCAATTTGCGAACAACTCCCCAGCTAGGCAGACGGAATTGTTTCCACTCAGTTATGACTAGTAACGCATCTGCATTCAATGTTGCGTCATACATGTCAGCTGCATACTCCACAGTATCTCCAATTCGACGGCGGCATTCATCCATAGCGACCGGATCAAAAACACGAACCTTGCATCCAGCCTTTAATAACAGATCTATAGTTACTAGTGATGTCGCTTCACGCATATCATCAGTTTCTGCCTTAAATGCAAGCCCCCAAATTCCGATGATTTTATCATGAAGCATACCGCCATAATAATTATTCAACTTGCGAAAAAGGATTGATTTTTGGTCTTCATTAACTTCTTCTACAGCTTTTAATACACGCATTTCATATCCATTTTGTTCTGCAGTTTTGATAAGTGCCTTCACATCTTTTGGGAAACAGCTACCTCCATACCCGCAACCTGCATAAAGAAATTTACTTCCTATGCGAGAATCTGAGCCTATACCTTTGCGAACCATATTTACATCTGCCCCAACTAGCTCACATAAATTGGCTATATCATTCATGAAGCTAATGCGTGTTGCTAGCATAGAATTGGCAGCGTATTTAATCATTTCCGCAGAAGGTATATCCGTAAATATGACCCTGAAATTATTTAATACAAACGGACGATATAGGCGTGTCATTAATTCTCTAGCTTTTTCAGATTCTACTCCGACCACTACGCGATCTGGACTCATGAAATCTTTGATTGCAGCTCCTTCTTTTAAGAATTCAGGATTAGAAGCTACATCAAATGATATATGTTGCCCACGTTTTGCTAATTCTTCTTCAATGACGGTTTTAACTTTGCGGGCTGTGCCAACAGGCACAGTAGATTTTGTCACTAATAAGGTATATCGATTCATTTCACGCCCTACGGTACGGGCGACATCTAATACATATGTTAAATCTGCGCTGCCATCTTCATCTGGAGGAGTACCTACTGCAATGAATATGATTTCTACATCATTGAGACAAGACTTTATATCTGTTGTAAAATGAAGTCGTCCCTCACGTTGATTACGCAATACCATTTCATCAAGTCCCGGTTCATAAATAGGAATTTGTCCTTGTTGTAGGTTCTTTATTTTTTGTTGATTTACATCCACACATGTGACGTTTACGCCCATTTCTGCAAAACATGTGCCGCTCACAAGCCCTACATAGCCTGTTCCTACGATCGCTATATTCATAGAGTTCTATTATTGTTATCCATTTCTAATTAATAGGCAAAGGTACAAACTTCAGTATATAAATAAAGTGATGAAGATTAAGATTTCAAAAAAAAATCGTCCAATGAATGCGAATGCAAGCACTGGACGATTTTATAATAAATCGTTAATGATTATTTCAAGAGTTCGCTCAACTTGTTTGTCAAGTCCTCACCACGCAAATCTTTTGCAATGATTGTGCCATCTTGAGAAATGAGTACTGTAGCAGGAATACCACGTACATTATACAGTTTGGCACCTTCGCATTGCCATCCTTTCAAGTCTGACATTTGTTCCCATGTGATACCTAAATCCTTGATTGCTTTTTTCCATGCTTCAGCATCATTATCCAAAGAAACACCAACGATGCCTAATCCTTTGCTTTTGAATGTCTTATAATCTTTTACAACGTTCGGCATTTCTGCGCGGCAAGGTCCACACCAGCTAGCCCAGAAATCAACCAATGTCACTTTGTTTTTAGCAACGACATCAGATAGTTTAAGATCTTTTCCTTCAGGAGTCTTCATTGCGAAGTCTGTGAATTTTTGTCCAACAGCTGTCTTTTTCTCGATTTCAATGCTGGCTTTCATTTCTTGAATGGCCTCACTGTTAGCATAACTAGGAGCTACTTGAGATATCAAGGCTTCACGCTCTTCCAAAGAGAAAATAGAAGAACCATATCTTGTGAAGAAGGAGTAACCTAATACGTTTCCAATATTTTCTTGGATGAAAGCTTTGTAGAGAGCTTCGGTTTCCTCATTGGCTTTTCTACTCATTTCACGAACAGCCATCATCTTAGAGTTACGTTCGTCTTCGCTTAGAGTCGTATCCATTGCAGCCATATAGGCGTCTTGTACGGGACGACTAATGCTGTCATTCTTTTGCATAAAGCTGTTGAGCTTATCATTGTTGGCAGTACCTCCGATAATGTTGGCACCTTCCTTGAAGGTCATGTTGATATTGCCATTTTCAAGCACAAAATTTACACCATTGTAAGGTCTCTTGCTGTCTTTATTAAAGAAACGAATAGAAACAAGGTTTGCTGTATCAGCCTTTCCCTCAAAAGTGAATTGTTTGTTCATGACTTCGACAGTGTCGTTGCCTGACGGTGTAGAAAGCACAGCCAATGTGCTGTCTTTGATTGATGCACCTTCTTCCACGATTCCAGTGATTTTATAGGAAGTCGGTTGTGATTGGCATGCTGCGAGAACAGCTGCACTTGCTAATAAATAAGTAAGCTTTTTCATATAAAATTTATGTTTTTATGAGATAACGATAAAGGTAAGCATTCTTTTCTTTCACAAATACAAATCAATGCAATATTTAGCTTCTATTAAGAGTACGATGCATCTTCGAGAAGAAGCCTGCAACATGATTTTACATTTATTGAATGATATATTGCGAACTAATGGATTCATTTGTCATAACACGATGGATTGTCTCTGCAAACATATCCGCAATGGACAGTTGACGAACTTTCGCACAACGGTTAGAGTAAGGGATGCTATCTGTGAAAACCAGTTCTTCTAACATTGAGTTCTGAACACGCTCAGAGGCCGGACCAGACATCACGCAATGAGTGGCAATCGCACGGACAGAACGTGCACCCGCTTCTTTCATAATGTCTGCCGCTTTGGTAATCGTACCTGCAGTGTCTACCATGTCATCAATGAGGATGACGTTTTTGTCCTTCACGTCGCCAATGATTTGCATTGATGCCACAACGTTGGCTTTCTCACGTGTTTTGTGACACAAGACTAAAGGTACATCCAGATATTTAGAGTAAGTGCTGGCGCGTTTCGAGCCTCCTACATCCGGAGTGGCAATAACAAGATTTTCAAGATGAAGTGATTGGATATAAGGCACAAAAACTGTGGAAGCATATAAGTGGTCTACAGGTACATCAAAGAAGCCTTGTATCTGATCAGCGTGCAAATCCATTGTAATCAAGCGGTCTATACCTGCCACACTTAGCAGATCAGCCACCAATTTGGCTCCGATGGAAACACGAGGTTTATCTTTCCGGTCCTGACGAGCCCAACCGAAATAGGGAATAACTGCGATGATACTTTTGGCAGACGCGCGTTTGGCCGCGTCAATCATCAGCAGAAGCTCCATCAAGTTATCTGAATTGGGGAAAGTGGATTGCACCAAAAATACATGGCGTCCACGAATAGACTCTTCATAGGAAACGGAAAACTCTCCGTCGGCAAAATGTGTAATGTTCATATTGCCTAACTCACAACCTAAACTGGTACAAATCTTTTCTGCAAGGTATCTCGAATTCGTGCCTGAGAATACCATAAATGGTGCTATTTCGCTCATGATCTTTTGTATGGCTTATCTTTATGGTTTGTAGTTAATTTCCTGCAAAGGTAGAAAAATCTTCATAACTTGCTTGTTTCCCTCGTATTTTTTTATTCGGCCAAGTTTTTTAATTTCTTGAAGTGTTCGATGACATCTTTATAACAGATGGTACGGAAGGGCTCAAACCGACTCCAGACATCGCCAAGCACAGCAGCCCCACCAAATCCCAACTCCTTAACATGTAATAGATTGGAAGCATTGATGCCGCCAAGGGCAATCACCTTGCGGTCGATAATCCCAGCCTTCGCTGCTTGGAGTAGTTGGGTGCGCGAATAAGCCGAACTATAATTGTTCTTCGAAATGCTGTCGAATATCGGACTGAGGAATACATAATCGCATGGGCCTTTGCGACGACGAACGTCGTCGATCGAATGACACGAACAACTAATGTGCCCTTGATACCCTTCGGGAATTTCGGGACTGCGATGGTTCAGATGGATACCCATAAGGCCGAATTCTTTTGCAAGGTAAAAATGGTCGTGAATGACGATGCGTTTGTGATATAGTGAAGGGATGAGTGAAAGCAAACGTTCTGCATAGAGAGGGTCTGCCCCCGGTTTGCGCAAGTGAAGCACTTCGAGCCCTTCCTCGAACAATGCTGTGAGAATCTGGTCTTCTTCCGTGAAGAAGGTCGGTGTCGTGATGAGTATAAGTTTCATGTGCGGTCTGAATTTTCCACAAAAATAAGCTGTTGGTTTCTGACGGCAAAGCTTTCAGAGAGTAATTACGTGAGCCTGCATCGTCAATAGGTCAATTGTCCATAGCTTGCCGACCAACGGTTCCCCGAAACCGGCTATAAGCTTCAACGCTTCAGAGGCCTCCACACTACCGACTATGCCAGGCGTGACGCCCAACACGCCTCGAGGAGGAACTGGCATCCGAAGCATGGTAGCCTCGTCAGGGAAGAGATGGCGGTAGCGGACACGCCGCTGGGGATGATTGAAGACAGATACCTGTCCGTCAAAAGCGCGGATTGCACCATAGATATAAGGCTTGTCTTGCGCTGCGCATGTATCGTCGATGAGATAACGGGTGGCAAAATTGTCACAGCCGTCGACCACTAGGTCATACTGTCCGATTAGTTCTGCAGCATTCTCGGGCGTCAGGCGGCAGACATGGTCACGCACGAGGATGTCGTGATTGAGCGCTTCAAGCCGTTGTCGGGCACAGAGCGCTTTTGCACGTCCGACCTCTTCTTCGCCGTAAAGCACCTGCCGCTGGAGGTTGCTGCGGCTGACTGTGTCGTTATCAACAAGGCCAAGCGTGCCGACACCTGCGCCTGCGAGATAGAGGGCAATGGGGGAGCCCAGCCCTCCCACACCGACGACGAGGACGCGCGCCCGAGCCAGTTTCGCTTGTCCTTCAGGCCCTATCTCCGGCAGCATGATTTGCCGGTCATAACGTTCTGTAGGAAGTTGTTCCAACATGTTTGAAAGATTGATTTATGTATATTTTACACTTGTTGTTTACCAACCTTCTGTCAAGGTGACTGCTTTGGTGATACCTTAGTAACTACTTTGACACCCCGAAGTAGCCACCAAGAGGCTTCCGAGGTGGCCACCACGGGGAATAAAAGGCAAATAGTACGCAAATTTCAACGTTCGTCATGCCTGCATCCGGGTATGGTCGAAGCTGGCGTCCCAGTCTTTCCACACAGGTTCACGCCCTACGCCTCGAAGGGCGCGGCAGACTTCGACAGCCGTGCGTTCGTCGCTAACGTGGAATTGTTCAAGCGTCTGCGGATAGCTGAAGTAGCCGCCCGGTTCGGTCTTACTTTCGGCCGACATCGTGGTGACGCCGAGCGTGGCCATGTGATCGCGGAATGCGGCGCTTTCGCGCGTGGAGTAGGAGATGTCGACGTCGTGATCGAAAATGCGCATAGCAAAAGTCAACTGTGCCAACTCGCGATCACTCATGACGACATTAGGTTGGAAGCCGCCGTTTTCTGAGGGACGCATACGGGGGAAATTCACGCTGTAACGAGTCTTCCAATAGTGGCGTTGCAAGTAGCGCAGATGATAGGCCATCATCGTCACGTCCGTCCGCCAGTCTTCGAGGCCTATGAGGACGCCCATGCCAATAGAGTGGACACCGGCCTGTCCCATGCGGTCGAAGCCGTTCACGCGCCATTCGAAATTCGACTTCATGCCGCGCGGGTGGTAGATTTTGTAATTTTCGCGGTGATACGTCTCCTGAAAGCAGATGACACCATTCATGCCGTGGCACGTCAGTTCGCGGTACTCCTCCGCGCTGAGGGGCATGACTTCGATTTTCAAGTTGCTGAAATAGGGCTTGGCCAAGTCGAGCGCCCGTGCTATGTAAGGTACACCTGCCTTCGCAGGGTTCTCGCCCGTCACGAGGAGGAGGTTCTCAAACGGGGCAAGCCGTTTGATGGCTTTGTATTCATTGATCATTTCTTCCTCGGTAAGGATGGTACGTTTCATAGGGTTGTTGGCATGGAAACCGCAGTAGATGCAACCATTCGTGCACGAGTTTGTCAAATAGAGGGGGACAAACATGGAAATAGTCTTGCCGAAGCGTTCGAGCGTGTATCGTTGGCTAAGGCGGGCCATCGTCTCCAGATAAGGTTCGGCAGCCGGAGAGATGAGAGCCATAAAGTCTTCGACGTCGCAGTGTTCGCGGCTAAGTGCACGCCGGACATCGGCGTCGGTCTTTGAGAGTATCTTCTTCGTGGTTTCGTCCCACGAGATGTGTTCCAATTCGTCACTAAACATGTTTTTTGTAGTTTTATCATTGTTTGTAGGGACTGGAGTCACCCCGTCCCTACATAAGTATGAAATTATAGTTGTTTCAAGTCACGGCTGAGCTTCATGGCGCAGAAGTTTGGTCCGCACATGGTGCAATATTCGCCGTCGGTGTGCCGTCCTTCGTTGAAATATTCCAACGCACGGTCGGGGTCAAGACTGAGGTGGAATTGGTCGCGCCATCTGAATTCATAACGTGCCTTTGACAAAGCATTGTCACGTATCTGCGCTCCAGGATGCCCTTTAGCAAGATCGGCAGCATGGGCTGCAATTTTATAAGTGATAACGCCAATACGGACATCTTCACGATTGGGCAGACCGAGATGTTCTTTGGGCGTAACGTAGCAAAGCATTGCCGTACCGAGCCATCCGATTTGCGCAGCACCGATAGCTGAAGTGATGTGGTCATAACCCGGCGCAATATCTGTCACGAGCGGTCCCAGGGTGTAGAATGGTGCGTTGTGGCAGTGTTTGATTTGCCGCTCCATATTTTCTTGGATTTTATGCAAAGGAACATGTCCGGGGCCTTCAATGAATGCCTGCACATTCTTGTCCCATGCACGCAAAACGAGTTCACCTAATGTATCCAACTCGGCAAACTGAGCTTCGTCGTTGGCATCGGCAATGGAGCCAGGGCGTAGTCCGTCACCCAGTGAAATAGCCACGTCATATTGTGCTAAGATGTCACAGATGTCGTCGAAATGTTCATAGAGGAAGCTTTCTCGATTGTGAATTAAACACCATTTGCTCATGATGCTGCCTCCCCGGCTGACAATGCCACAAAGACGTTTGTCTGCGAGGTGGACGTTTTGCAAACGTACTCCGGCATGTATGGTAAAATAGTCAACACCTTGTTCACATTGTTCAATGAGCGTGTCGCGATAGATTTCCCATGTCAAGTCTTCGACACGGCCATTCACTTTCTCCAGTGCCTGATAAATAGGCACAGTTCCCACAGGAACAGGGCTATTGCGAATAATCCATTCACGAGTTTCATGAATGTTTGCGCCGGTGGATAGGTCCATCAATGTATCTCCACCCCATTTGCAACTCCACACAGCCTTCTCCACTTCTTCATCGATGCTCGAAGTCGTAGCAGAATTACCCAAATTGGTATTAATTTTCACGAAAAACTTACGTCCGATGATCATCGGTTCGCTCTCCGGATGGTTGATATTTGCAGGCAATACGGCGCGTCCGGCAGCAATCTCTTCGCGCACGAACTCCGGAGTTATATAGGTTTCAATACCCAACTCGTGACAGTTCATGTTTTCACGGATAGCTACATATTCCATCTCGGGCGTGATGATTCCTTGCCTAGCATAATACATCTGTGTGCAGCAACGACCAGCTTTTGCACGGTAGGGCAGGGCTATATGCTCAAAGCGTAAATGATCGAGACTGCGGTCATCACGACGCATTTTACCATATTCGGAAGTAATGGACGGCAGTTGCTCAACGTCGCCTCGTTCGGTAATCCAACTTTCCCTCATACGAGGCAGTCCTTTTTTCAAGTCTATCGTCACGTTGGGGTCGCTGAATGCACCGCTTGTGTCATAGACATACACCGGTGCGTTCGGTTTTGTGATACGTTCTCCGTTGATAATCTCTACGGTTGGCGTAAGGTTCACTTTCTGCATGCCTACCCGGATGAAAGGATAGATAGAACCTTGCATATAGGCTTTCTCGGCATGTGCGTAAGCTTTTTTGTCTGTGTCTTTTTCCATGATAGTAGTGCGTTTATTTATTAAGGAATGCTGTCAGAGGAGAGCTGGCAGAAGCTTCCCAGGAATATGTCTCTGTGCCTAATCCCGCTTCATAAGCCCTGCGTCCGGCGACAACGGCCTCTTTGAAGGCTATGGCCATTTCCACGGGGTCACCAGCCACGGCGATTGCCGTATTTACAAGACATGCAGATGCCCCCATCTCCATGGCTTCAGCAGCATGGCTTGGTGCACCAATGCCTGCATCTACCACGACTGGCACGCCGGCTTGTTCGATAATGATGCGTATAAAATCTCTTGTTTGCAGGCCTTTATTGGTGCCTATAGGCGCAGCCAATGGCATGACTGTCGCAGCTCCTGCTTCTTCCAATTGACGGCAAAGCACCGGGTCTGCTTGGCAATAAGGAAGCACGACAAATCCCATCTTCACCAATTTTTCCGTAGCTTTAAGTGTTTCCACTGAGTCTGGCAGCAGATAGCGGGGATCCGGATGTATCTCAAGTTTCAACCAATTCGTGCCAAAAGCTTCGCGTGCCATTTGCGCGGCAAAGATGGCTTCTTCTGCATCGCGGACGCCAGAAGTATTAGGCAAAAGTTGAATGTTGGGATGCTTAATGTGTTTCAGCATGTCGTCGTCTTTGTCTTCCAATTCGATACGTTTCATGGCAACAGTCACCATCTCTGTTCCAGAAGCAAGGATGGCTCGTTCCATGACATCATTTGCATTGAATTTACCGGTACCTAAGAAAAGGCGGGAGTCAAACTCACGTCCGGCTATGATAAGTTTTTCCATATATTAATAAGTTTAGAAGTTAATCGTTAATATGAATAATACGTCGTGTTTCTGCTATTGGATCGTCCGCATGAAGGATTGTACCGGAAAGAGCAATGCCATGTACGCCTGTTGCCATGATGGAAGGAATATCGTCATAAGTGATACCTCCTATAGCAACAACAGGAAGATGAATATCATTTTCATTCATTTGGCGAACTATGTTTCGATAACCATCCAAGCCTAGCACGGGACTCAAATTTTTCTTTGTCGTAGTGAAGCGAAATGGGCCGCAACCGATATAGTCAGCTCCTCCACGCACATGTTGTAACACGTCGTCAAATGTGTTTGCAGTGCCACCGATGAGATATTCTTCTCCCAATAGTTGACGTGCGTCAGCAATAGGCATATCATTTTTACCTAAATGTACTCCGTCAGCATGAATCTCTTTGACCAGTTCCACATGATCATCTATAATAAAAATTGCTTCATGTTGTCGGCAAAGTTCTTGTACTTGGAGAGCCGTATCTTTAAGCGTTTGTCCATCCGCATCTTTCATGCGTAGTTGAATCCATTTGCATCCGCCTTCAAGTGCCATACGGGCAGAGTCTAGATAAGAATACTGCTCGGTGAAATGAGTAATGAATTGTAGTGGCAACATAGGTTTATCCTCCACACGCAGCTTTAATAATCACAATATTAGCTTCAGGCAGAAGTTCCGTGTTTTCCCATTCTGTGCGGGGTATCATTCGATTATTTACCGCAAGAGCTATGCCTTGAGCCGGAAGTTGCAACACTGCGGCTAGATCTGACACTCGGATATGTTCAGTCACTTCTTGTTCTTTGTTGTTCACATAGATTTTCATACACCAATCAATTATATTATATAAAATAGTAGGGAACAAAGAAAGTCGCCGAATGCGAGTGGCTACAAGGGAGAATAAAAATAATTCCATCACAATCCCTTCGGCGGTACTAACCGCATCAGGTTCGTAGGGTATGATCTCAGCCCGCAACGCAGGGCACCCCTTTGTTCGTTGAGGGCAAAGGTAATAATAAAGGTAGAAAGAGGCATCCGTTTTTAAGGAACTTTTTTAGTTTAAATGCTTGAGTTAATATAGTGACAATCATTATAGCTTGTTATTAATTGGCTTTATCGGGGAAAATTCTACATCACGTCTTGCCATTTTGACGAGCATCCTGTATCTTTGGCTTATTATCACATTTAAATTTTTATAGTATCTATGGAAACAATACAAAGCATTGGCACGTTGGGCGGGTGGATGAATGAAGTGCTTGTCTCTTGGGGCTTTTCGCCCAAATACGCCAACATGTTTGATGAAATAATCGTGGCCGCACTCATTATCTTATTGGCTATCGGTCTGAATTATTTCTTCCAGGCCATCGTGGTGGGAGGTGTCAAACGGCATGCACGCCGCTTCCCGCGACTTTGGAACACGCTGTTGGTGAAACGAAAAGTCGTCCATCATCTGTTGCACGTGGTGCCCGGAGTACTGATTTACTTGCTTCTGCCTCTTGCTTTTGTCAAAGGGAAAGGGATATTGGACTTCTCGCAGCGCGTCTGTGCTGTTTATATCATAGTGGCCGTACTGCTCACACTGAATGCCATCCTGCTGGTGTTGCTGGACATTTACAACTCGAAAGAAATCAGGAAGAACCATCCCATACGCGGACTGGTGCAGGTGCTCCAGGTCGTACTGTTCTTCCTGGGAGGCATCTTGATTGTCGCCACGCTGATTGACAAGTCGCCCGTGACGCTTTTTGCCGGATTGGGCGCAGCCGCCACCGTGCTTATGTTGGTGTTCAAAGACAGTATTTTGGGATTTGTGTCGGGCGTGCAGCTTTCGGCAAACGACATGTTGCGCATCGGTGACTGGGTGACTCTGCCAAACGGGACGGCAGACGGCATCGTCCAGGAAATCACCCTGAACACAGTGAAGATACAGAACTGGGACAACACCATCACGACCATTCCTCCATACACGATGGTGAACAGCACGTTTCAAAACTGGAGGGGCATGCAGGAAAGCGGCGGACGTCGCGTCGACAAACGCATCTGGCTCGACCTCGACACCATCCGCTTCTGTACGCAGGACGAGCTGGACCGACTCCGCAAAGACATCCCGCTGATGGGCGACTACGCACCTGCCGAAGGCCAGACGCCCACCAATTCGCAAGTCTACCGCGTCTACATCGAGCGTTACCTGATGAGCCTGCCCGTGGTCAACCAAGACCTCGACCTCATCATCGCGCAGAAAGAACCGACAGAACACGGCTTGCCCATCCGGGTCTACTTCTTCTCACGCATCAAGGCGTGGCGTGAATACGAGCGTATACAGTCCGATATTTTCGACCATCTGCTGGCGATGGCGCCGCGGTTTGGGCTGAAGCTGTATCAAGGCATATAATATAATAAGGTATAAGACGCGGGGCAGACCTCACTGGTCTGCCCCGCGTCGTGTTACATCAGTCGATGAAGCGGCGCGTCAGGCCGCCAAACTCGTCAATGCGACGGTCGCGCAGGAAGGGCCACCAGCGGCGTACGTTCTCCGAACGGTCGAGGTCTATCTCCACGACGAGGTTCTCTTCGCCCGTGTTGCTTGCCTGGGCTATCAGCTCGCCCTGCGGACCTGCGACGAAACTGTTGCCCCAGAAGAGGATGCCCCGCGTCTGTCCCGACGGGTCGGGCTCATGGCCCACACGATTGACGGCGATGACAGGCAGGCCGTTGGCCACGGCATGTCCGCGCTGGACAGTGACCCACGCGCCGAGCTGGCGCATCTTCTCTTCGTCCGTGTCCGAGCTTTCCCAACCGATGGCTGTGGGATAAATGAGCAAGTCCGCGCCCTGGAGGGCCATGAGACGTGCTCCTTCAGGATACCATTGGTCCCAACAGACCTGCACGCCGAGCCGCCCGACGGAAGTCTGGATAGGGTGGAAACCGAGGTCGCCCGGCGTGAAGTAAAACTTCTCATAGTATGCCGGGTCGTCGGGGATGTGCATCTTGCGGTAGCGGCCCGCGATGGTCCCGTCCTTTTCGAAGACCACCGCCGTGTTGTGATACAGCCCCGGGGCGCGTTTCTCGAAGAGCGACGTCACCAGGACGATGCCCAGCTCGCGGGCCAATTCGCCGTAGAAACCGGTCGACGGGCCGGGGATGGGTTCGGCCAGATCGAAGCATGCGGTGTCTTCCGTCTGGCAGAAATAAAGCGTGTTGTGCAATTCCTGGAGCACGACCAGCTCCGCCCCGCGGGCAACCACGGCGGCAATGTTGGCGCTCAACTTCTCAAGGTTGCGGCGGAAATCCCCGCCATTGGCTTGCTGCACCAAGCCTACTTTCAGCGTTCTCATACGTATCTTGTGTTTTCGTTACTCATTCGTTGGGGAAACATCCCGCCGGGTATTGCATTGTCGCACAGTGGAGCGACCCGTGCTGCTTGACGAGGGCGCGGCAGTCGACGGGCACTATCTCGCGTCCCGGGAAGGCTTCCGCCAGCACGCGGGCAGCCTCGTCGTCCTTGGCTGGCTGCGCATACGTCGGCAGGAGCACGGCCTCATTCATGATGAGGAAATTGGCATACGTGGCCGGAAGCCGCTCGCCGTCACTGACGACAGGGTCGGGAAGGGGCAGGGGGAGCAGCCTGTAGGGACGCCCGTCCGGCGTGCGGAACGTGCGGAGCTGCGCCTCCATCGCCTGAAGGTCGGCATAATGCTCATCGGCCGTGTCCGTGCAGCGCACGTAAGCGATGGTGTCCTGCGGGCAGAGCCGGGCGAGGGTGTCGATGTGGCCGTCCGTGTCGTCGCCCGCGAGATGGCCATGGTCGAGCCAGAGCACCTGCCGGAGGTGGAAGAGCGACTTCAGGTAGTCCTCGATGTCCTGCCGGTTGCGTGTCTCGTTGCGGTTGGGCGCCGTGAGGCAGACCGTCGTCGTCAGCAGCGTTCCCTGCCCGTCGCTCTCGATGGCGCCACCCTCGAGCACGAAGTCGAGGCAGCTCCGGTAGGCCCCGCGCAGCAGTCCGGAAGCGAAGAGGCGGCGGTTTATCTGGTTGTCCCAGTTGGCCGCGAACTTCATGCCCCAGCCATTGAAGCAGAAATCGAGCAGGAGAGGCCCCTGCGGCGTGAGCATCGTCAGGAAAGCATGGTCGCGTGCCCACGTGTCGTTGGTGGGGCATTCCAGGAAGCTGACGCGTCCGGCGTCCACCTTATTATATAGTAATTCCTTGACGCGCTCCGGCTCGGGAGTGACGACGAGGAGCGGCTCGCGCGCGGCGATGGCCACGGCCAGGCGGACGTAGCAGTCGTCCACCTCGTCGAGCATCGGCGCCCAATCCGTCGCGGCATGCGGCCACGTGAGCTGCACGAGGCTCTGCCGGTGCCACTCGGCGGGCAGGCTGGCCTCGACGGTTTCCACTCCGAAGTTCAACTGTAGCGTACGTTCTTTGCCCCCGCTCTGGGGCATTGTGAAGAGAAGTCCCATAGATATGTCGTGTTTTTAGTCGTTTTCCGTCGGCAAAATTACGGATTATTCCGACGCGGACACACTTTCCCGTCCGTTTTCCTGCTCCCACCGCCGGTAGGACTCGACGGAACCGAAGGAGATGCCGTCGGCGCTCAGCCCCGCCTGTTCGTAGTGCATCGCGCGTTCGACCCCCGTGCGCAGCTCGGCCGACGGGCGGAAGACGACGCGCGGACGGCGCATCAGGCGCGGGTGGAAGTCCTCCGGGCGTTCGACCCCCTCGCTGCCGTATTCGACTAACAGTGTGCCAAGTCGCCCGACACGCACGACAATCCCCCGTGCAAGCAGCTCGGGCAGGCGTTCGACCAGCAAGTCGAGCCCCATTGACAACTCGGAAGATGAAAGCGTCGTGTCCTTCGTCACTATCTTGCTGAGTTCCAATGCGCTCATTTTCTGCCCTTTGGCAGGCTCGGCATACCAAAGCCCGTCCTTCTCCACGTTCACTCGGTTTCTTTTTTTAGTCAATGTATATCGTGCCATACAGTTAAGTTTATACTAACCCATCGCTACATAGATGCAGGCGCATGGGTATGTTCATGAAAAAATACAGTTGTGTTCTATACTAATACATGTACATATATGATATAGTCACATGTACATGTATATACACCATACATGTACATGTGTTGATGACAAAGATAACTGTCTTTTTTCATATACACAACTATCTTCCTTCATCTTCATGCCTGTTTCCTTCCATCTGCATCATCGTCTTTTCACCTCTCCACGCCTGCATTTTCCTAAAAAAGCCTCCCCGTCGGAGGAGGTTGGAGGGGCTCTCGGGGGAGGTTGGGATGGGTTTCCATTTTCATTATTAGTCTCATTATTTTGCATATTCCCCGACAAGCACTATCTTTGCACCAATTTTGAATCTACATGAAGATAAAAGAAATCGTAAGCGCCCTTGAGCGGTTTGCGCCTCTGCCCTTGCAAGAAAGCTATGACAACGCCGGCTTGCAGACGGGACTGACAGATGCGGAAGCTACAGGGGCTTTATTGTGTCTGGACGTGACGGAAGCCGTCATCGACGAAGCCATCGCGCTGGGTTACAACCTGGTCGTCTCTCATCACCCGCTCGTGTTCCGCGGGGTCAAGTCCATCACGGGCAGGGACTATGTCGGGCGTTGCCTCCTGAAAGCCATCAAGAACGACATCGCGCTTTATGCCGCACACACGAACCTGGACAATGCTCCGGGCGGGGTGAACTTCGCCATCGCCCGCAAACTGGGCCTCGAGGACGTGCGTTTCCTCGCCCCGCAGGACGGGAGCGGACAGGAGGGAGGCAGCGGGCTCATCGGCACGCTGCCCGACTGGGAGACGGAGACGGACTTCCTGCGCCGTGTGAAAAAGACGTTCGAGGCGGGCTGCGTCCGCCACAGCCGCATGACGGGCCGCCAGATTCGCACCGTAGCCCTCTGCGGAGGAGCGGGTTCGTTTCTCATCGCCGACGCCGTGGCCGCGGGAGCGGACGTCTTCCTGACGGGCGAAATCCGCTACCATGAGTACTTCGGCCACGAACGGGAAATTCTGCTGGCCGAGATAGGCCACTACGAAAGCGAGCAATACACCCGCCAGCTGCTGGCCGACATCCTGCATGAGCAGTGTCCCAGCCTGAAAGTGGAAATAACGAAAATCAATACAAACCCCATCAAATATTTATAAGACGTATGGCAAAAGAAGTAAAGAAAGACCCTCAGGACATGTCAGTTGAAGAGAAACTGAAAGCACTCTACCAACTGCAAACGATGCTTTCCGAGATAGACAAAATCAAGACTCTGCGCGGTGAACTCCCGCTGGAGGTGCAGGACCTGGAAGACGAAGTGGCCGGCCTGACGACCCGCATCGAGAAAATCAACCGGGAGATTGCGGACTTGAAAGGGGATGTCGCCAAGAAGAAAAATGAGATAACCGACGCGAAGGCGTCAGTGGACAAGTACAAAGACCAGTTGGACAATGTGCGCAACAACCGTGAATACGACGTGCTCAGCAAGGAAATCGAGTTTCAGACGCTGGAAATCGAGCTTTGCGAGAAGCGCATCAAGGAATATAATGCCGCCGCTGCAGCCAAGGCTGACGAAATCGCGAAGAGCGAGGCCCTGCTCGACGAGCGCAGAAAAGACCTGGACGTGAAGAAGTCGGAGCTGGACGAAATCGTGGCCGAGACGAAACAGGAGGAAGAGAAGCTGCGCGAAAAGGCCAAGGCTGTCGAGGCAACCATCGAGCCGCGCCTGCTCCAGGCCTTCAAACGTATCCGCAAGAACTCACGCAACGGTCTGGGCATCGTCTACGTCCAGCGTGACGCGTGCGGAGGCTGCTTCAACAAAATCCCACCCCAGCGTCAGCTTGACATCCGCATGCGCAAGAAAATCATCGTGTGCGAGTATTGCGGCCGTATCATGATAGACCCGGAACTGGCCGGAGTAGAGAAGTAAGAGACGCTTTCAGCCAGTCGATAAAAGGGGCATGCCGGATTCGAATGACGGCATGCCCCTTTTCTGTGTCTCAGAGCGAGGCGTAGTCAGGGATGCCTTGCAGGAACGTGTAGCTGCGCCTTTCGTAGTCCATCTTGCAGCAATAATGCGTCAATCCGTTGCTGACCACGAGGTAATCCACGCGTAGGACGAGGTTGTAACGCCCGATTTGGTCAAACACCTGTTGCGTGACTGGCACGTGGGGAGCCTTGTATTCGAGAATCATCTTCGCCGAAAGGTTGCGGTCATAGAGCACGGTGTCGCAACGCTTGTTCATGCCGTTCAGCCTGAGCATGACCTCATTCCCCATCAAGGCCTGCGGGTAGCCTTTGTGCTCGACGAGGTAGTGTATGAAATGCTGGCGCACCCATTCTTCAGGCGTCAAGGCGACATATTGGCGGCGCAGGATGTCGAAGATGAAGCGTTTCCCCTCACGGAGTTCTATTTTTGGCTGGAAAGGAGGCAGGTTTAAAGATAACATTTCGTATTTTTGTGAAGTTAATAGCGACCAAAAGTAGGGAAAATATGAAAACGAAACAAGAAATCGTAGAGAATTGGCTGCCGCGCTACACGCAGCGGAAGTTAGAAGATTTTACCGAATATATATTGTTGACGAACTTCAATAAGTACGTGGAGTTTTTTGCAGAGGAGTGTGGCTCGGTAGTGATGGGGCGGGAAGCCAACATGAGCTCGTCGTCTGCCGGCGGCATCACCATCATCAATTTTGGCATGGGCAGTCCGAATGCAGCCATCATCATGGACCTCTTGAGTGCCGTCCATCCGAAAGCCTGCCTCTTCCTCGGCAAGTGTGGAGGAATTGACAAGAAAAATCAGTTGGGAGATCTCATACTTCCCATTGCTGCCATACGCGGAGAAGGTACGTCCAACGACTATTTTCCGCCCGAAGTCCCGGCTCTTCCGGCGTTCATGTTGCAGCGTGCCGTGTCGTCGACTATCCGCGACCACGGCCGTGATTATTGGACAGGGACAGTCTACACGACCAACCGCCGTATATGGGAGTATGATGATTCGTTTAAAGAATATTTATTAAAGACTCGTGCTATGGCCGTAGATATGGAGACGGCAACTCTTTTCAGCGTTGGTTTTGCCAACCATATTCCGACAGGCGCACTGCTGCTGGTGTCAGATCAACCGATGATACCGGAAGGCATTAAGACGGAAAAGAGCGATAACATGGTGACAAACAACTATGCACGGGAGCATGTAAAAATCGGTATTGAAGCACTCCGGATGATTATTGACGAGAAAAGGACAGTGAAACACTTGAAATTTTGAACTATTAGATAACAGACAGAACGCATCATCATGGCAAAACAACAAGAAGTAAAATTGGAAGACCTCATTCGTGACATCAGAAACAAAAACTATCACGTCGTCTACTATCTGATGGGAGATGAGAGTTACTACATAGATAAGGTGGCGGACTACATGGCTGATACTATTTTAACACCTGAAGAACGTGAGTTCAATCAGACCATATTCTATGGCGCTGACGTAACAATCGAAACTGTAATCAATGCAGCAAAGCGGTTTCCCATGATGAGCGAACATCAATTAATCATCGTCAAGGAAGCTCAGAATCTAAAAAATCTGGAGAAATTATCTTACTATTTGCAGAAGCCTCAAAAATCAACCATATTGGTGTTTTGCCACAAAAATGGTAGTTTGGATAGAAGAAAGAAGATAACACTTGAAATCGAGAAGGTTGGAATCATCTACGAATCAAAACGACTTAAGGAATCCCAATTGCCGACATTTATTGTCAATTATCTGCGCCGGAAGAAAATAGCAATAGAACCTAATGCTTGCGAATTGCTTGCCAATTTTGTGGGTGCTGATTTGTGTCGTTTAAGTGGAGAATTGGACAAATTGGTCTTGACTCTGCCACAAGGGCATAATCGAATCACAGCAGAACAGATTGAAAAGAATATCGGGATTAGCAAAGACTTTAATAATTTCGAGTTGAAGAATGCCTTGGTCGAACATGATGTGTTCAAAGCAAATCAAATCATAAAGTACTTTGCGGAGAATCCAAAGAATAATCCAATACAGATGACGTTGTCTGTATTGTTTAACTTCTTTGCAAATCTAATGTTGGCATACTATGCACCTCAAAAAACAGAAGCAGGCATCACAGCGCAGCTAAATTTGAGAAACCAATGGCAGGCTAAAGAATATATGCTTGCAATGAAAAAATTTCGCGGAACCAAAGTAATGCAAATCATATCTGCGATTCGGCAATGTGATGCAAAGTCGAAAGGAGCGGGCAATTCTTCCATCACAAATGAAGAATTATTAAAAGAATTAGTGTATTTCATCTTACATTAGATTTAGTGATTATAGACAGGTCTTTGTAATCATCTTCTAAGCGGCGTTAATGCCGCTTTTTCTTTTTATATGCTTTCCTCCTTATTATTATTATACTAAATCGTGTAGATTTTCTGAATATATAAGTAATAAATAGAATTGTATAGTCCTAAAAGGAATGTGTTTTTGCTATACAAAAATATCTATATATCTTTCTAATATGAATATTTATACCAATTTAGCATCTACTATTAACATACAATTAACCAATGTTTTAATATGGTATATTCAAGCAAATGTGACATAAATAGCAAATTAACCCTGTATAAATAGGTACGAATCTATATTTATCGGCATTATCAATGTATATATCGCTTATACTCAATGCTTTTATGCGACATAATATAGGAATTATAGAATTGTACATCATTTGAATATACATTTGTATAGCAAACACAGTACTATTATTATAATAAAAGTATATACTAATATATTTGGTTATATCGTTTTCTATATATAGATTTGTACTCAAATAAGAAGCACAGGTTATAGACAAAAAATGAAAGAACGGATTAAAGAAATCATGCGAGCAGCAAAAGTGACGACCGATTCCCAATTTGCTAAAATCATTGGGATTAAACAGGCTGCCTTATCCCACATCTTAACGGGCAAAAACAATCCAAGCCTGGACGTGATTATGAAAATAAATCAGGCTTATCCGGGAGTTAACCTCGAATGGTTATTATATGGAAAAGGTGAAATGGGTAACGTGGAAAACAATAATTCCGTCAATGGAGAAGCCGGTACGGAACTTCCATTTATGGATTTCCCAGCTAATGAAAGCGAAGTCTCGCCGCAATCCAAATCGGAACCGATTCCGCAGACTATCGAAAAGGTGAAATATGTCGAACGCCCTCCACGTAAAATTACAGAAGTTCGTATTTTTTATGATGATGGTACATACGAAACGTTAATTCCAGCCAATTCATAATGATAGGTTCTATATATTACAGAAAGCATAATCAGTAAATGAGTTAAAAACCTCAGTAAATTCGTTACAGCTTCGAGGCTAGAAACAGGCTACTTTTGCGAAAAAGAGAAAAACGATGGATAATAGTAGAAAAATGAACCGTAGAAATTTCATCAAAAGCTCTGTTGCTGCAAGTAGCGTCTTACTAACACAATCTCCAGTTTCAGCTTTAGGAATGAACTTGTGGACTGAAGATGCAGAACAGAAGGACAACATGTCGAAGACCGAGCGTTTATTACACGGTGTCTGTGACATTCATCTGCACTGCCATCCAGATTCACGAAAGCGCTCTGTAGATGAATATGGATTCATGAAAGATGCCATGGCTGCGGGGTATCAAGCTGTAATGTTCAAGTCTAACGATTTCAGTTGCCACGATCGGGCATATATCATCAACCAGGCCTTACCAGGAATTAAATGTTTCGGCAGTTTCTGTATGAATCGAGTGTTCGGAGACAAAGTAAATGTATTTGCGGCAAAGAAAGCTGTAGAAACGACCGGAGGTTTATGCCGCTGCATTTGGATGCCGACACTGGATGCTGCATACCAATATAAGTACGAAGGGAGGAAGAAAAAAGGAATCGCAGTCTTGAGCGATACCGGCCAAGTGCTTCCGGAAGTGGTTAAAGTCATGGAGATATGTGGCGAAGCCGATATTGTCTTCGCTACAGGGCATTCTTCTCCGGAAGAAAGTATTGCGCTTGTGCGCAAAGCCCATGAACTAGGATTAAGAAGGATTGTTGTCACACATGCTAACTCCTATATTTGGACAATGACGAAAGACCAAATCAGACAGTGTATAGAGCTTGGTGCATACATAGAATTCTGTTATCTTCCATGCCTTTGGGGAGAAGGTTCAAACATGCCACAATATGAACGCCAAAGCATCAAGGAATTTGCAGATTTTGTCCGCATTGATCCGACTAGAAGTTTTATTTCGACGGACTTAGGGCAGGCCGCAATGCCACATCCTATAGAAGGCATGAAAGACTGCATTCTTAAATTGCAGTCGGAGGGCATATCACAAAACGACATAGACCTTTTAGTGCGCCATAATCCTGCATGGTTGATCGGAGTGGATAAATAAACGAGAACAATATGAATAGAAGAGATTTTATTAAAAATAGCTTTCTGGCTGCGGCCGTCAGTGCCACAACTGGTCCCAAGGCCTTGGCGCAAGCAACTGAAAAACAAATACTGAGAGAATCCTTATCCAAGGACATATTGAATTATAATCCTAACATGCAATACCGTATGATGGGAAGGACGGGAATCAATGTGTCCGCTTTAGGATTTGGCATGTTACGTTTGCCAATGAAAAACGGTCATGTGGATTTCGATCAGACCACGCCCATGGTACGTCGCGCCATCGAAGGAGGCGTGAACTACATAGACACGGGCCGTGTCTATATGGGCAGAGAAAGCGAACAAGCCGTAGGCAAAGCGCTTGCCGGAAGTTGGCGTGACAGAGTGTATGTAACATCCAAAATGCCATGGTGGGAAATGCAGCACGCGGATGATTTCGAGAAATTTTTCGACCAATCACGCCGCGCCATAGGCACGGATGTCATCGACTTCTATCATATCCATATGATTATGCACCGCGCATGGAAAGATTATGTGCTGCCTTATAAACTCATCGAGAAGATGGAAAATCTAAAAGCGCAAGGGAAAATCCGCTTTATGGGATTTTCGTTTCATGACAGTTTACAACTGTTCAAGAAAGTCGTGGAATATACCCCCGCATGGGATTTCTGTTTGATTCAGCACAACTATCTTGATTATGAATATGAAGCAGGTGTGCTGGGACCCAAATATGCAGCAGCAAACGGCATGGGGCTGGCTGTGATGAAACCTGTCCGCACCGGCTTTCTGGCACATCTGCCACAATCCATGAAAGACGCGCTTGCTTCTACAGGCATTCACAAGCCCGACACTGAATGGGCTTTGGATTATCTTTGGGACATTCCTGAAGTGAGTGTCGCCGTCAGCGGTATGGGAAGCATGGCAGACGTGGAAGAAAACTTGAAATATGCGGCAAAAGCCCATCCGAACATGCTCACTCCGGCAGAGCGGGAAGCACTTGGGGCTGCCATTTATGCTTACCGTCATGCTCCCGGACATATAGACTGCACAGGCTGTTACCAATGTATCCCATGCCCGCAGAATGTCGCTATCGGTTATATATTTGCATACGTCTACAACAACTACTTATTGCATCATAACATGGACAGAGCTATGTCTGACTACACGGTTTCCATGTCTCCAATACAGCGGGGAGACCCCGCATCGGCATGCATAAATTGTGGAGAATGCTTGGCTAAATGCCCGCAACATCTGGATATCCCTGCATTACTGGCAAAAGTGAAAGAAACAATGGGAAAATAAGTTATCAAAATGGAACGGGCTGCGCACCTTGCAGGAAGCAGGATGTGCAGTCTGTTTTTTATGTCCGCACGACCCGGCATAGACAAGTCGTGCGACCCGGCATAGACAAGTCGTGCGACTCGGCATAGACAAGTCGTACGACCTGGCATGAACAAGTCGTACGACCCGGCATGAACAAGTCGTACGACTCGGCATAGACAGTCGCGTCTGCCATTTTCCCAAAAAAGAACCGGAGCATACCGAAACAGACTCCCGCACAGCATTCTTTCCCTCGGAGTGTTGTCTCGTTGATTTAATTCCGTATCTTTGCCGCAAATAAATAATACAGTATTTATTATGAAGAAATACGTTCGAGATTTACGTGTGACGGAGAACATCCGTCTGCATGAAAACTATGTTTTAATCAAACTTACAGACAGCATCCCTTTGCCGGAAATGCAGCCCGGGCAGTTTGCTGAGATTCGGGTGGACCACTCTCCAACAACCTTTCTCCGTCGTCCCATATCCATAAATTTTGTTGACCAACAGAAAAATGAAATTTGGTTCTTAATCCAAATGGTAGGTGATGGCACACGCTGTTTGGCCGAAGTGAAAAAGGGCGACAACGTCAATGTGCTCTTCCCACTTGGAAAAGGATTTTCCATCCTTTCCGACACAAGTAAAAAAGCACTACTTATCGGCGGCGGTGTCGGCACTGCACCGATGCTCTTCTTGGGCGAACAACTTCGTCTGAAAGGCTTCTCCCCATGTTTCCTGCTCGGTGCCCGTTCGGCGAAAGACCTGCTGCAATTAAGCGAATTTGAAAAGTATGGGAAAGTATATGTAACTACCGAAGATGGCAGTCGTGGCGAACGAGGATATGTCACATCTCATACTATTTTATCCGAAGAATCATTTGACATGATTTATACTTGTGGTCCTAAGCCCATGATGGTCGCAGTGGCCAAATATGCCAAAGAGCATGGCATCGAATGCGAAGTGTCATTGGAAAATCACATGGCTTGTGGCCTGGGGGCTTGCCTTTGCTGTGTCGAAGACATCAAAGACGAAGGCAATGTGTGTGTGTGCAAAGAGGGTCCGGTGTTTAATATAAAGAAATTGTTATGGCAAATTTAAATGTAAACATAAATACACTCCAGCTAAAGAATCCGGTGATGACAGCATCCGGCACATTCGGTTATGGATTGGAGTTTGCAGACTTTATTGATCTCAAACAAATCGGTGGCATCATAGTAAAAGGAACGACCTTGAATCATCGGGAAGGGAATCCATATCCCCGTATGGCCGAAACCCCTTCAGGCATGCTCAATGCTGTGGGATTACAAAATAAAGGTGTAGACTATTTTGTAGAAAATATTTATCCAAAAATAAAGGATATTCAAACTAATATCATCGTCAATGTTTCCGGTTCAGATATTGACAGCTATGTAAAAACGGCTGAAATCATTAACGAATTAGACTGTATTCCTGCCATCGAACTGAACATATCTTGTCCCAACGTGAAACAAGGAGGAATGGCTTTTGGCGTCACAACACAGGGAGCGTATGACGTGGTCAATGCAGTGCGGAAAGCCTATAAGAAAACATTAATTGTCAAACTATCTCCTAATGTGACAAGCATTGCGGACATAGCATGTGCCGTAGAAGATGCAGGAGCGGACAGTGTGTCGCTGATAAATACATTACTAGGAATGGCCATTGACGCAGAACGCCGCAAACCAGTGCTGTCGACTATCACCGGCGGACTGAGCGGAGCAGCTGTGAAACCCATAGCTCTTCGAATGGTGTGGCAAGTAGCAAAAGCAGTCAAGATACCGGTAATAGGTTTAGGAGGCATCATGAATGCACGTGACGCCGTGGAATTCTTGTTGGCCGGAGCTAGTGCTATTCAGATAGGAACGGCTAATTTCATCGATCCGACCATCACGGTAAAAGTCGTTGAAGGCATTAATGACTATCTGGAGCGGCATCATATAGATTCTGTTACAGACATTATCGGTGCGTTGGAATGCTAATAAAAAATATGCTTTGCGCTATCTTGTTTTGCGCAAAGCATATTTTGCCTAAAAGACATCATTCATTCAGCAAATCAGGTCGTAACAATCGGGTTCGTTCTAGTGATTGCTGTAATTCCCAATCGCGGATATTACGTTCATGCCCGGACAATAAGACATCTGGAACTTTCCAACCCTTATACACCGCCGGACGTGTATAAACCGGAGGTGCAAGCAAATTGTCTTGAAATGAATCAGACAAAGCCGATTGTTCGTCAGAAATCACCCCAGGGATAATCCGGACGATGGCATCGGCCATCACAGCCGCAGCCAATTCTCCACCAGTCAGTACATAATCACCTATACTGATTTCCTTTGTAATGAGATGTTCTCTAATACGATAATCAATACCTTTAAAATGTCCGCACAAGATAATCAGATTCCCGGCAAGCGATAACGTATTTGCCATCTTCTGGTCAAACTGTTCCCCGTCAGGAGTCGTAAATATCACTTCGTCGTAATCACGTTCAGACTTCAAAGAAGAAATACAGCGATCTATGGGCTCTATCTGCATGACCATTCCAGCACATCCACCATACGGATAATCGTCAACCCGTTTATGCTTATCCAATGTATAGTCACGGAGGTTATGGATTTTTATCTCTGCTAATCCTTTTTTTTGCGCACGCGCCATGATAGAGCAGCTAAAAAAACCTTCAATCATTTCCGGCAAGACCGTAATTATGTCTATTCTCATCATACGTTATTGATAAATTCGATTGCAAAAATACGAAAAAGATAAGGAAAATGAGTGTACCCGTGTATTTGCACTAAATAAAACTGTATTTTTGCTATTCAGAAACATGCTTTCTTCCGGTGGGAGAGAATCTTGAACACCAGAAAGCCTTATCATTTCCATATATGACAGAACAAGAACGCATAGTACAACTGCGCACTGAGTTGCATGAACATAATTATAGCTATTATGTGCTGAATGCTCCGATTATCTCCGATCAGGAGTTTGACCATTTGATGCGCGAATTGCAGGATTTGGAAGCCAAGCATCCTGAAATGGCCGACAGTAATTCACCAACCGTTAGAGTAGGGAGTGACTTGAATAAAGATTTCCAGCAGGTGTTTCACAAATATCCGATGCTTTCATTGGCAAACACTTACTCAGAAGCAGAAGTCTCAGATTTTTACGAACGAGTACGCAAAGGACTAGAAGGCGAAGATTTCGAAATTTGCTGTGAGATGAAATATGACGGGACTTCCATCTCCTTGCTCTACGAAAACGGCAAGTTGATTCAGGCTGTGACAAGAGGGGATGGAGAGAAGGGAGACGATGTGACAGACAATGTAAAAACTATCCATAGTATCCCATTGGTACTCAAAGGCAATGACTATCCGCAGTCATTTGAAATGCGGGGTGAGATATTAATGCCTTGGAACGTGTTTGAAGCGCTCAATCGTGAGCGTGAAGCTCGTGAAGAACCACTTTTTGCAAATCCGCGTAATGCAGCATCCGGAACTTTAAAACTGCAAAACTCTGCCATCGTGGCATCACGCAAACTAGATGCATATCTATATTATATGCTGGGAGAACAACTCCCGACAGATGGACATTATGAAAATTTGCAAAAGGCAGCTACATGGGGATTTAAGATTTCACATGTAGCCCGTAAATGCCGGACATTGGAAGAGATTTTCTCGTATATCAAATATTGGGATACCGAACGTAAAAATCTTCCCGTCGCCACAGATGGCATCGTTCTAAAAGTAAATTCACTACGTCAACAGCGGTATTTAGGCTCGACAGCGAAATCTCCTCGATGGGCCATTGCTTATAAGTTTCAGGCAGAACGCGCTTTGACACGCTTAATTTCTGTCAGTTTCCAAGTGGGACGAACTGGAATCATCACTCCTGTTGCCAATTTGGAACCTGTACAATTGGCTGGAACTGTCGTACGTCGTGCGTCACTTCACAATGCGGACATCATCGAAAACCTGGACTTGCACATGGGTGATATGGTCTATGTGGAAAAAGGAGGAGAAATCATACCTAAAATAACAGGCGTTGACACGCATTCGCGTAAAGCTGAGAGTCAAAAAGTGCAATTTATAACGACGTGTCCAGAGTGTGGCACTCCTCTTGTTCGCTACGAAGGAGAAGCTGCCCACTATTGTCCCAATGATACCATGTGCCCACCACAAATTAAAGGACGCATCGAACACTTTATTAGTAGACGTGCCATGAACATTGAAAGTTTAGGGCCTGAAACAGTTGACCAGTTCTACCAAACGGGATTAATACAGAATGTAGCAGATCTCTATGAACTGAAAGTGGAAGCCATTTGCCGATTAGAACGAATGGGCACAAAATCAGCGGAAAATATAGTAAAAGGCATTGAAACATCACGCAATGTACCTTTCGAACGTGTGCTTTTCGCATTAGGAATTCGTTTTGTAGGAGAAACAGTTGCAAAAAAATTAGCCTATGCCTTTAAAAGCATTGATGCCCTAAGCCAAGCATCGCTTGATGACTTAATCCACGTGGATGAAATCGGAGAAAAAATTGCTCGCAGCGTTTTGCTCTACTTTTCCAATGAAAACAATCGTATGTTAGTGAAACGTTTGAAAGATGCTGGTTTGCAAATGAATTTGTCAGAAGAAGCCGTACAAGGACAAAGCGATAAATTGAAAGGACAATCCATCGTAATCAGTGGTGTTTTTACTCATCATTCACGGGATGAATATAAATCCTTGATAGAAAAACATGGAGGCAAAAATGTAAGCAGTATCTCTTCAAAAACCAGTTTCATACTAGCAGGTGAGAACATGGGGCCAAGCAAATTGGATAAGGCTAATAAGTTGGGTATAAAAATTGTCAATGAAGATGATTTTTTAAAGCTCATTGAGTAAGTATTTTACCGATTTTAGTATTTTTGCGATTGATTTAATACGATTTTTATAGCTTTTCTATGATACATAGGCAATTTAGAGGGATGGGAGTTGCATTGATAACTCCTTTCAAAGAAGACGGTAGTGTCGACTATGAAGCTTTAATTCGACTGGTCGACTACTTGATTCAAAATGGGGCAGATTTTCTTTGTGTACTGGGAACAACGGCTGAAACTCCAACTTTGACAACAGACGAGAAGAATAAAATTAAAGAATTAGTCATCGAACGTGTAAATGGCCGCCTCCCGATACTCTTGGGATGTGGAGGAAATAACACACAGGCAATCATTGACTCTCTAAAAAACGACGATTTCACGGGAGTGGATGCCATCTTGTCTGTAGTGCCATATTACAACAAGCCATCTCAAGAAGGCATTTACCAACATTATAGAGCTATCGCTACGTCAACAGACCTCCCCATTGTGCTCTATAATGTGCCTGGACGGACAGGAGTGAACATGACCGCGGAAACAACTCTGCGGATCGCCCGAGACTTTCCCAATGTCATTGCCATTAAAGAGGCCTCAGGAAACATCACGCAAATGGATGACATCATAAAAAATAAGCCAGACAATTTTGATGTGATTTCTGGAGATGATGGTATTACGTTCCCGCTCATTACGTTGGGTGCCGTAGGAGTGATTTCCGTGATAGGTAATGCCTTTCCACGCGAATTCAGCCGTATGACACGTTTGGCCTTACAGGGTGATTATGCAAATGCATTGACTATTCACCATCGATTTACAGAGCTTTTCAATTTGTTGTTTGTAGATGGCAATCCAGCTGGAGTCAAAGCGATGTTGAATGCTATGGGCTTTATAGAAAACAGATTACGCTTACCTCTTGTGCCGACTCGTATAACAACTTATGAAAAAATGCGTCAGATACTGCAAACTTTAAATATTAAATATTAGGGGTTTGCAACTATTGTGAAATTTTTATTTATAAAAAGCTGTATCAACAAAATATATGAAGGGAAAGATTTTGTTGATGCAGCTTTCTTCTTTTCTAGATCTCCGATTGCATGACGACTCTGTCTTGAAACTACAGCGGCCGATATAAGCTCCATAGCAGGGGCTTATAGGGTAAACGGCAAGCAGTTGACTTCACAGTACAAGAATTTTATCAGTGCATACAGGCAGTTGGAGCATGTCTCGGAGGTTGCAAAGGCATCCTTGTGGTCATGATACGTGGCACAAAGCCTGAAGACGTCATAAAGGAACTTGAAAAGATTTCTGTATCCAGGAGCAAGACGGTCAAAGAGTGAACTCAGGTTTAGAGAACGATGAAATTCAGCCCGACAGAGAGCAGGGGATAGAGTATGTTCCCAATGACCGTTTAATGCAAAAATAAAAGCTTTTCGAAACCAGTTAAGAGGGGTGGCTGATGTAAAATTCTTCTTGTTCAGGCTTGGCTAGGCTATTTACCGAATGCTTACCAAAAAAGACCATCTCAAAGTTTATTTGAAATGGTCTCTTTTTGTTGTGACTCCGACAGGATTCAAACCTGTAACCTTCTGATCCGTAGTCAGATGCTCTATTCAGTTGAGCTACGGAGCCATCTTTATTTTCTAATTAGTGACTCCCATAGGATTCAAACCTATAACCTTCTGATCCGTAGTCAGATGCTCTATTCAGTTGAGCTAGGGAGCCGTACCTCCTTTTTGTTGTGACTCCGACAGGATTCAAACCTGTAACCTTCTGATCCGTAGTCAGATGCTCTATTCAGTTGAGCTACGGAGCCATCTCTATTCTTTTGTGATCGCGACAGGATTCAAACCTGTAACCTTCTGATCCGTAGTCAGATGCTCTATTCAGTTGAGCTACGCGACCCCTTTTTCTTTAACGGTTGCAAAGGTACGCACTTTTAGTACAATAACCAAACATAGGGACTATTTTTTCAATGCAAAAGAAAGAAAAATGTCAAGGGCAGAGTCAACCAGCAAGTGCAACATTAGGAAATATTTTTGAAGAAACATTCAGCGGAGGTATGAAAATTGAGTTT
>JACJJM010000030.1 GCA_016900015.1 Phocaeicola coprophilus | reverse complement strand
TTAGGGATGAACGATACTTTGAATTGAGGCTATATGCACTGCATGATTGCCGCATCACGCGAAATGTCGGATGAACCTAATTTCTTTGGGACAGCACTGCAGACGTATCCGGCTCGACACGGCACAGGCGGAACATCTTGCCGCCACGCTGCATGACACCAGTCTGCTGATGCAGCATTCGGCAGATGTCAACTACCTGCAGGTCATCACCGCACGTCAGTCCCTGCTGTCAGCCCGGCTCACAGTCGTGCAGGACCGTTATGACGAGATACAGGGTGTGATACAGCTTTATCATGCCTTGGGAGGTGCGGGTTGAGACTCAACACCAGCTTTCCAGCAGGCAGACATGTCCGTCAGGCCGGATATGCACCGAGCGGGTGCAGGCAGGGATGAGCACTGTCTCGCCCTGGCTGATGGCAAGTTCGCCTCCGGCGTCGTCACAGAGCGTGGCGGCGCCTTTCGTACATATATATATGATAAAGGTATCCAGCTCCGAGTAGTCGCAGTGCATGTCTTCCGTTAGGTCGTAAAGCGAGGTCGTAAAGTGGGGCGACGAGACGAGTTCGACTGGTTCGTTCGTGTGCGGGGTGTAGTGTGTGCGGTAGTCAGCTTGCACGGTGTAGTCGATGGCATCGCGTGCCCATTCTGTATGCAATTCGCGCAGCCGGCCGTTGTCGTCGCGGCGGTTGTAGTCATAGATTCGGTAGGTGATGTCGCTTGTCTGTTGGATCTCAGCGATGAAGGCTCCGGCCCCGATGCTATGGACGCGTCCGGCAGGGATATGGAAGACGTCGCCGGCCTGGAGCTTGTGGAAGCAGAGCACGTCTTCGATGCTTCCGTCAGCGATACGGCGTTCATATTCTTCCGGACTGATGGGATGCGATAGTCCGGCACAGAGTTGTGCTCCCGGTTCAGCTGCGATGACGTACCACATTTCGTTCTTGCCCGGACAACCATGCCGTTCGTGAGCCAGCCGGTCATCAGGATGCACTTGTATGGAGAGGTCCAGCCGTGCGTCGATGAATTTCACCAATAAGGGAAATAGCGTGCCGAAGCGTTCGTAGTTATCCCGGCCGACCAAGTCGGCACCGAGGCGGTCAATGAGCGCGGGCAACGCCGTACCTTTCCACGGACCATTGGCTACGACGGATTCATGTCCGGGCACTCCGGAGATTTCCCAACTCTCGCCGATATGTGTGAGTGAGTTGTTCAGGTGTTTGTAGTCATTTATTTTGTCTCCTCCCCAAAGTGTCTGCTTCAGGATGGGGTCGAATTTCATCATGTACATAAAAGGAAAAACAATCTTTTTACATTAGCTTATAGGTCGCAAAGATAGGCATAGATTTGATAGGGCTATATAGAAAATGGGAATTATTTCATCTCTCAGGCCGATTTGTCCCGTCCCGAAATGCCGTAGCCGTAAGGGAGGAAAGAAAGTCAGGGATTCTTTTGTTTTTATGGTGGAATATGTATTCCTTTGAGGCACTAAAACTTCGTGAATATATGTCACAAATTAAGAGATAACATGAAAAAGATTGCATTAATTTCAGGAATTACAGGCCAGGACGGTTCGTTTTTGGCCGAGTTTCTTTTAGAGAAAGGTTATGAGGTACATGGTATATTGCGCCGTTCGTCTTCGTTTAACACCGGCCGCATCGAGCACCTTTATCTGGATGAATGGGTGCGTGACATGAAGAAGAGCCGTCTGGTGGACCTTCACTGGGGAGACATGACCGACTCCAGTTCACTCATACGTATCATCGCGCAGGTCCGTCCTGACGAGATTTACAATCTGGCAGCACAAAGCCATGTGAAAGTAAGTTTCGATGTGCCGGAATATACGGCTGAAGCCGATGCGCTCGGTACGCTTCGTCTGCTCGAAGCCGTGCGCATCTGTGGTCTGGAAAAGACCTGCCGTGTCTACCAGGCTTCCACGTCGGAGCTTTTCGGGAAGGTGCAGGAAGTGCCCCAGCGGGAGACCACTCCCTTCTATCCGCGTTCGCCTTACGGCGTGGCCAAGCAGTATGGCTTCTGGATTACGAAGAACTATCGCGAAAGCTATGGCATGTATTGTGTGAACGGCATCCTCTTCAATCACGAGAGCGAGCGCCGTGGTGAGAACTTTGTCACCCGCAAAATCACGCTGGCTGCCGCCCGCATCGCGCAGGGATTCCAAGACAAACTTTATCTGGGCAACATGGACGCGCGTCGTGACTGGGGCTACGCGAAAGACTATGTGGAGTGCATGTGGATGATTCTCCAGCATGACACACCGGAAGACTTTGTCATCGCTACGGGCGAGATGCACACCGTGCGTGAATTCTGTACCCTGGCTTTCCGTGAGGCCGGCATTGACCTTCGTTGGGAGGGGGAAGGTGTCGAGGAAAAGGGTATTGACAAGGCCACGGGGCGTGTCCTGGTGGAAGTCGATCCGAAGTATTTCCGTCCGTGCGAGGTGGAACAACTGCTGGGCGACCCGACCAAGGCAAAGACGCTGCTGGGATGGAATCCGAAAAAGACTTCTTTCGAAGAGCTGGTGCGCATCATGGTCGCCCACGACATGCGCTTCGTAAAGAAGCTCTACTTGAAAGCTAATATGGATTAAGCAACTATGGACAAACAAACAAAAATCTATGTGGCCGGCCATCGGGGACTGGTGGGTTCGGCCATCTGGAACAACTTGCAGCAGAAGGGATACACCAACCTCGTAGGCCATACACATGCCGAACTTGACCTGCTCGACGGGGTGGCTGTGCGTCGTTTCTTTGATGAAGAACGTCCCGAGGCTGTCATTCTGGCCGCTGCCCATGTGGGTGGCATCATGGCCAATCTGACCCACCGTGCAGACTTCATCTGGCAGAATCTCCAGATACAGCAGAACGTCATCGGCGAGAGCTACCGCCACGGCGTGCAGAAACTGGTCTTCCTGGGCAGCACTTGCATCTATCCGCGTGAGGCTCCACAGCCGATGAAGGAAGACGCACTGCTGACTTCCCCGCTGGAATATACCAACGAACCTTACGCCATTGCGAAGATTGCCGGCCTGAAGATGTGTGAGAGCCTCAATCTCCAATATGGAACAAACTACATCGCCGTCATGCCCACGAACTTGTATGGGCCGAATGATAATTTCCATCTCGAACACAGCCATGTGTTGCCTGCCATGATGCGGAAGATACATTTGTCGAAGTGTTTGTCTGACGGGGATTGGGAGACGGTAAGGCGTGATCTCGCCCTGCGTCCTGTGGAGGGCGTGGACGGCACGGCAAGCGAAGGCGACATCCTCTCCGTACTGTCACGCTACGGCATAGCTCCGGGGGTAGTCACACTTTGGGGCACAGGGACGCCGCTCCGTGAATTCCTTTGGAGTGAAGAGATGGCTGATGCCACGGTCTTCGTCATGGAACATGTGGACTTCCGCGACACGTTCATTCCCGGCACGAAGGAAGTGCGCAACTGTCATATCAACATAGGCACGGGAAAAGAAATCACCATTCGTCGGCTTTCTGAACTGATAGCCGGCACAGTGGGTTTCCGTGGAGAAATCCGTTGGGACTCCACAAAGCCAGACGGCACGATGCGCAAGCTGACAGATGTCAGCAAACTTCATGCTCTCGGCTGGCGGCATCGTATCGAAGTGGAGGAAGGCGTGCGTCGGCTCTATGACTGGTATATGCTTTCTGTCGCTGCAAAAAGCTGAGAAACAGTTTTTGAATGTCGGCATTAAAGTATTATCCCTGACGGGAAACGAGAGAGGCTGTGTTGAAATCTCATTTCGACACAGCCTCTTTTTTGTCATACAACATCCGGATATGACGGCCTAAAGGGTAGGCGAGGACGGAAAGGAGGGTAGCCGACCACGGAAAGGAAGGCGTGGTCGGACGGAAAGGAGGCCGTGGAGAACGTGCATGAATCACTGTGGAGAGGAGTGTTTTATGACCACAGAGGCCGGATGCTTATGAGTATGATGAAGAGGGGGTGTTCTCTGCGGATAGGAACTTGTCAGAAGCGTGGCATTGTTTGCCGTGTCTGTATGGTCATTTGGATGGATGTCTGCATTTATCAAGTTCCTGATGATGCGTTTATCTTAGATGTTATGCGGAAAAGTTTTGTAACTGTATAGAGGGTGTTCTCGATTGTAATTTGTACAATAACTTAAAGGCATTTATAGAGGCGTAGTCATCCGTTTTTTACTATAAGCATAGAGGTGTCCGTGATGTGTCCTGAAAATACTGCATGTCGGAAGTGCATAATTATAGCTTTTTATGTATGTAGTTAAATCCGCTTAAATCGGTATGTTATTGCATGTTGTCGCTTGGATGTTCGAAGAGGTGGCTATATCTTTGCCGCCCATAAAACGAGATACGACTTTCTCGGATGTTATTTCCGAGCGAAGAATAGGTCTTTCTTTTGCAAAGTGTGTATGTGAATATTTTGTCGTGTGATATACAATATATCTACGTATGTGTCTCGTGCGTATAGACGGTTTTATTATGGATAATTCTTTATAAGTTTTCGAGTTGAGTATGCGTGTGAATAATGAAATGAGATTGAAAAGAATGAAAGCAAATCAAGTCGTAAGGAAGTCTATGAAACATCTGAATTTTTTCGTGTTATGTTTATTGCTCGTGTCTTGCATGTCTGAAGACTGGGCTGGCCGTTCTGGGCGTTCGATGCCTGTTGCCGTCTTCAAGTTGAAAGGCGAAGGATATGTCGGCGAGCAAAGTCGTTCGGTGACTTTGGATGAGGTGCGCTATGACCGGGTGGCCTATTATGTCGTCGATGAAGCGGGTGAATTGGTGAAGGACATCAAGTCGCGCTACGATGCTTCCACTGCCGAAATACTGGTGGAGGGACTGCATGAGGGTGCTTACCGGCTGTTGGTGCTTGGTATCAAAGGGGATGAGCGGAAAGACCGGGCTTCCATTTTGGACTTGCAGAGGGCTGCTGACTGCTGGCTTTCTTTTCCTGCCGATTTGCACAAACCCTTGGAGGCGGAATATTTCTATTCGCAGACTCCCTTTTCGGTGACCGTGCGACAGACGGCCGGGGGCAAGCAGGAAGTGGCGTCTCTGGACACGGTCGTGAAGCAACAGCGCATTATGGGGAAGGTCGATTTTAGTTTTGACTACAACAATCCTTATGTCCGTCATGCCGTTGTCTCCAAGACGCTTTCGCTTTCCGGAGTACGTTTCGTCACTTCCTTGTCTGGCGACGGACGTTTCAGTGGAGAGAGCGACGGTCACATGGATGACATCAGTCTGGACCAGGCTTCGGCCTATTGCTTCATGCCCACAGTGGAGGGGGAGGCTTTTCAGGGAGAAGTGAGGCTGCTGACGCGCAACTACCGCGGCTATGAAGTGGGGCAGACATACGTTTTCAGCCAGACGGCTGTAATGCCCAACCGGGAAAATCGCGTAGAAACGACCGTATCACATCCTGACGACAGCTCAGGACTTCTTTTCATGACCCGCAAGGCGTATGAGGAAGGCGGGTATGGGAAGATTTTGCAGGATGATGAACCGAAGACGGTGTATACAGACCGTTCGCAGCGCATGTTTGACACATCGGAACCGCTGCAACTTTCGATTACGGATGATGGCCGGCTTCATGCACGGTTCTACTCGCCTCGCAGTTTGGGGGATGTGCTGGTCAAGGTGCGTTTCCCGTCTTTGGACAATGAGTATATCGAACTGGCTTATTTTGACACGATTCCTGCATTTGCCGACTTCTATCAGTCGCTGCCGATGCTGGAACGTCCGACCACCTATCTGACCGAGTCCGGACGGGCATTGCAGTTGGCTGTGGTGAAGCCTGCCGACTTGGCAGGGGCCACTATCAAGATGGAGTCTGGCGATGAATACTGGCAGCGTTTGCAGCGCATCAAGTATGGCATGGAAATCCATTGGGGGCTTTATGGCGGCGATCCGGACTTGCCGGATGGAGGCCCCAGCGGAAACTGGAAAGGCATCCGGCCTGTGCATTGTCGTGAGTCGGTGGCTTTCTTCTTGAACTATTCAGGCATGGTGGCTATGCCCGAACTGGAGCAGCTCATGCGGGACAATCCTGACAAGCTGTATGATGACAATCATGAGCCTGTGTCGCCCGATGTCGTGATTCAGAAGATGCGTGCGAAATATCGGTTGCAGGTCGGCTTGATTTATGAAGGCAATGGGGTGGCCGGTCTGGCCGGAGGCTCTGTCTGGGGAGTCGCTCAGTGGATATATTTGGGATATTATAATAATGCTTACACGTGTAGCTTTGCCATCCATGAGTTGGGCCACACGATGGGATACGGGCATTCGAGTGCATTCACTTACGGTCCGTGGGCGATGGAGCTGGTCAATAATTTCTATGTGGACCATCTGAAAGAGCTGCCGATAGATTCGCCTTCTTATCTGGACAGTGCAAACAATCCGTATTTGTATAAATAGAAAAGAAAAAAACAGTTGATGATGAGATTTGATAAGATATTGGTCGCTCTGTGTGGCGTTTTGACTTTTACATTGTGTGGATGCGATGCTTCTGACCTTGTGTCGCAGCCGGGTTCTGATGGCGCGTTGGCTGTCCGTCTTGCCGCGCGTGGCATGTCGGAAGGAGATGCTACGGATGCAGAGTCGCAAGTGAATGCGTTGGTTGCTTGTCGTTTCGAGGACGGCATTTTGAGTGAGGTTTTTGAGTCTCTTTTACCTGATGTAGACGGAGTGTGCCATCTTCGTCCTTCGCAGATGGGTGGTCGTGTCTTTTTTCTGGCGAATGCCATAGATGCGGTGGATGTAGGTGCGTTGCAGCCCGGTGTCACCACGTTGGAACATTTCAGGCAGTTGGAGGCCACGGTCGGTGATATGACAGGGCAGGGCATACTGATGACAGGGATGTTGACATTGTCGCCTGATATGCCTTTGCAGGTTTCTCTGGCATTGGAACGCAGCGTGGCGCGCATCGATTTGGATGCTTCTTTCGAGGGCGTCGAGGTGAAGCGTGTCGTCATCAAAGGCATTTCCGAGACAGGGTATGTGAATGCGCAGGACACCGGTGGAAGTCCGTCAGGCTCGGAGTTTGCCGATTGGTCAAAGACGTTTGAAGACGACGCTCCGTTCAAGAACCGCAAGTCGACGTTGTGTTATGTCGCAGAGCAGGACGGTCGTTCCCATGATGTTGAAATTGAAGTGGATATAGATGGAGCTTGGCATCGTCTGAAAACGAAGTTGCCAGCCGTGAGACGTAATACGGTCTATACGTTGAAAGTCTATGGCAAGGGTGCGGATGTCCGGGTGGAAGTCTTGTCAGAAGGATGGGAAAGCGGGTTGTCGTCGGAGTCTGCCTTGCAGTCCGGCGGATGGATTGACCGCGAAGCCTCCGTCCTGCCAGAAGGAGGCCGGCTTAGTGAAGCCGGTGACACGGTGTATGTCCCTGCTCATAGAAACCAGATGCAACTGGTTTTGAAAACCGGGGCGGATGTAGATGTGAGAGTCCAGGGACGGGCCTATGGTGTCGTCGTTGACTTGGCTCCGGTGGGCCGGACAGCCCGGTTTGCTGTCGATGTCTCCTGCTTGTCCCGTTTGCCGGGAAGCATCCAAGAATACATTTACTTGGATTTGTATGAGCGGCAGGTACAGGTCGGACGGGTGGTACTTTCGTTTCGGCCGAGTCCCGTCCGCGTGGAAGGGTTCGTGAGGTTTGACACAGACAGCATTTGTGACTTTGCCCGCTATGTTGACGGACGTTTGGCTACGTTTACGTTAGAGGATGGAAAGGTGATGAGATTGGAATTTGATGCGGTGGAAGAGCCGTGGCTCAGGTTGGACGAAGGGCCGCAGGCAAACAGCTATTATCTGGAGGGTGGATGGAAGCCCAATGACCCCAAGGCCGACGGTCGTGTGCAGACAGGAAAGTTGGTCGTGTCGGATGCCGATGGCAGAAATACTGAAGTCTATGTAGTGAAACGTCAGAACTGGGGACTGCCGGTGGTGAACATAAACGGTGTGTGGTGGTGCAAGTATAACCTGAGAGGTCATGTAAAGGACTTTGCAGCACAGATTTTGGTAAAAGACGACCCTGCCGCGCAAGCCGGAGTCAGTGTGGCCGATTACCTGAAGACGTGCAGTGATGATGATTTTCTGGCTGCTTTGGGCGATCAATACCAAGGAGGCAATCCGGAAGGCTTGAAATTGGCTTACGACGGGGCGAATTTCTATTACGAAGGCTATCAGGACCATGTTAATGCGGCTTATGATTTTGGTGCTCTTGAAGCGGCGTCTATGGCTCCTGATGGTTATGAAGTGCCTGATTACGATGATTTCCGTTTTTTCTCGTGGGGTAATGATTGTGCCTTGGGGTATGGAAGCCATAGTTTCAATAACCAGTTGGGGCAACATCTGTCTTACACCATCACGGAGCGTACAGTGACTTTTAAAGGTGGCAACTACGGTCCTATTAACATCTATGACTTCGATTATGAAGGCAATCATTGGGTTATGTCCGGCTTGGGTCATCAGTGGAATGCGTCTGCGGGTTCGCTGTCGAAGATGATGGTTCTCATGGCCACGAGCGGGCGGTCCGGAAAGACCTGGATGCTGGAGGGGTATCCTGCTAATTCGCCCCAAGGACGGGCCACTTGGATAAAATACGCAGACCATAACCAGCATAAGACACGTACGATACGCTGTGTAAAAACACCGGTGAATTATATATATAGGTAAATGAAGTGAAACTAAACTAGAAACAGAAAGACTATTATGAAAATGAGAAGTTTAAAATTTGTGAGTGTGGTGAGTGTGGGTACATTGCTGGCCTCTTGTGCCGATAATTCCGAAAACCAGTATTGGGAAGGAAATGAAAGCACGGTGGTGGTGACTCGTGTCGCCGGTTTTGATGGCAGTGGACAAACCTTGGAAGGAGAAAATGAGGTGACCGACATGCAGGCTTGCCTGTTTGAAGGAGGCATCATGACGAAGGCATATAAGAATCTGCAAGTGGCGGGTGACACGTACCGATTGCAGGTGGATGGTTATGGAGGCAATCTGTATATGCTGGCCAATGCTTCCGGTGTGATAGATCTGGAGCAGTTGCAATCGGAAAACATTTCGGAGGCGGACTGGTTGAAGTCTGTTTACAAGACGGATGGAACAGGGAAGGCCTGTTCCTTTTTTACAGGGATGTTGACTCTGAATGCCGCTAGGCAGGATGTCGGAGCACAAGTCATGACTTTGAAGCGTGGTGTGGCTCGTTTTGACATCGTGATGAATGTGGCCGGTGCGGCGAAACTTGAAAAGTTCACACTGACGAAGGTGGCTCAGTCCGCATATCTCTTTCCGCAGGATGGTGTGCAGTCTCCGTCCGGTGTGACACGTCGCGACACGACCCTGACGTTTCCTTCCGCTCTGACACAGGATACTCCCGGGGTGCTTTATGTCTACGAACAGGAGAATCCCGGCATGGAGATAAGGGTTGAAGTCAGTTTCGACGGCGGCGAAGTGAAGACTCTGACGAAAAGACTGGACGCCGCATTGAAGCGCAATGCCGTCTATACGGTGACTGTGAGCAAGGACCACATAGACATCGTCGTGAAGCCTGTATTTGAAGAGTGGGAGCCAGGGGACAATATTGAAATAACGCCGTCTGTCGGATAAATCTCTGAATACATGAAATGCTTGAATGTTTATTTGTACATCCTGGCCTCCTGCTTGGTGCTCTTGTCGGGGACTTCGTGTTCCCGGCAGGAAGAGGGCATGCGGCAGGGCCATGGAAATGTAGCTTCTGTGATAAAGGCTATTCCGCAGGCGTTCCAGGTGGATGGAGTATCCTCGGCTTTGGACTCGGACGGCGAAGTGAAGCATATTCAGGCTTGCCTGTTTGAGGACGGCTTGCTGACACAGGTATATGCCGATTGGAAACTGTCTGACGGCGGATATGCGTTGTCGGTGGCACGCATGTCGGGGACACTCTATGTGTTGGCCAATCTGCAAGAGCTGGACTTGGAGGCTTTGCGTGATGAAGGGATGACGGAGCGTGAGTGGCTGGCCATGCAGGTCGCTACGGCGGAGGGACAGGTGGCACACTTCTTCACGGGTAAGTTGGAACTTGACAAACAACCCGTCGGCCAGACGGTGTTGCCTGTGGACATGAAGCGTGGCATTGCGCGTTTTGATTTGCGTATGCGAAGTGCAGGTCTGGCGGTCAGTCGGTTGACACTGAAGAATGTCGCCCAGCAGGGATATGTGTTTGAACAGGACGGCCATCCGTCTTCTTCAGACATGGATGTCGCAGACCAGGCATATTCATTTGCTCCTTCCTTGCAGGCTGATTCTTTGGGCTTTGCTTATGTGTATGAACAGGTCAATCCCGGGCTTATGGTCCGTGTGGAAGGTACGGCGGGCGGACGCAAGTACGCTGTGGAGAAAGCGTTGCCGCAGGTGCTGAAGCGTAATGCCGTATATGTCTTGACGCTGGGGCTGGACGAAGATACGCAGGAAGTCAGCCTGGACGTGCTGGCTTGGGAAGACGGGGGCGAATCCGCTTTGCGTCCTGATTGGGACGGGCGCATTGTCATCGACCGTGAAGCTTCCGCCCTGCCGGAAGATGCACAGGTGAATGAGGCGGGCGATGAACTGTCGTTGTCCTGCCGGGCGGTTGATTTCACGCTGGCCGTCGATTGCGACGACGAGCTGGAGCTGGATGCCCGTCCGGGCCTTCCGTTGGTGATAGAACCGGCAAGGGATGCCGGAGGACAGGTGTTTCGCAATCATTTCCGTGTGCGGACGACGTTGCTGCCGCCCAACCATCCGCTTGAGGAAGCTGTCGTGCATTTCCGTCGGAAAGGATTGTCGGAGACTTATGAAGAAGACTTTCTCACGCTCCGGGTGCTACCCAATCCGATTCGTCTCGAAGGCGATTTATGGTTCGGGCGTGATGATTATACCTGCGACTTTGCCCGTTATGTGGATAATGAACTGGGGCGTTTCGTCATGCCGGAAGGTTATGAGTTGGACGTGCGTTTCAGCGACGGGGAAGATGCCTGGCTGAAGGTGGAGGCGGCTGAAGGACAGCCGCAGACGTTCCGGGTCATCGGTGGCTGGAGGCCGAATGACAAAAAGGCCGACGGGCGCGAGCAGGCTGCCACGCTGGTGGTGAGGCGTGTGTCCGACGGACAGGAGACGGAGGTCTATGTCGTCAAGCGGCGCAACTTCGGGTTGCCTGTCACGCTGATGAACGGCGTGTGGTGGTGCAAGTATAATGCCCAGGGACATGCTTCGGACTTTGCCGACCAGATTCTCGTGCCTGACGACCCTGCGGCGAAAGCCGGCAAGTCCGTCTTGGAATATCTGAACGAATGTTCGCCGGAAGAATACCTTGCGCTCTGGAACCATTCGGCTTATATCGGTGACAGCGGCGTCGCATTGGAGGCCGTGGGTGAGGGCGGAGTCGTGAAGCTCCGGGACTATCGCGTCCCGTCGGTCGGCTTGGGGACGCTCGACCCGAAAGCTGTGTCTCCCGATGGGTATGAGATGCCTTCCGTCGAACTGTATGACCGCATTTTCAATGGCAGTTCCTATATGCGTTTTGATGCTTCCGGCGGCCCATACGCTGTGCAGTCGCCTTGGAATGGCCGGACACAGGTGTTCACCCTGTCGGGCAACCGTGCCGATTTGCAAGTGGACGGAGTGACGCTTCCCACCATCTATCATGCGGAAGTGTATAATAAACTTGGCGGTGTGAAGGACGAAGCTGTGACGTTCTATGGCCCGGGTGCACAGTGGAACACGCAGAGCATCAACCACAACAAGATGGTCATAGCCTGCCATTCGCCGGACGAACTCGGATGGTTTCACCGCTTCACGGGCGGCTGGGGGCTTTGGAGGCAGCGAAACGGTAAGGAGAACACGGCTGTCGTCCGCTTCATCAAGTCTCCTGTAGAGTACATATATTAATAAGGTGTAGATACGGAGATTGGAGCGGAAACATACGGAAGTTTATCATGCAAATATACGTAAGTTTCCGAGGCCGCGACGGCGGGGATTGCATCTCTCGGATGGACGGTTCCGTGGGTAAAAACATCTTTCATTTTGAAGAAATGAAGAAGATAAGAATAAAAAAATGACGTTTTATTTTTGATATTTCAGATAAACCGTTACTTTTGCAACGGTTATACATAAAATAAATATGAAACGGAGCATTTTGCACATTCTAAGTCTGAACATTTCCCTTATTCTGCTGGCTATGTCCGGTGGGGGTGAGTGTCGCGCGTAGAAGTGCATGATGATGATGAATGCATGAAGGCCTTTCTCACTTCCCGCAAGTGTGAAAGGCTTTCTCGTTTGTGAAACATGATAAATACAAATAAACTATGAGCGACAGACTTTTTATTTTCGACACGACGCTCCGCGATGGCGAGCAAGTGCCCGGGTGTCAGTTGAATACAGTGGAAAAGATTCAAGTGGCACGCCAGTTGGAGGCTTTGGGCGTGGATGTCATCGAGGCCGGATTCCCGGTGTCGAGTCCGGGAGACTTCAATTCCGTAGTAGAAATATCGAAGGCCGTGACATGGCCGACTATTTGTGCCCTGACCCGTGCGGTGGAAAAGGACATCGACGTGGCTGCCGAAGCCCTGAAATATGCCAAGCGCAAGCGTATCCATACGGGCATCGGCACTTCGGACCCTCACATCCGCTATAAGTTCAATTCCACACGGGAGGAGATTATCGAACGCGCCGTGGCTGCCGTGAAGTATGCCCGCCGCTATGTGGACGACGTGGAGTTCTACGCCGAGGACGCCGGGCGGACGGACAATGAATACCTGGCCCGTGTGGTGGAGGCCGTCATCAAGGCCGGGGCGACGGTGGTCAACATACCCGACACGACGGGCTATTGTCTTCCCGGAGAATATGGTGCCAAGATAAAATATCTGATGGAACACGTCGACGGCATCGACCACGCCATCATCTCCACTCACTGTCACAACGACCTCGGCATGGCGACAGCCAACACCATGGCGGGTGTGCTTAATGGTGCACGCCAGGTGGAGGTGACCATCAACGGCATCGGTGAGCGTGCCGGAAACACCTCGCTCGAGGAAATAGCCATGATAGTGAAGTGTCACAAGGACCTGGACATACAGACCAATATCAATACGCAGAAGATTTATCCCACGAGCCGCATGGTGTCAAGCCTGATGAACATGCCCGTGCAGCCCAACAAGGCGATTGTCGGCCGGAATGCCTTTGCCCATTCGTCAGGTATCCATCAGGACGGTGTGCTCAAGAACGTGCAGACCTACGAGATTATCGACCCGAAAGATGTGGGCATTGATGACAATGCCATCGTGCTGACGGCCCGCAGCGGACGCGCAGCCTTGAAACATCGGCTTCAGGTGCTGGGCGTGGAGATGAGCCAGGAGAAACTGGACAAGGTGTATGACGACTTCTTGAAGTTGGCAGACAGGAAGAAGGAAATCAATGATGACGATGTGCTCATGCTTGCCGGAGCAGACCGTGCGGAAAACCATCATATCAAGTTGGACTATCTGCAAGTGACCAGTGGTGTGGGAGTCCGTTCCGTGGCCAGTCTGGGTGTGAACATTGCCGGTGAGAAGTTTGAAGCCGCCGCGACGGGCAACGGGCCGGTGGATGCCGCCATCAAGGCTTTGAAGAAAATCATTGCCCGCCAGATGGTGCTGAAGGAGTTTACCATCCAGGCCATCAGCAAGGGCAGCGACGACGTCGGCAAGGTACACATGCAGGTGGAGTATGACGGGCATGTCTATTATGGTTTCGGTGCGAATACCGACATTGTGGCCGCTTCAGTGGAAGCTTATATCGACTGTATCAACAAGTTTAAACATTAATCCGCAAACAGAATACTTCGTATGAATACGTTATTTGACAAAATCTGGGACGCGCACGTGGTGCAGCAGATTCACGAAGGGCCGACCCAGCTTTACATAGACCGTTTATATTGTCATGAGGTGACGAGTCCGCAGGCATTTGCAGGGCTTCGGGCACGGGGCTTGAAATGCTTCCGTCCTGACCATATCTATTGCATGCCCGACCATAATACGCCGACTCACGACCAGGACAAACCAATAGCCGACCCTGTGTCTCGTACACAAGTCGACACCTTGGCCAAGAATGCGGCGGACTTTGGCTTGACCCACTTCGGCATGATGAACCCGAAGAACGGCATCATCCATGTCGTCGGTCCGGAGCGTGGCTTGACATTGCCCGGCATGACCATCGTGTGCGGCGACTCACATACCTCGACACATGGTGCGATGGGAGCTGTGGCTTTCGGCATCGGCACCAGTGAAGTGGAGATGGTGCTTGCTTCGCAGTGCATCCTTCAGACCCGTCCCAAGACCATGCGTATCACTGTCGACGGACAGCTTGGCAAGGGGGTGACGGCAAAGGACCTGGCCCTCTACATGATGTCGAAGATGACCACCAGCGGTGCGACAGGCTATTTCGTGGAGTATGCCGGCGAAGCGGTTCGTTCCTTGACCATGGAAGGACGCCTGACACTGTGCAACCTCTCCATCGAGATGGGAGCACGCGGCGGCATGGTAGCACCCGACGAGACGACCTTCGCCTATATCAAAGGGCGTGAATATGCACCACAGGGTGAAGCGTGGGACAAAGCCGTGGCCTACTGGCGTACCCTGCGGAGCGATGATGATGCCGTGTTTGACAAGGAAGTGCGCTTCGATGCGGCCGACATCGAGCCGATGATTACCTACGGCACGAATCCCGGCATGGGTATGGCGATTACGGACCATATCCCCACCACAGAGTCCATGAGCGAGGTGGAAAAGGCTTCCTTTGAGAAGTCCATGCACTACATGGGTTTCCGTCCCGGAGAACAGTTGCTGGGCAAGCAGGTGGACTATGTTTTCCTGGGTGCATGCACCAATGGGCGTATTGAGGACTTCCGTGCCTTTGCCTCCTTGGTGAAAGGTCGCCGGAAGGCTGAGCACGTCACAGCATGGCTGGTCCCCGGTTCGTGGATGGTGGATGCACAAATCCGTGAAGAGGGACTGGACAAGGTGCTGGCAGAGGCCGGCTTTGAAATCCGCCAACCGGGATGTTCGGCCTGCCTGGCGATGAACGACGACAAGATTCCTGCCGGGAAGTATGCCGTGTCGACGAGCAACCGCAACTTCGAAGGTCGTCAAGGGCCGGGCGCACGTACGCTGCTGGCCAGTCCGCTGGTGGCGGCTGCTGCGGCTGTGACTGGTGTAATCACTGACCCGAGAACACTATTTTAGTCCCAACACTAACCATAAGACAACGACAATGAAACAGAAATTCAACATCATAACGAGCACATGTGTGCCCCTTCCCTTGGAGAATGTCGATACCGACCAGATTATCCCCGCACGCTTCCTGAAAGCCACCACGCGGGAAGGGTTTGGCGACAACCTCTTCCGTGACTGGCGTTACTGGGCTGACGGCACGCCCAATCCCGACTTCGTGTTGAACGACCCCCGCTATGGCGGGCAGATACTGGTGGCCGGGAAGAACTTCGGCTCGGGCTCAAGCCGGGAACATGCCGCCTGGGCCATCGCTGACTACGGCTTCCGGGTGGTCGTGTCGAGCTTCTTCGCAGACATCCACAAGAACAATGAGCTGAACAACTTCGTCCTTCCCGTAGTCGTGAGCGAACCTTTCCTCCAGGAGCTCTTCGCCAGCATCGAGGCTGACCCGAAGACAGAAGTCGAAGTTGACCTCCCTCGCCAGACCATCACGAACAAGGCCACAGGCCGGAGCGAGCATTTCGAAATCAACGCCTACAAGAAACACTGCCTGATGAACGGCTTGGACGACATCGACTTCCTCGTCGAGAACAAGGACAAGATAGAAGCCTGGGAACAGGGACGGAAAAGCTGACCCGACGATGAGCATGGACAATCACCCTCGCATAGAAATCATGGACACGACCCTCCGCGACGGCGAACAGACCAGCGGTGTGTCATTCATGCCCCATGAGAAGCTCATGATAGCCCGCCTCCTGCTCGAAGACGTGAAAGTCGACCGTGTCGAAGTGGCTTCGGCACGGGTGTCGGAAGGAGAGATGAAAGCCGTACGCGGCATCTGCGAATGGGCCGCCCGCCACGGCATGCTCGACCGCGTCGAAGTGCTCGGCTTCGTCGACGGGGGCACCTCCCTCCGCTGGATTCAGCAAGCCGGCGGACGTGTCATCAACCTCCTGACGAAAGGTTCCCTCAAGCACTGCCGCGAACAGCTTGGCAAGACCCCCGAAGAGCATATAGCCGACATCCGCTCCGTCGTGGAGATGGCTGCCGGCATGGGCATTGCAGTCAATGTCTACCTCGAGGACTGGAGCAACGGAATGAAAGACTCACCCGACTACGTTTTCCGCCTCATGGACGGCATTGCCGGCATCGGTATCCGCCGCTTCATGCTGCCCGACACGCTGGGCATACTCAACCCGCTCCAGGTCATCGAGTATTTCCGCAAGATGAAGAAGCGCTACCCCGAACTGCACTTCGACTTCCATGCGCACAACGACTACGACCTCGCCGTCAGCAACGTCCTCGCAGCCGTCCTCAGCGGGGCCAAAGGACTGCATACCACCATCAACGGGCTGGGAGAGAGGGCCGGCAACGCACCCCTCGCCAGCGTACAGGCCATCCTGAAGGACCATTTCAGCGCACTGACCAACATCAACGAGGAGAAGCTCAACACAGCCAGCCGCGTCGTCGAGTCCTACTCCGGCATACCCATCCCAGCCAACCAGCCCATCGTCGGCGAGAACGTCTTCACCCAAGTGGCAGGCGTGCATGCCGACGGGGACAATAAGAACAACCTCTACTGCAACGACCTCCTTCCCGAACGCTTCGGCCGCAAGCGCGAGTACGCGCTCGGGAAGACCAGCGGCAAGGCCAACATACGCAAGAACCTCGAAGACCTCGGACTCGAGCTCGACGAAGAATCCATGCGCAAGGTCACCGCACGCATCATCGAGCTGGGCGACAAGAAAGAACTCGTCACCCAGGAAGACCTCCCCTACATCGTCAGCGACGTGCTCAAACACGGCGTCAAGACCGACCGCGTCAAGCTCAAGAGCTACATCGTCAACCTCGCCTACGGGCTCAAGCCCATGGCCACCATCAAGATAAGCATCGACGGCCGAGAGTATGAAGAAAGCTCCAGCGGCGACGGACAATACGACGCCTTCGTCCGCGCACTCAGGAAGATATACAAAGTCACCCTCGGGCGCACCTTCCCCATGCTGACCAACTACGCCGTCACCATCCCACCCGGAGGACGCACCGACGCCTTCGTCCAGACCGTCATCACCTGGAGCCATGACGGCAAAGTCTTCCGCACACGGGGATTCGACGCCGATCAGACCGAAGCCGCCATCAAGGCCACCTTCAAGATGCTCAACATAATAGAAGAATAACAAACACCAACCGATTAAAACACCCAAACACTATGGAACTGAATATCGCAGTACTGCCCGGAGACGGCATCGGACCCGAAATATCCCGCCAGGGAGTCGACGTCATGACCGCCGTCTGTGACAAGTTCGGACACATCGTCCACTACCACCAAGCCCTCTGCGGCGCCGCAGCCATCGACGCCCTCGGCGACCCCTTCCCCGAAGAGACCTACGACATCTGCCGCCAGGCCGACGCCGTCCTCTTCTCCGCCGTCGGCGACCCCAAGTATGACAACGACCCCACCGCCCGCGTCCGCCCCGAGCAAGGCCTCCTCGCCATGCGCAAGCGCCTCGGGCTCTTCGCCAACATACGCCCCGTGCAGACCTTCCGCTGCCTCCTCCACAAGTCTCCCCTCCGACCCGAAATCGTCGACGGAGCCGACTTCCTCTGCATCCGCGAGCTCACCGGAGGCATGTACTTCGGAGAGAAGCACGAAGGCGACGACCGAGCCTACGACACCAACCTCTACACCCGCCCCGAGATCGAGCGCATCCTCCGCGTAGCCTTCGACTACGCCATGCGCCGCCGCCGCCACCTGACAGTCGTCGACAAGGCCAACGTCCTCGCCTCATCCCGCCTCTGGCGCCGCATAGCCCAGGAGATGGCCCCCGCCTGGCCCGAAGTCACCACCGACTACATGTACGTCGACAACGCCGCCATGCGCATGATTCAAGACCCCCGCTTCTTCGACGTCCTCGTCACCGAAAACACCTTCGGCGACATCCTCACCGACGAAGGCTCCGTCATCAGCGGCTCCATGGGCCTCCTCCCCTCAGCCTCCACCGGCGAAGGCACCCCCGTCTTCGAGCCCATCCACGGCTCATGGCCCCAGGCCGCAGGCCTCGACATCGCCAACCCCCTCGCGCAGATACTCTCCGTCGCCATGCTCTTCGAGCACTTCGGCCTCCGCGAAGAAGGCGCCCTCGTCCGCCGCGCCGTCGACGCCTCGCTCGACGCCTGCGTCCGCACCCCCGAGATACAAGTCGACGGCGGCCCCCGCTACGGCACCCGTGCCGTCGGCCAGTGGATAGCCGACTACATCCGCCAAGCCTGACACAGTCCCTTTCTTTTATCGTTCCCGCCGGGAGGCAAGCACGGCCCGCAGCCGTCGCCCCTTCCGGCGGTCTCTTTTTGCGCCTGACGGCAAATGCCACCGTTCCTTTGAATGTCCCATCCAAAGGCTCAGCGTATAAGGATTTCCAATCCGCCTCCTTCTTTCATCATTGCGCCTAACGGCAAATGCCTGTACCGCCCCGTCTACCGCTGTTGAGTTCGTGTCGTGATGAAAAATATGCCGCACAAGTAGGGACGCACGGTTCGTGCGTCCGCCCGTCTCCGCCTTGAATCGCAAATCCTTGTCATTCGGACGCACGGACCGTGCGTCCCTACGAGCCAGTATCTGCACTTCGTTCCTTTGGATGTGTCATCCAAAGGCCCAGCATATAAGGATTTCCAATCCGCTTCCTAGCATTATCGAATCAGAGATTCTCATACTCCTCCTGTCCGGATGTCACATCCGGACAAACGCTGCCCGTAGGGGATTTCCCGTCCGCCGCCTTTCTTCATCATTGCGCCTGACGGCAAATGCCCGCACCGCCCCGCCGTCCCTACTTGCTGCCTGGAGCGGCAGATGACTTGGCCATCCCTTAAGGAATGATGATTGCCAGCCACTTTGCATGGAAATGGTTGCATATCCAAGGTATAATCCGTATATTTGCCGTTGATAGGAGGAATCATGGCCGATGATTCCATGAATAGATGCCGATGATTCATGGAATAGATGGGGATGATTCCATGACGTCCTACGAAGGGATGGCCTGGCCGTCCCCAAAGGACGGACGGGGGAGGTTGCCGTCAGCTTCCACCGCCGCCCTGGGCAAACGAAGAAGTGTATCATTCATAAACAAGTAAGATTATGGCATATTACAAAAAACAGAAGTTGAACGGGAAGTGGTATCCCCGCTCCGTGACCGTCGGGACGCTGACCACCGCCGACGTCGCCGAACGTCTCTCACGCATGTCGACCGTCACCCGCGGCGACGTATACGCCGTCCTCCTCGGGCTGGGCGAAGTCATGGGCGAGATGCTGGCCATGGGCAGCAGCGTGAAGCTCGACGGGCTGGGCACGTTCTACCTCGTGGGCAAGGCCGTGGGGGCCGGCGTCGACACCCCGCAGGAGGTCAGCCCGCGTCAGTTCCGCAAGCTCTCCGTCGCGTTCATCCCGGAGTACAGCCGCACGTCCTCGCACGCGGTCGTCGCCCGCACCATCGTCCCCCGGCAGGTGCAGTGGGTCTCGCGCGACCGCACTTCGGAGTGACCCCGCGCGGCCGTGCGTAAAAAATTTGTCCCGCGCGCATCGGCGTATCACAATTTTTTGTTCCTTTACACGCGAAAATCATATAACCATTAAACAAACACACAATCATGAAAAGACTTTTCAGTTACGTGATGGGAGGCTGCCTGCTGGCCGCTTGCGCAGGCACTCCGACAGATGAAATCAGCGGCGAATTGACAGGGCTGGACACCGACAGCCTGCTGGTGTATTCCATACCGATGGGCTCCCGCGACCGCAGCGAGATGAAGCTTGACACGGTGGTGATGCAGCAGGGTAAGTTCGCCTTCAACGTGGGCGACAGCGTGATGAAGAACATCACTCTCCGTCCGCTCTTCAACCCGACGCCCGGACCTGACGGCCGTATGCCGGCCATGTCGATGGCGGCCATCCGCTTCACGCTCATCCCCGATGCTCCCGTGACCGTCAAAGGCACGATGGAAGACTACACGTTGGGCGGCTCTCCGGTGTATGTGGACTATGCTGCCGCTGAAGCCCTGCTCGACCCCTATATGGCGCAGGCCGACAGTGTGATGAAGGTGTGCATGGACATGCAGCAGAAGGGCGTGTCGCGTGACTCCATCTCTGCCGCTTACGCTCCGATGGAAGACATCCAGAAGAGCATGGAGGAAGTGCGCGAGAACTACGTGCGCGAGAATGCTGCCAAGGATGCAGCCGTGCTGGTGCTCTCCGAGATCCGCGACGTGAAGGTGAAGGCTGACCTGCTGGAGGCCATTGCCGAACCGGTGCGCACGGGCGTGATGGCTCCGCTCTATGACAACCAGAAGGAATACACTGACAAGGAACTCGCCCGCCTCGAGGCCAAGGAGCGTATCAAGGAAGGCGCCGAGGCTCCCGACTTCACGCTGAAGGACATCAATGGCAAGGACTTCACGCTCTCGTCGCTGCGCGGCGGCAAGTACGTCGTGCTCGACTTCTGGGGCTCATGGTGCGGCTGGTGCATCAAGGGCATGCCCGACATGAAGAAGTATTATGACAAGTATAAGAGCAAGCTGGAGATTGTCGGCATCGACTGCAACGACACGGAGGACGCCTGGAAGGCTGCCGTCGAGAAGCATGAGCTGCCTTGGATTCACGTGCGCAACGAGGGCAATCCCGACGTGCCCGTCATGTACGGCATCGAGGGCTACCCGACGAAGATTGTCCTCGACAAGGAAGGCAAGATTGCCAAGGTTGTCGTGGGTGAAGACCCTGCATTCTATACCTATCTGGACAGCTTGCTGAAGTAATCCTTTAGGCAGAACGCATAGGACAGAGGCACAAGTACGGCGCGTATTTGTGCCTCTTCTTGTTTATGGGTCGGAAGAAAAGGTGTATATTTGCCCGCAATGAATATAGAACAGACAGAACTATGAGTGCTCCATTATTGAAAACATTCGGCTATTCCTTCCTGAGTTTCCTGAAGCACCGTGTCAACGGGGGCTTGTTGTTGATGATAGTCGCCGTCGTGGCGATGGCTGTGGCCAATTCCCCGTGGGCGGATGCCTACCATGCCTTCTGGGGACAGCCGGTCTCGCTGCAAGTGGGCGGCTTCAATCTCTTCAGCCATCACGGCCATGCGCTGACGCTTATGCAGTTTATCAACGATGCCCTGATGGCGGTGTTCTTCTTCTCCGTAGGTCTGGAAATCAAGCGTGAGGTGCTGGTGGGCGAGTTGTCCAGCCTGCGCCAGGCCCTGCTTCCCATCATAGCGGCCGTGGGCGGCATGTTGCTCCCGGTGGGCATCTACTTTGCGATGGCCGCGGGTTCTCCGGCAGTCGATGGGCTGGCCATCCCGATGGCGACGGACATAGCCTTTTCGCTGGGCGTGCTGAGCCTGTTCGGGCGGCGTGTGCCGCTGAGCCTGAAGATTTTCCTGACGGCCTTTGCCGTGGTCGACGACATCGGCGGCATCCTGGTGATAGCCTTCTTCTATACGTCCCACCTGTCCGTGGGCTACCTGCTTGTCGCCGTGGGCGTATTGGCGGTGTTGCTGTTAGCCAACAGGGCGAGGGTCATGTCGCGCACGTTCTACTGCCTCGCAGGCATCGTCGTGTGGTATTGCTTCCTCCAGTCGGGCGTGCATGCCACGATAGCCGGTGTGCTGGTGGCCTTCACCATCCCTTCCATCCCTTGCCTGAATGTGAAGAAATACATTGCCCGCATTCGTGAGAACGTGGCAGAGTTCCCCCACTTCGACAAGAGCAGCATCCTGCTCACGCCGCATCAGATTGACGCGCTCAAGAGTATCGAGTCAGCGTCGGACAAGGTGATTTCTCCCCTCCAGTTCATGGAAGACCGCATGCACGGGATGGTCAATTATCTCATCATGCCCTTGTTTGCCTTTGCCAATGCCGGCATCACGCTCTCAGGTAGCGATGGTGCGACAGTGGGCCTGGTGACTTATGCTGTGGTGCTGGGTCTGGTGTTGGGCAAGTTTGTCGGCATTTACCTGTTTACATGGCTGGCTGTCCGCAGTCGCGTCACGAGCCTGCCCCAAGGCATGAATTGGCGCAACGTCGCAGGCGTATCCCTGTTGGGTGGCATAGGCTTCACGGTGTCGCTGTTCATAGCCAATCTCTCCTTCGGTTCGTCGGATATGGTGTTGCTCAATCAAGCCAAGTTAGGCGTGCTTGTCGGGACAGTCTTGGCTGGTTTGCTGGGCTATGTAGTCTTGAATTTCACCTTACCGAAAGCCGGGGAGTCAACAGCTGATAGTCGTAACGACTATTAAAATGTATCAACGTCTATTAAAAAAGAAAAGGGCGTCAAGTCATTCATTTTAACTTTGCCCTGACAATAGTGTCAGACAACGCGGAAGCTATTGAATATGATAAGAATAGGCTTGGATATAGGCTCGACAACCGCTAAGATTGTCGCATTAAACGAGAATAACCAGAGGATATATTATAAGTATAAAAGGCACAATGCGCAGGTGCGTGACGTTGTGCTTTCTTTTTTGGAAGAATTGGCTTCGCTGTGTGAAGGCGAGGGTGTGTCTTTGCGCGTGACTGGTTCGGTGGGCATGGGATTTGCCGAGAGGTATGCCATCCCTTTTGTGCAGGAAGTGGTCGCTGCGGCCAAGGCGATTCGGAAAGACTACATTTCCACCCAGTCGATGATTGACATCGGCGGTGAGGATGCCAAAGTCGTCTTTTTCAAGGATGGCAAAGCCATGGATTTGCGCATGAACGGCAACTGTGCCGGAGGGACGGGTGCATTCATAGACCAGATGGCCATCATACTCGGGGTCGATGTGGACGAACTCAACCGTTTGGCTTTAGCTGCCAAACAGATTTATCCCATAGCTTCCCGTTGCGGGGTGTTCTGCAAGACGGACATTCAGAACCTGATAGCCAAGAATGCCAGCCGGGAGGACATTGCCGCTTCCATCTTTCATGCCGTGGCCGTACAGACTGTCATCACACTGGCTCATGGCTATGAAATCAAGAGTCCGGTGCTGTTTTGCGGCGGCCCGTTGACTTTCATACCAGCCCTTCGGAAAGCATTCATGGACTATCTGTCTTTGGAAGACAAGGATGTCATCCTCCCCGAGCAAGGCGAATTGTTGCCCGCTTTAGGAACGGCCCTGGCTGAGGTGGAGGATGAACGAATCGAACAACTGCCTACCATCATCCAGTGGTTGCAGACCGACCACCAGCCTGTGAACACGGCATCCGGACTTCAGCCTATCTTTGACACGGCCGAGGCTTATCGCGAGTGGCGCGAGCGGATTTCCCGCCACGGGGTGAAGAAGGCCGAGCTGGAGGAAGGCGTGCAGGATGTCTTCATCGGCATTGACTCCGGCTCCACAACGACCAAGATTGTCGTGCTTGACGAAGATTCCAATTTGCTTTATTCCTTTTACAAGAACAATGGCGGAAACCCCATCCAGACCGTAGTCGAAGGTCTCACGCGTCTCAAGGACGAGTGTGAACGGAAAGGGGCTGTCCTGCGCATCAAGGGCAGTTGTTCCACCGGCTATGGTGAGGACTTGATAAAGGCCGCTTTCCAGCTCCATTCGGGTATCATCGAGACTGTGGCACACTACATGGCAGCACAGCATCTCGACAAGCAAGTGAGCTTCATCCTCGACATTGGTGGCCAGGACATGAAGGCCATCTTTGTAAACAGCGGCGTCATCGACCGCATTGAAATCAATGAAGCCTGTTCTTCCGGTTGTGGCTCGTTCATAGAGACCTTTGCCAAGAGCCTGGGCTTTACGCCGTCTGAATTTGCCGTCAGGGCTTGTTCTTCTTCCCGTCCGTGCGATTTGGGTACACGGTGCACGGTCTTCATGAATTCCAAGGTGAAACAAGTGCTTCGCGAAGGAGCGACAGTCGACGACATTGCTGCCGGACTGGCTTATTCCGTGGTCAAGAATTGCCTCTACAAGGTGCTGAAACTGAAGGATGTTTCCGTCTTGGGCAAGCATATCGTGGTACAAGGCGGCACGATGCGTAGCGATGCCATCGTGCGGGCCATCGAGGTATTGACCGGAGCTGAGGTTTCCCGTTACGATTGCCCGGAGCTGATGGGAGCCTTTGGTTGCGCCCTTTATGCCATGGCGCATCAAGGGGATGAGACAGACCTTTCGAACATGTTGGCGCAAGCCGTCTACACGACCAAGTCGCAAAATTGCAAAGGCTGTGAGAACCAGTGCCTGATACAAGTCTACCGTTTTGAGAACGGGCGGAAGTATTACTCCGGAAACCGCTGTGAGAAGGTGTTCAGCAATGGCGGCGCGTCGGCTGTCAAGGGTGAGAATGCCTACCTCTACAAGCGGAAACTTCTTTTCGACCGCCAGCCTTCTACAGTCAGCAAGCCGAGGCTGGTCATCGGCATTCCGCGGATGCTCAACATGTTTGAAGAATATCCTTTCTGGCATACGCTGTTCACGGCCTGCGGCATGGAAGTGCGCCTTTCTGACGCTTCGAACTACGTGAATTATGAACGCAATGCCTGCATGGTGATGTCGGACAACATCTGTTTCCCGGCCAAGTTGGTGCATAGCCACATTGCGAACCTCCAGGCACAGAAAGTCGACCGCATCTTCATGCCCTTCGTCTTGTTTGAGCCTTCTCATGCGAACGAACAGAACAGTTTCAACTGCCCCATCGTGACCGGCTATTCGGCTGTGGTCAAGAGTGTGCAGCCTTCAAGTATTCCTCTCGACTCTCCGGTCATAGGTTTCAAGGATGAAAAACTTCTGTTGAAGCAATGCACGAACTATCTCGTCTCTCTGGGAGTCGACAGCAAAGTCGTCGCCGATGCTTTCCGTAAAGCTGTGGCCGAACAGCAGCGTTTCCACGAAGAGTTGACGGCCTATAACCGTCACCTGCTGAAAGAGGCACGGCAGCAAGGAAAGCTCTGCATCCTGCTTGCCGGAAGGCCTTACCATACAGACCCGCTGATTCAGCACAAAGTGTCGGACATGCTGGCAGGCATGGGCATCCAGGTGCTCACGGACGAAGTGGCCAGCATCGACAATCCGGAAATCAAGGACACGCATTTCCTTTCCCAATGGGCTTACCCCAACCGTATCATGAAGGCCGCCAAGTGGTGTGCCATGCAGGATGGGGGCGTGCAGTTCGTACAGATGACGTCCTTCGGCTGCGGGCCGGACGCCTTTATCACCGACGAAGTGCGCGACCTGCTCTTGCGCTACGGCAAGACGCTCACCCTGCTTAAATTGGATGACATCAACAACGTCGGTTCCATGAAGCTGCGTGTGCGTTCGTTGATAGAGAGCCTAAAACTGGCTGACGACAAGGAAAAGGCCAAGACGGTGTCAGCCTTCCGCACGACGCCCGTCTATGACGGCAAGTACCGTGACCGCAAGATATTGATTCCCTATTTCACCTCCTTCCTCTCGCCGCTTATCCCCTCGGTGCTCCGGATGACGGGCTATGACGTGGAGAACCTGCCGCTGAGCGATGAGGCTTCCTGCGAATGGGGATTGAAATATGCCAACAACGAGGTGTGCTACCCTGCGACCTTGATTGTCGGCGATGTCATCAAGGCGTTCAAGAGCGGTCAGTATGACCCCGCCCGTTCGGTGATTGCCATCACGCAGACAGGCGGACAGTGTCGTGCTTCCAATTATTTACCCCTGATAAAGAAGGCGCTGGTCGATGCCGGCTATGCCGATGTGCCCGTGGTCTCCCTGACGTTGGGCGACGACATCGAGAATGACCAGCCGGCTTTCAAGATAAATTGGCTGAAGATATTGCCGATAGCCCTTCGCGCGATTCTCTATACGGACAGCATCAGCAAGTTCTATTATGCCTCCGTCGTGCGTGAGCAGAGACCCGGAGCAGCCCGCGAACTGCGCGACTTCTACCTGCGCCGGGGCTGCGAACTGATAGAGAGCAATGCAAGCAACCGTCTGTTTGACAGCCTCTCGGAAGCGGCTGCCGCGTTTGACGGGATTTGTCAGGACAAGACGTTGCCGAGGGTCGGAGTCGTGGGAGAGATTTATTTGAAGTTCAATCCCTTTGCGCAGAAGAACATCGTCGACTGGCTTATCGGGCGCGGCATCGAGGTCGTGCCTCCCATCCTGACGGACTTCTTCATGCAGTCGTTTGTCAACCGCAAGGTGAAACTCCAGGCTCATGTCGAGCGGAGAAAACTGTCTGATTTCCTCATGGACGGCATCTATGGCATCGTGCGCAAGCAGATAGAGAAGGTGAATGCACGTGCTTCGCGTTTCCGCTATTTCATCCCTTTCCACGACATCTTCGAAGAAGCACGCGAGGCTGAACAAGTCGTCACGCTCAATGCGCAGTTTGGCGAAGGCTGGTTGCTTCCCGCAGAGATGATTATGTATGCCCGCAGCGGTGTCAACCACATCGTCAGCCTGCAACCTTTCGGCTGCATAGCCAACCACATCGTGTCGAAAGGCATTGAAAAACGGGTGAAGGACATGTATCCGGACATCAACATCCTTTCGCTCGACTTTGAAAGCGGGGTCAGCGACGCCAATGTGAAAAACCGCTTGTTGTTGTTCATTGATAATCTGAAACGCTGATGAACACGCCGTGTGACAAGAACGACCTGGAAGAGCGTATCATCCGGGTCGCTCGAAGCCTGTTCATCGAACGGGGCTTTGCAGAGACAAGCATGAGTGACATTGCGGCTACGGTGGGTATCAACCGCCCAGTGTTGCATTATTATTTCCGCACGAAGAGCCGGATGTTTCAAGCCGTGTTCGGTGACATCGTCCAGTCCATCGTCCCCACAGTGTTCACCATTCTGGCGCAGAAGGACAAGCCACTTGACGACCGCATCGGGGAAATCGTGGACGCCTATTATGCCCTCTTCCTGGCGCATCCCCGCCTGCCGATGTTCATCGTGCGGGAGATGAATCGCGATGCCGACCTCCTGATACGGACAGCCATGCATTTGCAGCTTCCCGAACAACTGCACGACACGTTCATCAGCCTGCGCGAGGAGATGGACAGTGGCAAGGTGAAGCGGATACCCATTCGTTTTCTCTTCTACAATTTCTACGGGATGCTGTCCATTCCTTTCCTGACGCAAGACTTCACGCACACCATCTTTTTGGAAAAAGATGAGAATATGGGCGAGATGCTGAAGAAGTGGAAAGTGTATATCATCGCACAGATGCACCACCTTCTGCTTCCTGACTGAACGGCGGCGGGCCGCTCTGACCTGGAGGACCTGGTCACAGGCATCAAACGAAAAACTACAAGAACCCGAGACTCTTCCGGGTTTGGAAACAGACTGTCGCGGTCATGGCACGTTCATGATCGCGATTCTTGTACTTTCATGATCGCGATAGTGAAGAGCTCATGTTCGCGATTGTCACACCTTCATATTCGCGATGATGAGGATGTCATGACAGACCTCTTGCACTGTACTGATTGTGAATGGTTTATCTTTGTTTTCTTTGACGCTCCGGTCTTTCTCTTGGAAGCCTCTCCCCGTGAATCCTTTCTTTTTTTGTGACATACATAAGACGCGAAAATGACAATAACCCTTTGTCTTCGTCGCCTTGTCCGCTTTCGTCCGTAAGAGTTGTTCCTCACCCTCTTTGAGCGGTCTTAACTCCGTCCGTCCACAGCCTCCTTTCGGGACACGGACGGAAAGGACTCCGTGGTCGGACGGAAAGGAGGGCGGACTTGCACCGAATAGAGGACGGGATAACTTGCAATGAATCAGCGATGACCGTTTCTTCTGTATGGAGCTTCCAATGCCTTGGTAAAAGCATGGATAATCTTTCTTTTTTTAGTAATAAAATGCTTATCTTGGGCGACAGTTAGAAACCATGAAAAAAGAACACAAGTCTATGCGACATCGTATTCAGAGAGAAATCCTTCTGCTTCTTTGCTTGCTGGCCTTCGTGCCCGTGCAGGGGCAGACCTATGAAGAGTTGTGGGCGCAGGTGGAGGCGGCCCAGAAGAAGGGGTTGGTGCAGACAGCCAATCGTTATGTGCTTGAAATTAACGGGAAGGCGCGCAAAGAAGTTAATTTTCCACAAGCGTTGCGCTCGGTTTTGATGAACTTCACTTTAATGGCAGATGTGAAACCGGAAATTCGGTTCGATTCGATGCTACGGATGAAAAAGTGGATGAGGACTGTTTCTGACCCGGCAGATAAGAGAGTGCTGCATTTGGTCTTGGGAGGGATGTATCTGAATCAGTGCAACCGTGTCTATCGGGGAGCTTCTTACACGGAAGCCCAGAAAGCCGATGATCCTTCGAAATGGGACGGACCTACGTTCCGGCGGCATGCCTTGTCCTGCTTCGACATGGCATTGGATGACATGGACTTGTTGGCCCATGTCGATGCACGGGTATATGAGCCTATGCTTGTGCCCGGTGTGGACAGCCGTTTCTTCCATGACGACCTGCTCTCCGTGATGGCGGAACAGGTGTTGGAGTGGACGACGGAGCGTGAGCATGCGTATGCGATAAACTTGTACGACCGTTTGATAACTTATTATGCAGAGGCGGGAAACCGCGATGCTGAGGTGTGGTGGAAATATGCCCGCATGTTCTATGTTCTTGAACATGATGACAGCATGACGTGTGATGAACGCTTGGCTCGTTATTATAAGGAAGTGGACACGTTGCTTGCAGAGTTTTGCGATACGGAGATTATCCCGCGGATTTATGAGGATGTCATATACCGTTCGAAAGATGTGGAGCGTACATTACGTTGGACGCAGGAGGCTGCGCAACGCTATCCGAACTACAAGCGGGCGCCCTTGTTCTTGAATGCCCTTCAGCAGTTGACGTTGCCCGATTTGACCATATCCGTTAAAGATGTGCAGACATTGGGGCTTCCCATCACTTACGAAGTGAGTTATCGAAACATAGACACGTTGCGATGGGAACTTTATGACCTTGCGGACGGACAGTTGGTCAGCCAGGGTGTCGATAAGCTCGTTGTCGACAAGGAGTCTCCGTATGCCTATCGTGACACTGTGTTAAGTTTGCCGCAGCCGGAACGTCCCGGACATTACAAGGTGCGTTTCTCTTTCCGCGATCAGCAGCAGGAGGCCAAGTTTTGCTTCAATCGGTTGAGTACATATTACCGCACGTTGCCCGACGGTCGCCGGCAAGTGTTTGTCCTCGACCGCGAAAGCGGGCATCCCGTGTCCGGCGCACGAGTGATATGCCTTGGTGGAAAGCATGATTACAAAAAGGATGAGGCCCGGAATGTATGGTATCCTTATTGGGACTGCAAGGTCCGTAGTGAAGAGACGACAGGCGAAGATGGTTCGGTCGTTTTCTTGCCGGGCAGCAAACAAGAAGATTGGGGAATCTGTGCAGAGAAGGACGGACTTGGAGTGACAGACACGTTGGAGGTGTCTTGGTATGGGGCGGACGAAGAACATGTGAGGGAAAAGTGTTGTGTTTTCACAGATCGTGCCATTTATCGGCCTGGGCAGAAGGTATCCTTCGCTGGTTTTCTTTATAAGGCATTGGGTCTTAAAGCCGATGTCATTCCTTCACGCAAGCTGACAGTCTATTTGGGCAGATTCTTGAACAATCCGATTGACACACTGACATTGGAGACCAATGAATACGGGACGTTCAGCGGTTCGTTTGCTTTGCCTGAATCGTTGCTTCCCGGTCGGTGGGAGATTCGGATTCCGGGTTTTGACAAATGTGATTTTGAAGTGGAAGATTACAAGCGTCCCACTTTCTATGTGGAGATGGATAAGCCGGATGATACGTATGCCGTGGGCGACAGCATCCAGTTGGAGGGCCGGGCGATGAATTTCTCCGGTGCTCCGGTGGCGCATGCTTCGGTACGCTATTCGGTGTCTGCTGTACCTTTCTGGTACGCATGGTTGAGAATATCCGGTGGTGGCCGGTCTTTGGCTTCTGGAGAAACGATAACGGATGCTGACGGTCGTTTCCGGGTGCCGGCCCGTTTGGTTGACATACGCAATGCGGAGGAGGACTGGTATATAACTTATTATGTGAGTGCTGAGGTTACTGCGGCAGCAGGAGAAACTCAGTCTGCTTCCCGCGTGATTCATGTAGGAAACCGTTCGTTGATGTTGGAGTTGAGCTGCAAAGATGTATGGGTGAAAGAACAGTTGAATCCTGTCAAAATCGTAGCTAAGAATCTGTCCGGGCTGGAGGTTGAGGCCGAAGGCGAATGCGTTTTTTATCGGGTGCGGACATCGGGTAAGTCTGATGCGGTGAAGGAAGATTCGGTCTATTCAGCTCCATTCTCCACGAAGAAAGGGTTTATGCCGCGTGCCGTCCGACAGTTGCCTTCCGGACAGTATAACCTGGAATTTCGTACGACTGACGACATGGGGCGTCCGGTCGTGGAACAGAAGGAAATCACACTCTTTTCAATGGCAGACCGGAAGATACCGGTCGATAAGCTGGGCTGGTACTACATAGACAAACACAAGCTGGGGACAGGAGAGGAGACAACCCTCCTTTTAGGTACATCCGCCAAAGATGCCTATCTCATCTATGACGTGTTTGCGAAAGGGAAGGTGTTGGAGTCGAAACGTATTCAAGTGAACGATTCCCTCCTGACGTTCCGTATTGCCGACCGTCCGGAGTATGGCGACGGCATCACTGTCACTTGGTTTATGATCAAGCATGGTGAAGTCTTTGAAGGTTCGGAATCTATTCCTCGCACGTATTCTGACCGGTTGCAGTTGAAGTGGAAGACCTTCCGCGACCGTTTGCATCCCGGCGGGCAGGAAGAATGGCAGCTGCAGGTGACTGATTCCGAAGGCCGTCCGGCAGATGCCGAACTGATGGCTACGCTCTATGATGCTTCATTGGACCCGCTGGCACGTCTTAGTTGGTCATTATACACTCCGCGTCGTAATTATTTGCCTTCGGTTACTATGGGACGGGGAAGAATACGGAATAGGTCTGTTAGATTTAAGTTTGAAGTTCCGGAGTGTCAAGTGCCTGATTGGGGAATGAGCTATTGGGATGATTTGTTGTGGCGAAAAATGACCTATTTGCACAAAGGCCCTGCATGGGGAACAGAAGTGCGCAAGACACGGATAGCTTTAGGTACGACTGGATATAAAGAAGATATTGATGTAGTCTTTGATATGGTGGAAGATGTAGAAGGAATTGCACGCTTTCGCAAGAATTCCGGTTCTGAACAGCTCGGGAAGATGATGAAAGAAGTACCTTATATGCGCGAGAATTTCAAAGAAACAGCTTTCTTCTATCCGCATCTTCGCACAAATGAGAAGGGGGAAATCACGCTGTCGTTTACCCTTCCTGAAAGCGTGACCACTTGGCGTTTTCTGGGGTTGGCACACACCCTCGATGTGCAATACGGTTTTCTGGAAGGGGAAGCGACCGCCTCCAAGGAGTTCATGTTGCAGGAATACTTGCCGCGCTATGTGCGCTCGGGCGACCAAGTGAAGTTGTCCGCCCTGTTGACCAACCTTTCCGAGAGACGGATGAAAGGCACAGTGTGCATGGAACTGTTCGACCCGCAGGCAGACACATTGGTGCTTCGTCGGGAACAACCGTTTGTGCTGGAAGGCAAAGGGCAGGCGACGGTAAGTTTCGATTGTCGGATACCGATTGCTTGTGAACTGCTGGCTTGCCGCATGACAGCTGAAAACAAACGGTGCAGCGATGGCGAACAACGCTATTTGCCCGTATTGCCCAAGCAAGAACCTTTGCTGACATCCCGCTCGTTCACATTGACCAAAGGCGGGCAACATGAATGGGCACTTGACAGCTTCTTTGAAGAGAAAGCTTTGTCACCGGATGCTGAACGGGAATTCACTTTTGAGTTCGTATCCCGTCCGGAGTGGTTGGCTGTGTCGGCCCTGCCGTCATTGCTTGCTCCGGCAAGTGAGGATGCTGTTTCGCTGGTTGCTGCCTATTATGCTTGCCGCTTGGGCGGATGGTTGTTGCGCCAGTATCCCGCTTTGCGGCGTGCTTTGACTGAGTGGAAGAATGCCTTGGCCGCTGGAGCGGAATCCAATCCCTTGCGAGCCAACAGTGGCTTGACGGATGTGGTTTTGGAGGCGACGCCGTGGTCGGATGCTTTGCTTGATGAGGCTGAGTTGCAACGTCGGTTGTCCTTGTTGCTTGATGAAGAACGTTTGGACAGCCAAGCTGCCATGTATTTGAGCAAGGTTTGGGATTTGCACAATTCCGATAACGGTATTTCTTGGACAAAAGGTTGGCAGTCTAACCGGACGGTAACGGTCGTAGTGACAGAACTGTTGGCCCGTCTGCATCACCTGACAGGTGGGGCGTATGCCAAAGAGTATAAAAACAAACTCCGTTGGCTGTTGACTTATTCTGGCAGAATGTTGGATGATGAATACAAGCGTTTTAAGACATGGGAGGAAGACAAGGGCCGCCGGATGTATGTTTATGAAGTGCAGATGCACGATTTATATGCCCGTTCGTTGTTGAAAGATATGTTGGAAGACGCAGACAGTGATGCATGCACCTATTTCTATCAGCGCATGAAGACGGAGCGTGACCGGCTGACAATCGTTGGACGTGCTGCCGCTGTGTCCATAGCTTTAGCCTGTGGCGAGGAAGATGTAGCCCGTGAGTTCTGGCAGTCCTTGATGGAATACTCTGTCGCAGATGCCGAACAAGGGCGTTATTTCAACACGCCGGTTTCCATCGCTTCATGGACTGATTGCCGTATACCGACGCAAGTGATGGTCTTGGAGGCAGGACGGGCATTGGGGATGCCGGAGGACGTATTATCTCCCTTCCGCCAATGGCTGATGTTGCAGAAACAGACGCAGTCGTGGGACAATCCGTATCATACGGCCAATGCTGTTTATGCGCTGCTGGTCAGTGGGCAAAGTCGTTTTGATGTGAAAGATTCCTCTGCGTTGCGGCTTGACGGGGAACTCTTGGGAAAGGGTGACGAACATCGTATGTATGCGGATGTGAAGTGTGAGAAAGGTATGCCTTCGCCAAAGGTCTTGTCTGTGGATATGCCTGATGACGGGCTTGCTTGGGGAGCGGTCTATCTGAAAAGCACGCCGGAAGGTGAAGTCGAGGCCGGCGGCAACGGTGTCACCGTCGAACGGACACTGTGGGTCAAACGGGCGGACGACCAGGGCGAAGAGTGGCGTGAGTGGACGGGAGAGGAGGTTTTGAAGCCTGGAGACCATGTGCGCTCTTGCCTGCAAGTGTCGGCTTCCCGTGACTTGGACTTTGTGCAACTGACAGACCGTACGGCTGCTTGCTTGGAGCCGTGGAATTTGAAGTCACATACGGTATGGTCCGGAAATGTATGTGCTTATCGTGCTGTGAAAGACGCATCGGTCGATTATTTTATCTCTTATTTGACCAAAGGAGTCCATCAGTGGACTACGGACTATGTGGTGTCTCGTGCCGGAGTCTACCGCTTAGGAGTCGCCACGTTGCAGTCCATGTACGCTCCCCAGTGGCGGGCACATACGGATGTTGTCACGTTGACGATCGAAGATGCAAGGAGTGAGGAGCGGGAGTGAGCAGGTCGTGACCAAACTATGAAATGAAGAAGGCCTGCATGCAGTGGCTGGCAACCACACATGCAGGCCTTCTTTGCAAGCTATTGATTCCGGATTAGAATCCGGCCAGTTCGACCAGCTTGTCCACAGCGGCACTCAGTCCGTCCGTGTTCTTTCCGCCGGCTGTGGCGAAGTGAGGTTGGCCTCCGCCTCCGCCTTGAATCAGTTTGGCAGCTTCGCGCACCAGTTTTCCCGCGTTGATGCCGGAAGCAACCAGGTCATCGCTGACCATGACGGTGAGCATTGGTTTTTCGTGGTCTGAGCTTCCGATGGCGACAAACAAGTTGGAAGTCACTTCGCCTTTCAGTTGGAATGCGATGTTCTTCACCATGTCAGCCGGCATGGGGAGCACGGCTTTGATGACTTTTACGCCGTGTACGTCTTTTGCTCCTTCAAGCAGTTTGGCTTTGATTTGAATTTCTTTTTCTTTCATGAAAGATTCCACTTGCTTCTTCAATCCGGCATTCTCGTCGATGTATTTACGGATAGCCACCCGCAAGTCGGGAGCATTGTTGAACAGTTGACGAAGTTCGGTGAGGGTGTCTTCGATGGTGTTCATCAGTTCCTCCACCTTGGCGCCGGTGATGGCTTCAATGCGTCGTACGCCGGCAGCAACAGAGCTTTCTGAAGTGATTTTCACCATGCCGATTTTGCCCGTAGCAGACACGTGTGTGCCGCCGCAGAACTCGATGGACGAGCCGAATTGCACGACACGCACTTCGTCTCCATATTTTTCACCGAAGAGAGCGATGGCGCCCAGTTCGCGTGCTTTTTCGATGGGCAAGTTGCGGTATTCGGTCAAAGGGATGTCTTCGCGGATTTTTGCATTGACCAAGTGTTCCACTTCGCGGAGCTGTTCGGGGGTCACTTTCTGGAAATGAGAGAAGTCGAAACGCAGCCCTTCCGGTGTCACGAGCGAACCTTTTTGCTCGACATGCGTGCCCAACACTTGGCGGAGTGCTTCGTCGAGCAGGTGCGTGCAGGAGTGATTGGCAGCACAGGCAGCCCGCTTGTCCGTGTCGACACAAGCCATTATCGGAGCTTCCAGATGTTCGGGCAGCTTCTTGGCGATGTGGATGGGCAAGTTGTTTTCTTTCTTGGTATCGATGATGTCGATGGTCTCATATTCATTGACCAAGACACCCGTATCGCCCACCTGTCCGCCGCTTTCTGCATAGAACGGGGTCTTGTCGAGTACGATTTGATAGAGTGTCTGGTTCTTCTGTTTTATCTGCCGGTAGCGCAGGATGGAAGTTTCATACTCCGTGAAGTCATAGCCCACGAATTCTGTTTCGCCTTCCTTCAGGACAATCCAGTCACCCGTCTCTACGGCCGCGGCGTTGCGGGCACGTTGTTTCTGTTTCTGCATCTCGGCATTGAACTCTTCGGTGTCGACTGTCAGTCCGTTTTCGCGGAGGATAAGTTCTGTCAAGTCGAGCGGGAAGCCGAATGTGTCATACAGCGTGAAGGCATCCACTCCGCTGATTTCCTTCTTCCCGGCAGCTTTGGCGTCGGTCATGGTCTTGTCGAGCAGGCGTATGCCAGTCTCCAGCGTGCGGAGGAACGCTTCTTCCTCTTCCTTAATGACCTTTTCGATGAGTGCTTGCTGTGTCTTCAGTTCGGGGTAGGCATCGCCCATCGTGTCGATGAGGATGGGCAGCAGGCGATACATGAAAGCTTGTTTTTGTCCGAGGAACGTGTATCCGTAGCGCACGGCACGACGCAGGATGCGCCGGATGACATAGCCGGCCTTGGCATTGGACGGCAACTGCCCGTCGGTGATGGAGAAGGCGATGGTGCGGATGTGGTCGGCTATGACGCGCATGGCCACGTCGGTCTGTGGGTCTTTGCCATACGTGTGGCCCGTCATGGAGCCGATGACATGGATGATGGGTTGGAACACGTCGGTGTCATAGTTTGAAGTCTTGCCTTGCAGGGCCATGCAGAGACGTTCGAATCCCATGCCGGTGTCGATGACGCGGGCGGGGAGGGGCTCCAGACTTCCGTCAGCCTTGCGGTTATACTGCATGAACACGAGATTCCAGATTTCGATGACTTGCGGGTGGTCATGGTTCACCAGTTCGCGGCCCGGCACTTGGGCGCGTTCTTCAGCCGGACGCAGGTCGATGTGGATTTCCGAGCAAGGGCCGCAGGGTCCCGTGTCGCCCATTTCCCAAAAATTGTCATGCTTGTTGCCGTTGATGATATGGTCTTTCGGCAAGAACTGTTCCCAGTAGCCGGCTGCTTCGTTGTCGCGTTCCAGACCTTCTTCAGGACTGCCTTCAAAGACGGTGGCATAGAGATTGGAAGGGTCTATTTTGAGCACGTCGATCAAGTATTCCCATGCCCAGCTGATGGCTTCTTTCTTGAAATAGTCACCAAACGACCAGTTGCCCAGCATTTCGAACATCGTATGGTGGTAGGTGTCATGTCCGACTTCTTCCAGGTCATTGTGCTTGCCGCTCACGCGGAGGCACTTCTGGGAGTCTGCCACACGTTTGTTTTTGGCAGGGTGGTTGCCCAAGATGATGTCTTTGAATTGGTTCATGCCGGCATTGGTGAACATCAAAGTCGGGTCGTCTTTGATGACCATAGGAGCTGAGGGCACGATTACATGCCCTTTGGACTCGAAGAATCGTTTAAAAGATTCTCTGATTTCTTTTGCAGTCAACATATATGTATTCAGTCTTTTGTAGTTAATATTCTAAAAAACAATTTGCAAAGATAAGGTCTTTTGCTACTTTTGCCTCAACTATTTATGTGAAATATTCGTTAAGGTGAGCCTTTTTGTTCACATTATCTTAGGAAAAGCATGCGTAAAGTCTATTATATCTACAATCCTCGAACTCGCACTTACGATAGAATATATCCGACTATCAGACAACGCATTCTCAGCATCGTTCGCCGTTTATTTTATGGGATGGGACTAGGAGCCGGTTGTTTCCTGGTGTTTTTTTTCCTGTTCGGTTCGCCTTCCGAGAAGGAACTCCGCAGCGAGAACGCCCGTATGGAAGCACAATACAATGTGCTCACCAAACAGTTGGATGACGCACTGACTGTCTTGGCCGACATCCAGCAGCGAGATGACAATCTCTACCGCGTGGTCTTGCAAGCCGACCCCATCGCCGACGGCATCCGTCATGCGAGTTACAAGGAGGGACGCTACGAAGAGTTCATGGATATGGCAAATGCCGACCTCGTGATGAGCACGACACGGAAGCTCGATTTGCTGCGCCGGCAGCTTTACATCCAGTCGAAGTCGTTTGACGAAGTGGTGAACCTCTGTAAGGAACATGACGAGATGTTGCTCTGCATACCGGCCATCCAGCCTATCGCCAATAAGGACTTGAAGCAGACGGCCTCAGGCTACGGGGTGCGTGTGGACCCCATCTACAAGACGACAAAATTTCACTCCGGAATGGACTTCTCGGCCAATCCCGGGACGGACGTGTATGCCACAGGCAACGGCACTGTCGTGTCGGCCGGGTGGGAGACAGGCTATGGCAATACCATCGAAATCAATCATGGCTTTGGATACCGCACACGGTATGCGCATTTGCAGAGCATCAAGGTGAAAGCAGGACAGAAAGTGGTGCGCGGAGAAATCATCGGCGGAGTGGGGTCGACGGGAAAAAGCACGGGACCGCATTTGCACTATGAAGTGGTGGTGAAGGGACAGAAGGTGAATCCGGTGAACTATTATTTCATGGATTTGAGTGCCGAAGATTATGACAAGATGATTCAGATGGCCGCCAACCACGGAAAAGTGTATGATTGATGGGTAAAAGAATAAAAGAAAGGATGTGATTATATGCCGTATAAAGAAAACAAGAATCTGAAGCTATACTATTCCATCAGCGAAGTGGCTGACATGTTTCATGTGTCGGAGACTCTGCTCCGTTATTGGGAACGTGAGTTTCCCACATTCATCACGCCCCGTAAGAGCGGACGCCAAATCCGGCAATATACGGAAGAAAACATCGAGCAAGTCCGCCTGGTCTACCATCTGGTCAAGGAAAAAGGCATGACACTCCAAGGGGCACGCCAGACATTGAAGAACAACAAGACAGGGACGGTGCAGACCATGGAGGTCATCAACCGCCTGAAAGCCATCCGCGAAGAACTGATGGCGATGAAGCAGGAGCTGGACCGGACAATCTATTGACTTGTCCGGGGACTTGTCTGTGATTTCTGTAGATTTATGTTTTTTGGTCCGCTTAATGCCCCGTCAGTTGGGCCTATGCCTGCTCAGAGTTTTTCCCGTTCGGGATACCCGAAGGACTCATTTCTGTAAGTGTTTGAATTTTAATAGTTTTATCGCCTCGTTCCCTTGGTGTGGAATGGCTTGGCGGGCCGTGTCTATTCCGCTCGTGGACGCCTTCCTTTCCGCTCTTGCCTGCCTTCCTTTCCGCTCGTGGACGGAATAGAGGGTAGGCACGGGCGGAGTAGATACGGTGGTGTGTGTGCCTTCTCTTAGACGAAATGATATGACGGGAGCAGGGCCTGGCGGATGGCTTGCCTGACCTAAGGGACAGATATTTAGTCAGGAACTCCTATTTAGTTTATACTAGATGCGGATATATCCATTTAATTCTTGCGACTTATTTATTATAATAAGGTGTAGCTAATCGTCAAATTCGTCAAACATGGATGTGCTGAGATATTTTTCGGCCCGGTCAGGAAAGACGACTACGATGTTGCCCGACTTGATGCGGGCGGCCGTACGGATAGCTGCCAACATGGCGGCTCCGCTGCTCATGCCGGCAAAGATGCCTTCGCAGGTGATGATGCGGCGTGCCGTAGCGATGGCTTCTTCGCTTTCTATCATTTCCTGAACATCTATTTGCGAAGGGTCATAGATGTCCGGGACGATGGCTTCTTCCATGTTTTTCAGCCCTTGGATGTAATGTCCGCGGATGGGATGTGCGCATACGACCTTAATGCTTGGTTTCATCATTCGCAGAAAGCGGGCCAGCCCCATCAGTGTTCCCGATGTGCCGATGGCGCAGACGAGGTAGTCGATGTTTCCGTTCATCTGTTGCCAGATTTCGAGGGCCGTGCTCTCATAGTGGGCCAGATAGTTGCAGGCGTTGGAAAATTGGTCAGGCATGAAATATTTCTCCGGATATTCCTCGACCAGCTTATGGGCCAATCGGATTGCCCCGTCCGTACCTTCTTCAGCCGGTGTGAGGATGACTTTCCCGCCATAAGAACGGATGATTTTTCGACGTTCGATTGACACGGCACTGCTCATGACGATTTCTACGGGGTATCCTTTGATGATGCCGATGATGGCCAGTCCGATGCCGGTGTTCCCCGAAGTAGGTTCGATGATGGTTTTGCCCGGGCGCAGCGTGCCGTTGCGTTCGGCTTCCTCAATCATTTTCAAGGCAATGCGGTCTTTGATGCTGCCGGTCGGATTGAAACCTTCCAGTTTGGCATAGATGGAAACGGCAGGGTTGGGGGACAACCGGTTTATTTTCACCAGCGGGGTATGTCCGATGGTTTCTAAGATGTTCTCGTAGGCCATAGTTGTATTGTGATAAAGGGTAGTGCTGGCACAAAGGTAGTAAATATCTTTATTGATAAAACTATTTGATAGTGAAAAGTGCTTTATTGTTGGATAAAGGATAGTTTTTTTCTTTTGTTCTTATCTTCTGTTTGCCTGCCCTCCTTGGCCTGTCAACGTGTCACTTTTGTCAGTTTAGTCTGTCAATATGCCCTTTGCGGAAGTTTGGCACGCTTTTCGTTTAAAAAATTGTGCCGACGTGAAAAAGACGGCGCAAACGAATGATTAAATAAAAACTTTAAAAATAAAAGAACTATGAACGTAAGACCATTAGCAGACAGAGTGTTGATTCTTCCTGCTCCGGCAGAAGAGAAAACCGTTGGTGGAATCATTATTCCGGATACCGCAAAAGAAAAGCCGTTGCAAGGCAAAGTTGTAGCCGTAGGTAATGGAACCAAAGACGAAGAAATGGTAGTCAAAGTTGGTGATGAAGTGTTGTATGGAAAATATTCAGGCACAGAGCTTGAATATGAAGGAACAAAATATCTGATTATGCGTCAGAGCGATGTGCTCGCCATCCTCGGATGAGGCCAAGCTCCTTCAGACATACATTTTTAATAAACTGTAAACTCACAAACATTAAAAAATTCAAGTATTATGGCAAAAGAGATTTTATTCAATATAGATGCACGCGACCAACTCAAAAAAGGAGTTGACGAATTGGCTAACGCCGTGAAAGTAACCCTTGGCCCGAAAGGACGCAATGTCATTATCGAGAAGAAGTTTGGTGCTCCTCAAATCACGAAAGATGGTGTGACAGTCGCCAAGGAAATAGAGTTGGCTGACGCATTCCAAAACACCGGTGCTCAACTGGTGAAATCTGTAGCATCCAAGACCGGTGACGATGCGGGCGACGGCACGACCACAGCTACCGTGTTGGCACAGGCCATCGTCGGCGTAGGTCTGAAGAACGTGACTGCCGGTGCTAACCCGATGGATTTGAAACGCGGTATTGACAAAGCCGTAGCCAAAGTGGTAGAATCCATCAAGTCACAAGCCGAAATGGTGGGTGATAACTACGATAAAATCGAGCAAGTGGCTACCGTATCTGCCAACAATGACCCTGTTATCGGTAAGTTGATTGCTGATGCGATGCGCAAGGTGTCAAAGGATGGTGTCATCACAATCGAAGAGGCTAAAGGTCGTGACACGACTATCGGCGTTGTCGAAGGTATGCAGTTCGACCGTGGCTATCTGTCTTCTTACTTTGTGACAGACACAGAGAAGATGGAGTGCGTGATGGAGCGTCCGTACATCTTGATTTATGACAAGAAGATTTCCAACCTGAAAGATTTCTTGCCCATCCTCGAACCGGCCGTACAGAGCGGACGTCCTTTGTTGGTCATCGCAGAAGATGTCGACAGCGAGGCTTTGACTACGTTGGTTGTCAACCGTCTGCGTTCTAACTTGAAGATTTGTGCCGTGAAGGCTCCGGGCTTCGGCGACCGTCGTAAAGAGATGTTGGAAGACATCGCTGTGCTGACTGGCGGCGTGGTCATCAGCGAAGAGAAGGGCTTGAAGCTGGAACAGGCTACAATCGAGATGTTGGGTTCGGCTGACAAAGTGACTATCACGAAGGACAACACGACCATCGTGAACGGTGCCGGTGCAAAGGAAAACATCCAAGAGCGTGTCAACCAGATCAAGGCTCAAATCAAGACTACTACGTCCGACTACGATAAGGAGAAACTGCAGGAGCGTCTGGCCAAGTTGTCAGGCGGTGTGGCTGTCCTCTATGTAGGCGCTGCTTCCGAAGTGGAAATGAAGGAAAAGAAAGACCGTGTCGACGATGCATTGTGCGCTACTCGTGCTGCCATCGAAGAAGGTATCGTCCCGGGCGGCGGCGTGGCTTACATCCGTGCCAGCAAGACGTTGGAAGACCTGAAGGGCGAGAACGCAGACGAGACGACCGGTATCGAAATCATCAAGCGTGCCATCGAAGAGCCGCTTCGTCAGATTGTGGCCAATGCCGGTAAGGAAGGTGCCGTTGTCGTACAGAAAGTGCGCGAAGGCGAAGGTGACTTCGGTTACAATGCACGCACCGATGTTTACGAGCACTTGCATGCAGCCGGTGTGGTTGACCCTGCCAAAGTGACACGTGTGGCTTTGGAAAATGCAGCTTCCATCGCAGGTATGTTCCTCACTACGGAGTGTGTCATCGTGGAAAAGAAAGAAGAAAAGCCTGAAATGCCGATGAACCCGGGTATGGGAGGCATGATGTAATTCTTCTGAAGATATAGGATAAAAGAGAGCGGTGTCCTTTTCGGGATGCCGCTCTTTTTGTATCCTTACGTCAGGGATGTGGTCGGAGGATATGTCGGCTCAGTAGAAATTTAGTGGGGATAAATTTGTAATCTAATTGAATAGTTCTTTACTTTACAGCATGGAAAACGA
>JACJJM010000002.1 GCA_016900015.1 Phocaeicola coprophilus | reverse complement strand
CTGGCTGACTGAACTGCTTTATGAGCTTGCCGCCGCCATATTCAGATGTTGGGGACACATAAATCAGAGATATCCCCCAAATATCGCAGCTTAAAGTACATGAACTGATTTTTAGGGCTAACGAAAAAAAGAAGGTGCATCGTGCATTACGACACCCTCGTATTTTGTCTAAAACTTGCAGCAGTTATTTAGGACTAGTCATTCTTTTATATCTCTTTTGAATTACAAATAAAAGACTCACCCAGAGCGCGCTGTTCTTATGGGAAGCGGGGTGAGTATGTAGTTGCAAATTTAATTGATAGATTTCATATTCCAATGTTTTTCCTTGAATTTTTCTGCGTAAATGAATGGTATTATGGATGTTCAATATAGGTGGAGAATCGGTGCGTCTCAAATCAGTAGGTTATGTTTCTCCATAGCGAACATATGACATTTGCCCAAAAAGTAATTGAATGTGATAACGATTCTGGCAAAAAGATACGGATTTGTCGAAATCGTCATAAATGGTATACCGAATTTTCTCAAAAAAAAATCGGTATAGAATCAGATGAGAATAATTGTTATAGCTTCTGTGTACGACAGAAAAAAGTTATAGAAAACGGGAGCCATTATATCCCTAAATGAACCGACAACAGACTATAACGGAAAGAAATCCCACCAAGGTTCGGAGGAAAATCAATATTGGACCTAAGGAAAAGATCAATTTTCTGACTTTAGTTAGGTGTATTTCCTGAAATATTCCTTAATTTTGCCACGTAATTGGAAATTTATAAAGACACGACGCAACAAAATAGAATGAACATATTATCAAATATATCATATCGAAGCATATCATGCTTTGAGCGTATGCCATATGTTCAAACTTCAAGCATTGAATCCTTCGATAAATTCAAAAGCACTTTCCAACGAACATATTATAAGCAGGCAGGGATATATTAGATAGATGTCCCTCCAGAATTAATTGAAGCCGTTGGAAAGTTCTTACCAAACTTTTTAACGGTTTTATTTTGCCCACTGGTGACGTTCGCATCATGCGACCTTCTCCGTCATTTCCGTCCATGGATATTAGATTTTGTATGAACCGCGCAGTGATGCGCACAAAACTAGGACAAGCATATCCTCTATCTGACAAGGGCTTTAAAAACAAGGCAGTCTTTCCTGTCCATCTGGGAGAAATTAAAAGACTTCTCATTGCCATACAACACCGGGAAATCCTAATGACCGATTTGGGTTTACAGCGACTTTTCTTTCTTCAATGAGAGTATCCGGTTAAAGTACTTACCCCGCATAAGGAGATTAAGAGAGAGACGGAAGTGCTCAAACAGAGGGATAAGGCTGCCAGAGACTTGTTCTCACAAGCTGTGTCCAAGGTCAGACAACTTATCGAATCCTTTTTCAATTGGCTGAATGAAAAAACAGAAATTCAAAGAGCGTCTAAAGTTAGAGCTACCAAAGGCTTGTTGGTACATACCTTTGGAAAGTTGGCCGTTGCTCTACTTACATTTGTCACTTTTTAATCTTTTGAATCAGGAAGCCAACTACTGATTCGCATAATAAACGAATTGCTAAAACGGAAATAGCGTTGAATTTTGGCAATTATGATTCTTTTGAGAAAATACAATGACTGATTTGGGCTTAAGCTTATCACTAACTCACGTAATTTCTCTTTTTTTATGAAATCTTATTACAAGTAAGTCCTGACAATCCGAAACTAAATGATTTAATTGCCCTGTTTCAAAGGAAGCAATGTGTTTCGTCGCTCTTCCACCTCGTGAAGCAACCTTTCAATAGTATCTACATACAATGGGGCTTCCGAAACGGGATGAAGGACATATCCTGACTTGTCAAGATTGCCGGTCTCTATGTAAAAGGAAGATTCCACATGTCGATTGGCCAATATGCCGTTGCGCTGCAAGGCTTTACGCACCATTTGATACTTTTGCCCACACCCATCGAGACGAAGCTGGTGCGTAAACTCATTGTCAATGCGAAAAAGCCCTGTTTCTTTATCAAACAAGATACCTTTGCGTGCAAAAAAATGTCCGAGACTGCCATCCAAGGAAAGATCTTCAGGTGTACCGACCGTTATTCCTTGTGCCCGATCCATGAGCCATATCTGATCGGCAATCTGAAGGGCTAATTCCAAATCGTGCGTCGACATGAATATCGTCTTGTTCATCGTGCGCGACAGACTATGCAACAGTTGCATCATCTCCACTTTACTGGGAAAATCCAAAAAAGCCGTTGGTTCGTCCAAAAAGATAAGAGGAGTCTCCTGTGCCAATGCCTTTGCTATCATCACTTTCTGACGTTCACCATCACTAAGTGTCTGAATCATCCGTCCTGCCAAGTGTTCAATCTTCACCAAAGCCATCGAATACTCCACAATGCGTTTATCCTCTTCATCCAACCGCCCCCAAAAGCCTGTATAGGGACTACGCCCCAATCCTATCAACTCTTCCACCAACATATTGCGAACCTCGCATTTTTCAGTCAAGACCACCCCAATAATACGGGCCAATTCCTTATCCGAATACATGGAGATTTCTTTGTCCAAGACTTTAATGCAGCCATCCAATTTGGGTTGAAAAGCAGAAAGCGTGCGCAGCAGTGTCGACTTTCCCACCCCGTTTGCTCCCAACAAGCATGTCAATTCACCGCTACGTATGGTAGCACGAATGTGCGAAGCCACTATTTTTCGGTTGTGTTTCGTCGTATAACCGATGGATAAATCTTCTATATGAATTGTTTGAGTTTTCATTATTCACTGAATTCGGATTTTCTTTTATTGAACAACACATAGACAACGACAGGTGCTCCGACAAGTGCCGTAACGGAATTAACGGGCAAAGCACCTTCAAAGCCCGGCATACGAGCCAAAAGGTTGCAGACCAAGGCCAAAAAAGAACCCATAAATAATGTTGCCGGCATCAACACCCGATGATCGGATGTCTGAAACAGAGCCCGGCTTAAATGGGGCACAGCAAGCCCCAAGAACATAATCGGACCACAATACGCAGTTACTATCGCCGTCAAAATGCCCGAAAAAGAAATGACAAAAAAACGGGCCCGACGTATGTTCAAACCTAAATTTCGAGCATATCCGTCTCCCAAAAGCAACAGGTTCAGTGTTTTAACCAACAAAAAAGACAAAGGCAAGAGCACGACCATGATGCTTGCAAATAACAGCATTTGCCCTCCGGAAACACGTGCAAAGCTTCCCAAACCCCAAATCACATACGCACGTATGTCTTCTTCAACACTGAAAAACTTTAGTACACCGATAATGGCTGAAGCCAGATAACCTATCATTACGCCTATGATAAGAAGCGTGACATTGCCTTTCACATGTTGGGACACATAAACAATGAGCGCCATTACAGCCAATGCTCCCACCGTGGCACCAATGGTCAGAGCTATCTCACCCACAAATCCAAGCCGACTCAGAGCCACACCCCCTAATGTCCCGGACAAAAGAATCACAAAAGCCACACCTAAACTAGCACCGGAACTGATACCTAAAACAGACGGCCCAGCCAATGGATTGCGGAAAACCGTCTGCATCAACAATCCACTGACTGCCAATCCGGCTCCTGCGACAATCGATGTCAATGCTTGGGGAACACGGGACTTCAAAACAATATTCCGGGTTATTTCAGACTCTTCGCCCATATCCCAAATCACATTCCAAACGGACTCTGCAGGAATATGCACTGAGCCTAGAAGTAAATTCAAAAAGAAAAAGAGAAGCACGGCCACGACAAGCAGCCACATGCCAAGTGCAGTGTGTCGTTTCATAAGCTCACTTCAATCGGGTATAAAAATGAGGTTGGTAATCTGTCGGCAAAAGTTCCGGATGAAATACATGAACGAAATCTTCTAAAAGATATTCAGGCGACGTCGGCATTTCTTCATAATAAGGAGTTTCCCGCAAATTGCAATAGATGACCCCTCGTTCCTTAAAGGCTCTGAAATCAGCATACCGTTCGTCGGTATCTTTCAATGCATCATACGAATACTTTCCCGGATAGCTGTTTAAAATGCGCCAGAAGTCCGCCCGATTGGCTTGACTGTATACCATTTCAAAATCTAAGTTTACACCACCCGAAGCGGGATTGTCTTGCAAAAAATATTCTGCGCCGGCATCACGAAACAACTGAGCCAGGAAACTCTTTCCTCCAACAGCATACCAATTGCCACCATGCAATTCGCCACTGAGCACCACCGGCCTTGTCTTGACATTTGCCGCCAACGCCTTGACTTGATTATAGCGGTCTGCTATGACATTAAATGTACTGTCCGCCTTAGCCTCCTCTCCCAGCAGTAATCCCACAAACTTAATCCATTCTGCTTGGGCCAACGGAGTCATTTCCTTATATCCCAAATGGGGAACAAGAGGAATCTGCACCTCTTTAAGAACATCATATCCTCCTCGTTTGTAAGGAGAGATTAGTATCAAGTCCGGCTCAAGCGCCATCACCATTTCATTATTGAAATTGCCTTCAATGCCAATACGTCGCGTTTGCCCATTTTCTATTTGAGCATTCATTTGTTTATTAAACAAGTGACGTGTACTAGTCACGCCCACCACATGAGAAGTTTCACTCAACTTAATAAAATTCGACAGTTGTAAGGTTGTCATACAAATCACACTCCGCACCGGAGTCTCAATGATCGTATATCCGGCAGGAACATCAGCAGGCTTAGCTCCACGCTTCACTAATGCATATCGAAACACTTCTCCATCAGCAAGCTGCGGGTCATGTATATCGACCAAACATATTCCAGAACGATAAGCTACGGTGAAACCTTGTGCATAATGAGGTCTAATTTGTAACTGAGAAGAGTCGACAGATACAGTGTCATTCAAATACGAAACTGCAGATTGACTCCCTTTATTATACTGACAACCAACCACAACCAAAGAAAAAAGGAGCAAAACGCTTGACAATAGTTTATGCATAAATGTTCAAATGTTTTCTTATAACCATAATTTTCAGTTGACAAAGATAGAGCTTTTCTTTGTTCTTAATCGTTAATTTTAGCACATTTGCAGCAGAAAAAAACTCTTTAAAAGAAATTTTTATGCATCATCCCATACTATTTGTATCACTCGGACCGGGCGATCCAGAACTGCTGACATTAAAAGCTCTAAAAGCCTTACGCGAAGCAGACCTCATTCTGGCACCCTCAATCAGCCTGCCCAATGGAAAGGAAAATTCACGTGCTGCGAACCTCATTCGCGCCATCGGTGTAAATACCCCAATCCAAACTATCGTCTTACCTATGTCACGCCAGCGAGAAGCGGCCATGAACATCTATACACATTTCTATGAATACGCCTACGAAGTTTATCAAAAGGAAAAGCGTGTAGTCATTGCGGTCGAAGGGGATGCCAGCATTTATGCATCCATTCATTATGTACTTGACCGTTTTCAAAATGACGGCATACCCACACTCCAACTTCCGGGCATCCCTTCGTTCATCGCGGCTGCAAGCATGGCCCAGCTACACCTCATCAGTCAAGATGAACGCTTAATGGTCATTCCCGGCAATATTACAACGAACGAAATAGAATCATTCATAGGGGAAAACTACACCTTGGTAATCATGAAATTATCCCGTTGTTCTGAAGATATTCAAACATGCATGTTACATCATCCAGAATACGAATATCTTTATTTTGAGAATATCGGGACTCCACAAAGCCTGCATCTAACGGACCTCAATCTCTTACTCAAACGGACGTTCCCTTATTTTTCTCTGCTTATCCTTAGAAAGAAACGATAAATAGTGCTTAATTTTGCATATTAATTCATACAACTTAAATTTTATAATAAAACCCATTGTCGCATGAAGATTACGATTATTGCTGGAGCACGCCCCAATTTTATGAAGATAGCCCCTTTGGCACGTGTCATTCGGGCAGAACAAGCTAAAGGTAAAACATTAGACTACCGATTGGTTTATACCGGCAGTTCGAACGAAACGAACTTGGACGCCACCCTGTTTGACGATTTGGGAATGGATGCTCCTGATAGCTATCTAAATATCGAATCGACTGATTTCTTTGAACGTTTGGCCAATATCATAGTAGCCTTTGCCCGCGAACTAGACAATCATCCGGCTGATTTAGTTTTAGTGGTAGACGACATGACTCCCACAATGGCTTGTTCCATTGTAGCTAAAAAGAAAAATATAAAAGTAGCCCATCTGGTTGCCGGTATACGCTCTTTTGACATGAATATGCCCAAAGAAGTCAATCGAATGATTACCGACGGACTGTCAGACTACTTCTTCACGGCCGGCATAAATTCCAACCGCAACCTGAACCAAACAGGCACAGAACAGACCAACGTATACTTTGTCGGGAACATTCTCATCGACACACTCCGCAACAATCGTCAACGATTTGTACGTCCCAAAATGCCGGCAAATGTAGCAGACGGCCAATACATCTTATTTACTCTCAATCGACGGGCTGTCGCCGACAATCCAATCCAACTTCGGAACTTATTGGATGTTATACTAAACCACACGACTCAGCCCATCATCGCCCCACTGCATGACTATGTGGCCGAAAAAGTGAAAAATGCAGGAATAGACCTGTCGCGTTTCCACATACTATCACCTCAGTCCTACCTAAAATTCGGTTATTTGGAAAGTCAAGCAGCGGGTATCATTACAGACTCAGGCAATGTTGCTGAAGAAGCAACATTCCTTGGCATACCTTGTATTACCATCAACGACTATGTGGAACACCCTGAAACAGTCAACGAGGGTACCAATGTCATGGTAGGACTTGATATGCAAGCCTTGGCAAAAGCATTAGACACATTACGGATAGGAGACTGGAAACAAGGAGCTTTGCCCGAGCGATGGGACGGAAGGACAGCAGAACGTATCATCCAAATCTTAGAGGAAATCGACTCTAAATAAATGTGCCGGCTTAAGCAAAAAAGAAACACCTGCGAACATTAAGATTTAATAGCCATAGAGGGTCGGCTAATTTTTCTTTTTTTATATTTGCATGTGAGTATTTTTTCTACTTTTGCATCACAACAGAAACAAAGGGTAACTCTAAAAACATTTTGCTAAAAAAGAAAGACCACTTATGGGAACAATTAAATGTATTGGTATTTTGACTTCCGGAGGTGATGCTCCAGGAATGAATGCAGCTATTCGTGCCGTGACACGTTCGGCAATTTTTAATGGCTGGCAGGTAAAAGGAATCTATCGGGGATATGAAGGATTAATTAACAATGAAATAAAAGATCTCACTACTGAAAGTGTCAGTAACATCATCCAACGCGGAGGTACGATCTTAAAGACTGCACGCTCTAAAGAATTCATGACTCCGGAGGGTCGCCAAAAAGCATACGAAAACATGCAAGCGCATGGCATTGATGCACTTGTCGTCATTGGAGGCAATGGTTCATTGGCTGGTGCACAAGCTTTGGCCAACGAACACGATGTCATTTGTATCGGACTGCCGGGAACCATCGACAATGACCTCTATGGAACAGACTCCACCATCGGATATGACACAGCCCTCAACACGATTATCGAATGTGTGGACAAGATACGTGACACAGCAACATCGCATGACCGAATCTTCTTCGTGGAAGTTATGGGACGCGACGCCGGATTCCTCGCGCAAAACAGCGCCATTGCTTCAGGAGCTGAAGCTGCCATTATCCCGGAAGATCAAACAGACATAGACCAGCTGGAAGAATTTATCAGCCGCGGTGTGCGCAAAAGCAAAAGCAGTAGCATTGTCATCGTATCGGAAAGTCCGAAAAGCGGTGGAGCTATGCACTATGCCGAACGTGTACGTAAAGAATATCCTCAATATGACGTACGTGTCACAATCCTCGGACATCTGCAGCGCGGCGGAACTCCTAGTGCTTTCGACCGCATTTTGGCAAGCCGTCTGGGTGTTGCCGTCATAGAAGCTTTGAAAGAAGAACAACGTAACGTGATGATTGGCATCAATAACAATGAAATCGTCTATGTCCCCTTCAACAAAGCTATCAAGCGAGACAAACCGATTGATAAAGAACTTATTAATGTACTTAATGAGCTATCTATCTAATATTGCAACAACGCATATTTAACATATAAGACCGAAAGCACTGTCATTCAAAAGCAGAACTTTCGGTCTTTTCATCTACCAAATTAGAATCCATCAATTCCTATCCGCCATCAATAGAATATAAAAAATTACAATAAGCTTGTCAGCGTACAGGCTATTCTCTCAAAAACTCCATTCGCAACATCCTCAATAAAGCGGTTCTTACATTTTCAAAAATGCAATGATAAAATAATCATAAGCACTGCTATAAAATAAACGCTCCATGTCCAGTATCTATATTTGAAAATGATTATCTCCGCTTGACGCACTTGCATCCGTGGACGCTTTGGATGATGGTGTCATCTATTGGTTATTCCAAAGGCGTTTTTTGTTAAAAAAAGATCTTTTTCGGTCTCCGACGCTTGTCGGCGAGCCGCTAGGGATCTTTTTCAGCATTCCGACGCCCGTCGGCGAGCTGCCAGGGATCTTTTTCGGCATTCCGACGCCCGTCGGCGAGCCGCCAGGGATCTTTTTCGGCATTCCGACGCCCGTCGGCGAGCTGCCAGGGATCTTTTTCGGCATTCCGACGCTCGTTGGCGAGTCGCCAGGGATCTTTTTCGGCAGGAAAATGTATTGAAATAAACTTTGTGGGAACGTATGTTCGGTGTATTCGCTCGAATGAGCCTTGAGCCCCAATCAGTCCATTAGCACGTTTGTTCAAACACTTTGACCGATTTGGGATAATATTTCATCACTCGCTAGCGTCAAGAAAATAGTGATGGTGAATTCCTTATAGAAGACTAAAAGTAGCTAATTAGGTCATATTTCACATTATTCTTTTAGGATTCTGCTTACCTTTGGGTGTCTAACTTCAAACAATAATATATATGAAAACATTTGTTCAAACAGGCATATGCTTACTACTAATGGCTGTCATTCCAACTTTCTCATTGGCACAGACTAAAGCCGAAAGAAAACAACAACGTGCACAAATGGTCAAAGAATGCATGGAATCGAAGCAATTCAGAATTGAACCAAATTCTGCATTAACTATGAGCGGATGGAACGTCCAACTCAATTCTTACTATTCTCTCGAAGTACGCAATGACTCTGTGTTCTCCTATTTGCCTTACTATGGTCGTGGCTATAACGTGCCGTACGGAGGAGGAGAAGGATTAAACTTTGAAGCAAAAGTAGAGGATTACAAGCAAAGCATTGGAAAGAAAGGAAACTATGAGATAGAATTCTCGGCCCGCACACGTGAAGATTTTTATACGTTCCACATTGATGTCTATGATAATGGTTCGTCAAGCATCCATGTCAACATGCAACGCAGACAATCAATAGACTTTTTGGGTGACTTGGTGTTCAAAGAAAACGACGAAGAATGATGTAATAATGAACGAAACGGGTTACTTCATGTATTTTGCTGTGAACTCCTGAATTCGACGAGTGTATGCCGCACGATAGTCATGATAGGATGCAGCATGTGCTGCTTGAGGTACAATCCACAACTCCTTTGGCTCTGGTTTCACCTCATAAAGTCTATAAGCCATCCATGTAGGAACATAATCATCAGCATCTCCATGTATAAACAACATTGGCAAAGAACATTTCTTCACTTGTTCTAATGCGCTGGCCTCTTGAAAATCCCAGCCATAGCACAATCGGCAAAGAACATTTGCCATATAGAGCAATGGAAACTCTGGCAAATGAAACTGTTCATCCAATTCTTTGGAAAACTGATCCCAGACGCTGGTGTAACCACAATCTTCCACAAAACACTTGACATATTCTTGTTGAGGCTCTCCAGACAGCATCATGGTGGTGGCAGCTCCCATCGAAATACCATGCACCACCATCTGTGTGTCTCCTCCAAACAGCTCATTCGCTATTTCCATCCAACGAAGCACATCCAGACGGTCATTCCATCCCATCTGGATATGTGTGCCTCCACTCTGTCCGGCATAGCGTAAATCCGGCAACAAGATATTGTAATGCAAGTTATGATGGTAAAGATAACCTATCATCAACATACGAACAGCATTGTCCGTATATCCATGTACGATGACAGCTGTCTGACGTATTGTATCAGGCGAAGTCACATAAAAAGCATGCAAACGCGCTCCATCGGAAGCCACAACAAACGTATCTTTCAATGCCGCTACTTGGCGCAAACTATCGACCCATGGTTCTATCTCAGGATACTTATCAAACATGTATCGCCACGACCCGCTCAAATCAGAAGCTCTATAATCCTTCTCTACAGCAATCGGGCGCAAAGCATAGTCCAACATATAGAATCCTCCGGATATGCATGCCATAAGTAGGAGGACTATCACTCCTAGGCTCACCGCCATGATTCGCCTTTTGCGTTTCATTCTTACACGAAGGTTACCTATTCCAAATGTCCCAAGCCGCAAACGCCTGCAACAAAAGCATCTCCAAACCATTTTTAACCGTAGCTCCCATAGCCATTCCTTTACGCATAAAAAGCGTGATATCCGGATTGTAGATTAAATCGTAAAGTAAATGCTGAGGAGTAAGCAACTGGTAAGGAATATTAGGACATTTCTCACTCTGAGGATACATGCCCACAGGCGTACAATTCACGATGACCGTATAGTCACGCATCACATCAGATGTCAGCTCATCATAAGTAATCACATTGGGATAAGGACGGCGAGAAACAGACAAACAATCCAATCCCAATTGTTTCAAACCATAGATGACAGCTTTTGAAGCTCCTCCCGTACCAAGAATTAACGCCTTCTTATGATGAGGTTCTAACAAAGGTTCTATAGATTGTGTAAAACCAATACAGTCTGAATTATATCCCACCAACTTATTATTGCCTCCTTTTTGAGGAACGATCTTGACCACATTGACCGCACCGATGGCCAAAGCATCCTTGTCCATCTCATCCAAGAAAAGAAGTACTTGCTCCTTGTAAGGGCTCGTCACGTTAAATCCTTTCAACTCCGGATGCTCTGCCAAGATTTGCGGCAACTCAGCAATGTTAGCAATTTCGAAGTTTAGATATTGCGCATCAATGCCTTCATTCTCAAACTTTTCATTAAAGTAACTGCGAGAGAAGGAATGCTCCAACGGATAACCGATAATTCCATAAGTATCCATAGAATTTTTGTCTTGTGTTAGTTAGTCTTTATTTTGTTACCATATACATAGTGCAGATGCCCATTGTCAAACGACGAAACTTAACATCTCCAAATCCGGCTTTCCTAAGTATGCCTTGCATGACTTCCCCTTGAGGAAAAGCTTTAATTGTTTCCGGCAAATAGGTATAAGCACTGTTGTCCTTTGAAATAATACGTCCGACAAAGGGAAGTACCACTTTGGAATAGATATTGAATAGCTGTTTCATTGGAAACCTCACAGGGGTGGAAAGTTCCAAAATGACGAGATGACCTTCGGTTCGAAGCACCCGGCATATCTCCTTCAAACAAGCATCTAAATCTTCAAAATTACGTACCCCAAAAGCAATCATAATTGCATCAAAACTCTCATTATCAAAAGAGAGATGCAAACAATCATCTTTTTGAAAATCAATCTTACGCACAATGCCATCTTTCTCTCTAAGGCGTGCCACTTTTTGCTTGGCCACTTGCAACATGCCTTCCGAGATGTCAACTCCTGTAATCTTTTGAGGCTGTAACTTCTCTTCTGCAAGAATTGCAAAATCACCGGTACCTGTAGCTATGTCAAGCACATACTCCGGACGAAAAGGCTTTAACCAATTAATAGCTGTGCGCCGCCATAAACGGTCGATGCCCAATGACAGAATGTGATTTAAAGGATCATAGGCAGGAGCAATGTTATCAAACATTTGCTCCACCTGATCCTTCTTGCTTTCTTCATTGTTATACGGCTTGATATGTTCTTGCGCGTATCCCATTTGAATTATCTGCTCTTCAAAAATTCAGTGACATTTTTTTCGATTCGAGCTGCAAGGTCATTACACTCGACTTTTTCAAATCGTTCACCTACGATATGTTCATACAGTTCGATATAACGCTCAGAAACACTGTTCACATATTCTTCCGTCATTTCAGGAACTTGCTGACCGGGCTTACCCATGAAATCGTGCTCAATAAGCCATTGACGAACAAACTCTTTGGAAAGTTGCTTTTGCGGTTCACCTTTCTCAAATTTCTCTTCATAGCCGTCGGCATAAAAATAACGGGAAGAGTCCGGAGTGTGAATCTCATCAATCAAATAGACTTTGCCATCCTTCTTGCCAAATTCATATTTTGTGTCAACCAAAATCAAACCTTTTTCGGCTGCAATCTTAGTGCCTCTCTCAAAAAGGGCATATGTATATTGTTCCATCAATTCATAATCCTCTTTGCTGACCAGACCTTGAGCGATGATTTCCTCTTTTGAAATGTTTTCATCATGTCCAGCTTCTGCTTTTGTGGTCGGAGTAATGATGGGAGTCGGGAATTTCTGATTTTCTTTCATTCCTTCGGGCAATGTGACACCACAGAGCGAACGGCATCCTGCCTTGTATTCTCTCCATGCACTACCCGTCAAATATCCGCGGATAATCATCTCCACACGGAAACCTTCACATTTCAAGCCCACAGTCACCATCGGATCGGGAGTCGCAATTTTCCAGTTGGGGACAATGTCAGCTGTTGCATCCAAGAATTTAGATGCTATTTGGTTCAGCATTTGTCCTTTGAAAGGAATACCTTTGGGTAATATAACATCAAAGGCAGAAATTCGGTCTGTGGCAACCATTACCAACAAATCATCATTGATGTTATACACATCACGCACTTTTCCGTGGTATACACTTTTTTGACCCGGAAAATTGAAGTCTGTTCTTACTAATGCTTTCATAATTCGCTTTATGTTAGTTTATGTTTTTATCGTTTTTTATTTCCTTTTTCTCATAGGCTTCCACAATACGTGTCACCAATTTATGACGGACGATGTCCTTTTTGTTCATTTCGATGAATGCGATTTCCTTAATGCCTTTCAGGATATGCTGTGCATGCGCCAATCCTGACATTTGAGATGGCGGAAGGTCCACCTGCGTCAAATCACCCGTCACAATCATTTTAGTATTCATTCCCATACGAGTCAGAAACATCTTGATTTGTTGTGGTGTCGTGTTCTGTGCTTCATCAAGTATGACCACCGCATCATTCAGAGTGCGACCACGCATAAAAGCAAGAGGTGCGATTTGAATAATATTCAGCTCTATCATTTCTTGCAATTTTGCCGCTGGAATCATGTCCTGCAACGCATCATAGAGAGGCTGCAAATAGGGATCTATCTTCTCCTTCATGTCACCCGGCAGGAAACCCAGCTTCTCCCCGGCTTCCACAGCCGGACGACTAAGTATGATTCGCTTGACTTGCTTGTTCTTGAATGCACGCACGGCCAATGCTATGGCTGTATAAGTCTTGCCTGACCCCGCAGGCCCCGTCACAAATATCAAATCATGCTGGTCAAAGGCTTTGACCAGTTTTACCTGGTTGCTGCTCCGCGCCATGATGAGTTTTCCGGTGACACTATACACGATGACATTGCCTCCCGACTCCATCTGAGGCGTCTTCCCTTTCACAATATCCAAAATCACTTCTTCACCCAGCGAATTGTATTGCAGGCAATGCCTTTCCAAAGCTAGAATATTCTCCTCGAATGCGCACATTTCCTCCTCCTCTCCCATGACTTTTATGACATTCCCACGTGCGACAATGCGCAACTTCGGATACAAAGCTTTGATCATCTGTATATTTACATTGTTCACGCCGTAGAATACCACAGGGTCAACATCTTCCAGCACTATATGTTTCTCTATCATTCAGATTCGGTTTCTATTCTTGCCTATTTGATTTGTTTTTTGTTTGGCAAAGGTAGTGAATCTTATTAATTGGGTGGAATAATGCACTTGTTATTTTTTCCCTGCTTTTGATTTTACGTATCTTTGTCGGCAATTTAGATACTACGCATATAATGAAAAATAAGCAACGCATTCTCTTAGGCGGGATTATTGCCTGTACGACTATCTTCCTATTCGGAGCTTGTAAGAAAGACAATTCCATGATTTTGAACGACCCTCACAATATCCACGGGGTGATAAGCTACAAACGCAGTTTCCCGGACCTGAACGCAACCCACATGAAGGCTGCAAAGACATTGGGCATACGCCCCATAAGTTCACGGGAGGAGGCTGAAAGGAGCATCGGGCGGCTGGAAAAAATCGCCACGTGCGACACCTATCACCTGGACTCCCTGACACACTCCATCCCCTACCTCGTGCCTAAGGCCAACGCACTGCTCCAGCGCATCGGACAGAACTTCCTCGACTCCCTGACGGCCAAAGGGCTGAACCCCAACAAAGTCATCGTCACATCCGTACTGCGCACTCAAAATGATGTGAAGCGGTTGCGGAATGTCAATGGCAACGCCTCCGCCAATTCCACACACTGCTACGGGACGACTTTCGACGTCAGCTGGAAACGCTTCAAGAAGATAGAAGAACACGAAGGACGGCCCTATCAGGACGTAAGCCCGGACACCTTGAAACTGGTACTCTCCGAAGTGCTGCGGGACCTGAGGCAGGGAGAACAATGTTACGTGAAATACGAACTGAAGCAAGGATGCTTCCACATCACGGCCCGATGAGCATCCCGCCCGGCCGACATGCATTGACCAAAGAACTTACACATGAGATACTTCATTTATTTAGCATACGACGGAACCCGTTACCACGGGTGGCAGATACAGCCGAACGGCAACAGCATACAAGAAGAACTGATGAAGGCACTGTCCACCATCCTGCGACGACCGGTGGATGTGACCGGGGCCGGACGTACGGATGCAGGGGTGCATGCCAGACTGATGGCGGCACACTTTGACACCGCGGAGGAGCTCGACACGGATTGGCTCACCGACAAACTAAATCGCATCCTCCCCCCGGACATCGCCATCGACCGGGCCGTCAGGGTACGCGACGATGCCCATGCGCGTTTCGACGCCACCTACCGCACCTATAAATACTATGTCACCACACGCAAGACGCCGTTCGGGCGGGATTACACGTGCCGCCTCACGGGCCGACAACCGGACTTCGCCCTCATGAACGAAGCAGCCCGCGTGCTTTTCGACTACACCGACTTTACCAGTTTCAGCAAGCTCCACACGGACGTGAAGACCAACAACTGCCGTATCATGCACGCCTGCTGGGAGCAGACGGGCGATGCCGAGTGGGTTTTCACCATACAGGCTGACCGTTTCCTGCGCAACATGGTACGCGCCATCGTGGGCACCTTGTTTGAAGTCGGAAGGGAGAAATTGTCCGTCGAGGGATTCCGACGGGTCATCGAAAGCAAGGACCGCGGACGGGCCGGGACATCGGCTCCGGGACACGCCCTCTTCCTCACCGACGTCGGCTACCCCGCCGACATCTTCCTCCCCTGACCCCGTGCCGGGACAGGGAACAGCCCGACACAAAAACACAGGGACACAAAGCCACAGCGAAGACATCCCGTCCGTCCGCCAGACGAGCCTCCCTGTGTCTTTGTGTCCCTTTTTCTAAAAGCCTTTCCGGCTGCGCGTCGGCCTTATAATTCGCCGTCGTCATTGCCATCGCCGGACTCGCTGCCACTGCCACTGGGCTCTTCAGGCACTTGCGTCTCGTCGCTCTCCTTCCCCAGCCACTCCATGAACGTCAGTCCTTCGCTGGCGATGAGAGCCCGCGTGTAGCCCCCGCTTTCCATATTCCGCGTGCGGTCGGGGGTGAACTGCACACGCAATCCTTTGATTTGCTTGTCGCTCACATCCTCCCGATTCTCTACGCCCTTACCCATCGCATTGATGGAATAACGGAACCAGCCCAGCCCTTCGAAGTGGATGGCACGGCTCTCCTTCATGAAGTCGGCCATGACATTGGGCAAGGCGCGGAGCACGGCATGGGTATCGGCAGGCGACACCGTGCTTTCACGGGCAATGCGTTTTGCTAACATAAGATGAACTGTCGCAGAGGCAGTACGGTGGAGGACTCCGTAGACTATGCCATAGCCCTGCGAATCCGCCCCAAGCTCATGACAGCCATAGGAGCCGTCCTGGCCTTACTGCCGCTCACCCTCGGTTGGGATATGGGCGCACAGATGCAGCAGCCATTGGCCGTTGCCGTCATAGGTGGATTCGTAGCCGGACTACCTTTGCTGCTGGTGGTACTTCCCACACTGATGAGGGGCATATACAAATAAAAAGAAGAATGGAGAATGATGGATGAGGAGCCGACACTCCTTCATCCCTCACCCTCCATTCTTCATTACGGAAGTTATGCTTTAATTTCTAAAGGTCAATCCTTCTCCGTCCGCATCCACCACAATCGGTCTGCTGCGGTCCACTTCCTGAGCCAGAAGCTTCTTCGAAAGATCATTCAGCAGATAACGCTGGATGGCACGCTTTACCGGACGGGCTCCAAACTCAGGGTCATATCCTGCGCCGGCCAGGAAACGAATGGCCGCCTCGCTCATCTGCAACGTCACTCCATTCTCCGACAATCGTTTTTGGATGCCCTTGATTTGCAACGCCACGATTTGCTCGATTTGTTCCTTATTGAGCGGCAAGAACATGATGGTCTCATCAATACGGTTGAGGAATTCAGGCCGTATGGTCTTCTTCAGCATGTTCATCACTTCATTCTTTGTCTCCTCGACCAGCACATCACGATTGGAATCGTTCATGCGTTCAAACTGACTCTGAATGTAGGCACTTCCTAAATTGGATGTCATGATGATAATCGTATTCTTGAAATTCACGGTGCGTCCTTTGTTGTCGGTCAGCCGTCCGTCATCCAAGACTTGCAACAGGATGTTGAACACATCCGGATGAGCTTTCTCGATTTCATCAAACAGTACGACAGAATAGGGCTTACGTCTCACAGCCTCCGTCAACTGTCCACCTTCGTCATAACCGACATATCCCGGAGGCGCTCCAATCAGACGAGAGACTGAATGCTTCTCCTGATATTCGCTCATGTCAATACGCGTCATCAACGACTCGTCATCAAAAAGGTATTCAGCCAAGGCCTTTGCCAACTCAGTCTTACCGACACCCGTTGTACCCAGGAAGATAAATGAGCCTATCGGGCGTTTCGGGTCTTGCAAGCCCGCACGACTACGGCGCACGGCGTCAGCCACAGCCTGGATGGCTTCATCCTGTCCGACGACACGCTTGTGCAATTCGTCTTCGAGGTGAAGCAGTTTCTCACGCTCACTCTGCAACATCTTGCTCACAGGGATACCCGTCCATCGGGACACCACATCGGCAATATCCTCGGCAGTGACTTCTTCCTTTATCATGGCACTATCTCCCTGCTTGCGCTTCAGTTCCTCCTGAATGGACTTAATCTCATTCTCCAAAGACTGGAGCTTTCCGTAGCGGATTTCAGCCACTTTTCCATAGTCGCCTTCACGTTCGGCACGGTCGGCCTCAAACTTCAACTGTTCGATTTCTTTCTTGTTCTGCTGAATCTTGTTCACCAGTTCTTTTTCGCTTTGCCACTTGGCACGGAAAGAAGTGTCCTGCTCTTTCAGCTCAGCTATTTCCTTATTGAGTTGAGCAAGTTTCTCCTCATCTTTTTCCCGCTTGATGGCCTCGCGTTCGATCTCGAGTTGCTTCAAACGACGTTCGATTTCGTCCAATTCTTCCGGCAACGAGTCACGCTCCATACGCAACTTGGCTGCGGCTTCATCCATCAGGTCAATCGCCTTATCAGGCAAGAAACGCTCGGTGATGTAGCGATTGCTCAGCTCCACAGCCGCTATGATAGCTTCATCCTTGATACGCACCTGATGGTGGTTCTCATAGCGTTCTTTCAGTCCACGCAAGATGGAAATGGAGCTTGCAATATCCGGTTCATCCACCATAACCGTCTGGAAACGGCGTTCAAGCGCTTTGTCCTTTTCAAAATATTTCTGATACTCGTCCAGTGTCGTCGCACCGATACTACGTAATTCTCCACGCGCCAATGCAGGCTTCAGGATATTAGCTGCATCCATGGCACCTTCGCCCTTACCGGCACCCACCAACGTGTGAATCTCATCAATAAAGAGGATGATGTTTCCCTCTGACTGTTTCACTTCGTTGATGACAGATTTCAAACGCTCTTCAAACTCTCCTTTGTATTTTGCACCCGCAATGAGCGCACCCATATCCAAAGAGTAAAGTTGTTTGTTTTTCAAGTTCTCAGGGACATCTCCGCGCAAAATTCGTTGAGCCAGTCCCTCCACGATGGCCGTCTTACCCGTACCCGGTTCACCGATCAGGATAGGATTGTTTTTCGTACGACGGCTCAGAATCTGCAACACACGACGGATTTCTTCATCACGCCCGATAACCGGATCAAGCTTACCTGTACGGGCCGCTTCAATCAAATTGATGGCATACTTGTTCAAAGACTGATAAGTGTCCTCACTCGACTGTGACGTCACTTTTTGTCCTTGGCGCAATTCAGTAATTGCACTCCGCAGTTCCTGGTCTGTCATACCAGCATCTTTCAAGATGGTCGAAGCCGTACATTTCACATTGAGAATAGCCAGGATAATGGCCTCCAATGAAACATATTCATCACCCAAGTCTTTCGAAAGTTCCACTGCCTTTTGCAACACTTCATTCGCTTCACGGCTCAGATAGGGTTCGCCTCCTGAGACTTTCGGCAAAGAAGCAATCTGCCGTTCCAGCACGGTAGCCACTTGCTGATCGTTTATGCCGAGTTTCTGGAAGAGGAAATTTGTCACGTTTTCTCCCACTTTCAGCACACCTGCCAGCAAATGTTCCGGCTCGATGGCTTGCTGTCCTTTGCTCTGTACGAGATTGACAGCTTGCTGCACCGCTTCTTGCGATTTGATGGTAAAGTTGTTAAAGTTCATATATCTAATTCTCCTTTCTTTAATTACTTTTTTTACAAATACGTAACCTATACATCAAAAGCCTTGCCAAAGCGAAAATTGCGGACAAAATGTCGCATTGGAAAAGAAAGAAGCTGCAAAAAAGACAGGCACAGAATTCACCTTGTGTGATATTTTCGGGATAAAAAGTTGGCAGGAAAGCCTGTATTATATAACTTTATTCCATAATTTGAAGTTATGAAGAAAGAAGATTTAAAAACTGACGAAATTGTCATTTTGATAGATGCGAACTACCTGGAACAAACCGGCAATTCGCTACGAGAATATTTCAGCCACATCGTAAAACGGGCATTGCCCCAAGCTGACCTTCCGGCATGGGTGGAAAGCGTGACTTTGGATGCAGGCATCCGTCCGGGCAACCATCACATCCAAGTGATGTTCATCCATCCTCACACGATGAAAGCATTTACTTTCTGCGAACCGGGAGATTTTGAAGAAGAACTCCACTGTGTGGCCTTCAAAAGCAACCTGGGAGAATTCTCATTCAGCTCCTTCTCTACCGAATCGCTCACATCACTCGAATCCATGTATGCTGACATCGCCCAAACGCTGTCTGTCTCCAAGGGGACTCAACATATCATTCTGGTGGGAAACATAGAATCGTATGGCGACGACATGGTCAAGGCCTTACAAGATGCCAAAAATCGAGAAGTCTACTACTTTTCCATCAATCCTCTTGAAGCATCGCGCTATCCGTTCAAATTCTGTAATTTGGGATTCTCCCTGCTCCATGCTTTAGGCGTGCGCTCTGAAGAGTTGGAGTAAACCGGAATGACGAGCCATGTCCGACTTTCGCTTAAAAGTGTTCTGTTGTGTAGCACGAAACTTAAGCTACACCAAAGCAGCCCAAGAACTGTTCATCAGCCAACCAGCCGTAACCAAACACGTCAAAGAGCTTGAAGCACAATACCACACGCGACTGTTTGAACGGCTGGGCGGACACATCGCGCTCACTCATTCTGGCCGTCTTCTGATGGAACACTGCGAAACCATACTGGAAGCATATAACCGGATGGAATTTGAGATGAACCTCCTGCGCAATGAATACCGCGGGGAACTACGCTTGGGTGCCAGCACGACCATCGCACAATATGTCCTTCCGGCACTTCTGGCCAAGTTTATAGAAAAGTTTCCACATATCACAGTATCCATGTTCAATGGCAATTCACGCGAAGTGGAACAAGCTCTGCAGGAACACCGCATCGACTTGGCTCTGCTTGAAGGCTCTCTAAGGCTACCCAGCCTGAGATATGATCATTTTCTGGACGATGAGCTGGTCATGGTGATGCGTACGAAAAGCCGTCTGAACGTCCCTGAAGAAATCACCCTTGACGAATTGCAGCATCTCCCGCTGGTGCTTCGTGAAATAGGCTCAGGGACGCTTGATGTCATGGAACGCACGCTTGCGACACACAACGTGCGTCTGTCATCACTCAACGTACTGCTCTATTTAGGCGGCACGGAAAGCATCAAGCATTTCCTGGAATACACCGATTGCTTAGGAATCGTTTCCATCCGTTCCATCGCAAACGAATTGGCAACCGGAAAGCTACGTGTCATCGACATCAAAGAAGTTACGATGAACCGGGAATTTTGCTTTGCACGCCTTCAAGGCCAAGACGGCGGACTTCCTTCCATCTTCATGGATTTTGCCATGCATGAACGAAAAGATTTATAGCCGAGTCTGCCATACAAAAAAGAATCGCCATACTTCCCTGCCTCCAAGAAAGTATGGCGATTTTTCATTCACATCCTCAGCCGAAGCCTTGGTCTTTTACTTCTCAATCCCGAACTCAGCTTGCTGGCGGTTGACTTCTTCCAGCATCTTCCGTTTTTCTTCTTCTGTGAATTGCTGCTTCTTCGCATTACCCGCAGCCGGAACAGACTGTACACGAGCCTGAGTCTCCTCATCGGTGTAGCAGAAAGGCAAACTTGCCGGCACACTCTCAAACTCCAAGTCCGCCGGAGTCGGAGCCTGTGTCCCTTCGAATTGCACACGGGCATGGACCTTAATCTTGCCAGCCTTACGAGTCGAACGAATCAATATGGGCGCTGACCCCCATTCCACTGCACGCGGATTGGCATTAATGGATGCATCGCCGATGATTTTTCCTTCCCCTTCGACAGTGAAGACTATGTTCTCTTTAGCCAGACGACGGACATGGCCCAAGTCATCTGTCACTTCCGCTATCACCACCACGAAGTCAGAACCATCAGCCACCAAGTCATGCTGCTTCTCGGCCAAACGCAAACGGAGCTTCGTAGATCGGCGCGACGGCATTTTCTTAGTGCTGCACACCACACGACCGTCAATAATACCTTCTGCATACATGTTCACCATCTGCCAGTTGCGTTCCGTGTAACTGTGGCTTCGGGCTTCCCAAAAATCCCACACGCCCTTGAAAACCACCGGAGCATTGGGCATGTGGCCTTCTTCATGTTTCACCGGAAGAATCCATTCCTTCGTGCCATCATACATCGACAGACGGACAGAATCACAATTACTGAACACTACAACATCCGGGTCTGAGAAGGGCCCCATCTCATGCATGATGTAAACCATCGGTCCGCTCTCGGCAGTCGGATGCTTCAAGCCAGCCGGAGACTGACTGCGAAACATGTAATAAGCGTATTTAGACTGACGGAAACAGTCAAACATGCCACCCCAATACGGATCGGGATGATAGCCGCGCTGGTGATCAAAAGGATGCCAATGTGCCCCTCCTATAAATTTGCCGGTCGTGCGGAACAGTCCGTCATAGGTATCCGCCAGCGACAGGGCCTGCACACTCATCGGCCGTTCGCCCCAACTGCGCGAAGCACGGTTGTTATTGTTGTGGGCATACCAATCGTCCACATTTTCTCCGAATTCACGGGTGAATATACATTGCTTGGGAGCATCAGCTTTCTCATCATCACCCGGCCAGCCATAGACCACATCGTAATTGTCCGCCACACCTGCCGAATGGACATCTGCCGCTGCCACCGGACGTCCCGGATAAGGATATTCATCTTTCGTAATCTGAAGAGCCTGGAGGGCAAAATCAAGCGGATAGCGCGTCTCATTCAGGATGGGTTCCCACATCAGCACAGACGGATGGTTACGGTCTCGGCGAATGATGTTGCGCGTGTTCTCATGGACACGTTCGGCAAAGACCGGTTTCTTGTTCCAGTACTGCCAACCCGGAGTCGCTACGATGACAAACAGTCCCAACTCATCACAGGCATCCATGAAAGAGGGGTCTTGCGGATAGTGAGCCACACGGATTATCGTACATCCGGCATCGCGCAACAGGCGTGCATCACGCCAATGCTGCGAATTGGGAACAGCATTGCCCACGTAGGCGAAATCCTGATGGCGGTTCGCGCCGACCAACTGTCCATACGGTTTCCCATTGAGGAAAAAGCCTTTCTCGCCGTCGAACTCAAACCAACGGATACCCACACGGGTCACACCTCCGTCAAGCGAACGGCTGCCATCCTTGATGCGCGACTCCACCCGATACAAATAGGGAGAATCCGGAGACCACAGTTTCGGCTGCTTCACCACAATTTTCTGCATGGTCGTCTCATCCCCTCCCGCCGGCAAAGACACCCGGTCGCTCACCTTCTTGATGACTTTTCCGGCCGCGTCGGTCAGCGTGGTCTCGACCGTGACACGGCGTGCTGAAGACGAACTGTTTTTCACATTCGTATTGACATAGACCTCGGCACTTTCCTCCGACAGGTTGTCGAAGTGGACAAACACGCCTCCATCCGCCACTTTTCCGGCTTCAACGGCATCCGTGATGGCCACCGGCGACTTGCCAATCATCCACACGTCGCGATAAATGCCGCCATGATAGGCAAAGTCAAGCGTGTACTGAGTCTTGCCGGGAGGATAGTCCTTGTCATCGCTGTTGTCAGCACAGACAGCAATGACACACTCCTCGCCCGCCTTCACTCCGGCTTCGGTCAGTGACAAGGTGACAGGCAGATAGCCGCCCAAGTGTTCTTTCACCAAACGCCCGTTGATATAAAATTTCTGTTTACCCATGATGGCTTCGAAATGAAGCGACACGTCCATCCCTTCCAATTCAGCAGGAACAGTGAAATGCTTGCGATACCAAGCGACTCCCTGATAGTTGCGGCAACCGCTGGCCTCAGCCGGCATCAGCTGCACGCTGTGGGGCACGGATACCACCTCCCACGCACTGTCGTCATAGTCGGCAGCTTCGGCTCCGCTCACGTCACCACGATAGAAACGCCATCCGGGATTAAAATTATACACCTGCCGTCCGCTTCCCTGCAAAGGGAAAAAACCGGCAATCGAAATCTCCTGAGATGTATCCACTTCCTGCGCATAGGCACACCAAGGAAGCAGCATCAAGATTAAAGTTAACGCGATGTTTTTCATACTTTGTTCAAATAATACACACATTCAATCTGCGCAAAAGTAGGTATTTTAGAGTGTGTGGGCAAATATTGCGTTGCAATTCTACCTAAGAAGGTGTATGAGTCTAAAGATAAGCACTCCAATGACCACAGTAGATATTGTATTTTTTTGTAAGTCTGCCTACTCTCTTTATCCTTTCTCTTTATGTTGATCGAGAATCGGACACATTTGCAACAAAACATATAACTACATAAGGAACAATATGTTACGACAGATCTATTATGAGACCTTAATAATCGCGAATATGAAGGTCTCATAATCGCGATTATTAGTTGCTCATATTCGCGATTGTCAGACCTTCATGTTCGCGATTGTGAACCCACAACATTCCCAACGGGAAAAATACCAGGTTTACAATATCAAGTTATTGTAAAAAAATCCCTTCGGCATGGCTTCCAGGAAGCTTCTACCGAAGGGATTACCCTATTTAATGTTTATTGGTTATGATAGCGAAAGATTAATAGCCGGGGTTCTGGCCGTATTCACCGGCATTGTAAATGGCATCCAAGAACTCTTGCGAGATGGGACGCACATAATTCGTCGAGCGGAAATGCTGCGCTGCGCGCGGGTTATACTCCTGCAGACGCTCTTCAAACGCTTTGTTGCGCTTCAACAGATACCAGCGGTTGAACTCGCCGCACATCTCACGGGCGTATTCATCATAGATGTAATCCATGTCGACCGATGCAGGAGCATCGGCAGCGTTGGCACGCTCACGCAACGGATTCAGGTAGGTCGCTGCGTCGCCCTTGCCCAGGCGGACAGATGCTTCGGCCGCAATAAGGTAAACTTCGGCAAAGCGCATCACCATCATGTCGACCGTCTTGCGCTGTGCGTTCGAGCCGAAGAACTCTTTGCCCGGCATGTTGAACTTCGACATGGCCGGATAGATGGATACTTCCAGCGAGCTACCGCTAACACCGCCCACAGTCGTGTTCACCTTCGGCTGGCCATCGGCTTCGTAGAGATCCATCGCATTGACCACGAAACAGTCGTATGCGGCTTTCTCTTCAGACGTCAAGGTCGGCAGGGAAACATATACGCTATATTGGTAGGAGTCCTCAGCCGGCAGCGGCATCTCGGGATGGAGCACATTGCCTTCGGTCTCTTCAATCGGCGTATTGGCTGTGCCATCGGCATTCCATACGCCCAAAGCACCATTAGAGTTGTCAATCAACTCAAAGTGCGGATAAAGCTTCTTGCCCACATGGTCGGTCGAAAGCCCGTATTTGGCAACGAGGTCGGCCGTCAGTTCCTTGGCCACGCCATCATAGAAGAATGTTTCTCCCCACAAGACGCATGAGTAAGCCGAATAAGCGGAGATGAACGAATAGCGGTAGCGGATGTCGTTCGGATCTTCCTGCATGCACTCCAATAAATATTTTGAGGGCAAGAAGAGGTTACTGTTCGGACGGCCGTAGACGAAATTGCTCGTCTTGTCGACCAGCCCAAGGTCGGTGTATGTGCCGAACGAAGGGAGGAAATGGCGGAAAACCTCCGACTGCGTGTAGTTGCCGTTGGAGTAGGCATCCGACGTGCGGTTGGCACCGGCGGCGATGAAGAGGGCTTCCTTGTTGTTACGGTTGTTTTGCTCGTTGAACACGTCGGCAAAGCTCGGATAGAGGTAAGCTCCGTAGGTGTCTTTGTTGGCAATAAAGTCGGTCGCCGTGTCGTAAGCCATTTCCAAGTAGCTCTTGCCTGTCTCTTCATCCGTCAGGTCGTAGGCTGCGCCTTGAATGTAAGCACGGCAAAGCAAGCCAAGAGCAGACTTCTTCGTCACACGGGAATATTCTTCAGCAGGCCAGGAAGTCGGCAGGTTCTGTACGGCATATTTCAGGTCGGCAATGATGGCGGCATAGATTTCGGCCACGGTGCTACGCGTAGGATAGAAGTCTACATCGCCCAGCGTGGAGTCATCCAACGTCAACGTGACATTGCCAAATTGCTCTACCAACACATAATAATAGAACGCGCGAAGGCAACGAGCTTGCGCAATGGCTTGCGTGATTTGCTCCGGAGTAGCATCGGCCACATTCTCGGCACGTTGCACCACGGAATTGCACGTGTTAATCGTATTGTAAGCGAACTTCCATACTTTCTGCACATAGGAGTCGTCAGCGTTCATGTTCGTATAATAATGATACTTCTCCAAGCTGGTACCATTCTGCGGAGCCTGCCACAAGTCTGTTCCGGCTTCGCACAGCGCCACATAGTCGCTACTTTGATAGAACGTGTTAATCAGCGGAGAGTAGCATTTGTTCACCAAGCCTTGGTAATATTCATACTGTTCCAAGTATTCATTACCGGTCACTTTGTTAGGATCGTATTCATCCAAGTCGCATGCCGAGAATGACACAGCGACCGTTCCTAACATCAGTATCGATTTAAATAGATTGTTCTTCATTGTTTTACTGTTCATTTAGAAGGTTAAGTTTACACCAAATACCAATTCTCTGGACAAGGGGAAGTTCAGGCTTCCGTCCATTTCGGGGTCGTAATCCTTCACGTAGTCGCTTGGCGAGAAGACGAAGAGATTGGTCACCGTGCCATACACGCGCAGGTTGCTGATGCCAATCTTGTTGCACCAGTTCTTCGGCAACGTATAACCCAAAGTGAGGTTCTTAATCTTCCAGAAAGAGCCATCCACATAGTTCATATCTCCAGAATTGTCATAATCGCCAAAGCTCGTCATGCTGGCATCTGCTGCCGGAAAGAGAACATTCTGATCGGCCTGAATCGTCTTATCGTAATAAGAGAAGTAAGTCGGGAAGGTATAGCGTACGCCGGTCGGGTCGTAGATGCCAATCATTTGCTCGTAGTTCATCATTTGTCCCCAACGGGCATAGATAAAGAACGACAAGTCAAAGTTCTTATATGTAAAGGTGTTCTTAAAGCCCAAAGTCCAATCCGGATTTTTGTGGCCCAATACCTGGCGGTCTTCGCCCGGACGCATGGTGTAAGGATTTTCCTTTGTAATGTCCACACGGTTGCCGTCGGCATCCATGTAATAATAGCCCTGACCGTCTTGCTTTACACTCGGATAATCAATCTTAATGTCACCCGGTTCGCGGCCAAACAACGCGGCAGTTTCAGCTTCGCTATACTGCCAAATGCCTTTCACCTTGTAACCATAGTAAGAATAGATAGGCTCGCCAACCATCCACACCATGTCGCCATGTTTGGCGTTGAATACATAATCCTGACCTTCAGCCAGCTTTTTAATTTTCTCCCGGTTACGGGTAAAGGTGATGTTGGATGTCCAAGTAAAATCTTTGGTTACGATGTTACGCGTAGTCAAAGCCATTTCAATACCCCGGTTCTGAGTTTCGGCCATATTCACGTTCATCTGATACATCGTCTTCTCATTGTAACCACCCATGGTATTCGGCATGGTTTGTGTCATGATGACATCCTTAGTCTTTGTGGTGTACCAGTCCAAGGTCAGTTCAATGCGATTGTTCAGGAACGATGCGTCGATACCCACGTTGGTATTGTATGATTTCTCCCATGTCAGGTTCGGATTGGTAACCATTTGGGCAAACTGGGTCACAGGCACCGTGTTGCCGCCAATCACAGTCGTGCTGGTCTCGATGGCCGAATAAGAAGAATAGGGAGCAATGCCGGCCGTCGTTCCGGATACGCCCCAGCCCACACGGAGCTTCAGGTTATCGAGCCATTTCTTCGTCACATCCATGAACTTTTCATCGGAGATGCGCCATCCGGCAGATACGGCGGGGAAGTAATCCCACTTGTTGCCATCGGCCAGACGGGAAGAACCGTCCCAGCGGCAAGAAGCCGAGAAGAGGTATTTGCCCAAATAGCTGTAATTCAAACGGGCCACAAAGCCAAGCCCTTTCGACATCTCATAACTGGCCAGGTCTGTACGGTTAGTGACAGAAGTACTGTTGAGTCCATACCACAACAATTTGTTGTCGGATATGTTCTCGCCATACATCTGGTATTCTTCCGACTGGTTATGGTTGTAAGTCGACACGCCCGTTACCGTGATGTCATGGGCATCGGCAATGGTCGTATTATAGGTAATGATGTTCTGCCATTCATAATCGTAACCGGAAGTGTTTCTCACCGTGGCATCGGTATTCTCCACCGAACCGCCGTTGCGGATATTGTTGTAGGAGTTCAGGCCGTGGAACGTACCGCGACGGCTCGTGTCATAAGCGCCGCTCAGCAAAGTCTTGAACGAAAGTCCTTTGATGGGCTTGTATTCAATATATCCGTTCACATAGATTCTACCGCTGTTGGTACGATTCTTGTACACGCCCGGCTGCTCGTCGGCCAACACGCTGGGAGTAGACGTATCGCCGGCAATGGGATGCGGATTGATGCTGCCGTCCTCATTGTAAATCTGTCCCAACGGAATGGAGCGAAGCGCATCTTCCAATATACCGTTACGTCCGTTCTGATGGGTGTAAGACGCTTGGATGTTCAACCCCGCCGTAATCCATTTGTTAATCTCCTGGTCCACGCGGATACGGGTAGAATACACTTTGTAGTTATCTCCTTTATAAAGGCTTTGCTCGTCGGAGAAGTTCAAAGAGAAATAAGCCTTGGTCTTTTCCGTGCCTCCGGAAACCGACACGCTGTAGTTCTGCTCAAACCCCTTATGAAGCACCTCGTCGGCCCAATTCACCCACTGGTTGTTGTTGATAGCTTCCAACATGGGCAACTGGCTGGCGTAGAGAGAAGAAAGGGCTTCATTGCCACCTGTGGCGCGCACGGCATCGCGACGCACCTGGATAAACGATTCGCCACGACGCATTGTGGGAAGTTGCTCCCAACCCGTAAAGCCTGCATAGGCATTGAAATTGATAACCGGCTTTCCGGTCTGTCCCTGCTTGGTGGTGACAATGATGACACCGTTGGCGCCGCTCGAACCGTAAACAGCAGTCGAGGAGGCATCCTTCAACACCTCAATAGACTCGATGTCGTTCGGGTTCAACGTATTGATGTCGCCCGGCATGCCATCGATGATATAAGTCGGGCCTCCGCCTGTGGCATTACCGTCGTCGTCCATCTGGAGCGAACGTGTACCACGAAGCTGGATGGTACTCGTCGCACCGGCCTGCCCGGAAGATTTCGTAATATCCAGACCCGCAACTTTGCCTTGCAAGGCATCCATCGGGCGTGATGTGGGCGTCAGCGTGATGTCGTCGCTCTTTATAGAGGTAATAGCACCTGTCAAATCACGCTTCTTAATCGTACCATAACCAATGACCACCACTTCATCCAGCAGTTGGTTGTCCGGTTCCATCCGCACGACCATCTGGCCGGAAGTGATTTTCACGGTCTGGGCTTTGTAGCCCATGTAAGTCAGTTGGAGTTCTTTTGCCCCGTCGGGAGCATTGAGCTTGAAATTACCGTCAAAGTCGGTGATAGCGCCGACTTGTGTACCTTTTACCAAAACAGAAACGCCAATCATCGGCTCACCATTCTCATCCAGAACTTGTCCGGTGACATTTCTTGTTTGTTGCACTTCTTGAGGATTAGCCGTTCTCACCCCTCCCCACGCATTTTCTGCAGCTAAAGGAAGAGAAAACAAAGCTGCTGACAACCCCCATACAAAGAGTGAACGACCGCACACGCGGGTCTTCATGGCATCATCTTTCGGATGCACAGATCTTGTCCTACTTTCCATGTTTTCTAGGTTAACAAATAAATGACTAATTAGTTTTCTGTGGGCAAAGATAACAATAATTCAAGTTAAGCAACTTCTTCAAACAGAAAAACTCAAAAATAAGCGTAGTTTTAACATTTAAAGGATTGCTCCCCTATCAATCCTGCATGCGCATCGTCTGTATTGCGACCTCGGACGGAAAGGAATCGGCTCGCGGACCGATTCCTTTCCGTGCTCGCCTACCCTTAACTTCTACGTTTCTGCCACTCTTAGTGCATCTTTCCTCAAAAGCTTTATCTGACGTTTCTAGTTTATCCCCTATAAATGCCTTAATCGTACTTTTAACCCAAATCGGTCAGTAGGCTTTGAGACGATTTTTGATTTATGCCAGGCAGATTTTTCTGTCCTTTTCCGAAGGCATAGCGGGCTATGTCAAGGGAAAGGGCGGGAAAAGATGCCGGCAGAAATCGAAAAGCGGCCAAAGAGTTTGAACAAACGTGCTAATGACCGATTTGGGTTTAATCCAAACCTCGGTTATTAAACTTTGATACAATTATTGATTTATGGCGAACAGATTTTTCTGTCCTTTTTGAGAACTTAGCGGGATATATCAAGAAAAAAGGCTAGTCAACAAAAAAATTCCCCACTCTCTAGCACATGCTTGCGAGAGTAGGGAATTTTCTTAATTATCAATATTGCATCCTGCAGCAGTCAGTCATCAGACTTTCTTAGGAGCATTGGCCAGCGTGGCAACCAAGAACTCATAGAACTTCTTGACCGAAGAAATCAGCACGCGTTCATCAGGAGAGTGAGGCGAACGCAAAGTCGGACCGAAGGAAATCATATCCAACCCGGGAACAATAGCTCCAATGATGCCGCATTCCAAACCAGCATGTACGACTTTCACTGCGGGCTCTGTGCCAAACTGCTCTTTATACGACTTCACCATGGCTTTCAGGATGGGCGACTCGACATCGGGATTCCATCCGGAATAGCTTCCGCTCATCTCTACCTTCATACCAGCCATCGCGAAACAGCTTTCCAGCGAAGTGGCACGATACATCTTCATTGTCTCTGAAGAGCTACGTACGAGCAGACAGAACTGTGCCTTACCTTCAGCAATGGTAACAATGGAAAGGTTGGATGAAGTCTCCACCGTGTCGGGAATGGTTGGAATCATGCGGCAAATGCCGTTTTGGCAAGCATAAATGGCGTCAACGAGATTGTCTTGAATTTCTTCCGGAACGACAGTCGACGGTTTATCCGTACGCTCAGCCTTGAAAGAAAGTGATGTTTCGATGGCTTGGTATTCTTCCTTAAACATATCTTCAAACTGCTTAACCAGTTCGAGGAACTTAGCCTCACATGCCTCCGGAAGAGTCAAAATCACGTCAGCCTCACGAGGAATGGCATTACGCATGTTTCCGCCACACCAATATGCCAACCGCGCTTCACACGAAGTGATGGCTTCACGCACAAAGCGTGCCATCAATTTGTTTGCATTCGCACGACCTTCATTGATTTCCAGTCCGGAGTGTCCACCACGCAAGCCTTTCAATATAACCTTAATGGCGATATGTGCGGCTTGGGCAGCTTCATCTTTGTATTCCAAACTTGCCGTCACGTCAACGCCTCCAGCACAACCGATATACAGTTCGCCTTCTTCCTCTGAGTCAAGATTCAGCAGAATTTGTCCGTTAAGAGTGCCCGGTTTCAATCCAAAAGCACCATACATGCCTGTTTCTTCATCAAGCGTGATGAGAGCTTCGAGGTCTCCATGCTTCAAAGTCTTGTCTTCCATGACAGCCATGATGGCAGCCACACCCATACCATTGTCAGCCCCTAAGGTCGTCCCCTTAGCTTTCACCCATTCACCATCTACAAACGTTTCGATAGGATCTTTTTCGAAATCATGCACTACATCATTATTTTTCTGTGGCACCATGTCCATGTGTGCTTGAAGAATAATGCCTTTGCAGTCTTCCATGCCCGGAGTAGCCGGCTTACGCATGATGATGTTTCCCACTTCATCTTTAAATGCTTCCACACCAACACTCTTGGCAAACTGAAGCAAAAACTCTTGAACCGGCCCCATAAAACCAGAAGGACGGGGCACTTGGGTCAGACTGTGAAAATGCTTCCACACATTTTGTGGAGCTAATGACAGAATCGTACTCATATTATTTAAGGTTTTAAATTTATTATTGCATTACGTTCCTTCTGCTCCTTACGCTCAAAATGACAAACTGAAAGAGAGAAGAGCCTCTCAACCCCGTTTTTCACCTCTTGTTAGTAAACGGCAGAACCGCTAAACCGTAAATGCCTAACAAAATTATTAATAATGTTTGAATACCATGCACAATTAAGGCAAAAATTCCTGCATCTTCCCAACTTACCCCATAAAGACTCATCATGGAGATGACAGCGAAGTGCCAAGGTCCGGCTCCGTTTGGCGTGGGGACAAGCACAGCTATACTGCCTCCGACAAACATGACCAAGCCGGCCATCCAACCAAGATGCGCCGAAAAATCAAAGCAATAAAACGTCAGATAGAAATGAAAGAAATAACAGGCCCAAATAGCAACCGTATAAAACACAAACAATGGCAGGTTCTCCACTTTGCGTAGCGAAAGTATCCCCTCCCAAACATTGCTCATAATTCCCTTAATCTTGCTAAAGAAAGTAAATTTGCGAATCAAGAAATAGAGCAAAACCAAAAAGGCCAGTATGGATGCTCCTACTATATATATAATTGGTGAAGAAAACAGATCACCCAATGAGTGGAAGTTACTGCCGGTCTTAGCGAAAAATGCATCAAATACATGAATATTGAGCAGCAATGTGACCCCTATAATCGCCAATACACACAAGCTGTCTATCAAGCGCTCTGTCACCACAGTCCCCAAAGCTTTAGAGAAAGAAACTCCATCATATTTAGTCAAAACACCGCAACGAGAAATTTCGCCCAAACGCGGGATAATCATATTGCTGGCGTACGATACAAAAATCGCATTTACACAATTATTCAAACGTGCATGTTCGCCCATGGGTTCAAGCGTCTGTTTCCAACGCCAACCACGCAGCACATGACTCAACACTCCAAAAATCAGAGATACAACCATCCAGAACCAATCCATCTGACGCAGTATCCGTCCAACTTGTGACAAATCAAAATCACGATAAGTCCGATACATAATGGCACCTCCCAATAAAAACGGAAGCACAATTTTCAAACAAGTATTTAGTATCTTTTTCAAGAGATGTACCTTAATATTATGTGAAACTATGTAACTTTGCATATTGCAAATTGCTGCAAAGATAAAAGGATATAAAACAACTCACATACAAATCAACCAAAAATAAGGCCTATGAGACTAGTAAGACCGAAAAAATTCTTAGGACAACATTTCTTAAAAGACCTGCAAATCGCACAAGACATTGCCGACACTGTGGATGTTTGTCCCGGATTGCCCATATTGGAAGTAGGTCCGGGCATGGGAGTATTAACCCAATTCCTATTGCCTAAACAACGTCCCATAAAGGTTGTGGAACTAGATTATGAGTCTGTGGGTTATCTGAATGAAAATTTCCCGACTTTAAAGGGCAACATCATCGAATACGATTTTCTTAAAATGGATTTAACACAACTATTCGATGGACATCCGTTCGTCTTAACAGGAAACTATCCTTACAACATCTCCAGTCAGATATTCTTTAAGATGCTCGACAACAAGAACCTCATTCCGTGTTGTACGGGCATGATACAAAAGGAAGTGGCAGAACGTATTGCTGCCTCCCCCGGGAAGAAGGCCTATGGCATCTTGAGCGTACTTATCCAAGCATGGTACAAAGTGGAGTATTTGTTCACCGTGCATGAGCATGTCTTTAACCCTCCCCCTAAAGTGAAAAGTGCTGTAATCCGTATGACACGCAATGACACACAAACATTGGGGTGTGACGAAAAACTGTTTAAGCAAATTGTGAAAACGACTTTCAATCAACGCCGTAAAACCTTACGGAACTCCATCAAGCCAATTCTAGGAAAAGACTGTCCCTTGTACGCCGAACCAATATTTAACAAGCGTCCAGAACAGCTTTCTATTCAGGAATTTATAGATTTGACAAACATGGCAAGCAATGCTTTGGCCGAAACAGCTGAAAAAAATCAGGCATAACTCTTCAAAGGCATGGAAATAGAAAAAGACTTTATACATAAAATCAGCGAACTCATCGAGCAGAAAGATTCGGCCCAACTGAAAGAATTGTTGGCCGATCTTCACCCTGCCGATTTGGCTGAATTGTGCAATGAACTCGATACGGACGAAGCCCGCTTCATATTCCATCAACTGGACAATGAAAAAGCAGCAGATGTCCTTATCGAAATGGACGAAGATGCACGAAAAAAATACTTGGATATCCTTCCTTCTGAAACCATTGCCAAGCGCTTTGTCGACTACATGGATTCAGACGATGCTGTCGACATCATCCGTGACATGGATGAAGACAAGCAGGAAGAGGTGCTCTCACACATCGAAGACATAGAACAAGCCGGCGACATCGTCGACCTTCTGAAATATGACGAAGACACAGCCGGAGGTCTGATGGGCACAGAAATGGTCACCGTCAATGAAAACTGGAGTATGCCCGAATGCCTTCGGGAGATGCGCCTGCAAGCAGAAGAAATGGACGAAATCTACTATGTCTATGTCATTGACGACGACGAACGGCTACAAGGCGTTTTCCCCCTGAAAAAGATGATTACCAGCCCATCTGTCTCCAAGGTAAAACATGTGATGAAAAAAGACCCGGTCTCCGTACATGTCGACACGCCTATCGAAGAAGTAGTACAAATCATCGAAAAATATGACTTGGTTGCAGTCCCGGTCATAGACAGCATCGGACGATTGGTCGGGCGAATCACCGTAGACGACGTCATGGATGAAGTCCGTGAACAAGCAGAACGTGACTACCAGTTGGCATCCGGTCTCTCGCAAGATGTCGAGACGGATGACAATGTATTCCGTCAAACCAGTGCACGCCTGCCGTGGCTACTCATCGGCATGATCGGAGGAATATGCAACTCTGTCATATTAGGAAACTTCGACAGCGTATTTGCAGCTCACCCAGAAATGGCTCTTTATATTCCTCTCATCGGTGGCACAGGAGGTAATGTCGGTACACAGTCATCAGCACTTGTCGTACAAGGATTGGCTAACAGTTCGCTGGATGCAGGCAAAACATTCAGGCAAATCACCAAGGAATCAGTCGTTGCCCTAATCAATGCAACAATCATCTCCATGCTGGTCTACATTTATAACTTCGTCCGCTTCGGAGCGACTAGCACAGTGACCTATTCTGTTTCCATCAGTTTGTTCTGCGTCGTCATGTTTGCCTCCATTTTCGGAACGCTGGTACCTATGACTTTGGAGAAATTGAAAATTGATCCTGCCATCGCAACCGGACCGTTTATCTCCATTACCAATGACATCATCGGCATGATGATCTACATGGGAGTCACAGAATTATTGGCATAGGACGCAAAAAAACACAGATTTTGTTATGATATGAATTTTTTATTGCTTTAATTTGTAGCCTATAATACATTGGGATAAATCCCTTAATCACAAAAAAACGTTTTCAACAATGACGGACTCTCTTAATGCCAATGCTACTCTGAATTCAGAGAATTTGGAAGAACACACTACACAAACAGTACCTCAAGAAACACCCCAAACGGACAACCTTGAGCCTGCGGATACAGAAAATAATAAAGCCGTTGCCTACGAACCAAAATCCTCAAAGGCCGAAATCATCGAACGTCTAAAAGAATTAGCTCAAGATATCGAGAGCGCAACCAAATCGGAACTTGACTTCCTGAAGCAAAATTTCTATAAACTGCATAAAGCAGAAACGGACGCAGCCCAAAAGGCTTTTGTCGAAAATGGCGGAAGTGAAAATGATTTCATTCCTGCTCCCGACCCCGATGAAGAGGCCTATAAGGACATCATGAAGACCATCAAGGAAAAACGCAACGAACTCTTCGCCCAACAAGAACACGAGAAAGAAGACAACCTCCAAAAGAAACTTGCTATCATCGAGAAGATTAAAGAACTGATAGAGAGTCCGGAAGATGCCAATAAGAACTACAACACGTTCAAACAGTTGCAACAGGAATGGAACGAAATCAAACTGCTTCCGGCCAACAAGGTCAACGAATTATGGAAAAGCTATCAGGTACAGGTGGAAAAGTTTTATGACATTCTGAAACTGAACAACGAATTCCGCGACTACGACTTTAAGAAGAATCTCGAAATCAAAACCCACCTTTGCGAAGCAGCCGAGCGGCTGGCCAACGAACCAGACGTGGTGTCTGCCTTCCACCAACTACAGAAACTGCACCAGGAATTCCGCGACACGGGACCTGTAGCCAAAGATTTACGTGAAAGCGTGTGGGCGCGTTTCAAAGCAGCCTCCACTGTCGTCAACCGACGCCACCAGCAACACTTCGAGCGACTGAAAGCTGAAGAACAGCATAACTTGGACCAAAAGACTGTCATCTGCGAAATCGTGGAGGCAACGGAATATGACCAACTGAAGACATTCCTCGACTGGGAAAACAAGACGAAGGAAGTCCTGGCACTACAAGCCAAATGGAAAACCATCGGCTTCGCCCCGCAAAAGATGAACGTCAAGATATTCGAGCGTTTCCGCTCCGCATGTGATGAATTCTTCAAACGCAAGGGTGAATACTACAAGAAATTGAAAGAAGAGCTCAGCAAAAACCTTGAACGTAAAAAGGCCCTTTGCGAACAGGCTGAAGCCTTGAAAGACAGCACGGACTGGAAGAGCACATCCGAGACACTGACACGACTGCAAAAAGAATGGAAAGCCATCGGTCCTGTGCAGAAAAAGTATTCCGACACCGTGTGGAAGCGATTCATCTCAGCATGCGACTACTTCTTCGACCAAAAGAAAAAGGCCACTTCCTCACAGCATTCGGCAGAAATCGACAATCTCAACAAGAAGAAAGCGCTCATCGAACGACTGAACGCACTGCTCGAAGCCCCACACGACGAAGATACGGAAAAGGCCGTGCGCGATGCCATCAAGGAGTGGAACAACACGGGGCATGTGCCTTTCAAGGATAAGGACAGACTTTACAAGGAATTCCACAGACTTGTGGACCAACTGTTTGACAGCCTGAACCTCACGGCGGCGCAACGCCGACTTGCGAACCTGAAATCCAACATCAAAGACCAGGGCGGAAAAGAGGGCAACGCATTGCAAAGGGAGCGCGACCGCCTGATACGCCAATATGAAATAAAGAAGAACGAAATCCAAACATACGAGAACAATTTAGGTTTCCTCACAAGCTCCTCCAAGAAAGGAAACAGCCTCGTCAGCGAAATCACCCGCAAGGTCGACAAGCTCAAGGCCGACTTGGAGCTGCTGGAACAGCAAATCCGACTCATCGAGGAATCCATGTAATGACCCTGCGCCCCTGCGCGGGGCTACAAACATAACAAAACTTTTCAGACGCGAGTGACGCGGGCAAGACGGATACGTAATCAATCATCCGTACTTCCCGCGTCATCCGCGTCTGATAGCATTCCTCCAAACCTCGTCCCGGCTTCGCACCTTTTCCCCCGACCTAAACTGACACTTCACCATCGGCTTCTGAAAGTGGCTATAAACAAGATGCAGGGATGAGAGAAATCCTGACTGATAATTTTGTTTACAAACTAAAAGACTGTCCGGAAGATGTTCTGACCACGGCATGAAGCCTCCCAACCCTTTCCGGGAATGGTTAGGAACGATTCTAGGAATGGTACGGAAGGATTCCGGGAATCGTTCCGTACCATTCTCCATACCCCAAAAAGGCTTCGGAAAGCGCTATCGGCACTTTCCTTCCATTCATCGGAATCACAGTGAAAAAAGAATACAACTATTCGCCAATCCCCTCTCCGCTCAACAGAGAATCGACACCAGCGACACGAGCACGACCATCCATACCTCCGCCCAAAAGTTGACGCGCAAGGCCCGCTTCATGTCAGCCGTCGTCAGGCAGCGTTCGGTCTCCCCGATGTAAGGCTTCCAAAATGTCGTCCCGAAATAGTCGTGCGGACCGCCGAACCGACAGCCGAGAATCCCCGCGAGCGCAGCTTCCGGATAGCCCGAATTCGGACTGGCATGCTGCCTTCCGTAGCGGGCCACGAAGCGAAGGAGCGAGGGTCTCCCGCTGACCAAGACCATGAGCAGGGCCGTCAGTCGGGCAGGCACATAGTTGGCCACGTCGTCAATCCGAGCAGCCACGCATCCGAAGCGGGCAAAGCGTTCGGTCCGATAGCCAATCATCGAGTCGAGCGTGTTGACCATCTTATAGGCCATCATGCCCGGCACGCCCAGCAGCGCATACCAGAAGAGGGGGGCGACGATGCCGTCGCTGAGGTTTTCGGCCAATGTCTCCAAGGCGGCAGTGCGCACCTCTTGGGCTGAAAGCCCGCCGGTGTCGCGCCCCACAATGCGGGCGACCTGCCTGCGCCCGTCAGCCAACGAGCGGTCGACAGCACGGAACACGTCGCGTACCTCGCGACGGAGCGTCGTCCCGGCCAAACCGTAGAAGACCAACAGGGCCGAGACTCCGGCCTCTGCCCACCATCCGCCGACGGCCTCCGCCCCACGGAGCAGGGCTGCGGTCAAGACGTATGCGCCCGCTATCAGGCAGAGGGCCAGCGCGCCGCCCTTCAGCATGCGGCGGCTTCCTCTGTTCCAACGGCGTTCTCCAGTGGAAATCAGCCGCCCGAAACCCACGACCGGGTGTGGCAATCGGGCAGGGTCACCCAGCATGAGGTCGAGCATCCAGCCGCCCAGCAGGGGAAAGATGTGAAAGATTGTCGCTATCATCGGCTCACATGATTACATTCAAGGCTCTGCCATCCACTCCATGAACGCACCAATGAGGGCACGGTTCTCCTCCCGTCGTTGGGTGGCAAGGCGGAAACAGGCGGCATCGAGGCCTTCGAAGTTGGAAGCATCGCGAATCAAAATCCCGTGGCGACGAGCCAGGAAGTCTTTTAATGCCGAGGCCTTGCCCGAACGCAGTCGGAGAAGGAAGAAATGCGTATCGCTGTCCCAGACGTCGGCCAGGCCCGTCCGCCGCCAATCGTCGGCAAACTCGTCCTTCAGCCTCAGGTAGGCTTCGAGGTCGAACGGCAGGGCAAACTTCTCATCCAAGGCATAAAATCCGGCCTCAACGGCCAGTGCATTGACCGACCACGGCATGCGCTGGGGCCGAATCAGCCGCATGACTTCGGTGCAGGCGGTCAGGTAACCGGCACGAAGGCCGGGGATGGCAAAGTGTTTGGTCAGCGAGTGGATGAGGACGACGTTGGGCATCCGGGCCGCTTCCTCGATGGAGAAAAGGCGTTTCAGCGTGAAGGCTTCGTAGGACTGGTCGATGACGAAGAGTGTATGAGGGTGTGACGTAATCCAATCCCTCAGCCGGGCATGGTCGCGGGCCTCCCCGGTCGGGTTGTTCGGGTTGCAGAGCCATGCGATGTCGGCATCGGAGGGCAGGCCCTCATAAGTGTAGAAGCTGGACACACGGTGTCCGTGGAGTCGGCAGGCGTCTGCGTACTCGCTGAAGGTGGGCATCCAGACGGCGCTTTTCCGTCCGCGGAAGGCTTGGGCGATGAGGTAGATGGCCTCCGTCGCGCCATTGGTGAAGCAGACCGAATCCGCCGGGACGCGGAAGAATGCGGCCAAAGCGGATTCCAGCGAAGCCGGCTCAGGTTCAGGGTAACTGCAAAGGCGCGGCAGGGCATCGGCCAGACGCTGGAAGAGCACACTGTGGTCGATGCCGCAAAACACGTTGGAACTGAAATTGCTCGTTATCGGCGTCGTATACCGATAGAGGTCGTCGCCATGTCCGTTAATCATTATTTTGCAGGATTTTATATAGCAACGGCATGTTCAGGTGTGCCCTGACATGAGCCGCCAGTTTATCATATTGTTCGTTCTTGAAAGCCTCGTAGTCCAATGCCGCCGAGGAGTCCAATCGGGCTGCGTGCGGGGCGAGCAGGGCGTCGATGACGCTCCGGTTGTCGAGAATACCGTGGATGTATGTCCCCATGCACCGCTCTCCGAGGCAGCAGCCTTCGGACGTCCCGTCGGGAAAGATGTTGAGCGTCCGTGCGCCATCCTCGTCCGCCAGGCAAGTCCGCCCCATGTGAATCTCATATCCGCGGCAGAGGGTGGATGCATCGCGAAAACAGAATTCCACCTGCCGCGTGACTTTCTCTCCCGTAATCGTGGTCGTCACGGGGAGCAGTCCCAGCCCGGGCAGGTGGGTGATGTCGCCCTCGACACCGTCAGGGTCGCAGACCTCCCGGCCCATCATCTGATAGCCTCCACAGATACCGAACACGGTGGCTCCCCGTCGGCTGGCACGCTGGATGGCTTGCGCCACACCGTTGCGCCGCAGTTCATACAGGTCGCTCAGGGTGCTTTTCGTTCCCGGCAGGAGGATGATGTCAGCCTTCTCCAGCTCCTCGATGTTGTTTGTGTAATACAAATGCACCCGTTCGTCGCGCTCCAGGGTATTGAAGTCGGTAAAGTTCGACAAATGGCGCAGCAGGACGACCGCGACATTCACCTTTCCCTGCGCGGATTGGAAGTGTTTGTTGCGGAGGTCGACGGAATCTTCTTCGTCGATTTGTATGTCCATATAGGGAATGACCCCCAAAACAGGCACATGACACAAGTCTTCGAGCATACTCCGTCCCTGCTCGAACAGGCGGAGATCTCCCCGGAACTTGTTAATGATAATACCCTTGATTCTGGCCCGGTCTTCCGGCTTCTGCAACAGGATGGAACCATAGACACTGGCAAAGACGCCTCCCCGGTCGATGTCTCCCACCAAAATCACGTCAGCACCGGCATATCGTGCCATAGGCATATTGACCAAATCCGAATCCCGCAGGTTAATCTCCGCGATGCTGCCGGCCCCTTCCATCACGACCGGATTATAGCGGGCAGCCAGCCTGTCATAGGCGGCATGCACGGCCTGGCGCAGGACATCCCGTCCCTCACGCCGGAAATAATCATACGCATCCCGGTTACCGATGGGACGGCCGTTGAGCACGACCTGTGATGTCCGGTCAGAGCTTGGTTTCAGCAGCAAGGGGTTCATATCTGTGTGGCAAGGAATCCCGGCAGCTTCGGCTTGTACGGCCTGTGCGCGGCCTATCTCCAGTCCTTCGGGCGTGGCGTATGAGTTGAGTGCCATATTCTGTGCTTTAAAAGGAGCTGGATGAAACCCATCTTGCCTAAAAATGCGACAAAGGGCTGTCGCAAGAATACTCTTGCCCACATCGCTGCCCGTCCCTGCGAGCATCAGAGGATGCAGGCGTGTCATATTGGTCACTGTCATTTATTCGATTCTTTCTTTTATTCCATAAACAAATCAAAGAGATTGCTTTCTCCCCAATACAAATGGGTGTATCCGGCCAAGACGTTCTTGTAGCGATATAGCGCAGTGGGCACGGCTTCGCCTCGGGCATTCCGCTGGCTTGCTATGGACCGCAGGCTTGCAGCCCCGGCCAACGGACGAACGTCCGAGTAATGAAACTCATGTCCTCGAAAGGTCTCATCGCCATGCTGCAACATCCGGTAACCTAAATGCAGCCTCATCCCTTGCATCGTTGCTTCCAAAGGCAAGACACCCACCATGGGATAAGACATGGCATCCATACCGCAAATGCGGTCGCAAAGATACATCATCCCTCCGCATTCTGCCAGCAAATAGCCACCATTTTCGATATAAGAGCGGATGCTTTCCAGCATGGTCCGATTGGCGGCCAACTCATGCAAAAAGAACTCCGGATAACCTCCCGGCAGATAGACAAAGTCGGCTTCAGGCAATGCGATGTCATGCATCGGGCTGAAATAGGTAAGCTCTCCGACTTCGGCCAGACGTTCCAGATTGTCGTGGTAGGTAAAGTTGAACGCATCATCACGTGCAACTGCTATGCGACATATACCTCCTTCCCATGTACATGTCATCGGTGACGGTGCGTTCCCGACAAGAGACAATGCATTTTCTCCTATCGGTTGCCACGCACATAGCTCCACCAGGCGGTCCATGTCCACATGTTGCACTAAAGCATCGGCAATACGCTGCGAGAAGGAGTCCAACTGATAAGCCGCTTCCAACGTGAGTCCCAAATGACGGGACGGCAACTCGATTTCCTTCATGCGAGGCAAATAGCCCAGACAGGGGACTCCAGCATCTTCACAAGCCTTTTGCAGGAAAGAGGCATGACTGGCCGAAGCTACTTGGTTGAACAAGACACCAGCCACACGCACCGACGGGTCAAAATGCTTGAAACCATAAATCAATGGCGCGACAGAGTAAGCCACAGACTTGGCATTGACCACCAGCACGACCGGGATACCAAGCAAACGGGCAATCTCGGCACTGCTACCTTGATCGGCCCGGTATCCGTCAAACAATCCCATAACTCCTTCCACTACGGATACATCGGATGTCCCCCCATAACGGGCAAACAGCCTGCCGACATGTTCCGGAGAAGACAGCCATGTATCCAGATTGACCGATGTCCGTCCCGACGCGACAGCATGATACTTAGGGTCAATATAGTCAGGACCACACTTGAACGGCTGTACGCAAAGGCCACGTTCACGCAGCGCACGAAGCAATCCGATGGTCAACGTCGTCTTGCCGCTGTTCGACGTGGCCGCTCCTATAAGAAATGCAGCCTTGGGATGAGAGGAAGGTGAAGCTATATCCATATTGTTTGTCTTTCGCATGCAAAAGTAGTAAAAACAGCGCATGCGGCAAGGAATTCGCAGACGGGAGATAAAAAGCAACCCCTCCCCACCTCTTCCTGCAAAAAGAGATTGGGAGGGGTATATCATACGTTATGCCTCGTTAGCGGTCACTGAATGCCACGCTCACGAAGCTTCAACTGCCAATTCCAAGCCGAACGCAGGGTGTCGTCCAAACCAGTCTCGGCATGCCAACCTAGTACTTTGTTAGCCTTGGCCGGATCAGCCCACACCTGCTCAATGTCACCTGCACGGCGTCCGACTATACGATAATTCAACTTGACTCCTGTAGCCGATTCGAACGTGTGAATGAGTTCCAACACAGAAACACCTCGTCCTGTGCCAATGTTGAACACTTCCACTTGTTCGTCCTGCTTACCTTCAAGCATACGGGCTATGGCATACACATGAGCCTTGGCCAAATCGACAACATTGATATAGTCACGTATGCAAGAACCGTCAGGTGTGTTATAATCATCTCCAAACACACTCAACTGTTCACGGATACCAATGGCTGTCTGCGTCAGATAAGGAATCAGATTCATTGGCACTCCATTGGGCAACTCGCCTATCAAGCCGCTCGGATGAGCACCTATCGGATTGAAATAGCGAAGCAGGATGGCATTCATCGGGACTCCGGACTTCACCGTGTCGTGAATAATCTCCTCATTGATTTGTTTGGTATTGCCGTAAGGAGACTCAGCTTTCTTAATCGGAGCTTCTTCCGTCACCGGCAAGACGTCAGGTTGGCCGTAAACCGTGCAGGAAGAAGAGAAGACAATACCCTTCACGCCATATTTCGGCATCAATTCCAACAAATTAATGAGCGATACGATATTGTTACGATAGTACAACAAAGGCTTCTGCACCGATTCGCCCACAGCCTTGCTGGCCGCAAAATGAATGATGGCTTCTATGCCCTGGTGGCGGCAGAACACCTCTTCCAAAGCCGGACGGTCCAGACAATCGACTTGCTCGAAAGCCGGACGCACGCCCGTAATCTGACCAATATAGTCCACCACATCAGCACGCGAATTAGACAAGTTATCCACGATGACGACTTCATATTCGCTCTGCTGAAGCTCCACCACCGTATGGGAACCTATATATCCCGTTCCACCCGTTACTAAAATCTTACCTTTCATATTGTCGTTTGCTTTATTTAAATTACATGTTACTTTCAGCAAATAATCTTGAGGGATATACTCCCTTGCGTATCAGTTCGTTGATACGCAGCAAGGCCTGTATCTTGTCATCAGGGGACACCAGCCCCATCCATTGGGCCTCCGTCGGCACGTTCTTCACACATGCACCGCCGGCAATAAGCTCATTGACAAAATCCGGCAAGATATAGGCACGCTTAGCATCATGCCCATGCTCCCTGATGAAACGGTCAAATCCGGCAGCCAAGGGCGCAAACACACGCGGCGTAAAGCCCCACATATTCATTGACACACAAGCATCTTCATCCAGATTCACCCAACAGTTTCCCGCATCCTTGTACATCGGATGCCCACCGACACGCTCCACACCAGACAATTCGTCGACGCGAAGCAAACGTCCGTCGCTGTCCAACTGACAGATACCACGATTTGCACCGCCCGATTCCGGCATCACATTGACAAGCTTGTAACCCACAAGAAAAGCGTCGTCCGACGTGCTCGCAAGCCTCTGTAAACCTTGGTAAAGCAATTCAAAACTTTCGCGCTGATAGAAATTCACAGCATTAATCACACCGAAAGGTGCTCCGTCAAGCTGTTCCCGCCCACGGAGCAAAGCATGAGCTGACCCCCACAGCAGCGTACGCTTGGGCGAGCGCAACTCCTGTGCCACGTCAGTCACATCCTGGTAGACATAATCGACGTCGACGACCGATGCATACTTGGAAGATATGTTTTCTTTAAATGCGGTTTCAAAAGAAGGATTGATGACAAACACAATACGCCGGAAGCCCGCCTTGATGGCATCATAGACCGAATAGTCAAGGATGGTCTCGCCATGCGGCCCGATTCCGTCAAGATACTTGAGGCCGCCATATCGGTTTCCCATCGTTGCTGCTAAAATCACAAGTGGCGTTATCATACGTTTTCTGATTCTAATCACCCGCAAAGGTAGAAAAATCATTGGAAAACGAAGCCCGGCCGACCATATATTTTTAATGAATAAATACAGACGACAAAGTCGGTCCAAGCCCTTCTCCCAACTGTTGTCCAAGGCCCTCCGCGCACCCAACGACGGCCATCTACGTATGACGGCATTGGAAACATACGTATATTTGCACCTGAAATATACGTATATTTACATCATAAATCTACGTATATTTATATAGGTAATCTACGTATGTTTCCAATATAAACCTACGTATGTTTCGACGGAAGTCTACGTATATTTCGACAGAAACCTCTGTAGATTCCGACAGAAACTTACGGAAGCAGCTGCAAAAAAAGGCGGAGGAACGAACTTGCAGCCTCTTCAGGCTTCGTCCGTTCCCCCACCTCGTCAGCAAGGATATGATTCCGTCAATCCAGTCCGAACAGCGAAGACAAGCCTTTGTCCACACCCGAGAAACCCATAAAGGCCATAGCCAACAGGCCGGCGGTCACCAAAGCGATGGACATGCCGCGCATACCCTTGGGTATGTTGACCAATGCCAACTGTTCACGGATGCCGGCAAAGACAATGAGCGCCAAGGCAAAACCCAATGCCGTGGAGAAGGCATAGACCACACCCGTGAGCAGGTCAAAATCCTTCTGGATGACCAGGATAGTCACACCAAGGATGCAACAGTTGGTCGTAATCAGGGGAAGGAAAACACCCAGCGCCTGGTAAAGCGCAGGGGAAACTTTCTTCAGGATGATTTCCACCATTTGCACCAAAGCGGCAATGACAAGGATGAAGGCGATGGTCTGCAAATAGGCTATGCCGAAAGCGTCGAGCACGAATTTCTGAATGAGATAGGTGACAATCGTGGCGATGGTCAACACGAAAGCCACGGCCGCGCCCATGCCGCAAGCTGTCTCCACCTTCTTGGATACGCCCAGGAAGGGACATATGCCCAAGAACTGTGACAACACGATGTTGTTCACAAAAATGGCTGTGATAAATATCAATACGTATTCCATAAGTCTGCAGTTTTAGGATTTAGCTTTCTTTATACGGTTCACGATGGCGATGAGATAACCCAAGGCGATAAATGCTCCGGGAGCAAGCACGAAGACGAGCATGCCGTAGTCCTCGGGCATGATGGTGAAGCCGAAGAATTTTCCCGTACCCAAAAACTCGCGCACACCACCAAGGATGGTCAATGCGATGGTAAAGCCTAAGCCCATACCAAGTCCGTCGAAGAAAGAAGGGATGGCGCCGTTTTTGGCTGCAAAAGCTTCAGCACGCCCTAAAAGGATACAGTTGACCACAATCAGAGGGATAAACAGTCCGAGCGTGGCATACAATCCGGGGACATACGCTTGCATTACCATCTGGAGGAGAGTAACAAACGAAGCGATGACCACTACATAGGCCGGGATACGCACCATGTCTGGAATCAGATTTTTTATTAATGAGATGACGACATTGGAACATATCAACACGAAAGCCGTGGCAAGTCCCATGCCCATGCCGTTGAGTGCCGAGGATGTTGTTCCCAGCGTGGGACACATTCCCAAAAGAAGAACGAACGTGGGATTTTCCTTCACGATGCCGTTCATCAATACTTTGAAGTTGTTCATTGTGTATGCTCCTTTCTTAATTTTGTTCTACATGTGAAGTAGCTCCCGTCGTGCCATTCAGAGCGTCACCGGCGTCAATGCCGTTTTGCTTGGCATAAGCCGCATAGGCTGCATTGACAGCTTTAAGGAAAGCCCGTGAAGTGATGGTCGATGCCGTGATGGCATCGATTTCACCCCCGTCTTTGCTCACAGAGAGGGATGCCTTGCCGGGATTACGTCCGGTAATGTCGCCTTTGCTACCTTTCTTGAACCAATCGGCAGCTTTAGATCCCAATCCCGGAGTCTCGGCATGACTGAGCAACGAGTAGTCGATGATATTGCCTTCAGCATCAAATCCGACCAAAACATTCAATGCCCCACCAAATCCATTGGCAGATGATTCCACCGCAGCTCCGATGAATTGGCCTCCCTTCGTCGCCTTATAAACCACATAATTCACGCCGTCGACTTCGACAGTGTCGGGATTGGCTGCCGGTTCGTTGTCAAAGCCTGGCACTACCAACGCAATGGCATCGCTCAACGCCTTGGCATTAGCCTGGGCAATGGGTTCTGCCGTCACTTGGTTCACATATCCAAGCAACAGTCCGGCCACGACGGCCACTGCTGTCAGCACGATGGCCATATTCTTAAATGAGGATTCTAACTTTTTCATTTCTTTTTGCCCTCCCCAAATCTTTTAGGTTTGCAATAGTTGTTAATCAACGGAGTGAATGCGTTCATAATCAGGATAGCAAACGACATACCTTCCGGATAAGCTCCAAAATTACGGATGACAACCGTCAAAAAGCCGATACATACACCATAGATAATCATGCCTTTATGTGTCATGGGCGAAGTAACATAATCCGTCGCCATGAAGATGGCACCCAGCATCAAGCCGCCTGTAAACAAATGTACGACCGGTGAAGCATACATTACGGGATCGGCCAAGTGCATCAATCCGGCAAAAATGAAAACCGTAGCCAATATAGAAACAGGAATATGCCAAGTGATGATACGACGCCACAGCATGTAGACCAATCCGATGAGCAATGCAAGCGCACTCACCTCACCCAATGAACCTCCGTTAGCACCTATAAATAATTCGAAAGCCGAAGGAAGTTGTTCCAATGCAGAAGTATCACCATGAACAGCCTGCTTCATGAGCGAAAGCGGAGTGGCAGCTGTTTCAGCATCAATGTAACTGGTGAGTTGACCTATTTTCGGCCAACTGGTCATCTGCACCGGAAAAGATATAAGCAAAAACACACGTCCGACCAATGCGGGGTTGAATGGATTACAACCCAAACCGCCGAAAGTCATCTTGCCAATGCCTATAGCAACCAGCGCACCAATGATGATAATCCAGACTGGCAGATTAGAAGGTACGTTGAATGCCAACAAAACACCGGTGATGATGGCTGAGCCATCAAGTATCGTGTTTTTTTCACGTTTCAATATGAATTTTGTAATAGCCCATTCAAAGAATACGCAAGCCACGACCGAAGTCAGCGTGACAATTGCTGCTCCCACACCGAAATAGATCAGCGAAACGAGTAATGCCGGAATCAAAGCGATGAGTACACCATACATGTTTCGCTGCACGCTATCGTTGTTGTGAACGTGCGGGGATAAAGATACGATTAGTTTATTTGCCATAGTTTTCCTCCTTTACTTTTTAGCGTTACGTGCACGAATAATACCACCTACCGTGCCCTTGCCTTGCCGGATATAATCCAACATCGGGCGATGTGACGGACATGTAAACTGGCAAGAACCACACTCAATGCAAGACATAACATCTTCCTTTTCCACACGTTCCCATTCCCGATGTGCCGAAAGAGTGGCCAACAGGAATGGTTCCAATCCCATCGGACAAGCACTCACACACTTCGCACACCGAATACACGGTTGCACTTCAGCTCGGGACGCTTCCTTGTCATTCATCAGCAATACGCCAGAACTACCTTTGCAAATGGGTACCTCCGCGCTGACCAATGCTTTTCCCATCATCGGACCGCCTCCGATCAACTTGCCCGTGTCTTCAGGCATTCCACCTGCAGCTTCAATCAACTGGCTCATGGGAGTCCCCATACGTGTGAGAAAATTAGAGGGATTTTTCAGAGACTTACCTGTCACCGTCACGATGCGTTCGAATAACGGCTTATTCTTCATCACAGCTTCATAGACGGCAAACGCTGTACCCACATTCTGAACGACAGCCCCAACATTGATCGGTATGGCAGGAGGAGCAGGCACTTGCCTGCGAATGACGGCATCAATCAACTGCTTCTCACCGCCTTGTGGATATTTGACCTTCAAAGGAACGACTTCAATGCCAGGATAAGCCTGTGCCTTTTCTGTCATACACTTGATAGCATCCGGCTTATTGCTCTCTATTCCAATATATGCCTTTGTCACCTTCACAGCCTTCATCAGCAATGTGACACCGACAAGAATTTCCTCCGTTTTTTCCAACATCAGACGATGATCTGCTGTTAAATAAGGTTCACATTCGACACCGTTGATAATGACACACTCGGCTTTCGCGCCCGGAGGAGGACAAAGTTTGACATGTGTCGGGAAACACGCTCCTCCCATGCCGACCACGCCGGCTTCCTTAATCTTGGCAACGATTTCTTCTGGTGAGAGCGAGCACTCACGAACCAAATCAGTCGTACGGTCAATGCTATCCTCCCATTCGTCGCCCTCTACATCAATGTATATCGCAGGCTTACGATAACCACTGGCATCCACCACCGTGTCTATCTTGCTAACCTTCCCCGATACGGAAGAATATATAGGCGCGGACACAAAGCCTCCGGCCTCAGCAATCTTCGTCCCGACTTTCACCATATCGCCACGTTTGACGACGGCTATCGCCGGAGCTCCGATATGTTGTGACAAGGGAAACACGGCTTGCTTGGGCAAACCAAGCGTCTGGATAGCCTTGCCTGCTGACAATTTATTTTCTGCTGGATGTACTCCACCAATTCTAAATGTCTTCACGTTCGTATTTTATTTAATGTTTATTCACTTGGATTCTACTTCCATTTTAGTCTCCTCCACAGGTACTTCAGCTTTGGGCTTGCGCGGAGGGAAATTGACAGCAATGATAGCCCCTTGCGGACATTCTTGCTCACACTTTCGACATAGTTTGCATTTCGCCGGGTCAATATAAGCCAGATTGTCCGTCAGCGTGATAGCCTCAAAAGGACACACTTTCACACACTTGCCACAACCAATGCAACCCACTTCGCACGCTTTTCGCGTAACAGCCCCCTTGTCTTTGTTGACACACGATACATAGACGCGACGTTCATTCTTGCCCTTAGGACGAATTTCAATAATGTGACGGGGACAAGCCTTAACACAAGCACCACACGCTGTGCAAGCATTTGCATCTACTTCAGGCAAACCTGTTTCCGGGTTCATACGAATAGCCCCGAACTGACAAGCCGAGACGCAATCGCCACATCCTAAACAACCAAACGTACATCCCGTCTCGCCGCCATACGTAGCATGCGCAATGGCGCACGACGGCACTCCGTCATAACGGGTCATCCGCGGACGATGTTCACAACTGCCATTACAACGGACTACAGCGACTTTCGGTTCCGTAGCAACAGCTTCCAATCCCAAAATTGCAGCCACACGTGTCATCACGGCTTGGCCGCCTACGGGACATAGTTTTCCATCCAGTGAACCAGCCTTCACACATGCTTCAGCAAAGCCGGAACACCCAGGATAACCACATCCGCCACAATTAGCCTGTGGCAACACTTCCGCCACCCGGCCAATACGTGGGTCTTCATACACTGCAAATTTCTTGGAAGCCACAAACAGCACGACTGCAGAAATCAGCCCGATGGCTCCCAATGAAAGTACAGCAACCAGAATTAAGTTCATAATAAGTTAGTTATTTTTAATTAATCATTTGTTTCGATTCGAAACGAAAAGTGGCGTTTAATACGTCCCCTCATTACATAGAGCACGGCATAATAAGGAATAAGCATTAACATAGCCCCTAACGCAGAAACGGCTTCATTGCCTCCAGTCAGCCGATAGAAGACAAACAAAGCCGCTACTAAAATCAAGAAAGGTACGCCGAATGCCAAGCCTACAGCACGCATACCCATCGATGTTGCGCCGCAAATCACCACATCTTGTCCCACACGAAGTGACGATGTATCGGCATCATAAATATCAATAAGCTTGTCCTTGCTCTCGGATGAAGAGCAAAATGACTTGGCAGAACAAGAAGCGCACGCCGATGTTTGCACGATACGAACCTGCACACGGGTGCCCTTGATGTTTTCCACAGTACCTTGGTGTTTGATTATGTCGGTCATTTTTGTAAATTCCACTTTACAATTTCCCTGCAAAGGTAATACATTTATTTAAGGACACATCCGCCGAGCTTACATTTTTTCGCTTTTTTGGGGCTACATTCGGCCATTACTTCGCAAAAACGGCTTGTGTGACTGCAAACCGACAACGGACCGCATGAGAGTAAGCATGCTTCTCACATCAACGATATAAGAAAGAACTATTTACTTAGACTTGAAATACACGACTATTTCATTTAAACAGCGGATGGAAAATCAATAGTCTGCTTTATACCTGGCAGTCCCTTAACACCGCCCGACCACGGAAAGGAGGGTAGGCGAGAACGGATAAGACTCCGTGTATGGACGGAAAGGAAGGCTAGGTCGCCGCCCTTTAAGGCTTGAAATCTAAGAAGCTGTTTTGAATTTCTACAAAAAGTTCTTCCCGACTGGATGTATCCGTTTTCGTGTGTGCTTTGGGCGATTTTTTGGTCCTTTTCGTTCCTGTTCTTCGTCAGATAGCCCGCTATCTTCCTCATCACAGAACCAAAAATGACTCAAAAACTCATCTCAAATCATCACACGATAAATTCAAAACAGCTTCTAAAATCCCCCTATGGATAAATAACAGACCGTAAAGGAAGCCTTCCAAACGTCTTCTAATAGCCCCAAAAAGAACACAAGAATGATTAGAGAAAAAGAAAAAAACAGGAAATACGACAGCCTTCCGAGGATACGCATGGTAAAAAATCACAGGGAAAGCATCGGCAAAAGCATAAATTTACATAATTTTGTCCGGGCCTGTCACGCAGGCACTATTCATCAAACAAACCTTTAAACTGATTTTTTACAGAAATGAAAGAAGAAGAGAAGAAAACAGGCCTGCCAGAAAATGCGTTCAGGCCTCTGAAAGACGGAGAACAGTACGAACCGGTCATGTCTCCGAAAAAGAATTACCCGGAAGTCAACCTTTGGTCCGTGCTGTGGGGCATCGGCATGGCCATTCTGTTTTCGGCTGCAGCAGCCTACCTAGGGCTGAAAGTTGGCCAGGTATTTGAAGCAGCTATTCCAATCGCCATTCTGGCGGTAGGTATATCCGGAGCAGCCAAACGCAAGAACGCATTGGGAGAAAATGTCATCATCCAGTCCATTGGCGCCTGTTCTGGTGTTATCGTGGCCGGTGCTATTTTTACCTTGCCAGCACTCTACATCCTGCAATCCAAGTATCCGGAAATGACAGTCAATTTCCTCCAAGTATTTATTAGCTCCTTGCTTGGAGGTGTGTTGGGCATCCTCTTCCTCATCCCCTTCCGAAAATATTTTGTAAAAGACATGCACGGCAAATATCCTTTTCCGGAAGCAACGGCAACAACACAAGTTCTTATCTCAGGTGAAAAAGGAGGCAGCCAAGCCAAACCGCTATTAATGGCTGGACTTATCGGTGGACTCTACGACTTCATCGTAGCGACCTTCGGATGGTGGAATGAGAACTTCACAACCCGTGTGTGTGGCTGGGGCGAAATGCTGGCAGAGAAAGCCAAACTTGTGTTTAAAGTAAATACCGGTGCAGCCGTATTGGGTCTGGGTTACATTGTCGGATTAAAATATGCGGCCATCATCTGCTTCGGCTCACTGAGCGTATGGTTCATCATCATCCCCGGCATTGCACTCATTTGGGGCGACCAAGTACTAAACATGTGGGATCCGAGCATCACGCAAACCGTCTCCCAAATGAGTCCTGAACAAATTTTCGCCTCCTATGGCAAAAGTATCGGCATTGGAGGTATCGCAATGGCCGGCATCATCGGCATCGTCAAATCATGGGGGCTAATTAAAGGAGCCGTTGGCCTTGCTGCTAAAGAGATGAAGGGTAAGAATACAGGCAACACAGAAGTGGAACGCACACAAAAAGACTTATCCATGAAAATCATAGCCATCGGCTCTATCCTGACACTGATACTGGTGACACTGTTCTTCTATTTCGATGTGATGGATGGCAATCTGCTACATACGATCGTCGGGATTTTGGTCGTTGCTGTCATCGCCTTCCTGTTCACCACTGTGGCAGCCAATGCCATTGCCATCGTGGGCACGAATCCGGTGTCCGGCATGACACTCATGACACTTATCCTGGCTTCTGTCATCATGGTGGCTGTCGGACTAAAGGGCACAGGCGGCATGGTGGCTGCATTGGTTATGGGCGGTGTAGTCTGCACAGCACTTTCGATGGCCGGCGGTTTCATCACTGACTTAAAGATCGGATATTGGCTAGGGACGACGCCCAAGAAACAGGAAAGTTGGAAGTTCTTGGGCACATTGGTATCGGCAGCCACCGTGGGCGGCGTCATCATGATTCTGAATCACACATACGGATTCACCAGCGGACAACTTGCCGCTCCTCAGGCAAACGCCATGGCTGCTGTCATCGAGCCGTTGATGAGCGGTGTAGGCGCACCGTGGTTGCTCTATGCCATCGGCGCCGTACTCGCCCTGATACTGACCTACTTCAAGGTGCCGGCATTGGCTTTCGCGTTGGGCATGTTCATTCCGCTTGAACTGAACATCCCGCTTGTCGTCGGCGGAGCTATCAACTGGTATGTAACCACTCGCAGCAAAGACAAAGCTGTCAATGCAGCACGCGGCGAAAAAGGAACGCTGTTAGCTTCAGGCTTCATCGCCGGCGGAGCATTGATGGGAGTTATCAGTGCAGCCATGCGTTTCGGAGGTATAAATCTGGTAAATGCCGAATGGCTTTCCAACCCGATGAGTGAAGTTGTTTCTATAATAATGTATGCAATACTCATAACCTTCTTAGTGAAAGCCAGCATGAATCTTAAGAAATAAACCTATCTTTCGACTACCAAAAACGCAGATCTCACTTGACATGTGACGGTCTGCGTTTCTTTTAAAAGACAATCTGAACAACATGAAAAGACATATTCTTGTAGGTATTCTCCTCACACTGTTTTCGACTATGCACGCACAAAAACCTATCGTCATGCCTCTTTGGGAAAACGAATCCGAAGCAACACTCTACATCTATCCAGCAAGACAACCCAACGGAATGGCCATCATCTGCTGCCCAGGAGGAGGATACTCTCATCTATCCATGGAACACGAAGGTACAGACATGGCAAACTGGTTTAATACGCAAGGCATCACATTGGCTGTACTGAAATATAGAATGCCCAATGGGCACAAACATATTCCTCTCACAGACGCTTGCCAAGCTATCCAAATAATACACCAGCATACAGAAGATTGGCATATCGATTCAAAGAAGATTGGTATCATGGGTGCTTCTGCCGGAGGACACTTAGCCGCTTCGTTGGCCAATCTGGCACCACAAGAACTGCGTCCGGCTTTCCAAATCCTCCTTTATCCTGTCATCACAATGACAGATGCTGATACTCACAAAGGCTCACAAAAAAGCCTGCTAGGCGAATCTCCCAGCGCGGAAGACATCAAACACTATTCATTGGAACAACAAGTCAATCCTTTGACTCCACCTGCCTTCATCGCGTTGTCCAGTGATGACAAAGCTGTTCCCCCGACTAACAGCCTGAATTACGCAATAGAATTGGGCAAAACCGGTATCCCCTACACCCTGCATGTCTACCCCACAGGAGGGCACGGATGGGGATTCCGTGACAGTTTTACGTACAAACGACAGTGGACAGATGAGCTCGAAAAATGGCTTCGGGAAATAAAACTCTAAAAAACAAAGTCCAAATAGTTTTGATTCAGAATAAAAGCATTATCTTTGCGCCCGCTAATACGAGTTATTAGCACAATTCAAATCCAATTAACAAACAAAAAAAACAATTTAAAAGAATGGCAACGAGAATCAGATTGCAAAGAAGAGGACGTAAAGGTTATGCGTTCTACTCAATCGTTATCGCAGACGTAAGAGCACCACGTGATGGTAGATTTACTGAAAAAATTGGTACCTACAACCCGAATACCAATCCTGCCACAGTAGATTTGAATTTCGATCGCGCCCTGTATTGGGTCAACTGCGGTGCACAACCGACCGACACCGTACGAAACATCCTGTCAAGAGAAGGCGTTTACCTGATGAAACACTTACTTGGTGGTGTAAAGAAAGGCGCATTCGACGAAGCTCAGGCACAAGCAAAATTCGAAGCATGGAAAGCCGACAAACAAAATGGCTTGAACGCTTTCAAAGCAAAGCAAGATGCTGAGAAGAAAGCTGCCGCACAAGCTCGCTTGGAAGCTGAAAAGAAAGTAAACGAAGAAATTGCGAAGAAAGTAGCTGAGAAAAAAGCTGCTGAAGCTGCTGCCAAGGCTGAAGCTGAGGCTGCCGCCAATGCAGAAGCTGCTACCGAAGAAGCTCCGGCAACAGAGGAAGCTCCTGCTGAAGCATAATCTTCAGGCAAAGCATTCAAGTAAAAAGCCAAGGATTTCTCATGAAAATGTGAAGTCCTTGGCTTTCTTGCTAAGTATATTCAACAGCATGCATTCCTTCGATTGTCGGCTATTATTTCAAACATATCGGAAATCTTCCGATACTCCTCTAGATGTTCTTTTCTGAATGTCAAACAATCAACGAATAATTCATTCCAAATCGGATTGTTCCTGCTAAAAAGAAACTCTCTCCAAACAAAAGTCGAATAATGCTCATCGGAAAGCTCGGCTTCTTCTTCATCAGTCATTGTATGCCTGTTACGTGACATGAACATGTCTGAAACAATCCCAGACATCATAGCCTCAAAATACTCTGTGTATTGATTTACCTTAAGTTCATCACGTGAGAGATACGTCTTTACAAGTCCGGTATCCCCCGATAGCAAGTCACCCAAAAATATTCCATCTTCACAAAGCCCCTTTATACTGCCTTCAAGCTCCGGTTTCCTGGACATTATGTGATGGTTTCTCAAGAAGAAATATTTCACAACGTCATTTACCATACACCCCATTTCTTGACGCGAAGATTTCAAAAGCCGTTCGACATAACGTTCAAAGAAATGCGAGGTGAACAGAAACAAAAAACTCCTGTCTTCTCCATCCACGAAAAAAAGCCGCCCAAGTGGCATTTTCATGACGAAAAGTAATATAGATTTGAGGCCATATACAAGCAGCATCCTTCTTCGTGAAGGCGTAATACACTATAGACCAGCTATTGTTACGTTTTGTTTTTACAGTCGCTTCCCAAAACCACGGGAACATGGCCTGTCGTTTCCTCATTCTCTCAAACTTAGGCATAAACGCCTTCCAGCGAACTGAGACTTCTCTATAGTCTTTCCGAAGCTCTGTTGTCAATTCGGAAAGGGTCATGGTGGGGAGTATCATAGCACAAGAATATCTAACATTTGCAAATCACTATTTCTCGTTGACTTCAGATCACTGAAACAACACGAAAATTATTCCTATAATCAACATTTTAATTGATTATAGATTTCATTTATAGCACTGCTTTCCGCGCTATTAATTTGCTTACCTTTATATGCTTCATACGCCTTTTTTAAAGTATCTTTATCCGAAGGAAACGACGCATGAACATCACTCATCATTTCCGGACGTTTTTCTTTTATGAAAGCATCCACTTTATCCAACGCTCTATAACGAACATTGGATTTCAGATTTCTTCTGTCATATTCAGCTATGACTAATTCTTTAAGTTCATTCCATTTCATAATCTAAGCATTTATTTGGTATTTTCCGGTTCGCTTAAGAATCTATCTAATTTTTCTTTGACTATTTTCAAATCAGACGTTCTATCCCGTTTAATTCTTTTCTGCTTGTCGTACTCAAAATCACTATATGAAATAATGATAAGACTTATTCCATAATCTGGAAGAACTTTTTGTCTACGTTCATCGTACATTTTTCGCTGTTCTCCACGGGATACGCCACTGGCAGTTTTCTTTCTATTAAAGAACGGAACATCTTCTGTATGTTGTTTTTCATGATATTCCACAACCAATTTCTTTTCTTCGTAATATGCATCTACAGGAAGCTTACATCCTGTATCACCAGTTAAAAAGTCAAAGCGATGTTGACGAGAAGCTTTTAAGCCCAAAACTTCATCGCACAGATCTATTACATAATCTTCATCGCGATCTTGAACTTTACTATGAGAATATTTACCAAATTTCCTCAGTATTTCTTCAATGTTTGTCATAATTGTTGTGTTTTTATTGTTATTATTCACCTATTATTTCAATTGCATTTTGTGCCCAACTACTATTCTTATATGCTTCTTCACATCCAGCAGGTACATATAAAATTATTTTAAGTGGTGTACCTCCTATAATCACATTATCCTCATTTACTTCATATTCCTTACTACAAAGAAATGGAAAATCAGATATAGTTGGTGGAGTCTTACTTTTTAAATGAACAATCTTCAAATGTGAACAGCCAATAAATGAACTTGAATGTATCTCTTTAACAGAAGCCGGTATTGTTATTCTTGTCAATGCTTCACATTTGTAAAATGTATATTGCTTTATTTCACCAATAGACTCACTCAGAGTTATAGTAGATAAAAGAAAACAACTCTAGAATCCACAATAAACCAATTAAAACCATCTCCACGTCCATAACTGTTCGCCAATGTTCTTCCTTCTTCTACATATACTCGCACTGTTGAGCCTTCTGAACTGACAAAATTACCTGTTTGGCGAATTGGTATTTTATATTCCTTTTTTGCATAATTTGTAAAATGACTCGCTTGCATTAATACTGAATCAAATTTTATAGTTACAATTGTATTCCGACTTTCTCTATAAATATCACTTTCTTTCACTGAGATTTCAACGGAATTACCATACTTTTTTACACTGCACCACCCGTCATTAAAATCAGAAGGTAATGAAGCCATAATAAAATCTGAAACCGTACCTTCCATAATGACACCAATATCCATAGAGCCACCCTTATAGTCAAAAGATATGCCCTCTTTAACAAAACTCTCATCTATGCTAAAAGATAGATAAGGGCTAGGTTCTGCATCATCCTTTTCGCAAGAAAACAACATTAAAGCTAAAAAGAATGCGCTCAATGTACAACAATAGAACTTCACCATTTTCATAGTATATTAATTATCTATTGCCATGGACTCCTTCACGGCCAATTATAAAAAAAGAAAGTGTGGGAGTCAATCATCTATCTTGTCTTAGGCTCTGGTAAACCCGAATGTAAATAGACAATATCCCCACACTTGTAAAGTATATGGCTTGAACAAGCATATACGAGACAAGTGATGAGCGTGATTGCCATACCTTACATTCATTTTGAGTTTACCAGACTTCAAGACAAAGGTAAAAGCTACACTTTCATCAATTAACTAATAAGCATTTTTGCCGACAGCCGTTACTGACCGACAAGACAAAGATACAAACTTTTAATTAATCAACAAACTCATACAGGGGATATTGTTATACTTTCAGTCGGCTATGAAGTCATAAAGGTCTGGGTCTTCATGCATCAAGTCGTATTCCGTGGGTTCTACATCCCAGATGTTGACATCCGTCTCACCTTCAAGTGTCATATTCTTACGGCTCAACAAATCAGAAATCTCACGCTTGGGAGCACGAATGCGTTTTGCTTTTCCCTTTTTAATAAGGTCTTGACATTGCTTAAGGGTCAGCGGTTTGGCAGAAATGATTTCATAATAGGCCACAGACTTTTTCGGACGTTTAGTCTTTGACTTATCAGCCGGAGATTTCTTCTTGTCAAGCTGAACCTGGGAAGTCGTTTCCACGGCCAGAACGTAACGATGTTGCTTTTGAGCACATAACACACCGGAGCATAAGAATAATGCTGCCACAAAAAGGCTTTTAAACCAACAGATTGCAGTTATTTTCATGATTGTGTTTTTTATGGGTTCGACTATTTGTTTCTTTTCAAAGCTTCTTCATACACTTGCCTGATACGCTCGCGCAAATGTTGCGGGCGAATGACTTCCAGCGAACGGCTGCGCGAAAGCAACTCCATGACAAAGTCATTGGTAATGCGCAGGCGCACCGTGATACGAAACTCATCCTTGTCATCGACCAAGATTTGCTGCGAATGATGCAAAGGGCACGACTTCAGGAATTTGCCATCCAAGGCATCGTATTTCAACTCGACCTCCTCCACCGGAATGCTTGGCTGATTCCATATCCCATAGCAATCCTTGAAATAAGTCTGCACATCGACCGTTTCACGACGTTTGAACGTTTCGCTTTCCACTACATGTAAATCGCGGATGCGGTCCACACCAAATGTCTTCAAGACGTCGCCTTCGTATGCCAGAAGATACCAACGCTGGTTTGACTCCTTCAGATAGTAGGGATACACTTTCTTATCCTCCACCCTGTCGTCCTGCCTCACCAGCACATAGCGAAATGTCAACGGATGGGCACGACGGATGGCATAAACCACTGCAGGCAAGCATTCGCAATGGAGCGGACGGTGATGTTCGGCCAGGACATACGAATCCAGATGCGTGTCTTGTGCCAAGGCGTTCAGCAAGTCGAAGTTCAGTAACAACTGTTCGTAACATTCCAGCTTGAGTCCATCTTGCTCTCGTATGTAATATCCAGACCTTTTGTCATGATCTATGTCTATGCCAAACATTTCCCGAATGGCAGCAAAGTCACGTTCGATGGTGCGAAGCGAGACTTCTTCATAGCCTCTGACCTGCATACTACGATTCACGGCATCCACCAGCTCGTCTGTCGGCATATATCGACCCGGCACTTTCAACTTGCCAACTATCGTCAGCATGCGCGAAATGATTTCCAGTTGTTTTGCCATTGTTTTACCTCCTTCTTTATTCAGACAACGCAAAGATAAAAGGCCAAGACGACAAAACATGTCGTCCTGAAAAAAAGTTTGCTTTTTCGATGCATAAAGACCGGTCATGGACGGAAAGGAAGGTAGCCGAGAGCGGAAAGGAGGGTAAGCGAGCACCGAGTCTATGCCCAGGTCGGACGCCCTTAACACCTTTCCCGACAGCTGTCAAACGGGCTTTGACATGCCTTCCAAGAGCTATAAAAGGAGAAGAAGAATATCCCGAATGCAAGAATAATCATGTATCTTTGCCCATCCAAAACGATACGTATTATGAAAAAAACGATCCTAAGTATAATCTGCATTTTAACCCTCTGCGGCTTGATCGCTTGCGGAAACAAACACAAACAATCTATGGAAGGAACTGTATTATTGCTGGAAACCAGCATGGGTGACATACGAATCAGACTCTATGACGACACCCCCAAACACCGTGACAACATCGTGAAACTCGCCAAAGAAGGCTTCTATGACGGGACTTTGTTCCACCGCGTCATCAAAGACTTCATGATCCAGGCAGGCGACCCAAAATCAAAGAATGCTTCAGACACAGCCACGTTAGGCTCCGGAGACACCGGCTATACAATCCCTGCCGAATTTGTTTACCCCAAATATTTCCACCGTCGCGGAGTCGTGGCCGCAGCACGTATGGGAGACGACGTCAATCCCAAGCAAGAATCATCCGGCTGCCAGTTCTACATTGTTACCGGAAAAAAATTCACGGAAGAAGAACTTGCCGCTTTGGAATCGCAACTCAACCAACAACAACTGCAAGCAGCATTCAACCGGATGGCCCGCCAGCACATGAAGGACATCTTCAAGATGCGGAAAGCCAACGACACACTGGGACTGAAAAAACTGGAAGACACCCTATTCGAACAAGCCAAACAGGAAGTGCTCTCCCACATGTTCCGCTTCAACGACGAACAAAAGAAAGCTTATACCACAATGGGAGGAGCACCTCATCTGGACGGGCAATACACCGTGTTCGGTGAAGTCATCGAAGGCATGGACGTGGTTGACGCTATTCAGAATGTAAAGACCGGCCGCGCCGACCGCCCCATACAGAATGTGACCATTGAAAAAATAACCGTAGAAGAATAACCGTGATAAATATCCATAAACAGACTTTGCCCAACGGACTGACTGTCGTGCACTATGAGGACAAAAACACTCATATGGCTGCACTCAACCTATTGTATAAAGTAGGAGCACGCGACGAACATCCCGAGCATACAGGATTTGCCCACTTGTTTGAACATCTGATGTTCGGAGGGTCAATCAATATACCCAATTATGACACCCCTTTACAGAACGCCGGAGGTGAAAACAATGCATGGACCAACAATGACATCACGAACTACTATCTGACACTCCCGGCACACAATCTGGAATTGGCTTTCTGGCTGGAATCGGACCGCATGCTCAGTCTCAATTTCAATGCCAAAAGCCTGGACGTGCAACGCCAAGTTGTCATCGAAGAGTTCAAACAACGTAATTTAAACCAGCCTTACGGCGATGCATCGCACCTGGTACGTAGCCTGGCATATAAAATACACCCCTATCAATGGCCGACAATCGGTAAAGACATCAGTCACATCGCCAATGCCACGCTGGAAGATGTGGAAGACTTTTTCTTCCATTATTATGCGCCCAACAATGCCATCCTGGCTGTGACGGGCAACGTCTCATTTGCAGAGACCATGCGCTTGGCTGAAAAATGGTTTGGCCCCATACCGTCGAGGAATGTCCCAGAGAGATGCTTGCCGCAAGAACCCAGGCAGACCGAAGCCCGCAAGCTGGAAGTGACACGTCCCGTGCCGCTTGATGCGTTATATCTCTGTTTCCACATGTGTGACCGGCTGCATCCGGATTATTATGCTTTCGACATGCTGTCCGACATCTTGTCTAATGGAAAATCGAGTCGGCTCATACGCAAACTGGTCATCGAAAGACGCATCTGTTCGAGCATCGATGCTTATATATCCGGCAGTTTGGATGCCGGCCTTTTCCACATTGTAGGCAAACCGGCTTCCGGTTTCACACTTCAAGACGTGGAAAAAGCCATTTGGGAAGAATTGGAAAGTCTAAAAGTCACACCAACAGACGAACATGAACTGGAAAAGGTGAAAAACCGCTACGAGTCCGAGCAAATCTTCGGCAATATCAACTACCTCAACGTAGCTACCAATCTTGCTTATTTTGAGATGATAAGCCGCGCAGAGGACATTAACGACGAAGTACGCAAGTATCGCAACGTGACAGCTAAACAGTTGCAACGAGTGGCACAGGAAACATTCATTCCGGAAAACAGTTGCACGCTCTACTACAAAGCACAAAGCAAATGAACCAGCTTATCAGTTACCAAAGACATTACAAGGAACTTATCTATTTAGGAGTTCCCATCATGATTGGCCAGTTGGGCACCATCATCCTCGGATTTGCCGACACGATGATGATCGGGCATCACAGTGCAGCAGAACTCTCGGCTGCCGGTTTTGTAAATACCATATTCAATCTGGCCATTATCTTTGGACTGGGCTTTTCATACGGACTCACTCCAATCATCGGAGCACTCTACGGACGCGGTGAAGAACAAGATGCCGGAGGAAAACTAAAAAACAGCCTCATAGCCAATCTATTCATTGCTATGTTTCTGTGCTTAGTCATGGGCATCCTCTATCTCAATCTGGACCGTTTGGGACAACCCGAAGAGCTATTGCCCTTCATCAAGCCCTACTATCTTATCTTATGGACATCATTGCCACTTATCATGATGTTCAACGCCTTCAAGCAATTTGCAGACGGCATCACTGACACACGCACTCCCATGTGGATTCTATTGGGAGGCAATGTACTCAATATTGCCGGAAACTATCTGCTTATTTACGGTACATTCGGATTCCCGGAACTTGGGCTTGTCGGTGGAGGACTATCCACACTGTTTGCACGTCTGATGATGCTTGTGGTCTTTGTCTGTCTTTTCTTTTACAATAAAAGGTACAAGACCTTCAAAGAGGGATTTCGCAAGTCTTGTATCAATCGCCCCGACTTCGTGCAACTGAACAAGCTCGGATGGCCCATTGCCCTGCAAATGGGCATGGAGACAGCTTCATTCAGCCTCTGTGCCATCATGTTGGGATGGTTGGGAAGCACCGCGCTGGCAGCTCACCAAATCATGAATACCATCACGACTCTTTGTTTCATGATTTATTATGGCATGGGGGCTGCCATTGCCGTGCGTGTGAGCTACTTTCGAGGACAAGAAGATCTGCCCAACCTGCGCCGGTCGGCCTATGCAGGCTTCCATCTAATCTTGTTATGGGGCATCATACTATGCACCATTATCTTCTGCCTACGCCATCAATTAGGGGAATGGTATACAGATAGCTTGGAAGTCAGCCGACTAGTAGCCTTACTAGTCATCCCGATGCTGGCCTATCAGTTTGGTGATGGTCTCCAAATCGCATTTGCCAATGCCCTCCGTGGATTAGCAGATGTTAAACCCATGATGTACATTGCTTTTGTCGCCTATATTATCCTATCTTTACCCACAAGTTATATATTCGGCTTTATCCTCCATTGGGGGACAATCGGAATATGGATGGGATTCCCAATAGGCCTGACCAGTGCCGGAATCGCCTTCTATCTCCGTTTTCGCCAGAAAACCAAACTGACACATGCCCAACAATTATAAATCAACACAAGTCAAAGTCATCATAGGCTATGTCCTGCTCAGCCTGCTGCTCTTCATTTCTGTCAACTACATCTATCAGAAAGTGACCGTGCTGATCGAAAGTGGAGACTACGAACAAAGCCTGAACAAACAACGGCGTAACACCTATCAAGTGCTGAATCAGCTTTATCAAGCAGAGATTGTCGGCCAATCAGTCAGCGCAGGACAAGTGAATGAATTCTATCGCTACCAACGCGCTCTACAAAATTCACATAAAACACTAAAAGAACTTCAAGCCATATTAAGCGACACGATTCAAAAAAACAGGCTGGACACCGTAGCCCGCCTATTGAAACAAAAAGAGCGCAATATGTACAATATGCTAAAAGCCATGAGCGAGGCTAATAGCGGACAAATCTACCAACAGAAAATCGAGCATATCATTCATCAGGCACAAGACACTACAATTCTCAAACATGAACAGAAAATCCAAAAGAAAATCGTCGTACAGGAAGAATCCTATGTCGTAAAAAAAGAGCGCCCGGGATTTTTCAAACGGCTGGCACAGGTGTTTGTTCCGCCCAAAGAAGATTCGACTCTGGTCACCAATACACAAAGTGAATTAGTGACAGACACTTTGGTCAATGCTTATAACCCGGCTGACACATTGGCTACCATCCTGCGTACCATACAAACCCAAGTCAACGACAGCATCCTGCAACTCCAAGGCAATATCCAACAAAAGGTAAACCGATTCAAAAGAACAGGCTGGGAACTTAGCGAGCAGATGAACCGAATCCTGCAAACATTTGACCAAGAAGAACAAAAATTCATAGACCAACGTCTGCAACTAGAACAAAATGTCCGTTCCAACTCAGCACATGCCATTGCCGTAGTTGCCATCACAGCCATCGTGTTGGTCGTCGTCTTTTTATTCCTCATCGAACGAGACATCTTGCGAAGTCACCATTACCGACAGGAACTGGAGAAAGCCAAACGGCGTGCTGAAGGCCTACTGACCGCACGTGAAAAACTCATGCTCACCATCACACACGACATCAAAGCTCCGGTGGGTTCTATCATGGGGTACATCGACCTCATGACCAGACTGCTCAAAGAAGACCGCCAACGCTTCTATCTGCAGAACATGAAAAGCTCGGCACGCCATCTGCTGGACCTTGTAAGTTCCTTGCTGGACTATCACAAACTGGAATCAAACAAGATGGAAGTCAATCATGTGCCGTTCAACCCTTCCCAACTCTTCCAGACCATTTACACCAGTTTCCAGCCACTGGCAGAGAAAAAGAACTTGCATCTCTATTTCCAAGGAGACGAAAAACTCAACCGTTTCTATATGGGAGATCCTTTCCGTGTGCGTCAAATAGCCGATAATTTGTTATCTAATGCACTTAAATTCACCCACACCGGAAGCATCACACTCCGCATACGCCTCAATGATGGGAAATTCCAATTCTCTGTTACTGACACCGGGAGTGGCATGTCAGAAAGCGAACAAAAACACATGTTCGAAGAATTCACCCGTTTGCAGAATGCGCAAGGAGAAGAAGGCTTCGGCTTGGGACTAGCCATCACACAACGCCTCGTCAACCTGATGAACGGAAATATACAAGTGACCAGCCAACAAGGCAAAGGCAGCACTTTCACGGTGAACCTGCCGCTCTATCTGGCCTCCGGAGATTTGCTGAAGACATTGCCAGAACCGGAAAACACGGAAGGAGCGTTATCGTTGCCGTCATCCCGGCGTGCATCCTTGCCGGACAATCAAAAACTGCACCTGCTGTTCATCGACGATGATCGCATCCAACTTGACCTGACCAAAGCCATGTTCCATCATCCACAACTGGACATCAACTGCTATGACAGTCCTGACATTTTATTCCAGCAACTTAAGAACCAAACATACGACTTGCTGTTCACCGACATCCAAATGCCTACGCTCAACGGCTTTGAACTATTGAAAAAACTACGAAGCCTACCTTATGAACAAGCACACAACATCCCTGTCGTCGCATTGACAGCACGTAGCGATATAGACGAACAGCAATTCGTAGCCAAAGGATTCGCCGGATGTCTGCACAAGCCTTATAGTCAGAAAGAAGTGTTACAGCTCATCGAGGACATCACAGGCTGGACATTGGCAGAAGCTCCCCTATCCTCGCCTCCCTCAGCCGCAGCATTACTGCACCCGGAAGAAGACGAATTCAACTTCTCTGCCCTGACAGCCTTTTCTGAAGGAGACGCCGAAGCATCAGCAGAAATTTTACGCTCCTTCACCGAAGAAACACAACAAAATAAAAATCGGTTGGAAGATGCGCTCAAAACGGGAAACTGCAAACAAGTGAAATCCATCGCTCATAAACTCCTCCCTCTGCTGACCATGCTGGAGGCGAAAGAATGCCTGCCGCTAATCATCTGGCTCGAGCGGGAAGACTACACAGAACTCACAGCTCCCGTCGCACAGAAAATTAACATCGTATTGCAACAAATGGAAAAAATTATAGTCGCGGCAAAGAAAAGAAGCTAAAAAAGGTATAACTTTGCTTTACGTATAGAAACCAACAAGCAATGCCAACATCTATCTTAATCGTAGAAGACGACCTCACGTTTTCATTAATGCTGAAAACGTGGTTGGGAAAAAAAGGCTTTCAGGTAAACACCGTAAGCAACATTTCTCGTGCTCGCCGGGAACTAACGGACAATCCTTATGATGTCATCCTGTCCGATTTGAGACTTCCGGATGAAGACGGCATTGCACTGCTAAACTGGATGCACAAACACGGCATCACTTCTCCCCTTATCATCATGACCGGATATGCAGACATCCAATCAGCCGTACAAGCCATGAAGTGCGGAGCTAATGACTACATATCCAAACCGGTGCAACCGGATGAATTGCTGAAGAAAATCCGCGAAGCCCTGCAAACAGGAAAAGATGATGATGCCACTTCCACACCGATACAAGAGGAGACAGCAAAAGGCACAGACACATCCATCTATACAAACCCTCAAAACTTTTTGGAAGGCGAAAGCGAAGCAGCCCACCAACTCTATAACTACGTTCGGCTGGTGGCTCCCACCCAAATGTCAGTGCTCATCAACGGAGCCAGCGGGACCGGCAAAGAATACGTAGCCCATCACATCCACCAGTTGAGCAAACGTGCAAGCAAACCGTTTGTCGCCATCGATTGCGGGTCTATCCCCAAAGAACTTGCCGCGTCTGAATTCTTCGGACATGTCAAAGGTTCATTTACAGGAGCCGTGACCGACAAAACCGGTGCATTCGTGGAAGCCAATGGGGGAACATTGTTCCTGGATGAAATCGGCAATCTGGGATATGACGTACAAATCCAGCTACTGCGTGCTTTGCAAGAACGCCGCATCCGGCCTGTAGGCTCGACTAAAGAGATAAAGGTGGATGTCAGGGTCGTGAGCGCCACCAATGAGAACCTGGAGACTGCTATCAAAAAAGGAACATTCCGCGAGGACCTCTATCACCGCATCAATGAATTCACTCTGCGCATGCCTTCCCTGAAAGAACGCCAAGAGGACATCCTTCTCTTTGCCAACTTCTTCCTCGACCAAGCAAACCGCGAGCTTGGACGCCACCTGACAGGCTTTGACACACAGGCTATGGCCGCGCTCCAGCGTTATTCATGGCCGGGCAACCTCCGGCAACTGCGCAACATTGTCATGCGTGCCACCCTATTGGCACAAAGCGATTACATCACAATGCGCGAAATCGAAAATGAACTTACGGAGCAAGACGACCCGCAGCCTATAAAACCGTCATTCAGCCTACACAATGAAGAACTGGAAAAGAAACAGATATTGGATGCCTTGCGCCAGACGAACAACAACAAGAGCAAAGCTGCCATCCTGCTAGGCATCGACCGAAAGACGCTCTATAACAAACTCAAACTCTATAACCTACAATAACCTTTCTAAAGAAGAGCTGGGAGAAACGTCACGCAGATGTTTCTCCCAGTTCTTTATTTGCCATCACGTTCCTTCCCCATCGACTGCATGCACTCAAATACATTTATCCTGTCCAATATACTTGTAGGGACGCTCGGTCGGAGCGTCTGGAAGATGTTCATTGTTTGCGGACATTCAAATAAAAGAAAAAGGCTTCTTGTACATTTTCTGTTTGCTCCGATTTTACAGCAGACACGAAAAATCCACCCTTGCGGTTCCCATCAAGCCCGGGAATGCCCTACAAGCATTACACTAGTCCACTTATTATCAATCCCTTATCACAAGTCTATCATGATAGATTCATCTTCGCTATTATGACACTCTAAGTATCGCGAAGATAAGGACCTCATGTTCGCGATTGTCAGACCTTCATAATCGCGATTATAAGAGTATCAGGTCCGCGAACATGGGAATCTGACTTTGGGCACTTGGAGTTATTGTATTTTTTCATCCAAGTTTCTTCCAGTCACTACTCATCCTCCACCAATCCTGAAGAGGCAGACGCACCACTTCACTTCACGTCCTCACGGAAAGGCTATGAAGATGGACACTCCGGGCTTTTACGTAGGAACATTTTGTTACATCCGTGGAAACTTCTATCTTTGCGAAAACTCGTAATATGAACACTATGAAAAAGACCCTATTCTTACTGGCCGTGCTTCTGAGTGCCTGCCACGCATTGGCACAAACGATGGAAGAAGCATTCAAGACGGCTGAACAAATCGTGCAGAACATCAAAAAGACACAGTTCCCCGACCGGACATTCCGCATTACGGACTTCGGCGCTGTAGCCGGCAACCCGGAAAAGTTGAACCATGAAGCCATCAATTTGGCCATCCTGGCCTGCAACCAAGCCGGCGGAGGTACCGTCATCGTCCCGGCCGGAGACTTCTACACCGGACCTATCACCCTGAAAAGCAATGTCAATCTCCATCTGGAGGAAGGTGCTACGTTGAAATTCACCACAGACCAATCTTATTATTTTCCAGCTGTCATCACACGCTGGGAAGGCATCGACTGCTACAATGCACATCCGTTGATTTATGCCTATGGCGAAACCAACATTGCTCTCACGGGCAAAGGCACTGTCGACGGACAAGGCTCGCCGGATGCCTGGTGGTACATGAAGGGCGGACGCTTTGCGAAGGAAGGGAAACGCACCCAGCTGATGGGCGGACGCGACCGTCTGTTTGGTCTGGCCGAAACATTTGCCCCCATCGACCAACGCATCATGACCCCGGAAGACGCCCTGCGCCCGCAACTGGTGAATTTCTACCGTTGCAACGCCGCGCTGATAGAAGGAGTCACCCTGAAGAACTCCCCGTTCTGGGTCATCCATCCGCTATTTTGTGAGAACCTCATTGTACGTAACGTGACTATCAACGGACTTGGCCCGAACAACGACGGTTGCGACCCGGAATCTTGCAAAAACGTGCTCATCGAAGGTTGCTCGTTCAACACCGGTGACGACTGCATTGCCATCAAGTCAGGCCGCAATGCCGACGGACGCCGCTGGGCCACGCCAAGCGAAAACATCGTCGTACGCAACTGCCGGATGCAAAACGGCCACGGAGGAGTGGTCATCGGAAGTGAGATTTCCGGAGGCTACCGCAACCTCTACGTGGAAAACTGCGAGATGAACAGCCCGTTGCTCGACCGCGTGGTACGCATCAAGACCAGCAACTGTCGAGGCGGCATCATCGAAAACGTCTTCGTGCGCAATGTCAAAGTCGGCGTATGCAATGAAGCCGTCATGCGCATCAACTTGCAATATGAGAACAAGGAGAAATGTGACCGGAGCTTTCCGCCCGTGGTGCGCAATGTGAATCTGGAAAACATCACATGTGAGAAAAGCAAGTTCGGCATCCTTATCAACGGGCTGGATGAAGACGACAACATCTATGACATAAACATCAAGAACTGCCAGTTCAACAATGTATTGTCCAAAGGCAACAAGCTCACAGGCAAATATCATAATATCCATTTCGACAATCTGAAGATTAACGGCAAGACCGTAAAGAAAGTGGAATCCAATGCCGAAGGCGATTTCGAAATATTCTAAGCCGGAGATCTCCACAACACGTTTTTTCAAATACGAATGATACAGATGACGCGGATAACAAATTAACAATCCGCGTCATCGTTTTTCTTTAAAGTTCAAACAGACATGAAACATTATATCCCCATCCTCAGCATAGCCGGAAGTGATTGCAGCGGCGGCGCCGGCATCCAGGCTGATTTGAAAACCATCTCCGCTCTCGGCAGTTATGCAGCAACAGCCATCACAGCCATCACCGTGCAAAACACGTGCGGCGTGAGCGACATATTTCCCGTCCCAGCTGAAACTGTTAAAGCACAAATAGCAGCCGTAATGGAAGACATCCATCCGGAAGCTATCAAAATCGGTATGGTCAATGATCCAAGCGTCATCCGCGTTATAGCCGAATCCATACGCACCTACCATCCCCGGTATGTCGTACTCGACCCGGTGATGGTGTCGACCAGCGGTCACAAGCTTATCAAAGATGAAGCCATCCAACTGATAACGGCTGAACTGATGCCACTTGCTGACCTCATCACCCCGAACCTGAAAGAAGCAGAAGTCCTGTGTGGCTTCAGCATCCACACCGTCGAAGACATGAAGCAAGCAGCCATCCGGCTCTTGCATCTGGGAAGCCAGGCTGTGTTATTAAAAGGTGGACACTTGGAAGGCGACCAGATGATTGACATCCTGATGACGGCTGACAATCCGGAGCCTTATACATTTGTCAGCCCCAAAGTGGAAAGCAAAAACACTCACGGCACCGGATGCACATTGTCATCAGCCATCGCGACCTTGCTGGCACAAGGTGACTCCATGCCGGAAGCTGTCAGCAAGGCTAAAGAATACGTACACCAAGGCATCCTTCACGGAAAAGATGTGAAAATCGGTGCAGGACATGGCCCATTGAACCACTTCTTTCGTCCCATTTGCATGAAAACAAGAGACTGAACATTGTAAGGAACAGGCAAAATGGCTAACTTTGCCGCCATAAAACATAGAATCTAATCATTTAAACATCTTATTAATATGAAAGCATTTGTATTTCCCGGACAGGGAGCACAATTTGTAGGAATGGGTAAAGAATTGTATGACACAAACCCATTGGCAAAAGAATTGTTTGAAAAAGCTAATGATATTCTCGGTTATCGCATCACAGACATCATGTTTGCCGGCACGGACGAAGATTTGCGTCAGACAAAAGTAACCCAACCGGCCGTATTCCTCCACTCGGTGATTTCTGCACTCTGCATGGGTGAAGAATTCAAGCCGGACATGACAGCCGGACACTCCCTGGGAGAATTTTCCGCATTGGTTGCAGCAGGTGCCTTGTCCTTCGAAGACGGACTGAAACTGGTATATGCACGTGCCATGGCTATGCAAAAAGCATGCGAAGCCGCTCCTTCCACAATGGCCGCAATCATCGCTCTCCCTGATGAAAAGGTTGAAGAAATCTGTGCGCAAGTGAGCAAAGAAGACGGCGAAGTCGTAGTCGCTGCCAATTATAACTGCCCGGGACAGGTGGTCATCTCCGGTTCTATCGAAGGCATCAACAAAGCCTGTGAACTTATGAAGGCAGCCGGAGCAAAAAGAGCTTTGCCACTGAAAGTGGGCGGCGCTTTCCATTCTCCGCTGATGAATCCGGCAAAAATCGAACTAGAAGCAGCCATCCAAGCAACGGAATTCCATCAGCCTAAATGCCCGGTTTACCAAAATGTAGACGCCCTGCCTCACACATCTCCGGAAGAAATCAAAGCCAATCTGGTAGCCCAACTGACCTCTTCAGTCCGCTGGACACAAACTGTGAAAAACATGCTTGCCGACGGTGCAGACGAATTCATCGAATGTGGCCCGGGAGCAGTGCTTCAAGGATTGATTAAGAAAATCGACAAAGCAGCCAATGCACATGGCATCGCCTAACAAACACATAAAACACAATGAACGAGAAGTCTAAAATCATCATCTACCAAGTATTCACCCGCTTGTTTGGAAATTCACAAATACCCACGACTCCAAACGGCTCCATAAAAGAAAACGGCTGTGGAAAGATGGCGGACTTTACTATAAAAGCTCTCAACGAAATCAAGAAGTTGGGAGCTTCTTATATATGGTATACCGGCATCATCGAACATGCCACTCAGACCAATTACACTCGTTACTACATCCGTCCAGACCATCCAGCCATCGTAAAAGGGAAAGCGGGTTCACCTTATGCCATCAAAGACTACTATGATGTAGACCCAGACTTGGCCAGCAGCGTCCCGGGACGTATGAAAGAATTCACCCTACTGGTCGACCGGACACACCGTGCCGGACTGAAAGTCATCATTGACTTCGTGCCAAACCATGTAGCCCGCCAATATGCTTCAGATGCAAAACCTGAAGGGGTAAAAGACTTGGGCGAAGGAGATAATCCACAGAAAGCATTCGACCCTCAAAACAACTTCTATTACATCCCGGACACACCGCTGACGGCTTCTTTCGACATGAAAGGCAACGCAGATGAAGCATACAAGGAAATCCCGGCCAAAGCTACAGGCAATGACCGTTTCGACGCTTATCCGAACATCACAGACTGGTACGAAACCGTGAAGCTGAACTATGGTGTAGATTATTGCAACGGACGCACGTGCCATTTCAATCCGATTCCCGACACATGGCTGAAAATGCGCGACATCCTCCTGTTTTGGGCGGATAAAAAAGTCGACGGATTCCGTTGCGACATGGCTGAAATGGTACCTGTGGAATTTTGGGAATGGGTCATTCCACAAGTCAAGGCACAACACCCCGATATAATCTTCATCGCAGAAGTCTATAACCCGGCTGAATACCGCAACTACATTTTCAAAGGACACTTTGATTACCTGTACGACAAAGTGGGACTCTATGACACCTTACGCAATGTGACTTGCGGCAACACTCCGGCTTCTGCCATCACCGGATGCTGGCAAAACGTGGAAGGCATTGCAGACCACATGCTCAACTTCCTTGAAAATCATGACGAACAACGCATAGCCTCTGATTTCTTTGCTGGAAACGGGCGGAAAGGCAGACCGGGCATGATAGTTTCAGCCTGCATGAACTCCAACCCCGTCATGCTCTACTTCGGACAAGAATTCGGCGAACGCGGTATGCAAAGTGAAGGTTTCAGCGGGCGTGACGGACGCACGACTATATTTGACTATTGGAATGTGGACACCATCGCACGCTGGAGAAACAAAAACAAGTTTGACGGTTCATTGCTTACTAAAGAAGAAAAAGAACTTTATGACTTCTATGTACGCCTGATGCGTATCTGTAAAGAAGAGAAAGCCATCACGGAAGGGCAATTCTTCGACCTTATGTATGTCAATTATGAAAATTGGAACTTCAATCCAAACAAACAATTTGCTTTCCTGCGTAAACAGGACAATGAAGTGTTGCTCATAATAGCCAATTTTGATGACATCCCGGCCCATGTAAGTGTAAACATCCCAGCACATGCTTTCGAATGTTTGGGCATTCCACCCCTCACCCAACATCCGGCAGTCGATCTGCTGACTGGCAAAGAAGAATCTGTCAACATACTGCCCGACAAACCTGTACAAATGGAAGTGGGTAGTTTCAACGGTCGTATCTTGAAATTCACATTCTGATAGGCTTCGATTGCCCGCAAAAAGAGGACGTGTCAAACAAAAAACAGAACGCAGAGCTTTAACTTAATACTGTATTCTGTTTTTCTGATTATGACACGTCCTCTTTCCATTTTAACCCCAATCGGTTCATTAGGCTTTGAGACGATTTTTGATTTATGCCAGGCAGGTTTTTCTGTTCTTTTCCGAAGGCATAGCGGACTATGTCAAGAGAAAGGGCGGGAAAAGATGCCGACAGAAATCGAAAAGCGGACAAAGAGTTTGAACAAACGTGCTAATGATTTGGGGTTAAATTAAGAAATACCCTTGTTGGGTATGTGGCATAAAAAAAGGGTCAACGCCTTGACCCAACCTTTTACTTAACCTTAAATCTAATACTATGAAAAACACAGTGCAAATGTAAGGACAGATTTGATTGCCTGCAAACATTCGAGACTTTAGAGTGACTTTTATAACAACATTTAACTCATTCGCATTAAACCATTCTGTTAGTGACTAAGTTTTAGAGATTTACTGACTGGCTCAGCCGCTTAAGTGCATTCTGAAAATTCAGAAGAAAAATCACATAAGACTATAACATTTAGTTATATGCCATAATAAAATAGGAGTTGCATATCCTTAACAGATCCCGTACCTTTGCAGGCGTCAACAAACAGCTAATATTAACAACTAATCTGCAAGCCATCATGATCTCAGAAAAAAAAGCCAGCACCCTTCATGGCGTACTACTCATCGTGCTTTTCTCTTGCTCGGCTTTCTACATTGCCGAAATTCCCTTTGTACAGAAATTCTCATTCAGCCCGCTCATCGTCGGCATTATATTGGGTATGCTTTATGCTAACAGTTTGCGAAACCAATTACCCGAAACTTGGGTTCCAGGAATCAAACTCTGCACGAAGCAAATCTTGCGGACAGGTATTGTCCTCTACGGTTTCCGACTAACATTCCAACAAGTCATGGAAATCGGACTCCCGGCCGTAGTCATTGATGCCATCGTCATCTTTATAACCATCGCACTGGGTGTCATTGCCGGTCGCCTGCTGAAGATGGATGAAAAGACAGCCTTAATGACCTCCACCGGAAGTGCCATCTGCGGAGCCGCAGCTGTGTTAGGCGCAGAACCCGTCGTGAAATGTGCACCTTATAAAACTGCCATAGCTGTGTCGACGGTGGTCATATTCGGCACCATTTCCATGTTCCTCTATCCCATCCTTTACCGTACAGGATTATTAGACCTCGACCCACAAGCGATGGCCATCTATACCGGAGCAACCCTTCATGAAGTGGCTCACGTCGTCGGAGCAGGCAATGCCATGGATGCCACAGGAGCACTACACCTGGCCGATCAAGCCACCATCACGAAAATGATCCGCGTGATGATGCTTGCCCCCGTACTGCTCATCATGAGTTACATCATCGCCCGAGTGAGGCACAGCAGACATACAGATGTGACCAGTGATGGCAAAAGCAAAATCACCGTTCCCTGGTTCGCCTTTGGATTCATCCTCGTCATCGGAATCAATTCGTTGCTCCAAGGATGCAGTTTTATCCCAGCAGGCACATTGGAAAGCGGACTTAAGGCCATCACTACGCTGGACAACTTCTTGCTCACCATGGCCATGACCGCCCTCGGAGCTGAGACCAGCTTCGACAAATTCAAACAAGCCGGAGCAAAACCTTTCATACTGGCTTTCATCATCTATATCTGGCTCTTAGGTGGCGGCTACCTAATGGCTAAATACCTGCTGCCTGTCCTTGCGTAATGGCAGCAGGCGAACAGCAGTCCAAGAAACATCCTCCATTCACTTAAAAATAAAGGGGCAAAACAAACCTTAAAGTGAAGACGACCAAGCATTCCTTTCCGTCCGACCACGGAGTACTATCCGTCCCCGGCTACCCTCCTTTCCGTGGTCGGGCAGTGTCAAGGGCTACCGGGCAGAGGTCGTGATGGAGGCCGGAAAGGCATCAAACATTCGGATGCGGAAGAGGAAGAAAGCGCAGACTATAAGATGTTTATCTACGATTTAGATGAAAGAACCGTGATTAAATGCATAAAAAACGAGCAAATATTTTGCAGGAACAAAGAATTTCTATACCTTTGCACACGCAAATAAGAAATGCACTCTTAGCTCAGTTGGTAGAGCAATTGACTCTTAATCAATGGGTCCAGGGTTCGAGCCCCTGAGGGTGTACGAAAAGGCAAGTCCACAAAAAATGTGACTTGCCTTTTTTCGTATTCCAAGAAATATTTATCCCTACTTGTCTTCGTCCAAGCCAAATTTTTTCTTATAATACGATTGTGCCGTATATAAAGCTGCAACTGGATTATTACCTGTCACTCGATCTTTGGTGACCAATGTCGTGACATACGCATCGGAATATTTATAGAATAAGCTGTCATGTCCCACGCAAAGACCAACTACTACATTTAAATCCGTGTGCGCCCGATTGAGCAAACGTGCTTGCAAAATAGGATTGCACATCGCGCTACCTATTCGTTCACATTCTTTAGGAATCCCGACCGATGATTTGGCCCTTCCTTCCACTTTGCAAATGACAGCATAGGGTTCAAATCCATTCGCTCGCAAAATTCGGGCGAAGATACGCGCTTCACTTATAAGACCAATGCAGTTGGCAATGCCGATTTTATGGGCTTTTATTTTGCGTGCAAATTCCATGATTTCCTGCACCCTTGTCCACTGGCAATATCCCTCATATTCCACCTCAGCACTCGCCACCATCACATCATGATTTCTCTCTTCGGCATACCGTTCTAAGGCCCACTTTTCATCCTCTTCACTCAGATTTGTCGTCAGACAAAATTCAGGATAGGTACGCACTTTGTATTTACAATTTTGAGTTCCGCAATCTATACAGCTCAAAACTTCTTTGTTTTTTAAGTCTTTGTCCATAGATTTCTAGCTTTTACTATTATTAACAGTATAAAGATAAGATTTTTCTCATTATTTTTCCCAAAATATAAAGGTTTGACATCCGATACTGGCTATTTAGCGACAGACTCAAAAAAACAGCAAGAAGAACGAATTGGAAATCCATCCGGCTTCTTGCTGTCGTATATACGAAACGCACAAAAATACGTCAGCTTCGACTCACTTTCAATCCTTTTTCAGAAAGATACATGTCGACAAAACGTGCCCGATCGTTCGGTGGCGTTTCCGTCAGACAAGTCTTAATGCGAGCTGCTGCTTCAGGGTCTTTAGCTACCATGTAGAGGAAACCTCCTCCACCTGCTCCCGGCAGCTTATAGCCCAAACAATAGTCATGAATACGACTGATAATCTGCTCTACGGCTGGAGGATTCGTGCCTGCATCCAACCGCTTATTCTGTTCCCAAGTTTTGCCAATCAGACGGCCCATGTCTTCAAACCGACCACACTGAATGGCTTCAAACACATCAAGCGCATGGGCCTTCATCTCATTGAGCATCTCCAGATGTTCCGTGGAGTTGAGAAACATGCCGCGCACGATTTCCGCCAGAATATTTTTAGCCGTACGAGTTATACCGGTATAATAGAGCAAATGACATTTTTGATATTCTGGATTCGTAAAGAGAAAATCAGGAAGCCAACGCACGACCGGACATTGTTCAAAACCACTTCCGGTCTGCAATAACTTGACTCCTTGCAATACGCCTCCATATTGATCCTGCCAACCACCACCGGTGGTCAACAGTTGTTCAAGCACCAGTGTCCGACGGCCAATTTCATTCTTGTCCCACGGCAATCCACAGAAATCAGCCACAGCACCCAGCACTGTAGAAGCAAGAATCGAACTCGTTCCCAGTCCTGAACCTGCAGGAACAGCCGAAAGCAACGTGACTTCAATGCCAGAACCAAAAGCACGAAGCTGCGCTTCCAACGAAGCATAACATTCTGTTGAAAATCCTGGTTGGAAACCTGCCAACACCAATGCAGCCTTCGGTATAGAGAATGGAGAACCCACCTTGGCAAAATCCCGCAATTCTTCATAGGTCTTCACCTCTTCCATTGCTCCCAGATCTATCGAACGAAGCACAATCTTATATTCTTTACACGGCTTGACATAAGACTGTAAAGGAGGCTGTCCATTCAATTCGATCGCCATATTCACCACATTGCCTCCATCATTCAAACAATATGGAGGAGTATCAGTCCATCCACCAGCCAAGTCAATACGTACCGGACTACGTGCCCAAACAATCTGATCAGCATAGACATCCAAATGTGGGTTCTGCTTGTCTGCCAACACCGTTGAGGTCAACCCCTCACGCAACAGTCGGAAAGCTTCCATATCTTCACCCATTCCATCCTCCCCTCTCAATTTCAGATACTGAGAACGAAACATGTGATCATGAATTCGCGTCATCAAAGGAGCTTTATCTGACAAAGACGCAGGTAACTCCAACTGATTTGCGACGAACTCTTCTGCCGCATCTTTCAGATTCAACTGATAAAAAACACTTTTCTCATAGTTGTGTGCCAACATCGGCCAATTTTCTGCACGGAATGTTTTTCGCTGGCGGACCAAACGACGCAGATTGGCATATGCTGAAATCTCATCTGCCGACATACGCCGCCTTGACATCCATATCATCCGTCCTTCCTCATAAGAAGGATCCATAATCATCCAACGGAACACTTTGCCAGCTTCATCCACACTGTCACACACCGGGAAAATTCGTGCTGATTGAAGATCAGCATTCCCTTCAATGTCGTCACCTTGCAATCCACGGGCCTCCAACCACTCTTTCATCGGACTGCCCATAAACAACGTAGTGGCATCGCTCAAAGCCCCCCGGAATGCATCATTGAAACCATAACAACGGGACACATATCTGTCTTCTTCCATAGGTACGACATCCACACACACGCCAGCAGGCAATGTCAACTCCCAATCATTGCATGGGACTCCGGTAATGATATGCTGATGACTCAGCGTCCACTTCGCTCCAATACAGCTATTTTCTATCCAGACTTCGGAATTGTCAGCCCGGAGCGGGATGTTTACTAATGCATTTTGGACAAATATGGCCGGATGAGGTTTCACTTTCAAATGCATGATTTCACGCTGGTCACTTACCAGATTCTGTATGGCAACCGTCGACGACAACAATTCCCGACTTGTCCCATAATGATAAAACACCCCTCCAGGCAAAGGCAAAATAGCTACGCTCAACTGACGAAGTTCATCATCTACGATTTGTGGATGTTCGCCCAAAGCACGTCCAAAGTCAGAATACAAATCGTAATATTTCCATCTGCCATTTTCTTTCGAACGGCTTTGCAACAACTGCACAGCGCGATCACTTAAAAGCCAAATGCCGATGTCCATCAAAAATAAATGCGTCTGCATCAATTTGCCCAATTCTTCCACAGAAGGCTTTTGAAGCATAAAATCCAAACGCTCTGGAGTCTGACGGGAAGAGACAAATACACCATGATTCTTTGCCAAGTTAGGGTCAACCCACAAACCATAGCAGACTACATCTGCCTCAGGTATTTCCTGCAAAGGCTTCTCACTTCGGATATAGACATCTCCACTTGCAATCAGCGTATGCAATGAGGCCGGAGCTTTCTCCATGATTTGCCGATACAGCGGCAATTGCAAAGAAAGCAAGTTTTGCTTCAAACGCTGCCCTTTGGCCCAACGGAAAACCGGTATGGGAGTCAATACTTTCCCCGATGGAGCATAACCCGGCAAACGCCGACTTTGTCCTCCCGCATGCAACAAGATGCGCTTATCTTCGCCCAACCACTCTATAAATGACTTCTCTGGGGCCCACTGGCGATTACAGGCTTCCAACAACCAGGTGGTGCCACCACCTGAACCCAATTTTTCACCAATCGGATCGGAAGTGCAAAACCATTCATCCGGGCTCACTCCTTCCAATTCATGAAAACATTCCACCAAATTAGGGGGTAACGATAGCAATTTCTTCATAAATCTATTTTCATTAACAGAATACAACTCATTTAGATGCATCTGTAAACAACTTTATCTTCTGTTCTTCACTTGCCTTGCAAATCAACAATGCATTATCCTTTTCCGCTACAATAAAACCGTCTAATCCCATTACGACGACTTTCTTCTCCTGCGCTGTATGAATGATGCAATTACGCGTATCGTACAACTGTATATTCTCCCCGATACATACATTCTTATTCAAATCCTGAGGCATCTGTTCGTATAGAGCCCCCCAAGTGCCAAGGTCACTCCAACCAAAATCTGCAGGAAACACAAATATTTCTTCCGCTTTCTCCAGGATGGCATAATCGACTGAGATATTCTCACAATTAGGGAACTCACGGTTGACAGCCTCTTGTTCTTGCGGTGTATAAAAATAAGGCCGGAGATTCTCAAATATCTTAGCAATGGCAGGACAATAAATGCGGAAAGCATTTACGATGGTACTTATATTCCACACAAAAATCCCGGCATTCCAGAAATAATTATTTTGTTCAATGTAATGTTGAGCCGTATCTGCATCAGGCTTTTCCTTGAATGAGTCCACCCGGAACACTTCTTTATTCGTCACCGAAGATGCACGCAAATCGGTTTCTATGTATCCATAGCCTGTTTCCGGACGTGTGGGTTTCATTCCTAAAGTCAAAATCGCATCCGAATCTTTCGTGAAGTTCATGGCTGAATTAATCACCCGCTGAAACTCCTGCACATTCATTACAACATGGTCACTCGGAGTGACAACAACATTCGCTTTCGGATTACGCGCTTTGATCTTCCAACTCACGTATGCAATGCATGGAGCCGTGTTTCGCCGGCATGGCTCTTTCAGAATATTTTCTTCCGGAATATCAGGCAACTGTTCTCTGACAATGCCCGCATATTGTTCCGACGTCACCACCCATATATTTTCAGGCAAACATATACCCTTGAATCTATCTGCCGTCAACTGAAGCAATGTGCGTCCACATCCCAATACGTCAATAAACTGTTTAGGTTTCTCCGGAGTACTCATGGGCCAAAAACGACTTCCGACGCCTCCAGCCATAATCACTAAATGGTTATCACTCTTTGTCATATTCAAACTATTAATTTATTCTAAGGCAAAATTAGGGAATATTTTACGTCGCACGAAGAAATCGCATAAAAAGAAGTTGAATACATAGGTGGCAGGGAAATATGCGAAGCCCATGAGCAAAAGGGAAGGAAGTTCCCCCACCCGCTTCCGCATGGCAACATCCCAGGTTGCGGCAAGGTGCCTGTCCCGGCCTTGGGAAGATGCCCCGGAAGGCCTTGCAAGGGGTATCGCGATAGCTTTATAAGAGGTACTTGAATACCCCTTGCAAGGGGTATGAAGGTAGGTCTTGCAAGGGGTGCGGTGATACCCCTTGCAAGGGGTCCTGCGCACGTGTACCACGGGCCAGACCGACATGCCGCGGCATTCAAAAAAAAGAATGATAACCTCCTTTTCATCAGAGATTATCATTCTTTTCATCAGAGAACTGTATCAGGTCCGGTTAGCAATACATGCTGACGATTCTTTCATACAATTCTTGTTTGCCGCTGACTTGTTTGGGCTCACCATTGGCTTTGGCATAGTCAACCAACTGCTCTAATGACATCTTGCCTTCTTCAAATTCCTTGCCTTTTCCGGAATCAAACGAAGCATAGCGGTCGGCAAGCATTTTTTTGTAAGGAGACTCCTCCAACAACTGGGCAGCACACTCCAGAGCACGTGCCATCACGTCCATTCCTGAAATATGTGCAATGGCAATATCTTCCAAGTCGGTCGAATTACGACGTGTCTTAGCGTCAAAGTTGCAGCCACCATTGCCCAAACCTCCGTTACGGATAATCTGCATCATAGCCTGCACTAATTCATAATTGTCAATCGGGAATTGGTCGGTGTCCCATCCATTTTGATAGTCTCCGCGGTTGGCATCAATCGAGCCCAACATGCCATTGTCCACAGCTACAGCCAATTCATGCTCAAACGTATGCCCGGCCAACACGGCGTGGTTCACCTCGATGTTGACTTTGAAATCCTTGTCCAATCCATGTGCTTTCAAGAATCCGACAACTGTTTCCGTGTCCACATCATATTGATGCTTCATCGGCTCCATGGGCTTCGGTTCCACCAAGAAAGTCCCCGTAAAGCCTTTCGAGCGGGCATAGTCGCGAGCCATCTTCAACATTTGGGCCAAATGTTCCTTCTCGCGTTTTTGGTCTGTGTTGAGAAGGCTCATATACCCTTCACGGCCGCCCCAGAACACATAATTAGTTCCGCCCAACTCAATCGTGGCATCAATGGCATTCTTGATTTGCACAGCAGCACGAGCGACTACATCAAATTCAGGATTAGTGGCCGCACCGTTCATATAGCGGGCATGACCGAATACATTAGCAGTTCCCCATAACAGTTTAATGCCGGTTTCTGCTTGTTTTTGTTTGGCGTAAGCCACGATTTCTTTTAAGTTGGCTTCGTATTCTTCAATCGTATCGGCTTCCTCACACAAGTCCACGTCATGGAAGCAATAGTATTCAATGCCTAACTTCTGCATGAACTCAAAGCCTGCATCCATCTTATTCTTTGCAGCTTGCACCTTGTCAGAGTCACCATTCCACGGGAATTTTTTTGTCCCGACGCCAAACTGGTCACCACCTTCGGCACACAGCGTATGCCACCATGCCATCGAGAACTTCAACCAATCTTTCATTTTCTTGCCCATGATGACTTTTTCAGCATCATAATAATGGTAAGCCAATGGATTTTTACTATTCTTTCCTTCAAATTTAATTTTTCCCAATCCGGGGAAATACTCTTTTGTTGCCATAATATTTATACTTTTAAGGTCAATAACATATTCGAATTATAATATTTTCTCAAGACGTTCTTTCCACAAAGCGTAAGCGGCTTGATACTGCTCTTTATGCCGGACATCCGGCTCTATGACTTGCAGCTTCTTCAGGGTAGCAAACGCTTCATTGTGATCTTTATATAGGCCCAATCCCATACCGGCTCCTTTCGCTGCACCAACCGAACCATCCGTATCATAAAGCTCGATTGTCGCTCCTGTAATACAGGCCAATGTATTCCGGAAAATCGGACTCAAAAACATGTTGGCATTGCCGGCATGGATGTTGGTTATATGAATACCCATTTGCTCCATTACTTCCATACCATATTTAAAAGAAAACACAATTCCTTCCTGTGCAGCCCGCATAATATGGGCACGAGTATGGAAATTAAAATTCAATCCTTGAATGGCACATCCCGGTTCTTTATTTTCCAGAACACGTTCTGCCCCATTTCCGAAAGGAACAATGCTCAACCCTTGACAACCAATAGACACAAGTGAAGCTGCATCATTCATCTCAGAGTATGACAAATCTGTTCCCATCGTACGTCTCACCCATGAATTCAATATACCGGTGCCATTGATGCAAAGCAACACGCCCAAACGTGGACTTTCCTTTGTATGATTTACATGAGCAAACGTATTGACACGCGAACGAGGGTCATAATTCACACTTCCATTCACACCATACACCACTCCGGATGTTCCTGCAGTCGACGCGATTTCACCCGGTTCGAAAACGTTTAGTGACAATGCATTGTTCGGTTGATCTCCAGCCCGGTAAGTAACCGGAAGGCCAGCTTGCAAACCCAATTCTTGGGCTACACGAGTAGTCAAACAACCTTGTTCTGCAAAAGTTGGACATATATCTGGAATCAGAGATAAATCAAAACCGTAGTAATCCATTAAAAAGCTTGCCACGCTTTCACTCTTAAAGTCCCAAAACATGCCCTCGGACAGCCCGGATACAGTCGTACGCACTTCTCCTGTCATGCGCATCGCTATATAATCACCAGGAAGCATGATCTTATATATCTGATTATAAACTTCCGGTTCATTTTCCTTGACCCAAGCCAATTTAGAAGCTGTAAAGTTTCCTGGAGAATTTAACAAATGTGACAAACAGACGGACTCTCCAATAGTCTCAAAAGCTTTCTGACCATAGCTGACTGCACGCGAATCGCACCAGATAATGGCAGGACGAAGCACCTTTAAATTCTTGTCTACACAGACCAATCCATGCATTTGATAAGAAATGCCAATGGCCTTCACTTCTTCAGCTCGCACATGAGAAGTTGCCATCACATCGGCCGTAGCCAATTTTAGATTATTCCACCACATTTCCGGATCTTGCTCAGCCCATCCAGCCTGTATAGCCATAATTTCAGCCTCAACTTTCGGATAAAAAGCAGAAGCTACACATTGGCCATTTTCCGCATTCACCAGACTAGCCTTAACAGAAGAGCTTCCTATGTCATACCCTAATAAATACATAGTCTTTCTTTTATCTAATATTAATTTCTCATCTGATTATAAATCACACGATCAAAGCGATAGAACCTTGCAGCCCGATGTGAAACGCCCTGCTCTTTCTCATCCAACGGTATAACGTATTTCATCATCGAAATGCGCTTATGAAAATTGCGCACATCAAACACGCGATCATAAACAATCTCATATACGCGACGTAACTGTGCAGCCGTAAACTTACGCGGTAACAAATCAAATAATACAGCCGGTGACATGTCTACATACTGACGTATATATGCCAATGACGCTTCCAATATCTGATTATGGTCGAAAGCAAGCTCCTTCACATCCTTCACCGGAACCCAGCAAGCTTCATATTTATGTGAAAGGCGTGTATATTTACGGTCTATCTTCAACAAAGCCAAATAAGCCACCGTCACAATACGGTCTATCTGATTAGGCAAACTATGAAAACGCTCCAACCATCTAACATCTCGAGGATTACGCGTACGATCCTTAGAGCCAAATGCACGGAATTGTACCATCGGGACACTCTTTAGCCCCGTCAATTCATACAACACTCTTTTTGCAGCATCGTCCAAATCCTCATCTGCATAAATCAAACTTCCAGGAAGCTTATACATGCTTTCGTCTGCTATTTCTGAAGCCCCAATCTGCCTCACCAGCAACACTCGAAGATTCTCCCCATCAAACCCGATGAGAGAGCAATCGACCGAAATATTCGGGCTTACCTCACGTTTATCATCACTTGTTTGCGTATTCATGACCTTAGCTTTAATCTTTTATTTATGCAAATATAGTCGAGTTATATTTAACCAACAAATCAAAAGAGGGCTTTTTTCATGTTTTAAAACACTATTTTCCAAATTAGTAAATATCATCCACCCAACAATAAGACGCTTGTTATTCCAAGCTGCCCAACAAGCCTGTTCTCCTTTAATAATATATACATCGTCCAGAACTTATTTTTTATGTTTGGAAATTATTAACCTACATAACGATAGCACCAAAATAGTTTGGTTCATTACATACAACAACAATAGAATGATACACAACGACGGAAACTGGTCTTTGCAACAAGTCTCCTGTTAACATATTTTCAAGCACCAACCCTTTCACTGATTTTGCCTGACTCACAAGGGAAGCTATCTTTGCGACTGGAAATTCAAGCAAAGAAACAAATTGAATCAAACACATAGACTCTCTCCATATGATATTCTACTTTACAGGAACCGGCAACTCTGCATACATAGCATCTTTTCTAGCCACACAAACTCAGGAAAGCTTACTATCAATATTTGATGCATGGAAAAAACATCAATGGACTTATACCTTACGACCGGACGAGCGTTTGGGATTTGTATTCCCGGTTTATGCTTGGGGACCACCTGCCTTACTTATGGAATGTATTCGGAAACTGACCATCATCGGAAACGAACATCCCTATTGTTACCTGGTCTGCACTTGTGGCGACGACTGCGGATGCACACGCCACATCTTTCAAAAAGCCTTATACGAGAAAGGATGGGATTTAGCAAGTGGTTTTTCTGTCACAATGCCCAATACATACGTTTGCTTGCCGGGATTTGACATAGACGACCCACAGACCACACAGCAGAAGCTGAAAGCTTTGCCTCAACGGCTTACCAGTATAGTTCACACACTTTTGAAAAGAGAACACGGTTTTGATGTCTACCCGGGAAAGTTTCCCCGCATGAAAAGTTATGTATTACGGCCACTATTCAATCGATTCTTGGTCACAGACCGCCCTTTTCACACCAATAAAGCATGCAATGGCTGTTCTTTGTGCGAGCGCATTTGCCCAATGGGGAATATTCAGGTGATCCAAGGAACACCTCATTGGAAAGGACAATGCACCGGATGCCTGCGCTGCTATCATAAATGCCCGCACCATGCAATCGAATTCGGGAAACAAACCAAAAAGAAGGGACAATACTCCGGCCCGCCATCAACCTAAAAACGTCAGAATATCCGCAGGCTCACGGGCTATATACCGTGGATGATAGGCCTCCAGTTCGGCAAGTGGACGAAATCCCCACGTGACTCCCACAGCATCGACTCCGGCATTTCGCGCTGTCTGCATGTCGACATTAGAGTCCCCCACATAAAGCGTCGCAGCTTCAAGCACTCCAGCACGCCGCATACTGTCACGCACAATACCGGCATCAGGCTTAGCAGGAACACCTTCACGCTGCCCCAGCACGGAGATAAAATGTATCTCAGGAAAATAATATGCTATCAATTTTTCAGTGGCTGCTTGATATTTATTTGAAGCGACAGCCAACTGCAACCCCTTAGCCTGTAAAGCTGCCAACAGTTCGGGAATACCGGCATAAGGCTTACTCAAATCATGGTTATGGACATCATAATATGGAATAAAAGCAGAACGGATTTTCTGAATGTTTGCCTCAGTCTGTGCCCCCTCGGGTAATGCCCGTTCAAAAAGCTTGTTGATACCATTACCCACAAAATAGTTGTATGCCTCTATCGGATGCGTAGGAAAGCCAAAAGCCTCCAATACATGGTTGGTGCTCGCAGCCAGATCGGCTATCGTATCGAGCAATGTTCCGTCTAAATCAAAAATGACCAAATTCTTCATTTATTACTCTTCTTTACCTCATTCCCTAATCACGATCTTGCAGTCGTCCAAACTCTCTATGACAGCCAAGGATTCTACTCGGATGCCCATATCGCGCAACATGTTGCCCCCATGCTGAAACGCCTTTTCAATGACAAATCCCATCCCGACCAATTCAGCCCCGGCCTGAGCCACCAAATCCAATATGCCACGGGCCGCATTGCCGTTAGCCAGGAAATCATCAATAAAAAGCACTCTGTCATCAGGGCCTAAAAAGTCGCGGCTGACACACACATCATAAGAGTGATTCTTTGTAAAAGAAAAAACGGATGTCACCAACATGTTGTCCATCGTGCTTGGCTTTTTCTTCTTTGCAAACACGACCGGGAGTTCCAGCAAATAGCCAACCATAATAGCCGGCGCAATGCCGCTGGCCTCTACCGTCACGATCTTGTTAACATGTTCGCCGGCAAATCGACGGACAAACTCCACAGCGATTGATTTCATCAGGACCGGATCCATCTGATGATTAATAAAACTATCGACTTTCAGAATACCACCCGGCAAACACCGGCCATCACGAAGTATCCGTTCTTTTAGTACTTTCATCTCATTTATTATTATAATAGATGTGCAAAAATAGCGAATATCGACAGACTATCATTCCACATCAGCATGATTCTTCCCCGACAAACGGTTCAACTGATAAATGCCACCTCTACGTCCGGCTATATATGCACCCAAAAACACACCATTCCGATGAAGCCCTGTCACAATCAGTGGCAAGCCTAATGAAAACATCGTAGCTTGAAAGGTGTCGCCGTCTCTCAATTTCCCGTGAAGCGACTCCAATACTTGAAATCTATTGTCTCCCAAATACATCACACGGCAAAACCGGTCTGGCGCCCAACTGAATTCCAACATATCCCCTTGAGACAGCTCATCTGTCCGGATTTGAGGCTCCGAAAGGAATGCAGATTCCTCTTCTCCTCCGCCATCGCTGCATGCATCGACAAAGCCGGCCCAGTCCCTATATCCCACAAAACGGGCCAGACAGGCCAATGTGTCCACACTCGAATGATGATGTGAAGACACATAATTCCACACGCGTTTCACAGTTGATACACTGATGGATTCACCCATTTCTTGCTGCATTTGCAAACTCAAACGGTTAAAGTCCGTCGGTGTCACCAACGACCGCCCCATTTTTTCCTCCACTTTGGTCTTCAACAAGCCTATAAGTTCTTCTTTATTCATTTCGATATGTTCTACAGCTTGCAAATGTACTAAAAAAGATATTTCTACGATGCGTGAACCGCTTTGAACCAATTCAAATAACATCTATATGATGCTAAACTGCTACTTTTAACGCATAAATGAATACACACTATATAAGGATGAACATGAAAAACATGAAAACGTTAATAACCATAAGCATGGCAGCCTGCCTGTACATGCTTTTCACTTCGAGCATCAACCCCGAAAGAGAAAAGCCTATGACTCCATCCACCCATTACTATTGCGAATATTGCGGACACAAATTCCCCTCCGTGCGTCAACTGACATCCGCCACTTGCCCCCGTCATCCAGACGGTACCAACAAAGGCCATCATAAACTCTACGAAGGCAGTGAAAAATCAGAATACACCTGCAAATATTGCGGCAAGAAGTTCCCCAGCATCCAAGTGATGGTGGGCGGACTATGCGTGAATCATCCGAAAGGAAGTAATAAAGGCGGGCATGCTCCGGCTTTGTAACTCCTATATATAAAACCTTCAAAGAATTTGTGACATAATTAAGAATGATGAAGAAATAGCATTATAACATTTATAAATCATGGAACAAACATTTGACACTATCCTAACTTCTCTATTAGAGAGTTACGAAAGCAATCCAACGCAAAATATAGATACACTGATTAACGAAAAGTGTAAAGAATGGAACTTGCTAGAAGAACAAATTGCTTTGCTGAAAGATATTATAACTTACATAGATACATTTACAGACAAAGCAACGTCATTAGAAAATGCAAAATCCGAAGGGAAATCTCGAAAACGCTGGATGCTAGAAGAAATTGACAAAATTACCGAAGGACGTTCAGAAGAAGAAAAGGCTCAAATCGTTTCAGCCATTTCTGAAACGAACGAAAAGATGATTGAAGACACAACCGCTAAAGAATGATTGCCCTATGAAATTTGCTGAATATAATGAAGATTACGGACGAAACGAGTTTGGTAATCAGTTCGAGAGAGAAGCTACACAAATGACCGCATTGCAATCGTTGCTACTGGGAAACGAACTGACGGCGGAAGAGCTTCCTTTGATTCGTGAGTTTAAATGCGTTAAAGAGTTTCTTGATTTGCCTATTAATGACAAGAAAGAAGCTATCTTGAAAAAATTGTTTGCAACATCCATTGTCATTGCAAAGAGCAAAGGGTTGCTTCCGTTTGAAGTGCCGGAGTCGCCCGAAGCAATAGCGAGTGTCGTAGACGAAAGTTTGACACAGATGAAAGTTGCTTATAAAACAGCTACGGGGGAACTTGATTCCATTGAAGCGGTAGATGTTTTGGTAGACCGTGTAGCGGTGAGAGCTGTAGCTATAGCAGACAAAGTGATAGAAAAAGGAATGCCGATTATACTGGATAAACTTTGTATGGTAATGACAAAAGTTTACCCACCTGCCATAACCGTTGTTCCTGTAATTAAGCATGCAGAAAGATATATAACTGTTGCTACTAAAGTAATAGTAAGAAAAGGCATACGTACTTTGGCGCAAGCTGCTAAACCGATTGTGAAACAAGTTGCGACTAAGGTAAAGTCTGTGGCAAGAAAAGTGCTGAACTTCTTAAAAGCATAAGCTATGAAACTTATACCCAAAGCAAAGCCCGTAAAGATTCGCATCAAATCAGGCGGAGAAGAACACTCTTCACTTGATTCGTTGAAGCGTAACTTCAACATTAGCGATATTCAACCGTTGTTGGATGGACGATTGGTCAGATGGTTAAAACAACAAGGAGATAATGAGTTGGCCGAGACAGTAAATAATTTTAATCCATCAAGTTTGCATACTCCAAATGGTGTTATGGAATTCATGCAAGTTTTCTTTGCTGAATATTTACAACTTTACAGTATTGACAATGTATTTAAACTTATTGTTTCATGGTTGAATTCCTCATCATTTAGAAATAACGGCAAGCATCTTTTATGCTATATAACAAAAAGTTCAAATAATCCAGAAAGTATCAATATTATCAAACAATTATACAAACATAAAAAAGAACTTAAATGCCCAGAATTAGATTGGTATGCAATATTTTCTGCTTTACACAAAAATTGTACTAAAGAAGATCCTGAAGTCACTTACATATTAGGTACGATATTATATCAAGATGATGCGCATATAGAAAATTATAGCTACCGAGAAAGAAAAAAACTTGGCTTTGAATTGATTGATAAAGCTGCACGTTTAGGAAATAAGGAGGCTTATCAAATCATCATGGAAATTTATGAATCCATAAAAAAAGAAACAATAAACAAATTCGACGTAATAGAAGCAGAAAAAGACAAAAAGACAAATATTAGGTTTAATAATGTCGATATAAAGAAGCTAAAATCATGGATTGATAAAGCTTGGGATAATAATTTTAGAAGCTACAATATCATACAACCTACGAATAAGGATAATATGGACAATAGAGAAATGCGTATTGTTAAGTTTATCACTCGAATATACCGTATTGGATGGATTTCTGAACATTTGGGCTTTCAAAAGGCTTTAGATGAAGCTCTTGAAATGTTCAAAAATGACAAATATGATATATTGAATAATGAGAAACAGTTTGTAATTGGACTTATTTATACGCATATCTCGGACAGAACACGTGCAGAAGCTATCTTTACTGAAATAAAAAATTACAGACTAGCAAACTATATGCTATATAAGGTCCAAACGATAGATGGCGTAGACTTTAGAAGAATACCTTTTCAACACCAACTTACTTTTATAAAAGACCATTTATTTGATTATGAATAGCACTGTAATATCCTCCTTCCAAAAGATGATAGATGTCAACACACCTATCATTTATATACATGACTACGACTTTGTACGAATGGATGAACTTATCCGGCAAGTTGTGGCTGGGAAAAAAGTATTCGAATGGAATCCGGCAACAGGTACGACGGATTTCACCACAAGGTTTCCGAAAGGATTTGGCGAAAAGCAGACATTGGAAAACTTTCTGCAAGAAAAATACAATGAGGAAGAAGCCAAAGAAAAATATTTAGTCTTAAGAGAAATCCAAGACTTTATCGAAGAACCGAAAGTAAAAACGCTGTTGGCATTGATGTCACAACGTCGTTTATACGACCGGGAATACGACACGACGATCATCATTGTATCATCCGTGCTACGTGTACCACAAGAAATAGAGAAATATGTTTCTTTTTTGGAAATAGATTTTCCAAACGAAGAAGAAATCAATCGCTTGATTGATGAACATATAGAGGTGAACTTCTACGACAAAAATAAGTTTAAAGAAGAAGACCGTGAAAAACTGATGCCTTCACTGAAAGGTATGACAGCTTTCGAGATAGACCGAATGCTGGACATGGCAATGAGTAGCAATGGTTCGCTCAGTGCGGAAGATACCGAAATGATTCTCCGACAGAAGAAACAAATGGTTAAAAAATCCGGATTGCTGGAACTGATTGATACGCCGGAAAATTTGGACAGCATTGGCGGTATGGATGCTTTAAAGAAATACCTGACCAATAAAGCACAAATAGTAAAACGAATAGCCGATGCACGTCGGTATGGGGTGGCTGTACCCAAAGGCGTATTTATTGTGGGAATGCCCGGTTGCGGAAAGTCGCTTTGTGCCAAGGCTTCAGCTGCCTTATTCGAGTCTCCATTATTAAAATTGGATATGGGCAGCATGATGGGGAAATATGTAGGCGAAAGCGAAGCTAACCTGCGGAAAGCCATCCGCATTGCCGAAGCTGCCGCTCCCTGTGTACTATGGATTGATGAAATAGAAAAAGGCTTTTCGGGCGTTGGTGGAAACAACGACATCATGACTCGCATGTTCGGTTACTTCCTTTCGTGGATGCAAGATAAAACCAGCAGTGTATATGTCATAGCCACCGCCAATAATGCCGATGCTCTCCCTCCAGAATTGAAACGTAAAGGACGCTTCGATGAAATTTTCTGTGTGAATCTTCCAAATTCTGAAGAGCGAAAAGCCATTTTTACTGTACACCTAAATAAAAAGGAACGTAAAGGATGCGTAAAGGGAACAATAGACTATCAACAATTAGCAACGGCGACCACAGGCTTTAATGGTGCTGATATTGAATCGGTTGTCAATGAAGCCATCGAAGAAAGTTTTTTAGAAAACAAAACATCGCTTTCCACAGACAAACTGATAGAAATAGCCAAGAGAACGGTCAGCATTTTCAAATCGTGCAAGCAACAGATAGAAAACATGAAGAAAGCCTTTGCCGAAAACAGCTTCAAAGATGCTACAACAGGAAAAATAACTAATACCTCAAATAAATAAAGTATCATGTCAAAAGTATTCCAAATCACCCCGAAGCGCATCAAGCGCACGAACGGGACAGTGCTTACACCGGAAATGGTGATCACCGTCACAACACAGTCACACACCTCTACTCCTTTTTATAATGGAGCAAAGGAAGTGCAGGAAGCATACATGCGGCTCTACAATTTTGATTACAAGAAAGCATGTTGCTCTGTAAACGACTTCGAGTTTAAGAAGTTAGATTAAATGTTTTTTGTTTTGCTTGTGCAACGTTTTGGCGTAACACCCGACTACATTTGCACAAGCAAAACAACTTAAAAAAGGAACAAGACATGGAAGATTTTAGGAAAAAGATTCAGCAAATGACCGGATGGTCAGACGCTTTGGTCAATGCTATCCGGACGGAAGAAGAAGCACGCATCTACATGAAAGCCGGACTGAAAGAAATGATCGTAAACGGAAAACCGGCATTGATTCAACCTCGGATTGACCCGGACTATCTGATGCCGGAATGGTGGATCAGGGAATATGGAGAAAACTGGCGCGGATGGAGCAACAGTGACCTGATGGGCGAAGGGTATCCGCCCCACGACGAAAACGGAGACCCGTATGAACTGCATCACATAGGACAACTGACCACCTCTCCCCTTGCTGAACTCACCTGGGCTCAACATCATGAAGATGGGAATTACGCCATATTGCATACCTTCGACGATTACTCGGACATAGACCGGAGTGCGTTTGAGGACGAAAAAGCAGCACACTGGATGGCCAGATACAAGACTTTATAATCAGTCTTAACATATTTAAAGCCTTGACACTTATTCTTTTGCATATTTTGAGTTGAGCCTTCTTATGTCAAACCAAACATGAAAACGCAAAGATATAAAGGGCATAAACTCTTCATCTTTGTGCTTTCGTGTTTGCCCTTCCCCCATTTCAACACATCATCAAAGATTCAGTATTTTTAGAAGCTGTTTTGAATTTATCGTGTGATGATTTGGGATGAGTTTTTGAGTGATTTTTGCTTCTGTGATGAGGAAGATAGCGGGCTATCTGACGAAGAACAGGAACGAAAAGGACCAAAAAATCACCCAAAGCATACATGAAAAACGGATACCATCAAGTAGGGAAAAACTTTTTGTAGAAATTCAAAACAGCTTCTTAAACCCAAATCGGTCATTAGACTTTGGGTAGATTGTCCACTCATGTCTTGCGTATTGCTTTTCGACTTGCAAAAGGCGTAGCGGGCTACGTCGAGGCAAGGCGGGGAGCAAGACGCTGGCAGAAGTGGGCAAGATAACCGAAGAGCTTTACTTTAGTTGGAAAAAAGAACATTTGAGCGGTCTAATGACCGATTTGGGTTTAATTCACAATTCATTTGCACACGACAACGAACAGCAGTCAGGTGCTAAGTGTCCGAGAAACAGCCAATCCCCTCCCTTTTCTATTTGATAATCCATCATTTACACAACGCGATTAAAAGCCTTAAGGATAGCCAAGAGCGGAAAGAAGGGTAAGCAAGAGCGGAAAGGAAGGCAGACAAGTACGGAATAAAGGGCGTGCATAGACGGGATAAAGAGACCAGCGAAAGGGCTTTCAGTTTCCACATCTGCGTGCACCCTTGAGGATGAATGACAAGCTCACAGCAAAACCTTTTTGTTTACATATTTTCCGACTACACACCAATCTGTATCTCTCATAAAAAATCATCCGGGACTGGCACTTTGACAAGCATTCAGGCTTCATACATAACATTAAATCCTCCATGTCCCAACCTTACCCTGCATTTTATGTCGGATTCCGAGTTTTTTTCCTAACTTTGCGCCGTTAACAACAAACAAGATTTACCCTATGTCATCCAATCTAAGATTTAAAGTTGTCGAGACGGCTTTTCATAAGAAACCGCTTGAGGTGGAAATGCCCAAAGAACGTCCCTCTGAGTATTTTGCCAAGTATGTATTTAATAAGGAGAAGATGTTCAAGTATCTTCCCAGTAATGTGTACAATGCGCTGATGGACGTCATCGAAAATGGAGCCAATCTGGATCGCAACATCGCTGACGCTGTGGCAGAAGGCATGAAGCGCTGGGCCATGGAGCTGGGAGTCACCCACTACACCCACTGGTTCCACCCACTGACGGAAGGCACAGCTGAAAAGCATGATGCTTTCGTCGAACATGACGGCAAAGGCGGACTGGTGGAAGAGTTTTCCGGAAAACTGCTTGTCCAGCAAGAGACCGACGCCTCGTCATTCCCCAACGGCGGCATCCGAAACACGTTTGAAGCCCGCGGATACTCAGCTTGGGATCCTTCGTCGCCGGCTTTCATCGTGGAAGACACGCTCTGCATACCGACTATATTTATCGCCTACACAGGCGAATCTCTCGATTACAAGACTCCCCTGCTGAAAGCCCTTCGCGCCGTGGATCAAGCAGCGACAGATGTCTGCCATTATTTTTATCCGGAAGTGAAACGTGTGCATACCAACTTGGGCTGGGAACAAGAGTATTTCTTGGTCGATGAAGGACTGTATGCAGCACGCCCCGACTTGTTGTTGACCGGACGCACACTGATGGGACACGAGTCTGCCAAGAACCAACAGTTGGAAGACCACTACTTCGGAGCTATCCCCACCCGCGTAGCTGCCTTCATGAAGGAACTGGAAATCGAAGCTTGGAAGCTGGGCATTCCTTGCAAGACACGTCACAACGAAGTAGCCCCCAATCAGTTTGAACTGGCCCCCATCTATGAAGAGTGTGACTTGGCAGTCGACCACAACATGCTGGTGATGGCACTGATGCGCAACATCGCCCGCAAGCATGGCTTCCGCGTCTTGCTCCACGAAAAGCCTTTCAAAGGCATCAACGGCTCGGGCAAGCACAACAACTGGTCACTCAGCACCAACACGGGCCGCCTGCTCATGGCTCCGGGCAAGACACCGACCGACAACTTGTGTTTCATCGCATTCATCGTCAACACACTGAAAGCTGTCTACCGGCACAACGGATTGCTGAAAGCCAGCATCATGTCGGCAACCAATGCTCACCGTCTGGGCGGACACGAAGCGCCTCCTGCCATCATATCCTCCTTCCTTGGTACACAACTAAGCCGCATGCTCGACCACTTGGAAGAGTCAGATGACGAACAACTGGATTTCAGCGACAAACAAGGCAAAAGTCTGGGCATCCCGCAAATCCCGGAAATCATGATAGACAACACCGACCGCAACCGCACTTCGCCCTTTGCCTTCACCGGCAACCGCTTCGAATTCCGCGCCATCGGTTCGGAAGCAAACTGTGCATCGGCCATGATCGCCCTAAATGCCGCTATGGCCGAACAACTGAAAGAATTCAAAAACGACGTGGACAGCCTGATAGACAAAGGCGAACCGAAAATACATGCCATCCTGAAAGTCATCCGCCAATATATCAAAGACTCCAAGCCTATCCGCTTTGACGGAAATGGCTACAGCGAAGAGTGGCAAGAAGAAGCCAAGCGCCGCGGACTGGACTGCGAGACATCCTGCCCGGTCATCTTTGACAATTATCTGTCAGAATCCAGCATCAAGATGTTTGAATCCACAGGTGTCATGACGCGCAAAGAACTTGCTGCCCGCAATGAAGCCAAATGGGAGATGTACACAAAGAAGATACAAATCGAAGCCCGTGTATTGGGCGATCTGGTAATGAATCACATCATCCCCATCGCCACAAAATACCAAAGCCAGCTCGTAGACAATGTCTTCAAAATGCAACAAATCTTCAGTAAGGCTGAAGCACAAGATATGTCGGCCCGCAATGTCGAATTAATCCGCGACATCGCCAAGCATACCAGCATCCTGAAAGAACAGGTGGACAGCCTCGTCGAAGCCCGTAAAGTGGCAAACCGTATCGAAGGCGAACGTGACAAAGCCATCGCTTATCACGACACTGTAGCTCCTATGTTGGAAACCATCCGCTATCACGTAGACAAGTTGGAACTGATGGTAGACAACGAACTTTGGACACTTCCGAAATATCGCGAACTTTTGTTTATCCGATAATTCATAGTCTCAAGAATACACATATTGCGAAGGCGCAGAAGTCATCATTTCTGCGCCTTCGCTTTTTATAAGTCGCAAACATATAGACTTTATATTCCCAATACACAAAACCTAAAAACTGGTTCCATGCTCCGAACACAAGCGTACAGATAAAAATAAAGGGAAGAAATATGAAAGACTTTGCTATTTCAAATTACGAATTGGGACAATAAAAAAGGGCTCCGCTGAGCCCAACCTTTGTTAACCTTAAATCTAATACTATGAAAAACACATTGCAAAGATAGGCAGTTATTGGTGATGGTTCAAAAAGAAAAGACTCTAACCATCTAATATATAACATTTTTTAAATCATCCATGCATTTATTCCATTTCTATTAAAAGAAAATTTAGAAGTAATTCCTTGTATTTCCAAGAAGAAGATGTGGCAGAGTCTTATAGATTTCCCTATCTTTGCAAGCATGAAGACTTTATGCACACATCCAAAATCCATGATTCGTTTTCGGCGCTGGACACGAAAAGCCTATGCCGCGTTTGCCAGTTTGGGCAAATATGTAACCATCGGACAAGTGTGCAAAAGCATTGCGGAGGCATCGCTAAACAAAACAACTACACTCTGTTCCACAAGAAAGACCTCCGATACTTCCAACAAAGAGCCGGACTCTTCACCTATGTCCTTGGAAGAAATTACAAACAGAGACAGGGCTCTTAAGGAACTTCTGGAACTTCTCACATTAAAAAACATCATGTTATCTTGTTTGTCAACGGCAAACAAGACAGCCCCCATTATACCTATTAATATCATTCGACCCAAAAAGGCAACACAGGAAATAAGAACTATATTCCCTGTGTTGCCTTTCTTTTTATCACACGATTATGATTGAAGAACTAAAAGAAAAAGTATTGCAAGGACATCCGGTGACACAGACCGAGATGAAAGCAGTGGCGAGTCACCCCCACGATGAAGCACTCTATCGTGCGGCTGAAGAAATCACCAAACGATGTGCCTCAAAGGTGTTTGACATGTGTTCCATTATCAATGCCAAATCAGGCCGATGCCCGGAAGACTGCAAATGGTGTGCACAGTCGGCACACTATCGGACCAACATCCAAACCTACGGCATCATCCCAACTCATGAATGCGTGAACAGTGCCAAAGCACACGCAGCTCAAGGCGTCAAGCGCTTTTCGCTAGTCACCAGCGGACGACGGCTCTCTGACAGCGAAGTGGATGCTATCTGTGAACGTGCACATGCCATCCATGCCGAATGCAGCATCGAAGTCTGTGCTTCCTTAGGGCTTTTGTCTGAAGAGCAGTTAAGACGACTATACGAAGCAGGCATTTCGCGCTTCCACTGCAACCTGGAGTCTGCTCCTTCTCATTTCCCGACATTGTGCACCACCCACACGCAAGCACAAAAGATTGAGACCCTGCAAGCGGCACGCCGTGTCGGAATGGACATCTGTTCGGGCGGCATCATCGGCATGGGAGAAACAGAAGAGCAACGCATCGAACTGGCATTCGCCCTGCGTGAACTCCAAGTCCCGTCCATCCCTCTCAACATCCTGCAACCGATCTCGGGAACTCCGCTTCAAGAGATGTCCCCATTAACATCTCGAGAAATCCTACGCACTGTCGCCCTCTTCCGCTTCATCCACCCGACCGCTTATCTCCGCTTCGCCGGAGGGCGGGCACAGTTGGACGAAGCCACCCTCCACCGGGCACTTGCCATAGGTATCAACTCAGCCATCGTGGGTGATATGCTCACAACACTTGGCTCCGATGTAGACACAGACAAACAACGCATAAAAGAAATTGGCTATGAACTCTAACTATCAAACTGATTGTTTCGACAAAGAACACTTGTGGCATCCTTACACCTCCGCCACTCATCCACTCACTGCATATAAAGTGTCCCATGCTGAAGGCTGTACGTTGACACTGGACAATGGCACGAAACTCATTGACGGCATGTCATCATGGTGGTGTGCCATCCACGGCTACAATCACCCCGTACTGAACCAAGCAATTAAAGAACAGTTGGGACACATGTCACACGTTATGTTTGGCGGTTTAACCCATGAACCAGCCATTGAACTGGGAAAACTCCTGCTTAGTATCGTGCCGTCTTCCATGCAGAAAATATTCTATGCCGACAGTGGCTCTGTGGCTGTAGAAGTCGCCTTGAAAATGGCCGTGCAATACCAATTTGCAAAGAATCTTCCCCAAAAGAACAACTTCGTGACCATCCGCTCCGGCTATCACGGCGATACTTGGAACGCCATGTCTGTATGCGACCCCGTGACCGGCATGCACAGCTTATTCGGTCGTGCCCTCCCGATACGTTATTTCGTACCAGCTCCACAATGCTCGTTCCATGCCGAATGGGACGAGACCGACATACTCCCTCTGAAAGAAACCATCGAGCAACACCACGAGGAACTGGCCGGACTCATCCTGGAACCCATCGTGCAAGGTGCCGGCGGCATGCGGTTCTACCATCCGCAATATTTACGCGAAGCGGCTGAACTGTGCCGACGCTACGGACTCCTTCTCATCTTCGACGAAATCGCCACCGGCTTCGGTCGTACAGGAAAACTCTTTGCGTGCGAACATGCAGGCATAGAGCCCGACATCATGTGTATTGGGAAATCACTAACAGGAGGATATATGACGTTCTCCGCTGTACTCACCACTGACGAAGTGGCACACACGATTTCTGACAACTACCCCTACGCATTCATGCACGGGCCGACTTTCATGGGCAATCCCTTGGCTTGCGCCGTGGCTCGCGCCTCCATCAACTTGCTGCTGTCCTCAGGATGGCAAGAAAAAGTCGCGGCCATCGAACGCCAACTGAACGAGGAACTGACTCCGGCACGAGACTTACCCCAAGTCGTAGACATAAGAGTGCTGGGAGCTATTGGCGTCATCGAAGTCCGTGACCCCGTAGACCTGGAATGGATAGAACAGAGATTTGTGGAAGAAGGCGTATGGATACGCCCATTTGGACGGCTTGTCTATGTCATGCCGCCTTTCATCATCACACCGCAAGAACTGCATAAACTGACTTCTGCATTGATTAAAATCGTTTCGGAAATCAACGTGAACCGCCATGACAAATGAAGAGACGTTCGCACATGAACTGAAGACCCTCCAAGCACAAGGAAACTTACGCACACTGCCTCTCGTAGCACATGACGGACAAGACATCATCGCTTCAGGACGCCGTATGCTTAACCTTTCGTCAAATGACTACCTGGGACTGGCTGGCGAAAAGACTTTGCAAGAACAATTCTGGCAAGGACTTTCCGGCGAGGACACACTACTTTCCGCTTCATCATCTCGCCTGCTGACGGGAAACTTCTCAGCATACACACGGCTTGAACAGTTGCTTGCCGCGTTGTTTGGCCGAGAGGCAGCATTGGTGTTTGGCAGTGGATACCACATGAACACGGGCATTTTACCAGCCGTCACAGACAGCAGTACGTTGATATTGGCAGATAAACTAGTACACGCCAGCTTGATAGATGGCATCCGCCTTTCAGGAGCCCGCAGCATCCGCTTCCGACACCAAGACTATGCCCAACTGGAAAATCTGCTGCAAAAGTATCATGCTGACTTTCCGCGCATCATCATCGTGACGGAAAGCATTTTCAGCATGGACGGAGACACGGCCGACCTATTGCGCCTGACCGGACTAAAGAAACAGTATCCCGGCACGATGCTCTACGTCGACGAAGCTCACGGCATCGGCGTACGCGGACGGCAAGGATTGGGACTTGCCGAAGAGTTGGACTGCATCGGAGACATCGATTTCCTATGCGGAACGTTCGGCAAGGCCTTGGCTTCCGTGGGAGCATACGTCGTGTGCAACCGCATCATCCGCGACTACTTGGTCAACAAAATGCGCACGCTCATCTTCACGACGGCCCTGCCACCTCTCAATGTAGCCTGGACACAGTTTGTCATGGAACGGCTCGCCGACATGACAGAACGCCGACAGAGACTGGCTTCTTCAAGCACCTGCTTGCGCAATGCGCTCAAGGCGCACGGGTGGACATGCCCGTCGGAAAGCCATATTGTGCCGATGATTGTAGGCGACAGCCATGAAGCGACGCAGAAAGCCGAGCAACTACAAAAATTAGGCTACTACGTCCTGCCTGTCAGGCCGCCTACGGTCCCTCCCGGTACATCCCGCCTCCGCTTCTCCCTGAATGCCGGAATAACACCGGATGAACTTAAACAACTGACTGAACTATTATGAAACAACTATTTATAACACAACAACACACACCGGAACTGCAGCTCTTTTTCGCCGGTTGGGGGATGGACGAGCGTCTGGCCGACCGACCGGGCACAGCGGAGTGCGACTGCATGATATGCTTTGACTATCATGACCTGGACTTCGACCCCTCACTCCTCACCCGCTATCAAAGCATCCGGGTGGCAGCCTGGTCAATGGGCGTGTGGGTGGCAGGACAGGCATTGCAACGCTGTTCCTTAAAACCGGAACAAAGCATCGCCTTCAACGGGACAAACTTCCCCATTGATGACGAACGGGGTATCCCGACAGCCGTATTTCAAGGAACGCTCGACGGCTTCTCGCAACAAGCTTGGGAGAAATTCCAACGCCGCATGTGCGGTACGGCAGACAGACTGCAAGCATTCAAGGCACATGCCCCGGCACGGCCGTGGACGGACTTACGCGACGAACTGGCAGCCCTCCGCGACGCAGTCAACGACGCTGGGCCATCCACCTGGAAATGGGATAAAGCCATTGTCGGGCTGCACGACCGCATTTTCCCATCCACAAACCAATTGCGGGCGTGGCCGGAGACCGCATGCATGACCGTGAACGCTGCGCACTACGACGCACTCCTGCTTCAAGAACTCATCAACGGGAAAGGACAACTATGGACAAACATCTGATACACGAACGCTTCGCACGGGCCATCCCGACTTATGACCGGCACGCCGTCGTCCAGCGGCACATCGCATGCCGCATGGCTGAACTGCTCGACGAGCACCTGCCATCATCGGCCCACCGCCGCGTGTGGGAAATCGGATGCGGGACGGGGCTTTTCACACGTGCCTATCTGAAACAGCATACGCCGGACGACTACTTGCTCAACGACCTCTGCCCGGAGATGGAACGCATGCTCGCCGACCTGCTCAACGAACGGACACGCTTCACCGCCGGCGACGCCGAACAGACTGCTCCCGACGGACTTTTCAGCCTCATCACATCGTGTTCCTCGTTGCAATGGTTCGAAGAGCCGCTCCGCTTCCTCGAGACATGTCACGCATACCTCAACAGGGACGGATACCTGGCCTTCACCCTATTCGGCGAAGACAACTTCCACGAACTCCGGGACATCGCCAATGCTTCCCTGCCCTACCACCCACTGGGTTATTGGCTGGAAGCCGCAACCCAAAGGGGATACAGGCCCGCCCTTGCCGAGGAGGAACACACCACGCTGACATTTTCTTCACCCAAAGACGTGCTCCAGCATCTGAAACAAACCGGCGTGACCGGCATCCGGCGCGAGACATGGACAAAAGGACAGCTAATCGACTTCATCGCCGACTATGCACGCCTCTTCACCACACCTGACGGACAGGTCACACTGACTTATCATCCTATTTATATCATACTTAAAAGACAGCAAACATGAAAGAAAACGTATTCTTCGTGAGCGGCATTGACACGAACATCGGAAAAAGCTATGCCACCGGCTTCCTCGCACGCGAGTGGAACAAGGCCGGCATCCGCACCATCACTCAAAAACTGATTCAGACGGGCAACACCGACTCATCAGAAGACATCGAACTCCACCGCCGAATCATGGGCACCGGGATGCTGCTCGAAGACCGCGAACGGCTCACGATGCCGGAAATCTACACCTATCCCTGCTCCCCGCACCTGGCTGAGGAAATCGACCACAGACCCATCGACTTCGCACGCATCGAAGAGGCGACGAAAGAACTCTCTCGCCGCTTCGACACTGTCCTGCTCGAAGGTGCGGGCGGCCTGATGGTTCCCCTCACACGCAGCCTGCTGACCATCGACTACGTGGCACGGCACGGCTACCCCCTCATCCTCGTCACGTCCGGGCGACTGGGTAGCATCAACCACACGCTTCTCAGCCTGGAAGCCATCCAGCGGCGGGGCATCCGACTCCATACCGTGGCTTACAACCTCTTCCCACCCGAAGAGGACAAAATCATCCAGCGCGACACGCAGGAATACATCCGCGACTATCTCGCCGCGCATTTCCCCGAGACAGAGTTTCGGCTCATCCCCTGCCTCTGACCGCAGAAGCGGCGTACTGCACTGCGTGGCGTAGACAGACGCATGTCCGTCATGAGGAGATACGTATCAATCCATTCCGAGATGTACATCGGAGTATGCTGGGATGTACATCCGAGAATGCTGGGATGTACATCGAAGAACGCTGAGATGTACATCGGAGAACAGACAGACACGTATCTCTCTGCCACGGAGTGCCTATCCTGCGGCAACACGACAAAGGCACAAAAAGAAGAAGCATGAACTGCCGGGAGACATCTCCACGGCAATCCATGCTTCTTTCATTATAGATAGCAGTCAAAAAAAACGTCAGCGGCGCTTTCCGCGTTCACGCTCCTCACGCTCGCGCATCATGCGTTCCTGCTCCTTTTGCAAGGCAGCGAGTTTCTCCATCATGCTACTACGCTTCTTCGGATTGTTCTTGTTGGCCTGCATGCGCGCCTCCAATTTGGCCAGCAGAGCCTTCTCGTCAGTCGTCTTGCGGAGGACAATCATGATAAGGATGCTGATGAGGCCGGATATGAAGTAATAATAGTTCAAACCGGAGGAATAGCTGTTGAAGATGAAGATGAACATGACGGGCATGAGATACATCATCCATTTCATGGCAGCCATCTGCGGGTTGGCGCCCGTGTCCTGCTGCTTCATCATGATGAACGTATTGATGATGTTGCTCAAGCTGAACAGCAGACAGAAGAGGCTCAAATGCTCGCCCAAAAGCGGGATGTGGACACCCCAATGGATGATGTCGTCGTAGGTCGAAAGGTCAGTCGCCCAGAGGAAGCTCTGCTGGCGAAGCTCGATGGCGTTCGGCACAAAGTTGAACAGCGCGATGAACACCGGCATCTGGATAAGCATCGGCAAGCAGCCTCCCATCGGGCTGACGCCGTAGCGGCTGTAAAGGGCCATCGTCTCCTGCTGCTTCTTCATCGCGTCTTCAGGCTTCGGATACTTCTTGTTGATTTCATCGACATACGGTTTCAGCACACGCATCTTGGCCGACGACATGTAGGACTTGTAGGTAGCCGGAAAGACGACAGCTTTCACGATGATGGTCATCAGAAGCAGGACAATGCCCATGTTCAGTCCCCAACCGGAAAGCCAGTCGAAAAGGTTGATGGTAAACCATCGGTTAATCCAGCGGAAGAGCGGCCATCCGAGGTAGACGAGATCTTCCATTTCGAGATCTTTACCGTTGACGGCCAAGTCATTGGTTGCCTGTAAGGTTTTGAAGTGATTCGGACCGAAATAGAATTGCATCTGCGTCGGCTGTCCTCCTGTCGGGTCGAAGAAGGTCGTCATCGTCGCATCATAATCTTTCAGGTAGCCGCTACCCTCTGCCTGAGGCGTAGACTTCAAGGTCGTCCCGTTGAAATCTTGTCCGGCAATGAACACACAGGAGAAGAACTGATTCTTGAAAGCAATCCAGTCCATCGGTGTTGCCTCTTCCACGGTCTCCTCCTTCGTCTCGCTCAGGTAATCGCTGCCTTTGTCCTTCAACTTATATGACAACGAGGTGAAACGGTTCTCAAAGCTGAATCCTTTCTCCAACTGCCGTGCACGCTGGCTCCAGTGGATGTCCACAGTCTTTATAGCAGGGGCAAAATAGTTCTCCATGCCTTGAGCCTGCACCGTAAAATCGAGCATATAACTGTCGGGACGGAGCTTGTAGTTGAAGTCCAGATGACCGCCTCCATTCATGGGCAAGCGCATGGTCACCGTACTGTCGGTCACATTTTCCGGTACGAAATAAAGTTCCTCTGTGCGGATATTCTCCGTTTTGCCATTGAATGCGAAACTCAGTGCAGCGTCTTCACCGTCAAAGAGCACAAGCGGCTGATGGTCCTGCCCGTTGTATTCCTTCAGTTTGGCCGACTTCACCCGTCCGCCCTTTGTGGTCAGTTTCAGTTCGACCAGCTCGTTTTGCAAGGTGACGACGGACTCCTGCCCCTGGTGAGCATAAAAGAGCAACGACGTGGAATCCTGCGCTGCGGCCTGCTGTTGGGCCAGCTTCTGTTGTTCCAGTTGCTTGGCTTCCTGCTCATCCACCAAAGCCTGAATAGAATCTTGGAAATGCTTCATCTGCGCCTGTTCTTCAGCGCTCGGACGATTGAACACGCTAAATCCTATCAGCACTGCACCAATCAAGACAAACCCGATAAGCGTATTTTTCTCCATTCTTTTCTATACCTTATATATTATTTATCAATAGCTGCTTTAATAAACGACATGAACAAGGGATGCGGCTTCAACACCGTACTGCTGTATTCCGGATGGAACTGTGTGCCAATATACCACTTCAGTCCCGGAATCTCAATGATTTCCACCAAGTCCGATTCCGGATTGACACCCACGCAACGCATGCCGGCTTTCTCGAATTCGGCTTTGTAGAAATTATTGAACTCGTAGCGATGGCGATGGCGCTCCTGGATGTGCACTTGTCCGTAGGCTTCGAATGTCTTGGAATTCTGGTCGAGGATGCAGTCGTATGCTCCCAGACGCATGGTGCCTCCCATGTTCGTGATGGACTTCTGTTCCTCCATGATGTCTATCACATTGTGAGGCGTCTTCTCATCCATCTCACGGGAGTTGGCATCGGCATATCCAAGCACGTCACGTGCAAACTCGATGGCCATGCACTGCATGCCGAGGCAGATGCCGAAAGTCGGAAGATTGTGCATACGAGCATATTTGGCAGCGACAAACTTCCCTTCAATGCCGCGCTGTCCAAATCCCGGACAGATGATGATGCCATCCATGCCCTTGAGCGCATCGGCGATGTTTTCGTCTGTTAGTTTTTCACTATTGATGAAATGTATCTCAGCCTTACGGTCGTTGTAGGTCGCTGCATGTGAGAGGGCTTCGCGGATAGATTTGTAAGCGTCCTGCAAATCATATTTGCCGACCAAACCAATGTTTACAGTCTCAGTCGCATTGTTCCTGCGGTTGAGGAAGTCGCGCCACGGACCCAATGTCGGAGTCTCACCCACGGGCAAGCCCACTTTCTCGAGGATTATCGAATCCAGGTTCTGTGCCTGCATTCGCAAGGGCACTTCGTAGATGGAAGGCATATCCAGCGATTCGATTACAGCTGATTCATCCACATTGCAGAACAAAGCAACTTTTTTCTTCAAGTTCGTACTCAACTCATGTTCCGTGCGAAGCACCAGGATGTCCGGCTGTATACCCACTGACTGCAATTCTTTCACAGAGTGTTGCGTCGGCTTTGTTTTCAGCTCTCCGGCAGCAGCCAGATAAGGCACATAAGTCAAATGCACACACAGGGCATTGCGTCCCAACTCACGTTTCAACTGGCGGATACTCTCCAGATACGGCAGCGACTCGATGTCACCCACTGTTCCGCCGATTTCCGTAATCACGAAGTCGAACTTATACTTATTGCCCAACAGTTTTACGTTACGCTTGATTTCATCCGTGATGTGAGGGATGATTTGAATGGTCTTGCCCAAATAATCACCACGACGTTCTTTGTCTATCACACTCTTGTAAATACGCCCGGTCGTAATATTGTTGGCTTTTGTCGTCTGAATCCCCAAGAAACGTTCATAATGGCCCAAGTCCAAATCAGCCTCATGCCCATCCACAGTCACATAGCATTCACCATGCTCATAAGGGTTCAGCGTACCCGGGTCGATGTTGATATAAGGGTCGAATTTCTGGATTGTAACATTGTAACCTCTTGCTTGAAGTAATTTACCAATCGATGATGAGATAATGCCTTTACCTAAGGAAGATGCTACACCACCTGTAACGAAGATATACTTTGTTTCTGCCACAGTTATATGATTTTAATTAGTTTGTATTTCTTTTACCATATAGGATTTCAAGGTTGCAAATTTACAAAGAATCTATGGAAAAACCTCCGTAAAACTCAATTTACTCAATAAGAATTGAGAATAAGAGAGCTCAACGGAAATCACAAATTCCACCAAAAACGAAAACAACAACTTAAGAGACCGGTGCAAGAACAGGATTGTTTTCCACTCATTACCTGCCGTTTACGCTTTTTACACGACCGGTGTTCTATATACTTCTCTCCCCTACGAAGAAACTTATTGCCTATTACCTCCTCTATATTCATTGGGTGTCATCCCTGTCACTTTCTTGAACACCCTTGTAAAATGCTGTGGATATTGGAAACCAAGGCTGTATGCTATTTGGCTGATAGTGTTTGACGGAAGAAGCAGCCGCTCTTTAGCCATGCCGACAATTTTATCCTGAATCCACTCCAAAGCTGTCTTTCCCGTTTCCCGCTTAATCAAATCACCGAAGTAGTTGGGCGAAAGGCAAAGTTCGCCGGCACAGTATTTTACAGTAGGCAGTCCCTTTTGTAAGGCATTGTCTCCCGTGAAATAGTAGTCGAGCAATGCCTCAAAGCGGTTCAATATATCACGGTTGGCATTCTGTCTTGTAATAAATTGACGTTCATAGAAACGCAGACAATAATTGAGCAACAACTCAATGTTCGTAGCTATCAAACGTTTGCTCATTCGGTCTATGGAATGCTGAAGCTCCTCCTCTATCTTCATCAAACAGTCTATAAAAGTATGACGTTCCCGTTCCGACAGATGCAAAGCCTCGTTGACATCATAGGAGAAGAACGTATATTCCTTGATATTACGTCCGAGATTCGTACCGCGTATAAGGTCCGGGTGAAAACACAACGCATAGCCTTGCGGCTGGAAATCCTCGCCCGTGTCTTCAATGCCGATGACTTGCCCCGGTGCCAGACAGACGACCGAGCCTTTTTGATAATCATATCGCTGGCGACCATAAATCAAATCGCAGTTTTTCTCATCTTTCAGAAATACGACATAAAAGCTGAACGTATGACGCATGTGACGCATAGGCCTGGCTTTCGATAAGTCTATCACACTGACCTGCGGATGCAGAGTTTCCACACCGAGCATGTCGTCATATTCTGTCACTGTTTCTATATTTAATAATCCTTTTTCCATACACCATTCATTGGTATGACAAAGGTATAAACATTCTCAACTTTTTCTTATAAGGAGCTGATAAAATCTGTGTTTTCGTGAAGCATATCCGTGTTTTGTATCACATTAACTAATATCCTGATTGTAACCAAGATAAAAATCAGGGGATATGTGAAGCATGTCTGTGTTTTATATAACAATGGACAGTCACAGCCCATCTAACTTTGCATTTGGAATTAACAACTAAATTGATACGAAATATGAAACAAGAAATGGAAGACCGCATGGCGTTGAAGGATTTAGTAGACCGCTATGCCATAGAATCAGACAAAAACAACCAAGATTATTATCGTGACCCTGCACGCCGTGCGCTATTATGACAAGTATGAGAACGTGGACGGCCGCTGGTGGATTGCCGAACGTGAACAGCACTTCATTTATTCGTCCGTGCCACCGTTAGCTTAAAATCAAATATAAAAAGAGTATGAAGAAGATAATCTTATTCGTATTTGCCTTGCTACTCGTCATGTCGGGTATAATGGCACAACAAAATAGCGGACTGCCCAGAGTTCCACAAACCGAAAGCTACGTAGTCACCCCATCGATACGACAAGTGGTGTAATTGTCCGCAAGGTCTCATTTCTGCGGAGCAACAGCATCGTGTTGGTCGGCAACCTGTTCCTACCAAAAGACTTTGATTCGAAAAAACGCTATCCAGCCGTCCTCAGTATCATCCAGCCGGAAGTGTCAAGGAGCAGTCAAGGAGCAGTCAAGGAGCAGTCAGCCGGGCTGTATGCCTACCGTTTGGCGGAACAAAGGTCGGCCCCGCAATAAAGAAGCTGACAGAATTTTTCAAGCGGACCCTATCATAAGGGAAGTCATGAAAAAAAGAACATTTATAGTAATCATCACCCTGCTGTTTGCCACATTCTCATTCACGACAAACGCGCAGGCAAATCAAAGAAAGGAACAGAACATGAAAGCAAAGAAAACACTCGTGGCATTTTTCTCACGGGCTGGCGAAAATTATGCCGTAGGGCACATCGAAAAAGGTAACACCCACATCATAGCCGAGATGATAGCCGCAGAAACGAGGGGCGACCTCTTCCACATCGAGCCACAGACTCCTTATCCCGATGACTATACAGAATGTACGGAAGTCGCCAAACGGGAACTGAACGCCCAAGCACGTCCAGCGATCAAAGACGATGCGGCGGTGGAGGATTATGACATCATCTTTATCGGTTATCCCAACTGGTGGGGAGACATGCCGATGCCGGTCTATACGTTCATCGGAAAACACCACTGGCAGGGAAAAGCCGTCATCCCATTCTGTACCCATGAAGGCAGCGGACTCTCCGACACGGGAAACAAACTGAAAACCGCCTGCAAAGGAACAACCATACTGAAGGGCTTGGCTGTACGAGGTGCTACGGCACAAAATGCGCAGGCTCAGGCCAAGGAGAGCGTAAAGGACTGGTTAAGCAAACTCAAACTCTAACGCTATGGACGTAATGATACTTACCGGAGCCGGACAGATAGGTATGGCAATAGCCCGGCGCATGGGATACGGCATGAAGATAATCGTCGGCGACAGGCGCATGGAGAACGCGATGTTGGTAGCAAACACGATGAATCAGGCAGGATTTGATGCGATGCCTGTAGAAATGGATTTGGCCACACGCTCCTCCATCCTTGCCTTGATAGAAAAAGCACAAACAGTTGGGGATATAAAATATCTGGTCAATGCCGCAGGAGTCTCTCCCTCGCAGGCATCCATAGAAACGATTCTAAAAGTGGACTTATACGGAACGGCAGTACTGTTGGAAGAAGTGGGCAAAGTCATCAAACCTGAAGGAGCAGGCATAACGATTTCCAGCCAGTCAGGCCACCGCCTGCCTGCCCTTGGAGAAAAAACCAATCGCCTGCTGGCTTGCACACCGACTGAAAAACTGCTGGATCTGGATGTCCTGCAACCGCAGAATATCCGCGACACGCTCCATGCCTATCAACTGGCCAAGCGGTGCAACACAAAACGCGTTATGGCGGAGGCCGTCAAATGGGGTAAACGAGGCGCACGCATCAACTCCATCTCGCCCGGCATCATCGTCACACCGCTTGCTCTCGACGAATTCAACGGCCCACGAGGCGATTTTTACAAAAACATGTTTGCCAAATGTCCAGCAGGCCGCCCCGGCACAGCCGACGAAGTGGCGAATGTCGCAGAGCTGTTGATGAGCAGTCGTGGAGCTTTTATCACAGGAGCTGACTTCCTGGTGGATGGAGGTGCGACAGCCACTTATTTCTATGACGACTGAACGAGCGACATTCCTTCACGCCCCGACAAACTTCTCGAGGCCTCCTTCTTTCCTAATTAAAAGTGGCCTGTCACGGACAGGTATCCGCCCGACCACGGATAGGTATCCGTGCTTGGACGGAAAGGAAGGCAAGGAAGCGCGGAGTAAAGGGCCTGATAACCCACATTGGTCTAGTGATTGGTTTTACTGCTATTTTCCTTACCTTTGCACACACCATTGACCATTTAAAGAAAGGAGTCGCAGAGTTATGGACTTTGAATTGATTTCAGACTACCAGCCCACCGGAGACCAACCGGAAGCCATCGCACAGCTGACAGAAGGTGTGCTTCAAGGCATGCCGGCACAGACATTGCTGGGCGTGACAGGCTCGGGCAAAACGTTTACCATCGCCAACGTCATCAAGAATGTGAACAAACCGACTCTCATTCTGAGTCACAACAAGACATTGGCAGCACAGCTCTATGGAGAGTTTAAAAGTTTTTTCCCGAACAATGCTGTGGAGTACTACGTATCCTATTACGACTACTATCAGCCGGAAGCTTATCTGCCTTCGACCGATACTTACATAGAAAAAGACCTTGCCATCAATGACGAAATCGACAAATTGCGTCTGGCTGCCACTTCAGCCCTGCTGTCGGGACGGAAAGACGTGGTGGTCGTGTCATCCGTGTCATGCATCTACGGCATGGGAAATCCCGCTGACTTTTATGAAAATGTGATCGATGTCCGGCGCGGACAGAAAATCGACCGCAACGTCTTCTTGCGCCGTCTGGTCGACAGCCTTTATGTACGCAACGACATCGACCTGAACCGTGGTAATTTCCGCGTGAAAGGTGACACGGTGGACATCTTTCTGGCCTATAGTGACAACTTGCTGCGTGTCGTGTTCTGGGATGACGAAATCGACGCCATCGAAGAAGTCGACCCCGTCAGCGGACACCGGCTGATGGACTACGACGAATTCCGCATCTATCCGGCAAACCTCTTCATGACCACCAAGGAAAGTACGCTCCGCGCCATCCATCAAATCGAAGACGATCTGACTAAACAAGTGGAATATTTCAAAGAAATAGGGAAGCCATTGGAAGCAAAACGCCTTTATGAGCGCGTGACCTACGACATGGAAATGATACGCGAACTGGGACATTGCTCCGGCATCGAAAATTATTCGCGCTATTTCGACGGCCGGGCCGCCGGCACACGCCCCTACTGCCTGCTTGACTTTTTCCCGGACGACTACCTGACTGTCATCGACGAAAGCCATGTCAGCGTTCCGCAGATCCGGGCCATGTATGGCGGAGACCGTGCCCGAAAGACCAACCTGGTGGACTACGGATTCCGCTTGCCGGCCGCATTGGACAACCGTCCGCTGAAGTTCGAAGAATTTGAAGAAATGACCAAGCAAGTCATCTATGTGAGTGCCACACCCGCAGACTACGAACTGAATAAGAGCGAAGGCGTCGTCGTCGAACAAGTCATCCGCCCGACCGGCCTGCTCGACCCCGTCATCGAAGTACGTCCAAGCCTGAATCAAATCGACGACTTGATGGAAGAAATACAGCAGCGCATCGAAAAGAACGAACGCGTGCTCGTGACCACCCTCACCAAACGCATGGCGGAGGAACTGACAGACTATCTGGCCCGTAACGACATCCGCTGCAACTATATCCACAGCGACGTGGACACCCTCGAGCGGGTCAAAATCATGGACGACCTGCGCCAGGGACTCTACGACGTACTCATCGGCGTAAACTTGTTGCGCGAAGGACTCGACTTGCCCGAAGTCTCGCTCGTCGCCATTCTTGACGCTGACAAGGAAGGCTTCCTGCGCAGCCACCGCTCACTGACACAGACAGCCGGGCGAGCCGCACGCAACGTCAACGGTAAAGTCATCATGTATGCCGACAAAATCACCGACAGCATGCAGCAGACCATCGACGAGACCAACCGCCGACGAGCTAAACAGTTGGCCTATAACGAAGCACACGGCATCACTCCGCAGCAAATCAAAAAAGCCCGCAAGACGGCATTGCTTGCCAATCAAGAAGAAACGCCGGCCGCAAGCAAGGCGCCCAAAGCCTACGTCGAACCGGAATACAACAGCGTGGCCGCTGACCCTGTGGTGGAATACATGAGCAGACAACAACTGGAGAAGAGCATCGAACGCACCCGCAAACTGATGCAGGACGCTGCCAAGAAGCTCGAGTTCATCCAAGCCGCACAATATCGAGACGAACTTATCAAGCTGGAAGACATGCTGAAAGAAAAAGCCGAGTAAACGACAACGCAAATACCGTATCTCATCGAAAAATAGTTTAAAAATAAAAGCATTCATTGTGTATCTCAGCACTTCTCTGTACATTTGCGCAATATTTTGAAGAATGATGAAGAAAAGTATAACTGCGATAGCCTTGATTTCCGCCTGCGTGATGACATCATGCGGCGACTATAATAAGGTGCTTAAAAGCCAAGACTATTCTTATCGATACGAAGCTGCCAAAGAGTATTTCTTCAGCGGACAGTATAACAAAGCCTCTGTCGTGCTGGGCGACATGATCACCATCCTCAAAGGCAGCGGCAAGGCCGAAGAATCACTCTATATGCTTGCCATGTGCTACTACGGGCAGGAAGACTGGCTTGAGGCTTCGTCCACCTTTAAGAAATATTACACCACCTATCCCCGCGGGGAGTTTGCCGAACTGGCACGCTTCTACACTTGCAAGGCGCTCTACAACGACACGCCCGAACCACGGCTTGACCAGACTAGTACGTTTGAAGCCATCAACGAAATACAGGTATTCTGCGAGTACTACCCCAACAGTGTCCATAAGGACGAAGCACAACAGATGATGTTCGAACTCCAGGACAAACTCGTCGAGAAAGAATATCTCTCGGCACAATTATACTACAATCTGGGCAACTACATGGGCAACAACTACCAGTCGTGCGTCATCACCGCACAAAACGCCCTCCAGGACTTCCCCTACTGCAAACGGCGCGAAGACCTCTCCTACCTCGTGCTGCAAGCTAAATACAAGATGGCCACGGAAAGTGTCGTCGAAAAACGAGAAGACCGCTACCGTGATGTTGTCGATGAATACTACGCTTTCAAGAACGAATTCCCGGAAAGCAAACACGCGAAGGAAGCCGACAAGATGTTTGAAGAAGCCAGCAAAAATATTACAGAATAATAGTTTATAAAAGGATACAAAGTATTATGGATTACAGAAAGACAAATGCACCCACCACGACCGTGACCCGCGACTTGATGGAACTGTGTGAAGACACCGGTAATATCTACGAAACTGTCGCCATCATCGGCAAACGTGCAAACCAGATTAGCGTGGAAATCAAAAACGACCTTTCCAAGAAGCTGCAAGAATTTGCATCCTACAACGACAGCATGGACGAAGTGTCTGAAAACAGAGAACAAATCGAAATCTCACGCTACTACGAGAAACTCCCCAAACCGACCTTAATCGCCACACAGGAATACATCGAAGGCAAGGTATATTACCGCAACCCGGCCAAGGAGAAAGAGAAACTTCAATAATCCGCGCGGACACGCGCCCAACCCTGAAGCATCATGATCCAACGCATACAAAGTGCCTACCTCCTGCTCGTCGTCGCCCTCATGGGTGCCACGATGGGTATGCCGCTCGGCACATATGTGGGGAAAGCCACAGGCATCTCCACACTCTATGCCTACGAGCTTGACATCGTCGGTGGGCAACAAGACAGTGCGTGCTGGGGGCTCTTCGCCATCGCGTTGCTGGCTGCCATCATCGCCTTTGCTACTATCTTCCTCTACAAGAACAGGAAGTTGCAAATGCGGCTGACCATCTTCAACATATTGGTCACCATCGGATGGTATGCAGCCTTCGCCGCCTTCGTCATTTCCTATGGCGAACTGTTGGCAGGCACGGCATTCGTCTGCGCGTCGGGAGCTGTTCTCCCCTTCATAGCCATCATACTGGACTTGCTTGCCCTCCGCGGCATACGCCACGACGAACGACTCGTCAAAGCAGCTGACCGATTACGCTGATTTCCCTACCCGTTTCCTTCATTTCCCCGCAAGGGGAATAACTTCATCCGGCACTGTCACACGGTCTCAAACCTACTGGCAGTCGCCGGATTTTTTATGCCCAACTCCTCAATGTAGCCACCTACGTCTCCCTAATGTCCATCCCAGCAAAAATCATATGTCATTTTCAGCGACTTACTTGCATATATAGTTATGACTATCTTTATGGATGGAAAGCCTAAAATGAAGTTAGCCTTGATTTTGTGACGCTCTCAACATTTCATGAAGACATAACAAATTTATAATCATGATTATAAAAACTACACATACAATATAAATAAATTTGCATATCAAAAACACATTTATTCATCCCCTTACCTCATAACCATACAAACTAAAAAATCCCCGCCATGAAACATGACGAGGATTCTCAAATCTTATTCGTATATCAGAACTTAACCAGTATGCGGAACACTTTAGCCGGGGCAGCTGCCCAGTCTTGCATAGCTTGAAAAGCACCTTCCGGCTCAGCGATATGGCTAATCAGTTGGTCAGCAGGACAAGTGCCTTGACGCATGTAGCGAATGACGGCACGGAAATCTTCCGGCAATGCGTTGCGAGAACCACGGATGTCGAGTTCTTTCTGTACGAAGAGTTTCGTCTGGAACGACACGTCGGATTTGGCATAACCGATGCACACCACACGTCCGGTAAAAGCGACTTCATTGACTGCTGTCACATAGGTCATAGGACTGCCCACAGCTTCTATAACGACATCCGGACCTTCACCTGCCGTGATTTCCTGCAAACGTGCATGCAAATCTTCAGTCTTGGAGTTAATAGTATAAGCAGCTCCTAATGTCTTGGCCAGAGCCAACTTCTCATCATCCAAATCAACTGCAATAACAGTAGCTCCACGCAACGATGCACGCACAATAGCTCCCACGCCAATCATACCACAACCGATCACCATTACCGTATCAATGTCAGTCACTTGTCCACGATTAACAGCATGAAAGCCTACACTCATCGGTTCTATCAGAGCACAATCGCGAGGAGTAATGCCTTCTGCCGGAATAATCTTGGTCCAAGGTACAGCTATGTATTCGCACATGGCACCATTGCGTTGCACACCCAACGTCTCATTATGTTCACATGCGTTGGGACGATGATGTAGACAAGAAGGACATTTTTCACAATTTGTATAAGGATTAATCGTAACGATCATGCCCGGCTTCAATGTCGCAGGAACATCTGCTCCCACTTCAGCTATTACGGCCCCGATTTCATGTCCGGGAATAACCGGCATCTTCACCATCGGGTTACGGCCCAGAAATGTGTTTAAGTCTGAACCACAAAAACCCACATAGCTTAACTTAACCAAAACCTCTCCGGCTTTCAACGCCGGTTTGTCAATCTCAACCACCTGCATTTCTTGAGGTGCTGTAATCTTTACTGCTTTCATTTTTATTATTTGTTTTAGAAAACTTTTTTGTTGTTAATTAATTACTTTATAACCTTTCCACCCATAGTAAGCACAGAACGCAAAACATACGAGCGGCACAATGTAGGCCACATGGTAAACTTCGGCATTGACGTGCATAATGTATGCTGTCAGTTGCGGTAAACATGCGTTGCCGACTATAGCCATTACCAAAAAAGCAGAACCACTTTTCGTGTCACTACCCAAGCCTTTCAGAGCCAAAGAAAATTGTGTAGGGTACATGATGGACATGAAAAAAGAAATGGCCAACATGGCATACAGACCTACCCAACCACCAAAACACATCACCACTCCACAAAGCAAAATATTCATCACGGCATAAGCCAACAACATGTTTTGCGGACGAAAACGGGCCATCAGCCAAGTGCCTATCCATCGACCGGCTAGAAAAGCAAGCATGTAAATGCCAAAAAAAGTAGTTGCCGTACTTTCCGGAAGTCCGGCATAGGTGCAACAATAGACCAAGAACAAACTGTTAATCGCTGTTTGCCCACCATTATAAAAAAACTGTGCAATGACACCCCAACGCAAATGCGAACGACGAAGTACTCCAAAATTGATGAGTTTTTCCGCTTTGTCTGTCGTTTCGCCCTCCATATGGTCTCCTTCTTTTATCTTAGGCAAATGAGAAAATATAAACACCACGGCAATGACAATCAACAGTGTTGCCAATATGATATAAGGCAACTTCATGGAGTCAGTTTCCGCCTGAATGTAGCCTTCCCATCCACCTACATAATCCGCAGGAAGCGTCTCCCGGGTATAGCTATGACCACTCAACACCAACTTACTCAAAAACATAGCCGCAATGAAGGCACCAAGCCCGTTGAACGATTGTGCCAAATTCAGACGACGCGGAGCTGTGTTCGGGTCACCCAAGGCCGTCACATAAGGGTTTGCAGCCGTCTCCAAGAAGCACATGCCCGTGGCAATGACAAAGAAAATGCACAGATAAGCCCAATACTCCTTGATCATGGCGGCCGGGATGAATAGCAAACCGCCACACGCTGCCAGCAATAAGCCGAAAATGATGCCCGACTTATAGCTGTAACGCTTCATATACATGGCGATGGGTATGGGGAAAATAAAGTAAGCCAGCCAATAGAATGTCTCCGTGAATGATGCTTCGAAGGTGTTCAGTTCGCAGGTTTTCATCAACTGCCGAATCATCGTGGGAAGCAGATTACTACTTATAGCCCAGAGAAAAAAGAGACAAAAGATAAGCGACAGTGGAATGAGATATGTGTTCTTTTTCATAGTACAACTCGTTTATTCTGACATATTCTTAATATAGGGCAAATCCACCAAATGCTTGAAGCCGTAGAAACGCTCGGCATTACGGCCCAGGAACTGAGCCTTTTCATCGTCGGTCAGTTCCGTGGTTTTCTGAATAAAGTCGTAAGACATGCGGTAAGTAATGGCCGTAATGGTACGCGGATAGTCCGACCCCCACATCAATTTGTCCATCCCCACAAGCTCCGCTGCTTCCTTAATGGCGCGAACAGCACCCCGGAAGGGATAGAACTCGTCGTTGAAGAGCCACGTAATGCCGCCTGACTCAATCATCACACCCGGATGACGGGCCAACTTAATCTGTTCTTTCCAACCTTCCACTGTCACCATACCGAAATGACCGATAGCAATACGCAAACGGGGACACTCTTCGATAACCTCACGCATTTCACCAATCTGCATATCCCCATCTGCCAAACAGATGGAAAGAATGACATCATGCTCCTCCATCAGGTGAAACATGGCCATCATCTCCGGCGTATTCAGCAACACTCGCCCTTCGGGCAAAAACAAACGATGAGCCGGAATGGCTATAGCCTTGAAACCTCTGTCTATCAATTCACGCGCCTGCTCCAAAAAGCCGGGGTGACGATACTCACACATGCCACATACAAAAAAGCGGTCCGGATAGCGAGAGGCTACATCCTGCAAATAGTCATTCTGGAAACCATCTATGAACTCCTGCACCACCACAGCGGCAGACACTTGGGCATAATCCATGTTGGAAAGAAACACTTCAGCCGTGTTACGGCCATCTATCATAAAAGGGGGAAGCATCTGACGTACCTCACCCAAAAATTCCGAACGGCTACCATTGGGCGACAGGGTATGAATGGGCATGCCATTGACCACTGTGTCTTGTCGTAGCCATAGGTGCGAATGCGCATCTATTATCTTATAATCCATATTCTATTATCATCATTTATAAATGGAGCTGCATCATAACAGCATTTTTAATGCAGACATACGCGGATGACACAGGTAATCATGAAGAATCTGTGTTATCCGCGTCATCCACGCTTAGAAAATCATAGGTATTGCTCTGTCAGGAATTGGCCCAGCCGACACGCTTCTGGTCGCCAATGATGTCCTGCACTTCTCGTACAAGTTCCCAGTCAATCGGCTCTTCCACATACTCGATGTTCTTCTTTACATTGTCAGGATTGGCCGAGCTGAAGAGCGTCGTGGCAATGCGTGGGTTGCTCACAGCATATTGCACAGCCAACTTTTCAATAGGATACCCTTTGGATTCACAATGTTCTGTCGCACGACGACAAGCCTCGACCAATGCCTTGGGGGCCGGATGCCATGCCGGGACGCCACGTTTGGACAACAGACCCATCGAGAAAGGAGAAGCATTAATGATGCCTATGCCACGGCTCTCGAAATAATCAAAATAATCGACCAAAAGGTCGTCATTCAAACAATAATGGCAGAAACATAGCACGCTCTCTACGGTGCCTGCCGGCACATGGTCGATGATGAACTGAAGATTTTCGGGCTGGAGGTCGGTGATGCCCACGTGTTTCACGACACCTTCATCACGCAGTTCGCAGAGGGCGGGCAATGTCTCATTGATGACCTGAAACATATTGGAAAACTCCACGTCGTGCACGTTTATCAAGTCTATGTAATCCACATGCAGACGCTCCATGCTCTCGTAGACACTCTCCTTCGCCCGGCGGGCCGAGTAGTCCCACTTGTTCACGCCATCTTTGCCGTAACGGCCTACCTTTGTAGACAGATAGTAACGGTTGCGATCGATGTTGGGCAGGGCTTTTCCCAAGACGGTCTCAGCCTTATAGTGGCCGTAATAGGGCGACACGTCGATGAAATTCATACCATTATCCACAGCTGTATATACAGCGTCCAAAGCTCTGCTTTCATTGATTTCATGGAATACACCGCCCAGCGAAGATGCTCCAAAGCTCAAGGCTGACACCTTCATCCCGGTCTTTCCGATTTCATAGTATTTCATAGTTCTTATTTATTAGGGTTCTATTGTGCACAAAAATACTCCTTTTGCAGGATACCCCAATAGTATGGCCCGTTTTATTTGTCTTTTTTCTGCAAAAAACGTAGCTTTGACACCGCATTGTTAAAAACCAGGATTATGAAGAAATGGATACTCTCTGCAGCTTTGTTCATGGCAGCAAACTGCATGCAAGCACAAGACGTGTTTAACACATTGCTCGAAAAAGCATCGCATGAGGTCAACACAAACGACGCGAACGACTATAACACAAAAATCAACTATTTTTATCTCACGGCGCTGAATTACATGAAAACGAAAGCTGCCCCGCAAGACATCGCACAGTGGAAAGTCCTTGACGAACAAGCTCTCGCCATGCAGGCATACGTCACCGACTTCATCGGCTGGATGAGCCGCACACGCGACGAGGAACTGCGCCGCCGCGGCATACAAGCCTTCATCGAAGCCAGCGCTGCGCATCCGTTCTTTGATGACAAGGATACGGAAACGACCGAATCGTTTGTCGACGACTCTTCCTACATCACTCCTTTCAGTCTCGACACAGACTGGATAGCCGCGCACGAAGCCGTCAAGGAAGCCTTGGCGAAGCTCAAGCCGTAGGCCCTGCGGCGCACTCCAGCTCCACCGGCAGCGTGAACACCACTGCCTCCCGCATCGGACGCGGACTGGTCGAACATTGGCTCACGACACGCATGAAATACCGCCCGGCGGGAAGCTCTGCGGGCACGACGGCTATCATCTTCCGTCGCGTATTGACAATCAAATCCTCCGGGCGGATATGGCCATCACCTCCCCCGTCATGGCATCGTGCAGATAGAGCCCGCGGGCGTCGAGGCTGCCGTTCATGAGCAACATCTCACCCGTGACGATGACAGGACGCCCCGGCGTCAAGCATTCATTGTCCGTCCCCGTCGCCGTGTCATGCACGGTGTAGACCATGAGCCTGTGGCGTGCTCCCCTGCCGGCCACCTCCAGTTGCGGGTCGGCGAGCGCGCGGCGCAGCGACGCACTCATGACGAAGCGCACCGTGGCCCCGTTTTGTGCCCTCACCGCCGGGTCATGCCGTCCGTCGTCCTGCCACGTGCCCGTCACAGACGGCGTCAGCCTCCCCAGGGGCAGGCTGACGGCTGCACCTTCGAGCAGACAGTCCTCCGCTTCGTCCATGAGCAACCGCGCCGCATGGCGCAGGGTCTCGGCCGTCAGCCCGCATCCGCCTCCCCGCGTGATGCGGTCGACCAGGTCGTCCAGCGTATAAGTCGCCTTCAGCAGTACATCAGGAATGAGCTTTCCCTCCGTCACCCCCGTGTAAAGACTTCATACGAGCTAGCATGCATGCCGGACCAAGGCCGAAACGATGCTGCGGGAGGAATAGAAAAACAGGCAAACCATATACCATTCGAACAGCCCTGAAACACAATGCATTGCCATCCGTCTCATCGGGCAGAAAACAAAAAGCCCTCCCTTCGGGGGAGGGCTTGGAAGGGGCTTCTTACAACTGACCTGACCGGACGCGGCTCAACGTCTCGGGGGTCATCTGCAGAAAAGAAGCGATGTAGACAAGCGGGGCGCGCTTGATGATTTCCGGATAGTCTTCCAGAAGACGTTTATAGCGCACATGCGACGGCTCGAAGCGGAGCATGTCGGCCTTGCGCTGCGACTCAACGAGGGAATGCTCAAGGATGCTACGATAGAGGAGTTCGATCTCATGCGACTCAGCCGTAATGCGTTGCAGGTCATCATAAGCAATGCCCCACACGGCCGAATTTTCCAAAGCCTCCACCACGAGCGTGGATGGCACACGACGCAAGAAACTCTCCAAGCACATGACCACTTCATTGTCGCAAGCGAGATTTTCTGTAAGCTCCTTGTTATATTTAAAATAATATTGCCGGAGAAGTCCTTTTTCCACATACAACAGATAGTTCTGCACTTGGCCTTCTTCGAGCAGCTTCGTCCCTTTGCGGGTCTTGAAAGGGACAATGGCTTCAGCCAAGCGTTCAAGACAAGGCACCGGAAGCGTATGATACTTCTTGGCCAACAGTCGTGCAATTTCTCTTTTTTTCTCCATAATGCGTTGGTTGTTTTATTAATCCAGTTTCAGCACGGCGAGGAATGCTTTCTGAGGCACCTCGACATTGCCTATCTGCTTCATGCGCTTCTTGCCGCGTTTTTGCTTCTCGAGAAGCTTGCGCTTGCGGCTGACATCGCCACCGTAACACTTGGCCGTCACATCCTTGCGCACGGCCTTGATGGTCTCGCGAGCAATAATCTTCGCTCCGATGGCTGCCTGAATGGCGATTTCAAACTGCTGGCGAGGGATAAGCTCCTTGAGCTTCTCGCACATGCGGCGTCCGAGTTCATAAGCGTTGTCCACGTGGGTCAACGTCGAAAGCGCATCGACAGCCTCTCCATTGAGCAAAATGTCAAGTTTGATAAGTTTCGAAGGGCGGAACTCCGACTGATGATAGTCAAAAGAGGCATATCCTTTGGAAATGCTCTTGAGCTTGTCGTAAAAGTCGATGACTATCTCGCCGAGGGGCATCTTGTAGTGCAGCTCCATACGGTTGCCGGAGATGTATTCCTGCTTGACGAGTTCGCCGCGCTTGCCGAGGCAGAGAGTCATGATGGGGCCGATGTAATCAGTCGTCGTAATGACAGAAGCGTCGATATATGGCTCCTCGATGTGGTCGATGAGTGTCGGGTCTGGCATGCCACCGGGATTGTGCACCTCGAGCATGTGGCCCTGCTTGTCATACACACGATAGGACACATTGGGGACAGTCGTGATGACGTTCATGTTGAACTCCCTGTCAAGGCGTTCCTGAATGATTTCCATGTGAAGAAGCCCGAGGAATCCGCAACGGAAACCAAAGCCAAGAGCCAATGACGATTCGGGCTGGAAGGTGAGTGAGGCGTCATTGAGCTGAAGCTTCTCCAGCGAGGAACGCAAGTCTTCAAAATCCTCAGCTTCGATGGGATAGACACCTGCAAAGACCATCGGCTTCACCTCCTCGAAGCCTTCAATGGCCGCGGCACAAGGACGTGCGATATGGGTAATGGTATCCCCCACCTTCACTTCGCGCGAAGTCTTGATGCCCGAAATGATGTAGCCGACATCACCCGTGCGCAGTTCCTTGCGGGGAATCATGTCCATCTTCAGCACGCCGATTTCATCCGCGTCATACTCCTTGCCGGTATTGAAAAACTTCACCTTGTCACCCTGGCGTATAACGCCATTTTCGATTTTAAAGTAAGCGATGATACCGCGGAAGGAATTGAAGACGGAGTCGAAGATAAGCGCCTGCAGGGGTGCGTCTTCATCGCCCTCCGGATGCGGTATGCGCTCGACGACGGCTTGCAGGATTTCCTCCACTCCCATCCCGGTCTTGCCTGAAGCACGGATGATTTCCTCGCGCTTGCAGCCGAGAAGTTCGACGATTTCGTCTTCCACCTCCTCGGGCATGGCGCTCGCCATATCGCACTTATTAATGACAGGGATGATTTCAAGGTCATGGTCAATGGCCATATAAAGATTGGATATGGTCTGTGCCTGCACACCTTGTGTCGCATCAACAATCAGCAATGCCCCCTCACACGCCGCTATCGAACGTGACACTTCGTAAGAGAAGTCCACGTGTCCCGGCGTGTCGATGAGATTCAGTATGTAGTTCTCACCTTTATAACTATACTCCATCTGGATGGCATGGCTCTTGATGGTAATGCCACGCTCACGTTCCAAATCCATGTCGTCGAGCATCTGTCCTTCGGTCACTTGTATAGTATGGGTAAACTCCAGCAAACGGTCAGCCAACGTGGACTTCCCGTGGTCAATGTGGGCTATGATACAAAAGTTTCTTATATTCTTCATGTTCTACACTTAATCTTATTCAAGCGAAACAGGTTGTTTTCAATGCACAAAGATACATCTTTTACACCTATCCACACAAACAGCTTTTTACTTTTTAGAAACACAGGCACACCCGCAGCACATTAAATTTATCTTCTTTTGAGAGATTTTTTAAAATGTTGTACCCCTTTTGCCCCCTTCAATCGTCTTCAACATGTGAAACAATCACCATTTTATTAATTTTATGAATCGAAAAGAACCATGAAAAAAGCATTGTTTTGGAGCATGCTCTTCCTCACATGGGGAGGGGTAATTTCCTGTTCTGACGATGACAACGACGGAGGTGAGAACACTAACATCCCACGTCCTGCCAACGTAACACTCGAACTGGCTACAGGAGAGGAAGATGAAATCACTGTCAACCAACTGTCTTCCTTTGATTATTTCGTATGGAATGCCACAGCTGGAGAAGTTCTCCCCTTGGAAGGCGCCATAGACGGTATTTCAAGTCTGGGAACTGCAGACTTAAGCACCGGAAAACTCCAGTTTACATTAGCTCCAGAGAACGGATATCAAATCTACGGCATGGGTGAAAAAGTACTGGAAGCAGACAACACAACCACAACACCTGCAGAAAAGGCTACAAGACCGACTTCCGACCCACGCACCGCAGTATGGAAGACCGATATTGATGGAGAACTCCAAAACACCGACCTTTTCTGGGGAACATGCACCGCATCATCTGGCATAGACAGCAAACTGACCTTGGAGAGGGTCGTCGGGCAAGTCTCCATCGAACTGAAGGAAGAAGAAGGAATCACAGTTGACTCTATTTATCTCGAAATGCCCGGAGACAAAATGAGCACAGCCATCCTGCGCGACGGAACACTCGTCTGTGGAGAAAATAGTGAATCGTGTGCTTGGAAAGTCTCAAATTTGTTCTACATGCTGCCGATGGAGGAAGCTGCCACCACAGGCGTCATGCTCCACCTTTACATTACAACAGAACAAGAAGAAGTCATTGACCGCAAAGTGTCGCTGGACGGCATCGGTTTCCAAATCAAGAAGAACCAATGCCTGCGGCTCATACTCACAGGAATGACTTGGGATGCCGATGGACAACTGACATCGACTGTCAAGCCTGTCATCGAATGGGGCGAAGTCATCCCGATGAACGTCGGCACGGCGGACATCGAGAACTTCATCCCCGGCAGCGAGCTGAACCAGGACATGGGCGTCTACTACCATTACAACCAACTGACCACCGACGCGCAACGGGAAGCCTACATGGCCATCGTCGAAACCTGCAAGGCCTTTGACGACGCCGGCAGCACACTGCCACGAATCACAATCCCCATCCCCATCGCACTCGGCTCCACGGCGGAAGTGACCACCGTCTCCAACGCCGTGACCAAAGACATGCCCTCATTCTTCCACCTGAACTATGTGCAGAACTATTACACTTACACCGACTGGGTCACATGCCGTTTCTCCTATCCCTATGCCGACTTTGCTTATAAATACAAAATGGCCATGAAGGGCGCTGACGAGATACTCAGCGGCATGCCAGAGGGACTGAGCGAATTTGAACGGGCCAAATATCTTTGGGACGAATTCCTGCAATACGTCAGCTACGGGCAACTGCAGGGCTCGGCCGACAACATCTACGGTGCCTTCTGTATCCGGAAAATAGTCTGCGAAGGCTATGCACGCGCTTACCAATATCTCTGCCAACGCGCCGGCATCCAGGCGCTCTACTGCACGGGCTATGCCTATCCGAACGACTCGCCCGTCAACCACGCATGGAACATCCTGCGCATCGACGGCAAATACTACTACTGCGACCCGACGTTCGACGACGGAATGATGGCCGGCTCCACCACTGTGCGCTACGATAACTTCCTGAAATCCAAAGATACGTTCTGGAAGCAACACGACGTCAGTCCCGATGACCCGGAAATCAGCGAAGAAGACTATCCGTTGGACTTTTTATATGAATAATCAAGGAGGAAACATATTATGAAGAAACTGATATATTATATAAGTATTGTACTCACACTGGCTGCCTGCCAGAACAATGAAGACATTTGGATGAAGGACACACCAAGCGGCAAAGAATCACTCGTAACCATCACAATGTCACCCATAGAGGCGGCCTACAGCGACATCATCACACGCGGCGTGGAAGACTACACAGGCGAGACCATCCAGGAACTACTCTACAGTCTGCAATACATCGTCACTGACGCGGACAGCAACTTCGTGGCCCGCGGCACGCTGACAACGGAGGACATCGCCGACTTCCAATCGCTCAATCTCTCCCTGGACATGGGACACTACACGCTCTACATGCTCGGTGAGGGACTGAACACGAGCTTAATGCACACGACTGAAGAACTCCGAGAACCGGCCACAATCAATGACATGTGGTATCACAACATCCGCTTCCAGCCAGTGCGGCGCGAAGTGTTCTACGCACAACAAGAGTTCACCGTTGACGGTTCGGGAATAGAAATCGCCCTCGACGTCGAATTGCGACGCCAAGTGGGTATGCTCGACATCAACGTCGAATGCTCCGACGAGACATTCAAGTTCATCGGCCTGAATCTGCTGATACCCGATGCTTACGCAGCTAACTACATGACCGTCGATGGCCAATTCGGCTTCGACATGAACGACACCGACGGCACCGGCTTCTACTGGAAGAAGAACATCGGCTACGGCAATGCCCCCATACCCGTGGAAGGTGAAACATACCGTGCGCGATTCTTCATGTTCCCCACATTGGCTGACTATATGGGAGAAAACGTGCCGAGTATCATCTTCACCTACCTGCTCGGGACGGATGAGAACAACCTCTATAATAAGGAAATCTCGCTGAAAGACTTGAAAATCGAGGCAAACCACGTGACGACCATCAACATCACCGTGGAATAAGCCCGACATCCCGCAAACCATGAGGCGCACACCGGAGGAGCAACTCTCCCACCCGGCGTGCGCCTTTCTTTTTTCCCTCCGGGAATGCCTTCGCCGCAGCAGTAAATATGCAGTACAAACATACGATTGTGCACACACCGTGAAAGATACCGTATAAAGTATATGGTGAAGACTATATATAGTATCGATGCAAGAGTATATAAAGTGTGTAGTCAAGAGTATATAAAGTGTGTGATCAAGAGTATATATAGTCATGACATAAGAGTATCTATACTCTTGAACATACACTTTAGTGCCTCCGAATCAAGCACACAAACCTTTGATTATCAACACATTGCATTTTCTCAAAAAAAGAACTGCTGCGGGCATAGAAGACACCTGCGCCGGATGGAGGACGGACTTGCGCCATGGATGGGGAGGAACATTCGGAGTGGTAAATTTACGCAACACAAAGCAATCGTCCCGAAGCCCCGTCTCCCCCTCCCTGCCGACCGCATTTCGCCAAATGCGCTTCTTCCTAGGCGTGTGAAAACTGCCATCTCACATTTTTCACTATCTTTGCCCACCAAACCAACTTAAACAGCCATTTATGGAACAAGCAAAGATATACATCGTCGGTATCGGTCCTGGTTCGCCGCAGGACATCACACCGGCCGTCATCGAAGCCATCCGTCGCTCTGACGTCGTCATCGGCTATCAATATTACTTCCAGTTCATCACGCCCTATCTCCGCCCCGGTGCCCGTTGCGTCGACTCCGGCATGCGTCGGGAAAAGGCACGCGCCGAGCAAGCTTTCGAGTTGGCCGAAGGAGGACAGACCGTCAGCGTCATCAGCTCCGGCGACGCTGGCATCTATGGCATGGCCCCCCTGCTCTACGAAATGAAAGCCCACCGCGGGAGTCGTGTGGAGCTGGAAGTCCTGCCTGGCATCAGTGCCTTCCAGAAAGCAGCGTCTCTGCTCGGGGCACCCATCGGGCATGACTTCTGTGTCCTGTCGCTGTCAGACCTGATGACGCCCTGGAGCGTCATTGAGAAACGCATACGAGCAGCAGCCGTGGCCGACTTTGTAACTGCAGTTTACAACCCGCGGAGCGACGGACGATATTGGCAGCTCCACCGCCTGAAGGAAATCTTCCTCGAAGAGCGCAGTGCAGACACGCCCGTCGGCTACGTCCGCCAAGCCGGTCGGGAAGAACAGGCGGTCAACCTGACGACACTCAGTGCGTTCGACCCTGAACAGACGGACATGTTCACCATCGTTCTCATCGGCAATTCGCAGACCTATCTATCCGACGGTTGCATGGTCACTCCACGCGGTTATTACCGAGACGCAGCTCCCGGACGCGTGACACTCGGACAGGGCATCATGATGGAAAGTTTTCGCACCATTGAAAGGGAACTCCGCAACAAGGATATCCCTCTCGACCGCAAATGGGCGTTACTGCACGCGATTCACACGACAGCCGATTTCGAGATGGAGCACCTTCTATATGCCGACCCCGATGCCGTCAGACACCTCTACGAGAAAATCATCCACCACGACATCCACACTATCATCACCGATGTAACAATGGCCGCTGCGGGCATCCGCCGCGGAGCACTGGAACGTCTTGGCATCGAAGTGAAATGCTACTTGCACGATCCTCGTGTCGCGACTATGGCTTCCGAAAAGGGCATCACCCGCACGCAGGCCGGTATTCGTCTGGCTGTAGAGGAACACCCGGAAGCACTGTATGTGTTTGGCAATGCCCCGACTGCATTGATGGAGCTGTGCGAACTGATGCGACGAGGGAAGGCCCATCCGGGAGGTATCGTCGCTGCACCCGTCGGCTTTGTGCATGTCTGCGAATCCAAGTACATGGTGAAAACATTCCGCGACGTGCCAAAGCTAATTGTCGAAGGACGCAAGGGTGGAAGCAACCTGGCAGCCACGTTAGTCAACGCGATTCTCTGTTTCAACGACGCGGAGCAACTCGCTCCGGGACGTGACGTCTAGCCCCTCCCCCTCATCATGCAAACCACAAAACAACAATACATCGTCATCGGCATCAGCGATGACCACGAACAGGAATTCCTGCCTGAAGTACGCAAGGTGATAGTAACCGGCCATGTGTTCTCCGGCGGTGTTCGGCATCGGGAAATCATGCAGCCCCACCTGCCGCAAGGGGCAGTGTGGATTGACATCACCGTGCCTCTGAGCGATGTCTTCCGGCAGTATGCATTCCACGAGCAGATAATCGTTTTCGCCTCAGGCGACCCTCTTTTCTTCGGCTTCGCCAATACGCTCCTCCGTGAATTTCCCACAGCCGAGCTTAAATTATTCCCCTCATTCAACTCCCTACAAATGCTGGCCCACCGCTTGCTCCTGCCTTATCAGGACATGCGTGTCGTCTCCCTCACCGGTCGCCCGTGGCTACGCTTCGACCAAGCCCTCATCGAGGGAGAAATGCTCATAGGTGTGCTGACCGACAGGGAAAAGACTCCATCTGTCATCGCACGACGGATGTTGTCCTTTGGCTATGACAATTACACAATGGCCGTAGGCGAACGATTAGGCAACAAGACGTTGGAACACGTCGGGCACTATACCTTGGAGGAAGCCGCAGCCCGCGACTATGCTTTTCCGAACAACATCCTCCTCCGTCGTACCCACATACGTCCTAAGCCCCTGGGCATCCCAGACCATGACTTTCATTTGCTGGACGGACGAGTCAATATGATTACGAAAATGCCCATACGCCTGCTGACACTGCACATGCTGGCACTACATGATAAACAATCGTTTTGGGACATAGGTTCCTGCACAGGTTCAGTCTCCATCGAGGCTAAGTTGCAGTTTCCATACTTACAAATTACAGCCTTCGAACAACGTCCGGAGGGAAAAGAATTATTAGAATCCAATGCCCGTAAGTTCGGGACACCCGGCATCGACCTGCACATCGGAGACTTCCTTCAAACAGACCTCTCATCTGTGTCCCGCCCCGATGCTGTCTTCATCGGCGGGCACGGCGGCAAGCTCATCGACATTATCCGACGCGTTCATTCGCTCCTGAACGAACGGGGAGTGATTGTGTTTAACTCCGTGAGTGCTACCAGTCGCCAACTGTTTGAGGAAGGCATTCGCCAGACAGGCCGCCGCATCACGCAGACATACCATATACAAATAGACCAACATAACCCTATCGACGTCTTAAAAGCCGAATAAAACAATGAAACAAGCCATTCTCTTAATATCCGAAACAGGACTGGACGTAGCCCGAACCATTTCCCGCGAGCTCCATAACGCTCCCATCTATACACAAAAGAATGTGGAAGGATGCCACACGGTGTCATCTTTTGACACCTTCCTCCAGGAACATTTCGCCGAACTGGATGCACTCATACATGTCGGTGCACTCGGAATCTGTGTCCGCCACATAGCTCCTTATATCAAAAACAAATACAAAGACCCAGCCGTCGTCTGCGTAGATTCAACGGGGCGGTTCGCCGTTCCGGTCCTCTCAGGGCATATCGGTGGAGCTAACGAACTGGCCGAACAAATCGCACAAATGATGGGCGGCGAAGCCGTTGTGACGACCCAAAGTGACAACACAGATCTGTGGGCACTGGATACACTTGGCAAAAAATATGACTGGCAGACCCCCCAAAGCCGTGCGTCCATGAACAAGTGTATCTATCATTTCGTGGAACGACGCCCTACGGCATTGCTGTTGGATATACGCGATCGTGGGACTGCCTATTTGGAACGCACCTGCCCTGCGCACGTAAAGATTTTCTATCGCTACGAGGATATAGCTTTCGAACAATTTGCACTACTTATTACAGTATCGCCATGGATACACCATGCACCCATCGACACTTTGGAATTCCATCCGCGTGTGCTTCGCCTTGGTGTCGGTTGTCGCAAAGATGCCCATCCTGAAGGCATCGCGGCATACATATCCGACAAACTGGAAGCTCATGGTTTGTCTCCCCTGTCACTGGCCGGCATTGCTACGATTGAGCTTAAAAAGGATGAACCTCTGCTCCCGGCTTTGCAATCCGCATTTCCACACACCGACCTGCAGATCTTCCGGCCCGATGACTTACGCGACATCGAAATACCCAATCCATCAGAAAAAGTCCTTACGACGACCGGAGTCGCAGGTGTCGCAGAAACGACGGCTATCCGTGCTGCAAACTATGGTCCTCTTGTCTTGGAAAAACAAAAAGGAGAAGTCACAGAGGGAAATCAATTCACGTTTGCCGTCGCCATGGATGCTGCGTCCTTGCGGCAAGGGCATATAGAAATAGTGGGTGCAGGTCCCGGCGATCCGGAGCTTATTTCTGTCCGCGGGAGACATTTCCTCGAACAAGCAGACCTGATTTTGTATGCCGGAAGCCTGGTACCCAAAGAGCTTACGTTCTGCGCGAAAGAAGGCGCAACCGTACGCAGCTCCGCTTCTATGACTCTTGAAGAACAATTTGACTTGATGAAGTCATTCTATGATCGCGGGCTTTTAGTTGTCCGGTTACATACCGGAGACCCATGCATCTACGGAGCTATCGAAGAACAAATGAACTTCTTCGACCAGCACAGAATGGACTATCACATCACGCCGGGCATCTCCTCTTTCCAAGCAGCTGCGGCCGAACTGCGTTCGCAATTCACCATCCCCGAGCGCGTGCAAACCATCATCCTGACTCGCGGAGAAGGACGTACCCCGATGCCCGAACGCGAGAAACTTCATCTTTTGGCACGCTCCCAAAGCACCATGTGTATCTACCTAAGTGCAGCCATCGCAGACAAAGTGCAGGCCGAGCTGTTGGAATGTTATCCACCCACCACACCTGTCGCAGCGTGTTATAAACTGACATGGAAAGAACAACGCATTTATCGGGGACAGTTGAAAGACTTGGCTGACATCGTAAAGGAACACAACCTGACGCTCACGACTCTTCTAGTTGTGGGAGACGCCATTGACAACCGTGAGGGACTGTCCCGCCTTTATTCCCACGAATTCAAACATCTGTATCGCCCATGATTCTGGTATTAGGAGGAACGACTGAGGGACGTGTAGCTGTCCGGACATTGGAAGAGGCTGGAAAACCGTTTTTTTATTCTACCAAAGGCAACGAACAAGAAATGCACTCGGCCCATATTGTTCGCATAACCGGGGCACTTGATGAAACAGCCATGGAAGAATTCTGCCATGAAAATGTACGACTTATCATTGACGCAGCCCATCCATTTGCCGTGCAACTTCACCGCACCGCTTGTTCCGTAGCTGCACGTCTGCATCTTCCCATCATCCGGTTGGAACGGACTTACCCTCCACGGGATTCAGTCTCTATCTGGTGTGACAACTTTGACGATGCCATCCATAAACTAATTGCAGATAAACGGACACGCCTACTGGCATTGACCGGAGTACAGACTATCAACCGCCTGCGAACTTATTGGCAATCCCCGGAAGCAAACCGGACATGCTATTTCCGAATCCTCGACCGACCTGAATCAAAGGCTATAGCCTTAAAAGCAGGTTTTCCAGCCGATAAGATTCTCTATTATCATACCTCAGAAACTGAAGACGAACTGCATTTGTTCACACAAATCCGTCCGGACGCGATTCTCACAAAAGAAAGCGGACTCTCTGGAGGTTTTATCCAAAAAGCATCCGCCGCACGCCAACTTGGCATCCCCATGTATGTCATCCGACGTCCCATTTTGCCTGCCTATACAACAACAGTTACCGGGCCACACGGTTTACGGATGGCCATAGAAAAACTTCTGCCTGACTTTTATCCATTGCGCAGCGGGTTCACGAGCGGTTCTTGTGCAACTGCGGCAGCCAAAGCCGCGCTCACAGCCTTACTCACCGGGAAAAAAGAAAAACACATTGCCATCACGCTACCTGATGGCGAACAAGTCGAACTACCTGTCGACAGCATAGAAATTGCTCCAGACATGCTCTGTGCTACGGCTTTTGTTATTAAGAACGCAGGGGACGACCCGGATGTCACGAACGGCATTCGCATCGGCGCGCGCATCGCCTTCACCTCTACTTCCGGCATTCATTTCCTGCAAGGCGAAGGCGTCGGCCGCATCACGCTTCCCGGCCTGGGCCTTGAAATCGGATCACCGGCCATTAATATGACTCCCCGAAACATGATAACCAATGAATTATCCACTCTTTGTCCGACACAGGGCATCAATGTCACTATCTTCGTTCCCGGAGGAGCAGACATAGCCAAACGTACCTTCAATCCTAAACTGGGTATCATCGGAGGCATCTCTATCATAGGAACTTCAGGCATCGTCCGCCCCTTTTCTGCCGAAGCGTTCGTCCACTCCATACGTAAAGAAATCGAAGTTTGCCAAGCTGTAGGTGCCGAACGATTGGTCATCAACTCCGGAGCACGCAGCGAACGTTATCTGAAAGAACTCTATCCCAACCTTCCTCCACAAGCATTTGTCCAATATGGCAACTACATCGGTGACACCATTCGCATGGCAAACGAAATCGGCGTCAAAGAAATCACGTTAGGGGTCATGCTTGGAAAAGCCGTCAAGCTTGCTGAAGGAAAACTCGATACACACAGCCGTAAGTCTGTCATGAACCGTGATTTCCTCTTCGCGCAAGCCACAGACTGCGGATGCAGTCACAACACACTCCAGGCAATCAGCCACATCACATTAGCCCGCGAGTTATGGTCACTTCTGCCTTCCTCGGAAGCTGATGCTTTCTATCCCCACTTGCTTGCATTGTGTCACAAACACGTTGACCCACTCCTACCACAAGGAAAAATACTTATTGTGCTCATTGACGAGAATGGATGTATACGGTATCACTTGTAAAAGGTCTCATTCTTATCAGCAGACGCAGTGTTTTACACTCCTATCGATAAAATTTATTTTATCACTTGCCAATATGCCCTTCAAAACTTCATCAACCAATCAAACTTTCTCCTTCCTCCAAATGTTTCGCAGCATTTTTCTTTACCTTTTCTCGACCTGCATTGGCATAGCAATAGACACAAAAATGACGACAAGTATCATAAATCCCAATGTCCTTACTCATCATGCAACCACATATGCTGCGTTGTCCTTTGTCTTTGAAAGCCTTAGCGTCTTTTTTCTTTTTCGGAATATACCGACCAAATATGTCCCGTTCCGGCAATTGTCCGTAATTCAAATAATACATCAACTCCTCATCATCGGCAAACAGCCGCATCATAAGATTCCTGTCAATGCAACTATTATGCTCTATTCCGTAAACTTCCAAGTCTGTATCCTCCGCACACGTGGCCAGCGTAAGCTTCCAGCCCTCATCATGCCACACGTCACGCAGCATTGTCAGTCCCACCACCAATTCCTGCCGTTGCATGGCATCCGGCTCGGCCATCTCTACATTATTCCGTGAGAAACAAGAAATTTCCTTGACCAAATTGTTTTGCACCTTCCGATATGTCTTTACATCCACAAAGCTGAATACAAGTTTATCCGTATAGCCTTTCAAGGCATTACCAACATTCCATATCCGACTCAATAAGCACCTTGGCGTGAGTTCCGGTGTCAGCATCAACGGGTCAAACCTCCATATCACGCGCTCATGCCCTATCCTGTCCGACAGTTGCTTGAATGCCTCAATCCGTTTTTCCAATAAAGGAACGCCCGGTTCAAACCCTTCCCGCTCATAGTCGTTTAGCGTCACTTGAAAATAATAATGTATCCCCCGTTCATCCAGCAAATGCAAGTAAGGGAGGATAGGCGCAGGATTCTTCGTCCAAAACACCACGACCTTGCAATTCGCAAACGACACATACATTTTCTGCTGCCGGTTGAACGGATTGTACCAGACGCAATATCCTTTTGCCAACCGATTGAAAAACCATTGTGCATAGAAAGCCGGAATGTCCGTCGCTCGACTGGCTGATATGATGACAGGGGCAGCGGCCTCTACTTGAATGCCAGAATCAGTGGTGATTAGCTGTTTCATAATAGAATAAATTAACAAGAATATAACATTATGCTTACTACAATAGCATTACTTTCTATATCGAATATAACATCTTTTCATTTAGCATCTTAAAGTTTACAATTCTCATGTTGATTTTATCGTATAAAATTCTGCAATTAACCTGCAATAATCCTTGATTCTCGTCAAACCAACAATGAGTAACAATAGCAGCATCCTCAAAAAGTTGAACTGAAGGAAGCAGTTTGGGACTCCATATATTTTTTACTCCTATTTGATTTTCAGCACTACCCATTTTATCTATATCATCATACACATTGAGAAATATGCGTGCTTCACATTTTTCATCTCCACGCATTCCGATCAATCGATAAGTTTGCTTTAACAAATATGCTTCCCAAATCGCTTCAGGCGTGAATGGCAATGTGATATATTGAAAAATGCTAGGAGGTAATTGTTTTTCTCTCATGCGATGAATGATTGTAATATCTCCTAATTTTTGATCATGTGGGCGTGCATACAACCACAATACTGAATTCTCTGTATCTATTCCAATCTTTTGGGGACGAAAATCATCCAATATAAAATCTTCGCTCCACTTTAAATCAGGTAAAGTCAATAGTAAACTATTAAAAACGACTTCCTTCGTACACTTGTTTGCTTTTTTATAAACATTGTCCATATAACATGCCCCTATTAGACTCAACATAATTTGGGCATTTGATGCACCCTTAAAAATTGACCTTATATAATTTGAATTACTCATATTATGAAATCTAAATTCACGAAACATCTTAATAGATTCCAATGTTTGTTGTTTTTCGTATAACAAGACACCCAAATTATTTGTAGCCCGAGTTAATGTTTGAGCCAAATACGAACGATCTCTATCTTTTATTACTGGATCAGTTCCTATTATCCGTGCTTTTCTATACCATTTTTCTGCTTCTTTCTTATCTAGCATTACCCCTATTCCTAAATGATACATTATCGCAATATTCAGATACACAATACATAACATAGGAATATCATCTTCCTCTTGTAAACTCTCAGAATGATTTGCTACCCATAAATAATATGAAAATTTGTCAGTCATATTAGATGTAACGCACGCTAAATTGTATGCTGCATACAGCGAACCAAATTCAATACCTAGCTTGAAATATTTTACGCTAAGCATTTCATCTGTTTGAAAAATACCACCTAAATAATTGTAAGCCTCCGCATTTCCTTTTTCTGCTAAAGCCAAATAAATGGGAACAGCTTGCTTCCAAAGAGCATTTGCATCATCCTTGTTAATAAAAGTACTTTTTATGACTTCGCTTCCTTTAATATCCATATCTTCAAAACTATTGCAAAAATATAAATTTCGTTCATCCAATTCTTCATCTACTTTCAATTCTGATGCTAAAGAAGACAATACTTCATCATAATGCTTTTGAGTAACACTTCTATAATAGATAGACAGTTTTTCACGAGTTTCGTTCAAAACGTTCGCTAGATCTTTACAAGAATCTTTTTCCTCACGATCCATTTTTTTAACCGTATCCATACCATAACGCACCATTATATCAGGCTTAAACTCCACTTGCTCAACACAGTTCGGACAAATCGACAAATCACCTATATATTCTAAGTCTACCTTTCTAATTTTAACATGAAACCATAGCAAGTCTTCCGACAGTTTACCACAGTTTAAACATGGGACTTGATTATGCTTCGAAGGTATTTTAGTCCCTTCTTGAATGCTCTTATCCAATACGCTCCAACCAAAAGGGAATTGATCTAAATCACAATAACGAATCAATGAATTAGCATGGAGAGGATTAGGAGCATAAACAGCTCGAACAATTTTATCATTCTGCAATGAGAATAGCAGATACATACGACTATACCCCTTTGGTCTATCTAATATCGCAACACGTTTATAATAATTGCATATCTTTAGCGTTGTATTTAATATGACTTTATCTGTTATATTTCGCCGTTTATAGTCCTTCCAATACGAAATAAAATTATTTCTGCCTACAATCCTTTCTTTATTATATAAGATAAATACCACATCATCTGACAAGTAATTCTCAAAATCAGAAAAGTCATCAGTATTCCTAGCCTGAGCAAAAGCCTTACACACTCTATACATCATATCATCAGGAAGATTATCTTCATAACTTATGCTATCCTCACATTTATCAAAGTTTGCAATTTCATCAAGAGACAAAGATCTCACATATTTTTTTCCATACACATCTTCCAGAGTGAATTTTTTGTTGAATTTGTAATTATATTCAGCTAATGACATTGTTGTATGGTCATGCATTACGGTATCCTTTTTAACATATCTTCGCAATTTCTTTGGCACAGGCATAGGCTTGTCCTTATAATAATATCTTTTATAAGATTTATATATCAACACTACTAAAATAAGAGGAGATAAAATAGTATTAACAACAAATTGAAGAAAACTTATCTTTAATCCTTGATGCATCTTGATAAACAAACGAATCACATGGCAAAGGCATAATGCAATATAAATGAAGATCAATGTAGCCATAATATTCTATTTCTTATTGATTCAGCAATCTGAGATATTCATCATAACGACTTTCTATTTCTTCTTTTATCTTCATGTTAAGTTCCGATGTATAAACTCCACGAAGTCCCCAATCTTTCACTTCTGTGCCATCACTTTTTTCTCCCTTTCCTTCATTTTTACATATATTACAAAAGTATTGAATATGATCTACTCGACTTGGCTTTCTTGAGTATCTAAAACTGTCAATCAATCTTTCTATCACATTATCAGGTAATCCCTTTATGCTATCAAGAGACAAAATGAATCTACGTTCAGGATCTTCAATATGAGAAAACAAATTCAGGCCATCACCCTTTCCCTTTTTCATTTGCGATACTTCTAGTGCATTTTGCCAGTTCATTGTGATTTTTTGCCACTTTTTTTTAGTTCTAGAATATGCTTCTAACTGCTTCACTGAGTCCCAAAAAGATTTATCAATTTTACCTTTGTACAATTGGAGCACTTGTTTTCTATAGTATTGTTTTGCTTCATTTTTCATTGAACAAAATACTTCATCACAAAATAAGGTTTCAAATAGTTGAGGATAGGATGTTACACAATAAGCATTATTATCAACTTTACCCTCACAATATTCTCTAATTGACTTTCCAAACAACTGTCCATAGAACTCTTTATACACACTCTCTACATATCTACGATCACATAAGTATAAAATATCCGCGAAATCACGACTCAAATTAGCAAAACCATTTAGCGTACCATATATGGCAAAAGCTAAACGATAATCGTACATCCCTTTCTGTTGCATAAAACGCAAGAGTTGAGTCCAATCATTACCATTAGTAATAACTGCTGCTAAAGAAGAATAAATACCATTATTCCAACTTTGATCAAAATCTCCTCCTCTTACGTGACGCCGCAAAGAGTTCAAGAATGTACATGCCACACTATTTGTCCACTTCTCACCATATACATTTTTAGCTGCGATTGTTACCTGATCAGATAAATCTTCCTTGAACGTACTAATCTTCCCATTATATTGCGGCAAAGACAAGATTTCATTAATCCACATTTTAAACACCTCTCTATCTGTCTCATTAGGAATAATATGATCTGATATGTTTTCCAACTTGCGATCTATCACAACAATCTCGCTATCCTCTGGAGATAAAATATTTTGTTCTCTTTTTGTTTGGCTCTCTTCTTTCTCTATATACTTTTCCAATAAAAACATATCATTGTGCTGAAGCTTACCTGTTTTAAAATGTTCTCCAGAAAATAAATCTTGCTCTTTTTTGTAACCATCTTCAACAAAAAGAGACCTTACTTGGAACAACACTCCATCTTCTAGTTGCAGCAACCTCTTCAAATTCTTATAAAGTTCTGTTCCTTTCCACAACTCATTGTATAATAGTTCCAAGTCATTATGCTGTTTCTCTGTTAACTGTTGAATTTCATCTGAAAGCACAGCAGCATAAACATTTTGAATTTTGCGCAATATATTTAAGCGTTTAACAGAGTTTGAAGATGTGGATAATAAAGCTCCTATATAATAACCATATAAGAAACCTTTCATTTTATTTATACGTTTATCAAATTCCAACCATTGTTCGCTTAATCGAAATTGAAAAAGATTCGGAAGTATCTCATATTGTTGATTGGGATGTTCTACCACAATATGTTTTAAATACAACCTTACCAGTTTTGTTTCTAAACTACTTTCAGAAAGAGACAAAGCGACCTTTTTGTCATGCTCTGAAAAGAAAATAAAACGCGTACTCCATGGCGTAAGATAAATAGTATGATCACAACAATCTACATTCTCATTAATTGGTTTTAGAGAAGACAAAACATCCTCCTCCAAATATACCTCTATTAATAACGGATGGTCTTCCATATCTCCCTTTTTTCTAACAAAAGAAGATAAGGATTTATATAAAAGTATTACATTGTCTATATCATTTTCTGGTATCGAGAACCAACGGATATATCCAAAACCACGTTTCTGGTAAAACGCTTTTGGAGAGATACTTTCACTAGACAATACATTATTAAAGTTTAGCGATGTTGTAGGTATATATCTTTTTTCCATATTAAATGTCTGTTATATCATTTAAGTCAGATTCTGAGGTTTTATACAATTCATTAGGAATTAATTCTAAAGGATGTGGCAGTTCTCTGTCATACATTACATACAAATAACGATAAGTACGTGTCATTGCAACATATAATGCTTTCCTATCATCATCGGAAAACGCATCCAATATAGATGGCAAGAACACTGTTTCGAACTGCAAACCTTTAGCGCTATGATATGTCATAACTTTAGGATTCGTTGTCTGAAAATTAAGGTTGTCTATACGTTTCTTCCATTCTTCTTTGTTTTCATACTTCAACTCATGATTTAATCCTATTTCTTTAAAGAAGGAACTAACTTGTTTTACCATATCATTATGAGGTAATAATATAGCAACATCAGACAAAGTATCTCGTTCTATTAACCTTTTTATAGCTTTTAATTGTTCTTCCACGCTTTTATACCTAATAAAGCGAGGAAGTGCGGTTTCTTGACTCTTGTATGTACTCTCTTCATAAGGAGGAAGGTCAACTCCTACATATTGCACTATTCGTGCAACAGGTATTGGCAAACGATAGTTTCTGTACAATTCAAACTCTTTAGGCTTTCTCTCCTTCGGCAAAAGATCACGAATATCTTCGACAGGTAAAGTAGTTTTAATGCCACCGTAAATCGACTGAGCAGTATCCCCAAAGAAAAAGAAACACTTTTTTGAAGCATCTATAAATTGTTCAATTTCTTCCTTGCTAAAATCTTGAATTTCGTCCACTATTAAATAATCAACAGAAGACCTCTTTTTACGATTCTTCCAAACCCAATGATAATTAAAATCATTTTTTATACCTAATAATTCTTTTCCTGCATTCATGTATCGACAAAGTGCTTTCGTAAAAACAATGATGTTATAACTATTCGTATTCTTTTCATTCTGAACACGTTGTGCCTTAAGCAATGCTAAAACAGATTTTCCACTGCCTGCACATCCTTTTACAACAATAGATTTATCCAATGTTGCCATTAACACTTTTATTTGGTCATCATCCAATTCGGATTCTCTAACCATCCAGTCTTTCTTCGCCATATTATCTTGATCGGTTAATTATACGCCATGCTATTTTACTTACATCCATCCGTTTCCTCGAATGAAATACGCGAAAGCTTTGATTATATCCTTCATTTTGTGCAATCACATTACAAAAAACTTGCTGCAATCCGACATCCATCATATGAGGTAACCATTCTTGTGACACATCATTATAAACCGTAACATCAGCTAGTAACATGACTCCATCATCTTCTAATTTTTGCAAAAATAGATCTGCGACATGTTTATAAGGATTACTCTGTTCAAATCGTTCCTTTGTCACAAACTCACATATAGCCTTAAATGATAGAATAATATCAAATTTACACGAAAGCACTTCTTCCAATATACTCAGATCATAAAAGTCTTCAATTTCCAATGGAAATATTCTAGTCTCAATTTGAGGTATTTGAATATATGAACGACTTTCATGCAAAATACTTTCAAATAAACGTAAAGCATGAAAGTTTCCATCATGCGCACGAATAATTACATGCTTCAGACTTTTACATTGTTCACTTAAAGCCAACAACAAACCAATGATTTCCCCTCCAGTACCACAACCGAAATCAAAAATAGAAAGTTCTTTCTTACAATCATATATGACTGCATGTTTCTTAAGAAAACTAGTAAATATACTGTATGATTCAACAAAACTCCGTGGAAAATAAGTACCTAAATAGTTTAGAACATCAACATTATTCCAATCAATTACACTCATATTTGAACGAGAGCAGCAATAGGTTGCTCCTAAGCGATTAAAAATATAATCGTCTAGCCAAAGAGGCAGCGTGACACTACTTATTTGTGAACTCATATACATTACAATTATATATGTCGACCCCAAACATAAGATATTAGTATTAAGGTATATAACATATAAAAAGACGTGGAGCCGAACCTTGTTGCCCGTTCCACGATGTAAAGGCCTTCGCATTGCCCCAATTAGTCGAAACGAGCAACGTCGAAAGCCCCACGCCGATGCATGTATATATCACACCCTTACCCATAGCATCCCCGCAGGGATGCTATGAGGGCTGCATATAATACACCCCGAGAGGCATTCACCGCTGCTTTGTTTTTGACTAATTGTTGAGAGTTTGCGAAGTTCTTACATCGTCAAAACCAAAGCGTCAAGTAAACGCCTTTTATGTATATGTTTGCCCCACCCATCCTTACCTGCCGAAGCAGGTCGGCGTGGAGGGACGCTACAAATTTATGAATTTATTTGAATTCTTGCGATTGTTTCACCGAAGAAAAAACAAATTTCGCTCTTAATGGTTGTCGAAAGCGGAGCAAATCGGTGGGGATGTATCAAAATGGACATACCTTCTTCAGGGTCATGCCCTTATGGTTTCAAGAAAAATCTAAAACAAATGATTTAATTGCCCTGTTTCAAAGGAGGTAGCGTGTTTCGTCACTCTTCCCTACGTCAACTTCGCGGCAGATAAGCCACAAGCCCTATAGCAGACCGCGAGCTTCGAACTTGACGGAGTACAGGCCGACGGAGTGTCATTCGCCACCATAGCCAACTACCAATGCTGGCAAAAGGACTGGGACAAAACCCGAGAGTCGAGAGAAAACAGGCTCGCCCCGCGAAATCACTTCGAGAGGCGAGCCTGCAATTTATGTACTAATAATTAAAATAAATTGTGGTTACGTAATTTTTATGACTAACTAACTTATCTTTCTTAATGACACTGCAAAGATAGGGTAGCGACGCGGGGCATGCAATCCCCAAAAGTAGGTATTTTTCATTTCACAGGGAAGATGCTCACATCTTGACATCGGAGAGTTCAACAAGATTGTTCACAATGGCGTAGATGGTGAGCCCTGCGGGCGAATGTATCTGGAGCTTGCGGGCAATATTGCGCCGATGGGTGATGACCGTGTGAATAGAGATATAAAGCTTTTCAGCGATTTCCTTATTGGTCATGCCCTTGACAACGCAGGTGATGATTTCTCGCTCACGCTGGCTGAGAGCATCGGTGTCGGCTTCGTCCTCCCGCGCGGCATGAAAGAGCTGGCTAATCTTGCCATAAATGGCTTCCTCGTCGTCATAAAGGCTGATGGAGTCGTCATACTTACGGAGCAGATTTTGGTCGACCATGCTGCAAAGGAGGGCGATGCATTTCACATTAGCTGATTGAGGGTCGGCCTTGAAATTGTCGATATTAAACCATCCCTCAAAAGCCGGATCGACGATAAGCAGGTCAGGAACGTGAGTCTGCATGCAGTTGTCCAAGGCTTCAAGGGAAGTAACTTCGATTAATTGCACCGGGTGTGGCGTATCGGGGAAATGCTTCAATATCTCAAGCATCCCATGACGGACGATGGCCGAAGACTCAGCCACGGCTATCCACATTACATCATCTTTCATATTATGCCTTTCTTCTTTTCCAACTGACGGACGACGGGTACGAAGAGGAAGTCCTCAATCTTGCAATGCGAGGAGAGATCTTCTTCACAACTGAAGATGTCGAAGAGGACGGCGTTGAGCAAATGATTGTTGCCCTGCTCGGGATAGTACTTCAAGATGATGTTCTTGAGTTCGGTGAGCTTCAACTCAATTTGGTTATGCCGTCGCGCAAAGACACTAATGCTGTAATTGCTCTCACGCTGGTCGTCGAGGAGCGCAGCCACATAAGTGAACACGTTCATATCCTCGTATTCCATGTGGCGACGCACTTCAGTCGCATATTCATCAAAGAAGCGCAAAATGAGGAAAGCGATTTCATTGTGTATGGAGCAGTCGATAGCCGCAAGAAGTTTCTGGCGTATGGCCGGCAGGCAGAAGTCAAGGAAATAGCTGTGTGCCTGCTTGAGATAGTTCATCAGCTGGGGGATGGAGATTTGCGAAAGGTTGGCCTCCATGAGATTGTTGCCTTCATGGATAAAGTTGGCCACGGCCAGGAATGTAGGTGCATCCACACCGTTTTCCCGACACACCTGCTCGACGGTCTTGTCACCAAATCCCAACGAAAGTCCGAAACGGCTCATCACCAAGAGTAACTTGTAATCGTGGTTTATCAAATCGCCCATCTTGTCAGTAGGCTTGAATTTTGCGCTCTTATAATCCATGCTTTTAAATTTTATACAAAGGAACAACATTCGGGTCAATCGCGAAATCCCCATTTCTAGGTATTTCCGTCCGCTTAATACCCAGATGTAGGTATCCGGCGAACATTTTATAGGGTGTAAAGATAGAAAGAAAAAAGGTTATCTCCGGCAATTCTTGCGGAGATAACCTTCATGTAAGAATATCAGCAGGGTCGTACGACCGGCAGCTTACTTGCGTGCTTCGGCGATGTAGCCCAACGCTTCCTTGCACTTATCTGTCACGTAAGCCCAGTCTTCGGCAGCGACTTTGTCTTTCGGGAAAAGCTTAGAACCCATACCTACGCAGAACACGCCGGCTTTCACCCAAGCCGTGAGGTTCTCCTGAGTCGGCTCTACACCACCGGTCACCATGATTTTCGACCAAGGCATCGGGGCCATCATACCTTTCACGAACTTCGGTCCGTAGACATCTCCCGGGAACACTTTGCAGAGGTCGCAACCCACTTCCTGTGCGAAACCGATTTCTGACACCGTGCCGCAACCCGGAGTGTAGGCCACCAAACGACGGTTGCAGACTTTGGCTATTTCAGGATTGAACAACGGGCCTACGACGAAGCAAGCACCCAGCTGGATGTAGAGGGCAGCCGTAGCCGGATCGACTACAGAACCTACGCCCATCGCCAATTCAGGGCATTCCTTGGCTGCAAACTTCACCACTTCGGCAAATACTTCATGAGCGAAGTCGCCGCGGTTGGTGAACTCGAATGCACGTACGCCACCATCATAACAAGCCTTTACAACTTTTTTTGCTACTTCAACGTCCTTGTGATAGAACACAGGAACCATACCGGTCGAACCAATCTTGTTCAACACAGCTACTTTGTCAAATTTAGCCATACCTTATTTATAATATTAAAGTATTTCTGATTCATTTAGCGCTGAACGCGTCCGCTTGCGTTTCCACCAGCCAAGCTCTCCACTTCGTCGACAGACACCATGTTAAAGTCGCCCGGGATAGTATGCTTCAGAGCTGATGCAGCCACAGCGAACTCGAGGGCCTCGCCTTGATTAGGCTTAGTCAGCAGACCGTGAATGATACCACCAGAGAAAGAATCACCACCACCAACACGGTCGATGATCGGATTAATATCATAATGCTTAGACACGTAGAACTCCTCGCCATTATAAATCATAGCCTTCCAGCCATTGTGAGTGGCAGAGAGAGACTCACGCAGCGTCGAGATGACATATTTGAAGCCGAAAGTCTTGGCCATTTGCTCGAAGATGCCCTTGTAGCCTTCAGCGTCCGTGTTTCCACCTTCCACGTCTGCATCAGGTTTGAAGCCCAAGCAGAGCTCTGCATCTTCCTCATTGCCGATGCACACGTCTACATATTGCATCAACGGACGCATGATGGATTGAGCTTTTTCCTTCGTCCACAATTTCTTACGGAAGTTCAAGTCAACAGACACAGTCACGCCGTGACGCTTAGCAGCCTCACAAGCCAGCTTCGTCAACTCAGCAGCTTTATCGGAAATAGCCGGAGTGATACCTGACCAGTGGAACCAGTCTGCACCTTCCATGATGGCATCAAAATCGAAATCGCTGGGATCAGCCTCTGCGATTGCCGAATGAGCACGGTCGTAAATCACCTTGCTGGGACGCATAGACGCGCCAGTCTCCAGATAGTAGATGCCCACACGGTCACCACCACGGGCAATGTAATCAGTTTTCACACCATATCTGCGCAATGCGTTCACAGCCGACTGGCCGATCTCGTGTTTGGGCAATTTGGTTACAAAATATGCATCGTGGCCATAGTTTGCACAGCTTACAGCTACGTTTGCTTCGCCGCCACCATATACTACATCAAAAACATCTGATTGAACAAACCGTTTCTGTCCCGGAGTTGACAATCTCAACATGATCTCGCCTAATGTTACGATTTTTCCCATAATTGTGTGTTTATTAGTAATTATACTTGATTGTAACTAGTTTAATCCATCAAACTTCTTGCAAAGTTAGTCATTAAAAATGAATAGCCAAGAGTTGAGCTGTAAAAAATCACGGATTTCCGTGTTCGAACACGCGCCTTGAACATCTTTCTTCCCAGGAAGGTGACAGCGAGCTTAGACTCAGCAGACCACGGCCTGGTTTCCGCCCATGAGCGGACTCCTATCCGGACAAGCACGGACTCCTATCCGGACACGGCTAGCCTTAAGGGGCCGGACACATAGCATTAAGCAACTAACAATTAGGCAATTACACAACAAGAAATTCTCCTCATCAAAATCCACGAAAGTCCTCATTTCCTAGCATATATCCCAAACTCATCTAAAAGAATTTGCGTCACATCCAGAAGATTTTCAGAAACGATTGCTACCCGTTCGGAAATAAATATATAAATTCGTCCCCTCTAAGAGCATATTATCAAAATAAGTAGATTTATACTTTAAAGAAATACATTACAATGGAAACCAAGTACCTAAAAATTAATCCTGCCGACAATGTGGCTGTGGCTATCGCAGAACTCAAGGCAGGCGAAACCATCACCGTCGATGGAATCAACATCACAGTGGCGGAAAACATTCCGGCCGGTCATAAAATCACACTGAAAGACTTTGCAGAAGGCGACCAGGTAATCAAATACGGCTATCCCATCGGACACACTCAAGTGCCCGTCAAACAAGGCCATTGGATTAACGAGAAGCAAATCAAGACAAACCTTGCCGGTCTGCTCGAATATACATACAATCCCGTTAATGTCGATTTGGGCATTGCTCACGAAAACCGCACGTTTAAGGGCTATCGACGCAAAAACGGCGACGTGGGTGTACGCAATGAAATCTGGATTATCCCGACTGTGGGCTGTGTGAACGGCATTGCCAACCAACTGGCCGAACTGCTCCGTCAAGAGACCGGATGCAAAGGAGTAGATGCCATTGTGGCCTATCCCCACAATTATGGCTGCTCGCAACTTGGCGACGACCATGAAAACACCAAAAAGATATTGCGCGACATGGTGCTCCATCCAAATGCCGGAGCCGTGCTCGTCGTAGGACTGGGATGCGAAAACAACCAGCCGGATGTCTTCAAGGAATTTGTGGGTAAAGTCGACCCGGAACGTGTACAATACATGGTGAGCCAAAAAGTGGACGATGAAATCGGAGAAGGCATGCGCATATTGCGTAAACTCTATGCCGTAGCCAGCCAGGACGTGCGTGAAGACGTGCCTCTGTCAGAACTCCGCGTAGGTTTGAAATGCGGTGGATCTGACGGATTCTCCGGCATCACGGCCAATCCTTTGCTGGGCATGTTCTCTGACTACCTGATCGCGCAAGGCGGAACGTCCGTACTGACAGAAGTGCCCGAAATGTTTGGCGCTGAAACCATCTTGATGAACCGCTGCAAAAATGAAGATTTGTTCAACCAGACTGTACACCTCATCAACGATTTCAAATCCTACTTCCTCTCCCACGGTGAACCTGTCGGTGAAAACCCGTCGCCGGGCAACAAGGCTGGTGGCATCTCGACACTGGAAGAAAAAGCCCTGGGATGCACACAGAAATGCGGAAAGAGCTACGTGATGGGCGTCATGCCTTACGGTGAACGCCTGCAAGTGAAAGGCCTGAACCTGCTTTCAGCTCCAGGCAACGACTTAGTGGCTGCGACAGCATTGGCTTCTTGCGGCTGCCACATGGTACTCTTCACTACAGGCCGCGGCACGCCTTTCGGCACATATGTCCCGACCATGAAAATCTCGACCAATTCCAATCTGGCCAAGAACAAACCGACATGGATTGACTTCAACGCCGGCGTCATCGTGGAAAACGAGCCCATGGAAGAGACCTGCCGACGCTTCATCGACTATGTCATCAAAGTGGCAAGCGGCGAACTGACAAACAACGAAAAGAAAGGTTACCGCGAAATAGCCATCTTCAAGAATGGAGTAACCCTATAAGGCGATAATATCAAAGGAAAGAATTATCTTTGCGGGTCATTTTCTAAAGTGAACGCGCATGAAAGATAATCAACCGACAACCCAACAAAGAAAGCCGAGCTTGTGGGCACTGAGTCCGCTACTCGTCTTTCTTTGTTTGTATTTAGTAACCTCACTGATTGTAAACGATTTCTATAAAGTACCCATCACCGTAGCTTTTCTGGCATCTTCCATCTATGCCCTGCTCATCACGCGCGGCCTGCCGCTGGGAGAACGGGTCACACTCTTCTCACAAGGAGCTTCCAACAAAAACATCATGCTCATGCTCTGGATTTTTATCCTGGCCGGAGCTTTTGCTCAGTCAGCACAAGCGATGGGAGCTGTGGACGCGGCCGTAAACCTCACGCTCCAGCTCCTTCCTGACCAACTGCTGCTGGCAGGCATTTTTCTAGCCGCCTGCTTCATCTCCATCTCCGTCGGCACATCCGTGGGAACCATCGTCGCCTTGGCACCCGTCGCTATCGGACTCGCTGAGGAAACAGACGTGGAACTTCCATTCATGGTAGCCATCGTGGTGGGCGGTGCCTTTTTCGGAGACAACTTGTCTTTCATCTCCGACACCACCATCGCATCCACACAGTCGCTTGGATGCAAAATGCGTGAGAAGTTTGAAGTAAACAGCCGTATTGTGATGCCAGCCGCCATTCTTGTATTCCTGTTCTATATCGTCGAGGGGTATCGCGTGCAAGCTCCCAGCGAACTGCCCACAGTGGAGTGGATTAAGGTCATCCCTTATGTCATCGTGCTCGTGACAGCCATCATGGGAGTCAACGTCATGCTCGTGCTCCTGCTGGGCATCCTGTCGACAGGGATCATCGGGATGGCAAACGGCAGTCTGGGATTTCTTGACTGGTTCGGAGCGATGGGAAAAGGCATCGGCGGCATGAGTGAACTCATCATCATCACCCTGCTTGCCGGAGGCATGCTGGAAATCATCCGTCACAACGGCGGTATCGAATACATTATCCAAAAACTGACCCAACACGTCAACAACAAACGAGGTGCAGAATTAGCCATCGCAGCATTGGTGAGCATCACAAACTGCTGCACGGCAAACAACACGATAGCCATCATCACCGTGGGGCCTATCGCGAAAGAGATCACGGAAAAATTTCATTTGGACGCCCGGAAGAGCGCCAGTCTGCTTGACACGTTCTCCTGTCTGGTGCAAGGAGTCATCCCCTACGGAGCACAGCTGCTCATGGCAGCTCAGCTGTCAGCACTCTCTCCGCTAGACATCATCCGCTATCTGTACTATCCGTTTTGCATGGGAGCAATAGCGTTGCTATGCATCTTCGTCCGCTATCCCAGAAAATATTCCTGAAAAGTACATGAAACCCCATACGCTTGTCGCACTTCGCAAGATGCTTTCCAAAAGGCTCACCGAAGAAGACCTGTTTGAAATCACCTTCCACACGCAGGGCATCGAAGACAATCCCGCCAAACAGGCCCTCTATAGTCTGCTGTTCGACGAAAACAAACGGGTGTCGAACAATGCTGCATGGGTGTTCACACACTTCGACCTTCACAGCAATCAGTGGCTCTATCCTCGCCAGCATGAACTGACGTATGAAGTCATGCGAACTCCCGACGACACCAAACGCCGGCTACTGCTGACCATCCTGCTGCGCCAACCGTTCCATCCGGCAGACATCCGCACCGACTTCCTCGACTTCTGCCTGAAGCACATGCTGCTCACAAGCGAACCGACTGCCGTAAGAGTCCTCTGCATGAAACTGGCATACGAACAGTGCAAATTCTTTCCCGACTTGCTCACCGAGCTTCGCGCGGGGCTGGAAATCATGGAACCTGCCCTGCTGCCCGCTGCACTGAAAACGGCCCGCAGGAATTTACTGAAAAAACTATAAAGCATCTCGCGACGCAAGCTATCCCCGCTCCCTGCCACCATGTCTTACAACAAACTTATAGATTGTAAGTAAACGCAGACTTTTTCAGCAGCCTCACAAAACATGTGTTCCTACAAAGTAAATGCGGGCGAATAGACTCTCACGACGCGTCGTCCACCTGCGTAATGCGAAGCAACACGTAGGGAGTCAGCGGCAAGCGTATCTTGCGGTGCTTCACATCATAGAGACGGTAGTCGTTCACCGGGCCGGTCTCCATGATGTCAGGCCAGGGCGTGACAGTCATGTTCCACGTGTCGATGATTTCTACCCGAAACTTCGTACCAGGCTTCAACGATGGATAGGCAGCATTCTTGGCCGGAAGGTTGAACATCCAAGCGTCCTGCATTGTCTTGCCAAAATAGACCAGGTAACATCCGTTGCCGGCAGTAGCCGTCTGGGCGTCACGACTGACGTCGGCCATCTGCAAAGGACCGGGAAGGCTCTCGAGAATCTGCCGCGTAAAGGAGATGCGCTTCCATGATTCGCCGCGCCACGGTCCGCCTTTCGCCCAGAAAATGGTATCGGACTCTTCATGAAACTTATAGCATTCGCCATGCGTCACGTACACACCGCACAGCAATCCCTGCCACATGCGGTGAAGCATCTCCTGTCCGCTCAAGCGTCCCCAGCGACTTGTGAGATTTCCTTCGTAGCATACCTCGTCCAGCACCACCGGCTTGCGATAAACATTATAAAGTATCGAGGCGCGCCCGACCTCTTCCACCGGAGCTTCATCCTGGATGCTGGTGTGCGTGAGTTCGTCCATCCAATAAGGGAAGTAAGTAGCTGTACTGCCATGTATGGAACAGAGATGTCCGTAAGGGTCTGCTGTACGGACTGCACGGATGAGCGTTATCCAGTCGGCCTCCGTCTTGGACTTCACGTAGTCATACTCATTGGCAAGCGACCACACACGTTTCTGAAAGAAGAAAGCCGCGCACAGACATAGCGGACATAAGCCACGTTGGTCTCCATCGGGAGACTATCAAATCCCCAGCGGCCTTTGTCATAAGGATGAAAAAGGATAAGATCAGCCTCAATACCAAGCGCATCCAAGGCATCGATTTGCCTCTCCAAATGGCGGAAGAACGCGGGGTCGAAGCGTGAGACGTCGAACGTCCGCGTCCCGTCCGGGCCTTCTTTCACCGGGAAAGGATACATCTCCGGCTCTTCCTTACAGAGGGCGTAGTTCTTGGGGAAGACACACATGCGCAACTTGTTGAAGCGCGCGGCTTCCAGTGAGGTCAAGGTCTGCTGCTGAACGTCGGCAGGCATGTGAATCCACGCATAGGCCGTGGTGCCCACCGGCCAATAAGGAGTGCCGTCGGCATAGCGGAAAGCGTGCGTTCCCCTCACGCCGACGGGACCGTGGTTGGTCATCGCGGCAACACAGCGCAGCGAGCCTGTCCGTCCGGCCAGGGCGGGCACGTTGCTCTCCGTGCGGTAGCGCCATTCGCCGGGTGCGGTAGGCATGAAACGCAACACGTAACGTCCGTCACCATCATAAAAACCCGTCTATGCGTAAAGTGTCAGTAGTGTCCGTACGCCAGAAGGCGGCCTTCAGCTGCACATCGGTGAAAGGATTACCCTCCGATGGGCCTTTGAACATCTGCTCAAACCGTCCCCACTGTTCCACTTCTGCCTGAGCCAGCGCGACAGAGGGCACGACAGACACAAGAGTCATTAAGGAAACGGCGATTTGTAATCTGATGTTTTTCATTTTGTATTGATATTATGTTAGCAAATAGTTTCATTTTCATTGGTAAGTCCGACGGCGCGTCACTCCACAATGCTTCTCACCTCCCCTTTGGCCATGCGCGTCACAAGACGGTCACCGGATGAAAGTGTCGCAGCATCCGTCACGGCATGGCCTTCTTTCAACGTAATACTATATCCACGTGCCAGCAATTTATCCGGTGAAAGACTGTCCACACGCTGTTCCCAGAGTTGCAAACGATGCTGTTCTCGTTCCAGAGCTGTACGCACCACCAAAGGAAAATGTTGTACCCACTGTTCCAATCGATAATGTTCTCGTTGCAAACCAGTCACTAGCGTCATCTGCATCCGATGACAATAGGTGTCGAGTTGTTGTTTCTCATGTTCCAGCACCCAACGGACAGCCTGACATATACGTCCTCCGCTATTTTCAACCACTGCAGCCGACTCATGTACACGGGCAATGAGGTATTCAGCCGCGGCTGTGGGCGTTTTCACCCGCGTGTGTGCCACAGCATCTATCACCGTGTCATCGCGCTCATGTCCTATGCCGGTAATAATCGGCAAAGGGAACTGGGCACAGTTGGCAGCCAACAGATAAGAATCAAAATTTGACAAATCAGAAGTCGCGCCTCCTCCGCGGATAATGACTACCACGTCCCAGGCCTCAGCATGGGAATAAATGCGATTCAATGCACCTATAATGCTTTCCTCCACCCGCTCTCCCTGCATCATAGCCGGAAACAGGCGAGGATAAAAAACATATCCGTACGGATTACCGGCTAACTGATTGCAAAAATCACCATATCCGGCTGCCGTGGCTGAAGAAATCACAGCAATACGTTGCGGCAATAGCGGCATCTCCAGCTCCTTGTTCAGCGTCAGGACGCCTTCCTCCTCCAGCTTTGCCAGAATCTCACGCCGACGACGAGCCATGTCTCCCAACGTATAGGATGGATCAATATCGAGGATAGTCAGCGAATAACCATACAGCTCATGAAAACCCACCGTCACTTTCACCAGCACCTTGAGTCCAGACACGAAAGCCTGGCCCGTTTCTTGCTCAAAATAAGGCTTCAGCAAACGATAGACTTGATTCCAAATCATGGCACGCGCCCTGGCTATCAGGTTATTTCCCCGCGCATCCTTCTCTATCAGTTCCAGATAGCAATGCCCCGTGGCATTGCTGCGCACGTCACTCAGCTCCGCTTGCACCCAGTATTCTTCCGGAAACGCATGCTCCAGCCGGCTACGCACAAGGTTGTTCAGTTCATACAGTGAAAGCGCATCCATCAGTTGCCAGCATTTAGATAAGCATTCCAGAAATCAGGTATCCCGTAGCCGAAGATGTTGTCCGGGTTGGCATAGCGGTCTCCTGCCCGACGCACAGCTTCAATAACATCCTTGGCCGTCCATTGCGGACAAGCCTGCCACAGACAGGCCACAGCCCCGCACAAGACAGGAGCAGAGAACGATGTGCCATTGGCCGAACCTACCCGCCCATCAGAACGAATCACAGCAGCCGCTCCTCCACGAGCCATCACGTCGGGCTTCACCCGTCCGTCAGAAGTGTACCCCACCGAAGAAAAATTCGCATTCTTCCGGTCGGCATTCACAGCACCCACTGTCAGCACATTGGCTGCATCTGCTGGCGGCGTGATTTTTTTCCACTGTTTATCACCAGAATTTCCTGCACTGCATACGATGACCATCCCCTTGTCGGCAGCCATCGAAGCTGTCACCGACATCAGCGAAGTGCGCCCGTCCAGGTCACAATAGCGATAGTTCTTGCTTGTATCATCGAAAGCATAATAGCCCAACGATGTGTTGATGACATCCACACCCACACTATCGGCATACTCCACGGCTTGCGCCCAATAGTCTTCTTCGGCCAGACATTCACAGTCCGGATCTTCCGTGCAGAAAAGCCAATAAGATGCCTCCGGTGCCGTCCCCACCATCGTGTAAGGTTGGTTGGCCGCCATGCAGGAAAGGACGCTCATCCCATGGTCCAACTCGGCATAAACATCCCATCCCGGATGCACGAAGTTGTATGTTCCCTCGATTTTCACATGCCTCAGTAGAGGGATGGCATCGGCATTGAGAAATCCGCCGTCAATCACGGCCACCGTAATGCCCTGTCCACGGAAACCAGCCTTGTGCAGCTCGTCGACAGCTATCATCTCCACCTGGTTTTGCGCTGCACCGTAATAAGCTTTGTAAGTCTGTTTGACTGGATTTATCCATTCCTTCCGACGGGTGTCGCGCGGAGGAATGCTGTCAGGTGAAGTCCATACTTTCAATGTCTCGGCCACGAAAGGAAGTTCCCTCACCCGGGCAATGCGGGTGGTGTCGTCTGTCTCCACCAATGCGATATTGTTCCAACGGCTGGTACCCACCACTTTCACTCCTGCATCTGCAATCTGTTTTAAATAGACTGACGAGACGGGCAAGTCTGTGGAATCGACCGGCAACTTTTGACGTGCACGCCGCTCCAGTGCTTTGGGAGAAAGAAACTGTTCCGGATGGGCAAGAGAATATGCTGTCGTCTGTTTATCTGTCAGAGACACACGATAACGATAAAGGGGATTGCCTGCATAAAGCATGCTGGAAAACAAACTGCTTGCCAGCAAGACTAATATATATTTTCTCATACAGATGGTGATTGTTCGACATACATTCCAATTCCACGTTGGGAAGCGATCAAGGCACCGCCGACAACACGACGTCCCGCATAGAACACGGCAGACTGTCCGGGTGTGATGGATGATGCTTCGCTCTGAAAGTGCACAAGTGCACGACCATCCTCCAAGAGGCGCACATCACAAGGTATCGGTTTGCTGCGATAGCGAATACGCACACTCAAGCCCTCTTCGCGAAAGAAACGTCCCGCATCGACGGCACGAAGCTGTTCGACCAGCATATAGCCAGCACGCAGTTGGTCTGCATCGCCCAACATGACGGTGTTTTTCTCTGGATTCAATTTCAACACGTATGCAGGTTTGCCGAGTGCGATGTCCAGTCCTTTACGCTGTCCGATGGTGTAGTAGGCAAAGCCTTTATGCATTCCGAGCGGGACACCTGCCGCATTGACAAACTTGCCTGCCCCGATGCGTTCGTCCAAGTCGGGGACCATCTGGCGCAGAAAATCGCGATAGTCACCATCGACGAAACACACCTCCATGCTCTCGCCTTCCTTCGACTTCGCCTCGAAGCCTTTTTCCTGAAGATAAGCACGCACGGATACCTTCGTATAAGTGCCTAACGGAAAGAGGCAACGACGGAAAACATCCTCACCTACGCGCCAGAGAAAATAGGACTGGTCCTTCTTCTCGTCGTCGCCGGCCACGACGTAGACATGGCCGTCCACCTCCTCCAGGCGGGAATAATGCCCGGTGGCAATGTGGGCACACTCCAGACGGTCGGCCCACTCCGTCAGCACACGAAACTTGAAAAGCGGATTGCAGAGCGCACACGGATTGGGCGTACGGCCGTGCATATATTCATCGATAAAATTCTGTATGATAATCCGGCGAAAACCTTCACGCTCATCAGCCACATAGTGTTTGATTCCCAGGCGATCGGCCAAGCGCTTCGCTTCGAGCACATAGTCAGGAAATTCCTGCTCCGGCGTGGAAAACTTCGTGGGCGAATCCCATGTGCGCATCGTCAACCCGACAACCTCATATCCTTGTTCTTGCAGCATCATGCAGGTGGCCGTGCTGTCTATGCCCCCGCTCATGCCTACTAATACCTTCTTATGGTTCATTTTCATAATGACATTACCTGTTGTGAACGGCAAAGATAGAACATTTCCCTTCACAGTCCACTGTTAAACAATTCTATTTTTCGGCAAAGAATAAGAAAGCATACAAATGAAAAGCCCTACCTTTGCACGCTAATTATTTTTTATCATTATGACGACACAGAAAGGAACAGCTACAGAACTCGGCACACTGCCTATCCGCAAGTTATTGATGCAATACTCCATCCCGGCCATCATCGCCATGACGGCCGCCTCGCTGTATAACATGATTGACAGCATATACATCGGGCAGGGTGTGGGCGCACTCGCCATATCAGGCCTCGCCCTTACTTTTCCTTTGATGAACCTGGCCGCAGCGTTCGGCTCGCTCGTGGGAGTGGGAGCCGCCACGCTAATATCTGTCCGCCTGGGACAAAAGGATTACGACACGGCCAAGGACATCCTGGGCAATGTCGTGCTGCTGAATCTCATCATCGGCCTTGCCTTCGGATTCATCACCCTGATTTTCCTCGACCCCATCCTCTACTTCTTCGGCGCCAGCGAGGCTACCATCGGCTATGCACGCGACTTCATGCGTGTCATCCTGCTGGGCAATGTCATCACCCACATGTATCTGGGACTGAACTCTGTGCTCCGCGCAGCCGGACATCCGAAGAAAGCCATGATGGCCACCATCAACACGGTGCTCTTCAACGTCGTCCTTGCGCCCATCTTCATCTATCTCTTCAAGTGGGGCATTGAAGGCGCGGCCCTGGCCACGGTCATGTCCCAAGCCATCTCACTCGTGCGGCAAATCCACATCTTGAGCAATAAGGAAGAACTTATCCACCTCCAGAAAGGTATCTACAAATTCAAACGGACCATTGTCAACAACATCATCGCCATCGGCATGTCACCCTTCCTGATGAACCTGGCAGCCTGCTTCATCGTCATCCTCATCAACAAGGGACTGACCGAATACGGCGGCGACTACCATATCGGCGCTTACGGCATTGCCAACCGTATCGGATTTTTCTTCGTGATGATTGTGATGGGACTCAACCAAGGCATGCAGCCAATCGCCGGATACAACTTCGGCGCACAACAATTCGAACGCGTCACACGGGTTCTGAAACTGACCATCTACAGTGCCACATGTGTCACCGTCGCAGGTTTTCTCATCGGCGAACTTTGCCCGCATCTCGTAGCCTCAGCTTTCACGACAGATGCTCAGATGATTGACCTCGCGGCCCACGGTATGCGCATCCTCGTCATGTGTTTCCCCATCATCGGATTCCAGATGGTGGCCACCAACTTTTTCCAGAGTCTGGGCATGGCAAAAAAAGCCATCTTCCTGTCACTCACACGCCAGTTGCTTTTCCTGTTGCCCTGTCTGCTCATCTTGCCCCAATGGTTTGGCGTCGACGGTGTATGGTTCAGCATGCCGACATCAGACCTGCTCGCCTCCATCGTAGCAGCATGGATGCTCTGGCGACAGTTCCGCATTTTTAAACGGATGAAGGAAGCGGCTGAAACGGCGATCTAAAGCATACAAATAAAAATCGGGTATAAGCGACTCAATGCCTTATACCCGATTTTATCATATGGTTACTACCTTTCTATGACTTACAAATCTGATCCGTCAGCCATATTATATTCGTTATCATAGAACATTGCAATAGAATACATACCACTTTTTTGATGTATCATAAACCAAACCCGTTTCTTTGAATATATATCTATCATCTTTGGATTCCCTAAATAAGCTGTTCTAAAAATTTCTTTCTTTTGTTCTTCTGGCATATTATTCCATGCCACACTATCCAATTTCATTTTCGTCAAATTACTAACAAGTGATATAGAATCTATCTGAGCCACATTCTGAAAAAATATTGCATCATATCGCTTATGATTAACCATCATTTCATAGGATATATCCTCATTTTCTGGAATTATGTATCTTGACACATCAGTTAGCGAAACATATTTGGAACTATTTTGAAATTGCCAACAGAGATTATTAAATCGTATTTTTATATCTGTCACATATTCTGTTGGATTAACATCTAACAACACAATACGACATACTTTATTATTAGTAGTAACGATATGCAAAGCAACATCTGCTCCATTAAACTCTCCCATTAACAAATCATCACCAAGGAGGCTACTTTTAAATCCTTTCTTCTTCAATTTCTTTATCATCTCAGATTTAGACCCGTCAACAGGAATACCAAGGAACTGAGTGACATCTTTCTGCGCATATACGACTATCGAAAATATGAGCAGCACTACAATCGAAAAAGTCTTTTTCATGATAATACATTTTGTGTTCTCCAGTTCCCAAAGAACAATATATATACACGAGAGCGTGGAACTGCAATGCCACGTCTAAAGTTGAGGTCCTGAGAAAACCCTGATACAAGAGTGGAAAATAGCAGCCCACGCTATAGCGTGAGAACCACTATGCCTTCTTCTTGTATCAATTCGAAATTTTCCAGATTTATAAAGTAAAGCCCTAAAATGAAAACAAGAGCTAAACAAGTGCAAATAAAACCGCTTATTTACAATTGATTATAGTGTACTTGATGTTTTCAGTTGTTTTCTTTCTTTTCAGTTGATTGGTTCTTTTTCGGTACAATTTTGTTTCTCGTTTGTTTCTCAATATCGACCTTTATTCATATCTTTGCAACAGAAACAAAATTATGAAGGGATCGATATGCCACGAGTAAAGAAGCCTACAAAAGTAAAAGAGCCTGTCCGCCTTCGGACAAAGAAGCTGGCAGATGGAAGCCAAAGTCTGTATCTTGATATATACCGTTTCGGAAAACGAACATACGAATATCTTAAGTTGTATCTCATTCCGGAAACGGATAACAATGCCCGTCGGCAGAATCAGGCGACTATGAATGCCGCCAATGCCATCAAGTCCAAACGTATTATCGAGCTGACCAACGGCGAGGCCGGTATAGAAACCAAAGAGAGAGTTTACCTGCTTGACTGGATGAATACCTACAAGGAGAACCAGGCCAAGCGTGGCAAAAAGGACGGTTATCAAATTGACATCACTATACGCATCTTGAAGGATTATGCGGGAGAACGTATGTTGATGGATCAAATAGACAAGACATTCTGCCAGAATTATCTTGACTACCTTCAGTCCGAATACCGTTCCAGAGGCAAACGAGTGTCGAATTACACACTGCATACTTATTACCGGGTATTGAACGGAGCCTTGAATGCGGCTGTCAGGGCCGAGATCATCAAGTCCAATCCTTTCACGAAAATCAGCAAGTCGGAAAAGATCCGTCTGCCTGAAAGCAAACGGTCATACATGACCATTGAAGAGGTGCGTGCATTGATCGCAACCCCGATGAAAAATGAATCCGTGAAAGGTGCCTATCTGTTCTCTTGTTTCTGCGGTCTGCGAATCAGTGATATAATCAAGTTGCAATGGAAAGATGTATTCGTTGATCGTGGACAATACCGTCTGTCGGTTTCAATGCAGAAAACCAAGGAACCGATTTATCTTCCGCTTTCCCCGGAAGCGTTGAAGTGGATGCCTGCGCGTGGAGACAAAACTCCTGATGACCATGTGTTTGACCTGCCGTCCCCAGCAATGGTCAATATTCTTATCAAACCATGGGCAAAAGCGGCGGGAATAAACAAGCGTTTTACATTCCATACGGCGCGGCACACGTTCGCGACGATGATGCTGACACTCGGAGCAGACTTATATACGACATCCAAGCTGCTCGGCCATGCTGACGTGAAAATGACACAGGTGTACGCCAAAATCATCAACCAGAAAAAGGATGATGCGGTCAACCTGGTCAACGGATTGTTTGAGTGACCAATGATATACCATATCATGTCAAATTTACAAGTAGATATTTTAAGGGCGTCATCGATTGCAGATACAATCGAAAAACGATACCTTTATGATGATATATTATTATAAACCAATAAAATGTAAATCGACATGACAAGAGCTGACAAAGGCCTTCTCTCTTTTTGAGGGGAGCAAACACCCGCATCACATTGAATCGGCACAGGACGTGGCGGAAGAACTTTTCGCCCTGCTTACCGAAGCAAAAACAGTTTATCTCCAGGAGGTCAAAATCCACGGCAAACAGTATCGCCGTTATGTGGAGGATTTTGTGAACAGTCACCGGTATATTGACTGCGATAACGCGGTCTGTCGGAACTGCCACGAAATGAACATCCACATCGTCAAGGGACTGCTGACCGACTGCCCCTACCTTATCCAACCGCTTTTTTCCGCCCCGAGCCTCTCTTTCGAGGAGTGCATGGAACTAAAGCGGAAGTATGACACATCGGAACTGGCATCTTCCGATTGTAATCCGGCAAAGTTTTCATTTCTTTCTTTTGACTGCAGTCTTTCGCGCAAACAACTGGCCGGTATCGTTTCTTGCGCCAATACTTATCATCTGTTCTGTTCTCCCGTAACTATTGACGACATGGAATCTCTCTTCTCCTGCAAGATAGGTTTCTGTCTTCGGGTGAACAGCGTGCGCCGTGTGGCTATCCTGTTCGATGCCCTTCTTGAGAATTCATTCATTCAGCCTTACTGGCAATCAGTCCTCGAAAGAGGGCGTTTCCTGCAATCCAAGGACGGCTCGCACTTCATATCCGCAACGAGCATATCCACCACGCTTTCGTTGGTCAGGAACAAAATGACTTCAACCGCTTACAATATCAGAAAGTTTGTAAGCCAACTGAAGGAATGAAAGGAAGTGCTAAGAAGTCAACCATGTGAAAAGCAAAAGTATGATAACTGATATGCTACCAAACCGGTATCATACTGTCATCCAATGCTTTTAGATATTCACACTCTACCTTTGCCTCTGTATACAACGCGTTACAAACAGAGGTGCATCTCTTATTGTCTAATTTAATCACGAATAATATGTCCAACAGATTGACATTCATGGAAAGGTTGAGCGAACGGCTCACGGCCCTTGAAGCGATTATCCGGAAATTGGAACCGGTCGAGAGCTTTCTGGAACGGGTGGAATTGCTGGAAAAGAACATTTACGCGACCAAAAAGGTCTTTACTTTTTCGGAAGCCTGCATGTACATCGGGGTATCAGAAAGTATGCTGTATAAACTTACGGCCAACAAGGAGATTCCTCACTACAAGCCTCGCGGCAAGATGATCTACTTTGCCAAGGAGGAACTGGACGAATGGCTCCTGCAGAATCATGAACTTGCCGTCGATGATGCCACGCGGATGGCACACGAGGCGGCAGCAGTACAACCCTTCTTAAATGAGAAACGCCATGGAAAACGAAAGAAGAACTGACCAGAAGACGGGAATGGGATTGGAAGAGACCCGTCTGTCAGATATTCTTTCAGCTTCCCAAATCAAGGCGACGGATACATACGAGACCCCGCCGCAAATTATCTGGATTGACAATTCGACCATAGCGACTCTCGGCAATTTCAGTGCATCGACCGGCAAGGCAAAATCCAAGAAGACATTCAATGTCTCCGCCCTTGTCGCCGCTTCCCTGGCAGGTAAGCAGGTGCTGAACTACCGGGCGCATCTGCCGGAAGGCAAACGCCGGATCCTGTATGTCGATACCGAGCAGAGCCGCTATCATTGTCACACGGTGCTGGAACGTATTCTGCGTCTGGCCGGGCTTCCTACCACAGCAGACAGCGAGAACCTTGATTTCATCTGCCTGCGGGAGTATTCTCCGACAGTCCGTATAAGTGTGATAGACTATGCCCTTCGTCAGGGTAAAGGTTACGGGCTGGTTATCATTGACGGTATCCGCGACCTTATGCTGGACATCAACAGCACCAGCGAATCGGTGGAGGTAATCAACAAAATGATGGAATGGTCCTCTCGTTACGACCTGCATATCCATTGCGTGCTGCACCTGAACAAAGGGGACAACAATGTACGAGGCCATATCGGTACGGAGATGAGCAACAAGGCGGAAACAGTACTGGTCATCAGCAAATGCAACGAGAATCCGTCTGTCAGTGAAGTCCATGCCCTGCATATCCGGGAAAAGGAGTTCAAACCCTTCGCGTTCACCGTGGACGACAACGGGCTCCCGGTCATCGCCGAAGGGCACACGTTCGGTGACACCCCGAAGCCCAGGCAACGGACAAGCTTTACGGAGCTGAGCATCGAGCAGCACCGGGAAGCCCTTTCCGCTGCCTTTGACGGCAAACCCATCAGGGGCTTTGAGAATGTACTGCAACGTCTGATCGCCTCTTATGAAAACATAGGCTTCAAACGTGGCCGCAGTGTCATGATAAAACTGCTGCAGTACCTGACGGACAACCTTAAACTTGTTGTCAAGCAGGACAAGCTGTTCTACTATGACATGACCCCCGCGGAAGCAAGGCTTTTTGATGAAGAATGAAGCCGGGCGCGGGCATATATATTTCAGTTTACTTTAGTATGTATATATATAGGGAATAAAACTAAACTAAACCATTTCCGTGTGAACAAGTGAAAGAAAACAGCCATGACTATAGAAGAAGCAAAACAGGTACGCATAGTGGACTTTCTGGCGCAGCTCGGCCACCATGCGCAATACGTTAAATCGGATCAGTACTGGTATCTCTCGCCGTTAAGGGATGAGCAGTCGCCGTCGTTCAAGGTCAATGACCGGTTGAACGAATGGTATGATTTTGGGGCGGCCACCGGAGGCGACCTCGTGGAATTGGGTAAATACCTTTACCAGACTGAAAGTGTAAGCGAGGTACTGGCATACATCGGGCGGCATTCCAGCGATATGCCTTTGCCGAAAGTCCGTTTCCAGGCTCTTCCGCCCCGTCCCGTGGAATCGGATATGAAAAATCTGATTGTCGTCCCGTTACGGCATCACGCGTTATACTCTTACCTTCAGTCCCGGAAAATAGATGCTGACATAGGACGTATGTTCTGCAAGGAAATCCATTATGAATTGCGTGACCGGCATTATTTTGCCCTCGCGTTCGGTAATGTTTCGGGCGGATATGAAATGCGCAACGCCTATTATAAAGGATGTATCAAGAACAAGGACATCTCCCTGATCGGACATCAGTGCGGAGAGATACAGGAACGGGTCTGCGTGTTCGAGGGGTTCATGGACTTTCTGTCTTACCTGACATTGAAGCAGTCATGCAACTGGACCATTTGTATAGACCAGCCTTGCGACTACCTTGTCATGAACTCCGTAAACAACCTGAAAAAGGCATTGATGTACCTGCAGAGATACCTGCATATACATTGTTATCTCGACAACGACCTTGCCGGGCAAAAGACCGTGGAAACCATAGCCGGACTATACGGCGAACGGGTCAGCAACGAAGCTGTCCGATATAGCGAATACAAGGATCTGAATGATTGCTTGCGAGGCAAGAAACGCTGACCTAAAAAAAAGCGAATCTGCCAATGGAAGCCCTCCTGAACGGAGGGCTTTTTTTATGCCCTGACTTCTTCATTTTTCCCGTTCATTAAGGCGATATAGTACGATTTTATAGTACGATTTTCAAAATCGATATAAATCTTGTAAAGAAAACATCCGTTTAATACACAATTATTTCGTAGTTCGAAATTCTCCTTTTTTATTTGTGAAATCAAACTAATACAAAATTCAATATCCATACTAAAAGATATGAGATCATATTTCATTTTTGCCATTGTTCTGACGGTCGCGTACCTCATTTATTACGCGGTCATCATTATGCAGGATCTCTATGGAAAAAGGAGAACCGGCAAGACAGAGGAGGAAGTTTTCGACCTCGGCACACTGGAGGACGAAGAGAGTGTTGCCGTGAGCGAGAGTGAAACCGGGTTCCGTGTCGGCAACGAGCAATACGATACTGAAACAGCATCAGGCGGCGATTCTGCCACCGACCAGAAGCCGGCGGACAAAAAGCCGGAGACAAAGGAGACCCCGGAAGAAAGACTGGAGCGTCTCAAAGCCAAGGCGGAGGAAAAGATGGAGGAAACCACGCCCTACCTGTCTGATGGCTTCAGTGCAGATGAAATGTACAAGGCGATGCTTTCCAGGGGCAAACTGGAAAATCGTCCGGAGATGGCCTGGAAACCAATTAAAGACAAATTGTAGCATGTCGATTAAGCAAAAGATAGTATGCCTGTTAATTCTTGTACCCTATGCGGCTTTCGCCAAGAGCGGCAGCGTGAACTACAGCTGGGGAGCGGATGCGCTGGCCACGATGCACGACTTCGTGGTCACGATGATGCTGTATGTCCTGTATATATGCTACTCCATCGCATCCGTTCTGGTCATCGTGTCCGCCTTCCAGATCTACATCAAGATGAACACTGGAGAGGACGGCATCGTCAAATCCTTTTTATCGCTGCTTGGCGCGTGCCTGTTCATCATCGGGGCCTCCATCGTACTTCCGGCATTTTTCGGTTATCGCATATAAGGCTGTTTAACAATCCAATACATAAATATTAACTCAAAAACGATCAAGTATGTTTCAGAAAGTAAAACAAATGTGCCGAAAGGCAAAAGGATTCATCCAAGGTGTTTCCACCAAAGTGAAGATGCTTGCACTCACTTTGTTCTCTGGTACCACGGCAATGGCCCAGAGTACGGCCGGCGACTATTCAGCCGGTACTACCGCACTATCTACCGTGGCGGAGGAAATTGTCAAGTATGTACCAGTCATGGTCAAGCTCTGCTATGCCATCGCCGGTGTAGTCGCCATTATCGGCGCCATCTCCGTTTACATCGCCATGAACAACGAAGAGCAGGATGTCAAAAAGAAGATCATGATGGTGGTTGGTGCATGTCTTTTCCTGATTGCAGCAGCACAGGCTCTTCCTTTGTTTTTCGGCATTGACGCATAAAAGTACCGAGGGATGAAAAGCAAGGAAACACGTTATCCGGACTATCCGCTGTTCAAGGGGCTGCAACGTCCTCTTGAAGTGATGGGATTGCAGGGCCGCTACATCTATTGGGCGGCAGGAACGGCAGGCGGAGCCATCGCGGGCTTCATAGCCGCTTACTGCCTTGCCGGATTCGTGGCCGGACTGGCCGCGCTGACAGTCATTCTGTCGGTGGGCATCGTGCTAATCATCTTCAAGCAGCGGAAAGGTCTGCACAGCAAGAGAACGGACCGAGGCGTGTTCGTCTATGCCTACTCGCGTAAGGTCTGACAAAATTAAACCATCACAGCAATGTGTGGCTATATTGAATGTTGAACGCGGGTAGGTTCGTATGAGATACGGGCCTACCCCTATTTAATTGAACGTATATTGAAATGACCCTATACATTATCCTGATTTTCGTTGCCTTATGCGCGGGTATGGCCATATCCGTCCATGCGTTCGGTACCGGAGGCAAGCGCAAGCGTATCTTCCAGGACATCTATTTCTCGGTGGAAGACACGGAAGGCGTGGGTGTCCTGTACACCAAGACGGGCGAATATTCCGCCATGCTGAAGATCGAGAATCCGGTACAGAAGTATTCGGCGAACATAGACAGCTACTACGATTTCACGCATCTGTTCTCCGCCCTTGCCCTGACCTTGGGAGAAGGTTATGCCATTCACAAGCAGGACATCTTCGTGAGGAAGCGTTTTGTCAACGAGGATACCGGGAAGCAGGAGTTCCTTTCTGAATCGTATTTCCGGTATTTCAAGGGAAGGGCGTACACGGACAGCATGTGTTACCTGACCATCACGCAGGAAGCCAGGAAAAGCCGCCTTTTCTCGTTCGACAACAAGAAATGGCGTGATTTCCTTGTCAAGATCCGCAAGGTACAGGACCAGTTGCGGGACAGCGGCGTGCAGGCGCGTTTCCTGAACAAATCCGAGGCAAGCGATTACGTGGACCGGTATTTCGCCATGAACTTCAAGGACCGTATTATCTCGATGACGAACTTCAAGTCGGACGACGAGAGCGTCTCGATGGGTGACAAGCGCTGCAAGGTGTACAGTCTCGTGGACGTGGACTGCATCTCGCTGCCTTCGATGATCAGACCCTATACCAATATAGAAGTGAACAACACGGAAATGCCCGTGGATCTTGTCTCGGCCATTGACAGCATTCCGAATGCCGATACAGTGGTCTATAACCAGGTCATCTTCCTTCCCAACCAGAAGCGTGAACTATCGCTGCTGGACAAGAAGAAGAACCGGCACGCGAGCATTCCCAACCCGAGCAACCAGGCAGCGGTCGAAGACATAAAACGTGTACAGGAGGTAATTGCCCGCGAGAGCAAGCAGCTCGTGTACAGCCATTTCAACCTTATAGTGGCCGTGTCCGGCGATACGGACCTGCAGAAGTGTACGAATCATCTGGAGAACGCTTTCGGTAGAATGGGAATCCATATCTCCAAACGAGCCTACAACCAGCTGGAGCTGTTCGTCGGCTCGTTCCCGGGCAACTGCTACAGCCTGAATGAAGAGTATGACCGGTTCCTGACCCTATCGGACGCGGCGATGTGCCTGATGTACAAGGAACGTGTGCAGCACAGCGAAGACACCCCGGTGAAAGTCTATTACACTGACCGCCAGGGAGTGCCTGTCGCCATCGACATCACCGGCAAGGAAGGCAGACAGAAGCTGACGGACAACTCGAACTTTTTTGCCCTCGGGCCGAGCGGTTCCGGGAAATCCTTCCACATGGAGAAAAACAGGACAAAATGGGAGCAAGCGGCTGCAAAATTCAGTGTTGTAATTACCTGATTTTCAGCTAATATGTTTTAACAAACGAGAAATTCGACTATTGGCGTTTAGTCCTTATTGGAGTAATTTTGTACCACGATTGTACCTCGCAGGAGGGGGCGCACGGTTCGATTTCCTTTCAGCAGCGTGCAACAGCGTTCAACAATGTGCAACAAAATTTCTTCGATGATGGACCGTCAAAATGAACACAAATTAACAGGTCAGCCCGACTTCGGTCGGGATATGCCAAACAAGCCGTTCCTCACCATTGGGGAGGTGGCGGACATACTGCAAGTGAGCAGCCGCACCGTGTATAACCTGATTTACAAGGGTACGCTCCGGGCTTGCAGGATTACGTACCATATTACGCTAATCACCAGGGAGGATTTCTTCCTGATGATTAAGGAAACCACCTACTGCAAGCGGAGCGTCTCGCTATTCGCCAAGCAGGGGAAAAAGACAAAGAAGAAAATGAATGGAGAAAGACAAAAGAATGGAGAAGTAGCTCTCATCCGACAAGAGGGAAAGAAAAAGACAAAGGGCAGTCCGGCAAAACGGCGGCTCATTCCGGCGGACAACTACAAGCAGTCTGTGCGTGACACGTTCACGGACAGGGAGAGTGTCGGCGGTGACCTTTATACGATGGCGGAGATATGCCAAAAGTTCAATTACACCTACGGACGGTTCTACAACCTCCGTATGCGGTACTCGATACCGTGCATCAAAGCCAATTCCACCAAATGCTTCCCGAAAGCGGAAGTGGACAAGGCGATGGCGGAAGAGGACGAGCGGCTGGGCAACAACCTTTCGGAACATTGGTATTCGTGCTTCGACATCATGCGCCTGTTCGGGCTGGGCAAAACCCAAGTCCGCAGGTTTGCCCTCACGCACGGGGTACGGACGAAGCGAATACACGGCAACCGGTTGTACTACCTGAAAGCCGACTGGGATGCGGCACGTAAGGAAGCGGAGCGGAAAAGCGCAAGCACGAAAGCCAAAAGGGAGGAATGAACATTTATAACCAATTAAACACATTAGCGATATGACAAACATTTGTACGAAAGTGACGGTCAGGAAACGACCTATCAAGAACGGGCAGTTGTCACTCTACCTTGACTTCTACCCTCCTGTCAGACACCCGAAAACTGGCAAGCTGACAAGGCGTGAATACCTCGGCATCTACATTTATGCCAATCCGACAGAGAAGTTTGAGGCGGAGTTTAACAAGACCATGCTGCGCAATGCCGAGCTTATCAAGTGCAGGCGGACGGAAGCCATCATTAACGAAGAGTTCGGCTTCCTCGACCGCAACAGGGGCAAAGAGAGCTTCTTGGAATATTTCCGCTCCAAAATGGCGGACGATGACAATTTCAGGAATTGGAACACCGCCTACAAGCACTTCGAGAAGTATTGCGGCGGAAGCTGCACCTTTGATGACTTGACGGTGGAATACTGCCAGGGATTTCTCACCTATATGCTCTCGCTCACCACGCAAAACAAAAGCAAGATGATGGCTTCCACCGCCAACAACAACCTGAACAAGCTGAAATGCGTTCTGCGCCAAGCTTACGAGGAAAGGCGGATTAAGGAGAACATCGCCCCACGGCTGAAACACGCAAAGGAAGCCAATACAAGGCGTGAGTTCCTGACGCTTGACGAGGTGAAAATGCTTGCCAACACGCCCTGCGAGAAGCCAGTCGTAAGGTCTGCGGCTCTGTTCTCCTGCCTTACGGGATTGCGCATCAGCGACATCATACGTCTGCAATGGGAGAACATCATCAGGGCGGCGGATGGCGGCTGGTGTATGCACATCGTCACCAAAAAGACACGGATGGAAGCCATTTTGCCACTGTCAGACGAAGCACTTGCACTCTGTGGCGAGCGTTCCACGGGGCAGGTGTTCAAGGGTATGACGCAAGCATTGCTTCCCTTGTACCTCAAGGATTGGATTAAGTCGGCGGGCATTACAAAACACATAACCTTTCATTGCTTCCGGCATACCTACGCAACCCTGCAACTCGCCGCAGGCACCGACCTCTACACCATATCAAAAATGCTTACGCACAGCAACGTGGCGACCACGCAGGTTTATGCCGATGTGGTGAGCGACCTGAAACGCAAGGCTTCCGAACAGATTACACTCAAATAAACATTATGCTTATGGATAAAATCACATTTGAACAACTGCCGCAGGCTGTCTCCCTCCTGATTGAAAAGGTGGGGCAGCTTGCGGACAAGGTGGACGAGGCGTTGGGCAAAGCCACGCAACAGAAAGGCAGACGGTTGCTTGCCTTGGATGATGTCGCCGCTTTGCTTGGCAAATCCGCTTCCACCATCTACGCAATGACTTCCGAGAAGCGCATACCGTATCACAAGAGGGGCAATAAGCTCTACTTCTTCGAGGATGAAATCATCGGCTGGATTGAGCAGGGAGGGACATCGGGAACAGGCAGCGAGGAAGATTTCAACAGACGGCTTGAAGCCTTGCGTGGCGGCAAGAAGCACAAGCCAAGTTCATTACAGACAAAGCAGGAATTATGAGGAAAGAGGACTTGATACCCGTCATTGCAAGGCATGACCCGATATTGGCCGATGCGGTCAGCCGAATGGTTGACTACATTCAAGACCGATGGGCGGCACCGTACCCATCAAAAGAACAGACGGAAGCGGTGAACGCCTACCTCCGTTCCATCCATGCGGACGGCGGCGGCACGATGAGCGAAACTGACATTGCCCACCGCAGGATTGCCACGCAGAAGATAACCATCAACGCTATCCGTGTGCTTGACCATGACCAGCTCGACCGTTTGCAGGATGTGCTGAACCACATAGCGGCGGACAGGGAGTATTACATGCCCGAACGGCGGCAAGGCATGGGCAGGTAGCTGACCGGTGTAACACCTAAATATCATAGACTATGTGCAAAAACAAACAGAGCATACATTACTGCACCATCCTTTCGGACGAGCAGTGGAATTTTATTTTGGAAGGCAGATTTTCCGCCCAAAGGCAGAAATGCCTGCACAGGCTGATGACCCACGCCGTGCGGACAAAGACCGTTTGTAACATCAAGGGCATAGGAATAGCCTTGGAGGTGGGAGAAGTCGCAGCTTCCGATGTGGAACTTGCGGAATATTTGGGTTGCAACCGAAAGACGGTCGGCAAACTCATAGACAGTTTTAACAGGCTCGGTGTGCTGACCACCCGAACCAACAACCGCACTTCCATACACACCCTGCATTTCCTTACAGGCTGGTATGTCGGTGGTGTCCTCCTGACCAATCCCCATTATGTCAAGCCATCAGCTAATGTCAAAGAACTGGCGGACGGAAAGCGGACACCTCTTTCTAATGATACGGCTTCGGATAGCAAGCCGTGTACCGTGCAGGACGGTTGCCAAAGTCAAGGGCAGGAAACGGACACCACGGAAAGCGGTGCAGCACCTCTTTCTTCTTCCCTTTGTTCCTCCGTGGCTTGCGACCATCGGACTGGCATACAAAACAACGAGGGTGAAACAAACCATTTCCTTATCATAGAGAACAGCAACCTGCCGTTAGCCGAAAGTTCCGATGAGAGCCGCAAAGAAGCGCATGGCGGCATGATTGGCGTTGTGGATGATACCGACACAGGCACGGAAAAATAACAGGCGCAACAGACGGATTTCAGCGGTACTCCGTTGTTGTGGCGTTGGCTGACTGGGCTTGCCCAGATATAGCCCACTATAACTTCTCCGCTGCGCTCCGAAGTTGTGGGCTCTCCCGAGGGGCTGGGCGTTGCCCCGTCCCACTTATGGCTCTGCCCTAAGAACCCGACAAGGACTTTCAGCCCTGTGCAACCCGACCAAAGAGTGACCCCCTCTTTGGAAACTCCGCTCAGTGGCTTTTGCCCCTGAGAACCCCAAGCAGGAAGTGACCCTCTCCCTGCACCCTCCGATTAAGGCGCAGCCCTAATAACCCATCGTTAAACTCACAAACAGACAAGCATTATGGCACAGAAGACATCCATCAACATCAAACCGTGCAACATCGGCAGCAGCGAGGCGCACAACAGGCGAACAGCTGAATACCTCGCCAACATCCGCAAGGAGAAGTTCTACATCCGTACCGACCTCATGGCTGGAAACGAGACATGGGTCGCACCTGATTTCAGTGAAGCCACGCTCACCGACCGATACAATCAGATAGCCGCAATGGTCAAGGAAAAGACAGGCCGTGCGATGCAGACCAAAGACCGTGAACGGGTAAACAAGAAGACTGGCAAGGTGACCATCGTCCGTGGCAGCACTCCGCTCAAGGAGGGCGTGGTTGTCGTCAAGGAAGATACCACGATGGAGCAGTTGCGAAAATTCTGCAAGGTGTGTAAGGAGCGTTGGGGTGTCACAGCCTTGCAGGTGTTCATCCACAGGGACGAGGGGCATTACGGAACGCCCGGCGACAATGCCACATGGAAGCCCAATCTGCACGCCCACATCGTATGGGATTGGATGAATCACGATACGGGCAAGTCCTGCAAACTGGATGAGAAAGCCATGAGCGAGATGCAGACCATTTTGGCCGAGTGCCTTGACATGGAAAGGGGCATCTCAAAGGCGGTAACGGGCAAAGAGCATTTGGAGCGCACGGACTTCATTCTTGCCAAACAGAAACAGGAAGCGGAACGAGCTAAAGCTGAAAGGGAAGCAGCCCTTGCCGCCAAAGAGGAAGCCGAAACGGAACGGCAGTTCATTGAGGGCGAGAACAAGGCGAAAGAGAAATACCGCCAATCCCTTGACAATGACATCGCCGACAAGGAACGTCAGTTAAGGGATGAGCGCAAGGCGAAAGTGGACAGCATATTGGACAGCGTAAGCAGTTTTGTCGGGGTGGGCAAATCCGCAGCAATCGAAAAGGAAAACGCCAAGCTGAAAGCCGAGAACGAGCGTATGAAGAAAGCCTTTCCCGATGCTGTCAAGAACAAGGTGGAGGAATTGACAAAGGCATTGGTTACAGAGAAGCAGAAAGCCGAAACCGAGCGTGGCAGGGCTTTGGTGCAGAGCCGTTCACTTGCTATTGAAAGGGACAAGGCGGTACGGCAGCTTCAGGAGCAAGAGGACGGCGAGCGGCAGCGCATTAACTTTGCCGTAAGTCGTGCTACGGCGGAGAAAGACAAGACCATCCGTTTGCTGCAAAGTGCGCTGAAAGCGAGCAGGCATATTCTGAATGTGCTTGCCGATATTCTTTATAAAGCAAACGAGGTCTTTAAGCGAGCCATTGATGCGATTATCCATTTCGGCACGGAGCAGCACCAATCGTTCTTTGCCCCATCCGAAGCTGCTGACATCAAAAGCGTCATGCAGGAGTACGGAGAAACAATCGAACAGCAGAATGCGGTCGGCGCATGGCTTTGTGATTATGCGGAGAGCCGACAGCCTTTTGACGAAATAAAACATCGCCATACACTCAAAGAGGTTGGCGATGTCGCAGAGGGGGCGTATGATTGGAAAATTGAGAATATGCAACAAGGATTGCAAAGATGATATATCTCACTCAATGAGTTTGCAAACGTTTTAATTACGAGGCCATTTTAATCTATGATTTCAAAACGTACCAGCATGGAATAGTTCTTCTTGATGGTGCGGAAGTTGTCGAATGAGGCAGCATCGGATGACAGGACATTGCTTTGCGCAAACGGAAAGGCATTGCTGCTCCCTTCTTCCACAATGCGTATCACGTCACCCAATTTCTTGCCCAGTGCTTCTACCAGATAAGTCGCTTTCTTTTGAGCGGCTTTCAATGCTTCAATTTTTCCCTTTTGGTGATAGGCAAGCATGTCTTTGTTCTCCAATTCACCGATGCGCATGGTGTGGATGCCTTTCGTATCTATGTGCTTGATTATCTCATTTATCTGATTGAAGTCAGTCAGTGTGATGTCGAATTTCTTGGACACTAAAAAGTCCTGCCCTTGCTGCCGCCAATAGTCACCGATTTCTTGCGTGCGAATAGCATTTTGTGGAATGTCTGCGTTGGCAAGGGCTTCTCTCAGTCCTTGTTCTATCTCTGATAAAGGTACTTTGGTGCGGTATTCTTCAGGTTTCGATTTCCCGTCGAATTCTTCCTCGAAGTATTCACGGATTTCAATCAGATAATGAATCTTGTCGGGCACGATTTCTATTTCCGATGTGCCCGTCACTTCAATGTACCGTTCGTTGGTTTGCGCTTGCAGAGAAAGGATAGCCAGCAAGCAAATAGTTAACAATAAGACTTTCTGTTTCATATACTATCATTTTACTTCAAATTCTGTATCCATATAAATTTCCAATTGTAGGCCTATTTTATATTTTCCTGGCAACAATTTTCCAGACATGAACCGCTTTTTATAGTTCTTATCTGTAATTCGGTTTATGTCCCATGAGATAGGGATGGTGAACAACATCGCTTCTCCACCTTTTAAACGAGCACAGTTTCTCATATAATCGGCCTCACCACTCCAACCAGAACGGGCAAACGGATGCGCCATATACAATTCATCTGTACCTACACTTGGCAAGAAAACGGGTTGAACATCCAGATTCGTATGGTTCTCAAACAGAATGCGAATAGAGTCATTAGCTGATGGCAAAACCTTGAAAATAAAAGCCCCGTCCATTTCTGTCTCCTTTACAGGCATGATGTTTCCGTTTGTCAGCTCACAATAAGTGTATATGTTGGCTAACACATAAAAATTCACTTGATACTTATTCTGCTTTAATGGATATTTGAATTCAGACACGTGAATATATTCGGGTAACGTGTCACCTTTGGATAAATTCCTGCCTACGCCAGCAAAGCCGAGATTGTCTATAAAGGGGAAACTGACCCATTGTCCATTTTTCCATTGTTTCAGATGATGGTATGCCAGTTCTGCCGTTGGTCCGTTCACATTGATTACATCAACCACAATTCGTTTTGTCTGCGGTGAATAAACGGGTTGCTGTGTTTTAATTCGATAAGCATCAGCATGGGTGATATTAACATCGGAAAGTCGTTGTATACGAATGCGGCTTTCATACTTCTCTATTTCCGATTGCGATAAGGGGAAATCAATGTCTTGGGACTGTAATGGGAGGAAAGCCAGTAAACTAATAACTGACAGTAATACTTTCATTCTCATATTCTCATCTGTTTAGGGTGTTATTTCATTATGATTGACAGCCAATCACGGTTTATCTTGTCTACTGGAACATCTTTGTGCAATGTTACCCAGCCCCTGCCTTTTACATATTGCTTTTCAGTGAATAAAGGCGGTTGTTTAGAGGCTCTGAAAGTCTGGGTCAATACGGCTGTCTCAATAAAATGACCTTCAATAAACTCAAAGCGCTTGTAGCTGTAAGATGCAGCCGAGATACGCGATGAAGAAAACACACATCTCTTCTCGTTGTTTATTTGTGGATTTTCTATCTGCCTAAAACTTTCATCTTTACAATATTGCCCCTTAGTTTCATCCCACACAAAGCAATCATAATATTGTATCATTTGATTGCCATACTGACCAAGATTGACAAGTATATCGTCTTTACCATCAAAACTAACGTCTTGTAAGTTAACCCAAACATCGAGATTGTTGGCAAATTCAATGTCAGGAGGATATGAGTAGGATATTTCTTGGGAAATTTTTCTTTGCTTACCAAATATAGTGATTTGCAACCCTTTCAAACTCCTACCACTTCTGATGGCCGCATATTTTATCATTTTATCGCCTTTGTGATCAATAAGTTGCCATTCATCTGATTTCCAAAAAGAATGTTCTCCATCATTAATTGCGTCCCCGCTTGTTGTGGCTTGTGCTTTTCCGTTTTCAAATGATGTGGCAAATTTGAATTGAGGCTTAATAACCACATTGCCCAATGAATCGGCAAACCCTATCAGTCCGTTCTCATCCATTATGCGGAAAAGTCCTTCACTGATATAATCGGGACCGTTGTCACATTTGAACACATAGAACAATTCTTTGCCTTGATTGTCTATACAGACTATCCGTGCGTTCTGTTTGTTCTCATACACAAAACCTATGTTTCGTATGGTATCCGTTTGGCAGAACTTGTATCTGCCGTATGGTACAATGGTATCGCCTCGTTCATCCAGATAGCATACAGGAACGCCGACCTCAAGATGTTTATCCATAGTAAATGCAACCAACATTTTTTGTGCTGGGAGCAAATAGAAATTCATGAGTAAAAGCAATATACACAGAAACTTTTTCATAATCTATCATCTTAATGACACTCAAAGATAATGAAAAGGAATAACCTAACCAATTATTAGACTATTCCTTTCCCGTTAGGTTTAAGCAAATTAACTCTTATTAGACTTTATATAGATTAATTTATTATATGACTCATTTTGTGCGTGATTCTGAAGTTGTGTAATCCACAAGCAATAAGAATCACCATATCTTCGAAACCGAATTTATGGCATCTGAATCGTTCTTTAACAATACGGCATTTTTTCATACCACCTATGGCATGCTCCACTTTAATCCTGATTCCGGAAATCCGCTTGTTCTCTTGTTTTTCAACAGTAGTAAGCTCTTTTCCTTTAGGTTTCTTCTTGGGCATGCATATTTCAGCTCCATCCGGTCTGTGTCCGGTGAAGCCTGTATCTTGCCAAAGCCTGATACCTTTGGGGAGTATAAGAGGTTCTTCATCACAAATCTTTTTGTCATGGACATGACCTTCGTATGTGGAACTCAGCCATACAATCCTAAGATTGTTGGTACATAGCAGGTTATTCTTTATGCTATGAGTTTTTTTTACCACTATAGCATGCGGACTGCCTGTCTTCATCCAAAGGGCGTTGAATAGGCCGCTCGGTTCCGTCCAATAAGACTTCTTCGCATCCTTGAAGAATGTGTATCAGACGTTTGGAGTTACGGTCCGGCAATTCACCAAGCGTTTTCAATGTACGCCGGAGAATCTCCGAAAGAAGGTGAATCCATCTATTGGCCTGGGGCTGGGTCATCTCAAACTGAATGGCATGGAGTTCCTGAAGGGGATTGGTCTTCAGATATACCAATATGAAGAACATTTTGTCCTGAATCAGAGGCAATACACTGGTCTTCCTGTTGTAAGATATGCGTTGACGCACTTTACCTTCCAAGGTAAAATGGCTGTAATATTCATCCCAATGGTACTTGAAAGTTATTAGCAAGGCATCAAACTCAGCAGGAGTTAATCCTGTCGCTGCAAGCACTTGGCTATAACGGTGGCGAATCTTGTCGTAATACATCAATTGAACCTTTTAGACCACAAAGATAAGTCAAAGAACGCTTTAATCAATTATTCGATATAAACTCTATTGTCGAAGTCCTTTTCTGTTGTTTCTGTTGTGAGGAGATATAACATTTTTCATATAGACATATTATAGTTGTAGCAAATCATTTCATGTAGCTTATAGATAAAGTTTGTACCCTTATTGGTTCATAATTTACTTAATGCATTAACTTTCAAGAATACTAAATAATTCCCCGACAAGTCCTCTGCTGTTTTGCCCCCGTTCCGACAGACCTGCGTAAAAAGACAAAAATGCCTACTGATTGTTAAGTTTTTGTTAAATCTTCATCTTCGCACGCATCTTCTTCCTTTCCGCTCACTCTCTCAAAAGACAGCTTTTATACCCCGTTTCTCCATAGCCGGATTTTTGTACCCTTATTTTCTTATATTACTGATTTTCAGCAACAAAAACTCTCTCATATGTATTCCACATGAACTCTGTCGTGCGCCAGCTGCACGAACAGGGTACAGACATCGTAATGGTCGATACCGGAAACTCCTACGAGGGATTGTGCGAGTATCTGGGAGGCAAGTACATCAGCTACACGGAGGAACGCCCCATTACGATGAACCCGTTCCGTATCCACAAGGAAGAGATGAACGTGGAAAAGACCGGCTTCCTGAAGAATCTTGTCCTGCTGATCTGGAAGGGCACGCAGGGAACAGTCACGAAGACGGAAGACCGTCTGGTGGAAAATGTAATCACCGATTATTACGACGCGTATTTCAACGGCTTCGACGGCTTCACGCCCATGCAGCGGGAAGACCTGAGAAAAAGCCTCGCCATAGACGAACGCAACCGTGACGGGAACCGTGAGGAAAGCGAGCAGGAACGGAACAGCCGTATCGAGTGCATGATAGACGAAATGGAACGCAGGCGCAAGGAGTTGAAGGTGGAAGAACTCTCGTTCAATTCATTTTACGAATACTCCGTCCAGCGTATTCCGGACATCTGTCACGAGAACCACATTTCGGGCATAGACCTCTCGACTTACCGCTACATGATGAAGGACTTCTACAGGGGCGGCAACCATGAAAAGACCCTGAACGAGAACATGGACAGTTCGCTGTTCGACGAGACCTTCGTGGTGTTCGAGATTGACAGTATAAAGGATGATCCGCTGCTGTTCCCGCTTGTCACGCTGATAATCATGGACGTGTTCCTGCAGAAGATGCGAATCAAGAAGAACCGCAAGGTGCTTGTCATCGAGGAAGCCTGGAAAGCCATTGCCAGTCCGCTGATGGCCGAGTACATCAAGTTCATGTACAAGACGGCCCGTAAGTTCTGGGCCAGCGTGGGCGTTGTGACACAGGAGATACAGGACATTATCGGCAGTGAAATCGTGAAAGAGGCCATCATCAACAACAGCGACGTGGTGATGCTGCTTGACCAGAGCAAGTTCAAGGAGCGTTTCGACACCATCAAGGCCATTCTCGGGCTCACCGATGTTGACTGCAAGAAGATATTCACGATCAACCGTCTGGACAACAAGGACGGCCGTTCGTTCTTCCGGGAGGTATTCATACGAAGGGGAACGACAAGCGGCGTGTATGGCGTGGAAGAGCCGCATGAATGCTACATGACCTACACGACCGAACGTGCTGAGAAGGAAGCCCTGAAACTCTACAAGAGGGAGCTCCGGTGCAGCCATCAGGAAGCCATCGAAGCCTATTGCCGGGACTGGGATGCCAGCGGCATCAGCAAGTCCCTGACATTCGCCCAGAAGGTCAACGAGGCCGGACGGGTACTGAACCTGAAAGCAAAACAATAAAATCACATACAATGGGAAAGATTGACATAAACCGACCTATAGCGGAACTGTTCAGTGTTGAGCCTTACGCTCTCCGCATCCGCAACGTGTGCAACAGCCACGATATTGCCACCATCCGGGAACTGTGCCTGCACAGCAACTGGGACTTGATTCATTTCCGCCATTTGGGGGAAAGGAGCATCGCGCACATGGAAGAAATGCTGGGCAATTTCGGATTGCGTCTGGGCATGACTGAAAAGGAACTGGACGTATATATGGGACTTGAGTCAGACGAGGACAAAGCCGTCGCGGCTATCATGCGTTTCGAGGAATCGGAGGCGGTCAAGTGGGACCAGCGCCGGTATGAAGTAGCCAGAGACCTGTATGTCAGATACAGGGGTCTGTCCCCATACGAGGCTATGGAGGAAGCAGAGAAGCTGATACTGGCCCTGCAGGGAGTACCTGAGAAGAACAACCGCAGCAAGCGGAGAGGTAATATTTTCAACCGTTGAACAGAATGAACATGAAGCGACTGTCACTTGTCTTTGCAGTTCTGCTGCTTGCCTTCACGCAGCATGTCCACGCCCAGTATTACAGCGTGAACTATGACGCACGTACCGTGGCGGCAATGGCAGCCGCGTTCGGTACGGAGGTCGTGGCTGAAAGCTACTACCGTGAGCAGGTCGATGACATCCTGAAGCACTATACGGCGGCGGAGGTGGCGGCAGCCGGAATTTTCTCTTCCAAATTTCTGGAACACAAAGCACTCTCGGACCTCGGTATCTGGTGCAGCAGCACAGAGAATTATTATTACCGCCGCATCTACCACATGGTGGCCGACAAGATCATACCGAAAATCTGGGTGGTGGCAAAGCAGATGCTTCACTCCCCGCAGACAGCGATCCACTGGGGCAGCTACCTGATGAAGGTGTGCGATGAGACGAAGAGCCTGTGTATGCAGTTCGAAAGCGTTGTGACAAACAGTACACTTTCGTTCTCGGACATCGCTTTTCTGGAGATCAACAGCGAGGTCGTGCCTCTGCTGAAACTTTCGGAACTGGGCGGTATAGACTGGCAGCGGATGCTGGACGATTTTTCCCGGATTCCTGACCGCTTTACACGGGAGAACCTGCAAAGCGACCTTGACAATCTCTACAATCTGGGTGTCGGTCTGGCAACGGCCGGTGCGAGTAATCTCGGCGATGCCCTGCTGCCTGAAAGTATGTTCCATAACCTGCTTTCGGGCAAGGTCAGCGAGATTGCCAACCTGTACGACCATTACTCCGGTCTGTTCGAGGAAGCGGAACAAGGTATCGGGAACCTGCTGCTGGACAAGATCGGTGGTCCTGACAACGTGGCCGGCCTGTTCGAGTTCGGGGATTACGACCTTGCCGGCTGGATCAGTGACTATATAGACGACGAAGCCGGGACTTATTACACGCAGCGCTGGTACATCGCCAGACGTGACCAGGGCAGCGTGTCATTGTGTGACTATTACCCGCCCACGGACGACAACAGCATCCTGAACGGCGGTGAGTGGACCCGTTTCGAAACGAGCGACCCCGGTTTTTATCCCAATGCCTCGCAGCGGGAACAGGCTCTCTCCAACTCGGAACGATATGCCGGATGGTCGAGAAACCGTGTACAGCAGCTCAACAACCAGAATGACGGCAACACTTACAGCATCAACTACTGGCAGAACGCCTACATCATCAGCCGCGGCGGCAAGCAGACAAAGAAGGCTTACGCCTACGAGATACATGTCAAGAAAAGCTGGAACCATGAGGAAATCGTGTATGAAGAGATATTCGATTCCTACACTATGGATCTGGAGACCTTCAAGGCGCAGCTCAATGCCCGTCTGTCGGAATTCAACGAGAACGAGGACGGCTATGTCTATTACATAGCTTCCGACGCACGGAACTACTATCAGGCAACGGATGCCGCCAAACTTAAAGGATGCGAGAGCGTGACCATCAGCGTCACCTGCTCGGACGGGGCCACCCTGGGCCAAGGTTCGACCCAGTACAAATGCAGGAAATGCGGCGGTTCACCCAATGCCCATACCAAGGATTGCTCCATGCAGACCTCCGTGACGGAAAATGAACTTGACTTTTCGGAATTGGATGAGCTGATACGGGAGGCAGACAACCAGGTAGCCATGCTTCAATCACAGATCAAGGCACTGGAGGATGAGAACAAGGAGCTGCTGAAGAAAATATCCGAGGCCAGTGTAGAGGATGCTGCCGTTTACAGGCAGCAGTACAACGCCAACCTGACGCGTATCGGAGAGTTGAAGGCAGAACTGGCCGAGTGGCAGAAGAAACAGAAGGAATACGCGGATGCGAAGCAGGAAGCGGCAAACGACAATGACGTGCCGACGGACGACTACTACCGTATCCCGGCCATCATGCAGGACTGCAAGACTGCCTACAGTCTGTCGTGGCAGGACGGCGGTTCGTGGAACGGATACACGTTCGTCCGCAAGGCGACCATGCCGAATATAGACGGCGAGATAACTTTCAAGGCAACCATCAGCATAGCACGCAAGCCGAAATACTTCCTCGGCATCAAGATTCACCGTGCCATTGTACAGATCAGCTGGGAACTGACCTCGCAATACACCGACACGTATGTGGCCGACGTGCTGACATTCGACCCGGACCTTCCGGAAGAAGAAAAAGAGCGGATCGTGAATGAACGTATCGCGGAAATTGCCCGGGAGCATCCGTCATGCAAGATCACGACGGAATATGCCCGTACCACCCCGATGGAAGATACCTCTACCGGAGAGGTGTACCACCTGCTGTGGTCAAGTGACCGTCTTGAAATCGCGCGTGAAGTGGATTCCCGGATTACGCAGATATACGCCGACCTGGTATCCCTGGAAAAGATGATGCATTACAAGCGTAGCATCATCGACGTGCTGAAGGATGTCCTTCCGGATCTGAATATGGACGAAGGGCGACGCCTCACTCTCGTGGAAGAATGCCATGACCGTTGGGTGGAAAACGCCCGTAGCCTGCGAAGCGGGAGAAAGGAGGAAAGACCATGAAACGGGCCTTGCTGATAACCATAGTGCTGCTTGCACTCCTGCCTGATGTCGTCAAAGCACAATGGACATTCGACGTGGTGTCCGTTGAAGCCTATATCAATGACCATAAGAAGCAGCGTAGCTTGTTGCTGGCCCGAAGTACCCTTGAGTACAGCAACCAGCTGCTGCACGAATACAGCCGCAAGGAGGTCGGCGAATACAAGGAGCTGAATATCGACCTTGACCGGTACACCCGTGCCTTTGATGTCATTGATGTGATGTACCAGTCGTTACGCACGGTATTGAACGCAAAGAACACCTACAATACGGTAAGTGACCGGATAGCGGACTACAAGTCCATGCTGGAGGCATTTCACGAGAAGGTGCTGAAACGCGGACGCATCGAACCCTCCGACGCCCTGCTCATCACCATCAACGAGAAAGCCATACGGGATATAGCCCATGACGGGGAGCAACTCTACAAGTCGGTCAGCGACCTGGCGCTGTATGCCACGGGAGCGGCGGCCTGCTCCACTTCGGATCTGCTGATGGTGCTGGAGGCCGTGAACAGGTCTCTGGACGACATCGAACGGCATCTGAACCGGGCCTATATGGAGACCTGGCGATACATACAGGTAAGAATCGGCTACTGGAAGTCGAAGATATACCGTGAACATACCAAACAGGAGATAATTGAAGGAGCCTTCGGACGTTGGCGCAACTCCGGAAGGCTGGATTACTAACGATAAAAGGGAAAAAAGATGAACAGAAAACTCATGCTCATGACGGTTGCGATCATTGCAACAGCAACGGCACAGGCGCAGTATGTGACCTATAACCACGACTCGCCGAAGCAGAACCAGATTACGGTCATGGAAACCGGTGCGGGCTCCCTCACGCCGGAACTGTACTACTGGGCATTACACAACAAATACAAGAAATCGGCGGCGGCAAAGAACAAACTGGCGTTCCGCACGACAGCCGGCATCAACCTCTATAACCAGACGGACGAAGCCGAATCCATCGATTCGGCATTGGTGAGCCGCGCGAAAATAGAGGCCCTGAACGTGGCAGACCGACAGGCTGATATCGCCTGGCTTGCCGAAGGTGACAAGATCAACGGCCAGATGGAAAGGATGAAGCGTAACATCGACCGTATCCTTCCTGCGGGAGGTACCCCGGAGGACAGGGAACGCTGGACGGAATACTACCATGTTTTCCAGTGCGCCATTGATGCTACCAGGGATGCCTATATGCCCAATGCGCAGCGGAAGAAAGAGTATCTGCGAATCTACGACGACGTGGTGCAGCAGAATGAGATTCTTGTCAGCTATCTCGCCAAACGGCAGAATGCCACCCTGACGAGCAACCTGCTGAACGCGACCTCGGACCGTACCTTGGACAAAGGCAGCGTCATCAGGGAAGCCATGAGCCGCTGGAACGAATCGCGTCTCGCGGTGCGTGGCTCACAGTCGGGCGGCAGTTCCGGGGGTGACGGTGAAGAGAGTGTAAACAGGTGAAACTAAAAAGACAGACGGCAAATGGCAGACGGAAATATACTCACTGATTTTGGTATCAATCTTCTTGAGGAGGAGATTGACGATGTGATTTTTCAAACGAACGAGTTCCTCACGGACGCGACGTTTACGGGTTCGCAGGGGCCGTTCTGGTGGATACTGCAGATGTGCATGGCTCTGGCCGCCTTGTTCTCACTTGTCATGGCGGCAGGCATGGCCTACAAGATGATGGTGAAGCATGAGCCGCTGGATGTGATGAAGCTGTTCAGGCCGCTGGCTGTTTCCATCGTTCTCTGCTGGTGGTATCCGCCTGCAGACACGGGTATGGCCGGCAGCGGAAGCAACTGGTGTTTTCTGGACTTCCTTTCCTACATCCCGAACTGCATCGGTTCGTACACGCATGACCTGTACGAGGCGGAAGCCACACAGATAGCGGACAAGTTCGAGGAAGTGCAGCAGCTCATCCACGTAAGGGACACGATGTACCACAGCCTGCAGGCACAGGCGGATGTCGCCCACACGGGAACATCAGACCCCAACCTTATCGAGGCGACCATGGAGCAGACCGGTGTGGATGAAGTGACCAGCATGGAAAAGGATGCCGCGGAACTGTGGTTCACCTCCTTGACGGCCGGTGTCGTCGTGGGAATAGACAAAATCATCATGCTGATTGCCCTTGTCGTGTTCCGCATAGGCTGGTGGGCAACGATCTACTGCCAGCAGATATTGCTCGGTATGCTGACGATATTCGGCCCGTTGCAATGGGCGTTCTCTCTGCTGCCGAAATGGGAAGGTTCCTGGGCAAAATGGCTGACGCGTTACCTGACGGTACATTTCTACGGGGCCATGCTCTACTTCGTGGGCTTCTATGTATTGCTCCTTTTCGACATCGTGCTGTGCATCCAGGTGGAAAACCTGACCGCAATCACGGCCAGCGAGCAGACAATGGCGGCCTACCTGCAGAACAGTTTCTTCTCCGCCGGTTATCTGATGGCGGCAAGCATTGTAGCCTTGAAATGTCTGAACCTTGTACCTGACCTTGCGGCGTGGATGATACCGGAGGGCGACACGGCCTTCAGTACGAGAAATTTTGGAGAAGGCGTGGCACAGCAGGCCAAGATGACAGCGACAGGCGGTATCGGGGCAATCATGAGATAAGATAAAAAACATATAAACAACAATCCTTAAAAATAAAAAAGTATGAACGTACAAGAACAAATCAAAGAATGGTGCAAGGACGGACGCTTCCTGCTCTACGCGAATGAACGCATGAGAAAAGAGATTACCGAAGTTCCGGAAAACCATGTAGTTACCCCGGAGTATGAAGCCCTTGACGAAGGCTTCGAGTATGACGACCGTTATGCAGCGCCGCTGGCCGCTTACCTGACCTACCGTCTGCAAATGGCCAAGTTGCAGAAAAAGGCGAAAGTGCGCAAACGCGGTATCTGGTGGGTATTCGTGCAGGTCATGACGCTGGGCCATTACGTGCATGTCTTTTCCGATGAGTTCGGGGCTCTCGCTGCGGAACTGCAGGAAACAGTCATGCCGATGCTGCACGATGAATATGTAATGATGTTGAACGGGAAAAGACAATAAACCGATATGATTATCAAGCATCTGGAAAACAAGATACGGCTGGTGGGCATTATCTGCACGGCCTTTCTCGTGGGATGTGTCATCATCAGCGTATCGAGCATCTGGACAGCCAGGACAATGGTGTCGGATGCACAGAAAAAGGTGTACGTGCTGGACGGCAACGTGCCCATTCTTGTCAACCGTACCACGATGGATGAAACGCTTGACGTGGAAGCCAAAAGCCATGTGGAGATGTTCCACCACTATTTCTTCACCTTGCCGCCTGATGACAAATACATCAAATACACGATGGAAAAGGCGATGTACCTGGTGGACGAAACAGGTCTGGCGCAATATAACACTCTTAAGGAGAAAGGTTTTTATTCCAACATCCTCGGCACGAGTGCCGTGTTCTCGATTTATTGTGACAGCATCCGCTTTGACAAGAGCACCATGGAGTTCACCTACTACGGCCGCCAGCGAATCGAACGCAGAAGCAACATCCTGATGCGTGAGCTGGTGACTGCCGGTCAGCTCAAGCGTGTACCGAGAACGGAGAACAACCCTCACGGTCTGCTGATAGTGAACTGGCGCACTCTCCTTAACAAGGATATAGAACAGAAAAGCAAGAGCAACTATTAAACAATCAAGGATATGAACATCAAGGGATTCAGACGGATGCTGCTGGGCGAAAAGATGCCTGACAGGAATGATCCGAAGTACAAGGAACGCTATGAGCGTGATGTGGAAGCCGGACGCAAGTTTGCCAAGGCGACCCGTATAGACAAGGCGGCAGCCAAGGTACAGGGCTTTGCCAACGTGCACCGTACTCTTTTTCTGGTCATCGTGTTCGCTTTCGTGCTGGGCGGGCTGGCATGGAACATCTACCGTATAACAGTGGTATATCGTCACCAGCCTGCGGAGAGGACAGCGACAGAGATGCAGGATTCGGTATTGAGGGAGCGACACAGGATGTTGCAGGAAGAGGAACTGAGGGAAACCGGGACAGGAAATACAAACCGTAGCAAAACAGACTTGCCATGAAAAAGATATTTGAGAAAATCAATTTCAGACAGCCGAAGTACATGCTCCCTGCCATTCTTTATATCCCTCTGCTCGGTGCGTCCTACTTCATATTCGACCTGTTTCATACCGAAACGGCGGATATACCGGACAAGACGCTGCAGACAACAGAATTCCTGAATCCGGAACTGCCGGAAGCGCAGATCAAGGATGACGGCATTGGCAGCAAATACGAGAACATGGAGAAATCGTGGGGCAAGATACAGGACTACTCGGCGGTCGGCAACATAGAAAGAGACGAACCTGATGAAAACAAGGAAGAATATGAATCACAATACACGCAGGATGACATCGCCCTGCTCGATGAGCAACAGCAGGAAAAAGCAGCGGCAGCGGAAATTGCCGCCGCCAAAGAGCGTGAACAGGAAGCACTCGCGGAGTTGGAAAAGGCCCTTGCCGAAGCACGGCTGAAAGGACAGAACATGGTGATGCCCCCTGAAGAGGCGGATACCACGGACACCGTTCCGCCGCAGAATGTACCGGAGGCCGGCACCATCGACGAGGAGAAACGTCCGGTGCAAGCACCGTCGGCAGACGAACCGCCCAGCGCGGTAGTCCGCAAGGTGAAGACCACCTCGGACTATTTCAACACGCTGGCGAAGGATGCCCGTGAACCGAAGCTGATCCAGGCCATCATAGACGAGGACATCAAGGCTGTGGACGGCTCGCGCATCAGGCTGCGCCTGCTGGATGACGTGGAAATAGACGAGTGCGTGGTGAAACGGGGTACGTACCTGTACGCCACGGTAAGCGGCTTCTCGTCCGGACGTGTCAAGGGAAACATCAACAGCATCCTTGTGGACGACGAGCTTGTGAAGGTCAGTCTCGCGCTTTATGACACGGACGGTATGGAGGGCCTGTATGTACCGAACAGCCAGTTCCGGGAAACGAGCAAGGATGTGGCCAGCAGTGCCATGTCGGGCAACATGAGCATGAGTACCGGAACTACAGGAAACAGCCTCGCCCAATGGGGAATGCAGGCGGTGAACAACGCTTACCAGAAGACGAGCAACGCCATCAGCAAGGCCATCAAGAAAAACAAGGTCAAGCTGAAATACGGGACTTTCGTCTATCTGGTCAATGGTCAGGAAAAAAGGAAATAAAAAGGTTCGAGACAATGGAAACAGATATTTCAAAACTACATGAGGGAACGGACGGCTTTTACTACGATGACTTCCTCGCTCCCGACAAGGCCGAAACATTCGTCGGGCAACTCGTGAGTACCCAATGGTGGCAGAAAGGTGGACGCTTCGCCCTGATATGCAACTTTCTGGCAGAGGACGGGCGGAGAATCGCCTTGTTCGCCTTCCAGAAATACACTGGCTTTTACGGGCCGGGAGACGGTGCGGTCAATTTCAAGCACGCGGAGATGAATACCTTCTGGGAGTGTGAGGTCCGGGAAAACCGGAAGGGACGTTGTACTTGGGCGAGTGCCCTGCAGCTTGGAGGGCCGAAAAACAACGCGATATGATAGAGACGGACAAGATATACAACATGGACTGCCTGGAAGGCATGAGCCGTATGCCGGAGGGAAGCGTCGATGCCATCATCGCCGACCTGCCTTACGGTGTATTGAACCGCGGCAACCGGTCAGCATGTTGGGACAGGCAGATACCCCTTGGTCCGCTGTGGGAGCAGTACCGTAGGATTATCAAGCCGGACAGTCCGATCATCCTGTTCGCCCAGGGAATCTTCTCCGCGCATCTCATGCTTTCCCAACCGGGAATCTGGCGTTATAACCTCGTATGGCAGAAGGACCGTGTTACGGGCCATCTCAATGCCAACCGGATGCCGTTGCGCCAGCATGAGGACATTCTGGTGTTCTACATGAAGCAGCCCGTGTATCATCCGCAGATGACACCGTGCCCTCCCGAAAGGAGAAACCATGGACGCAGCATGACGGAAGGCAGTTTCACGAACCGGTGCTACGGGGAGATGAAGCTGGTACCGGTACGCATGGCGGACAACAAATATCCGACATCGGTCATTTTCATCCCGAAAGAACACAAGACAGGGGCATTCTATCATCCGACCCAGAAGCCTGTGGCACTGGTCGAGTACCTGATACGCACCTACACCGACGAGGGGGACACCGTGCTGGACAACTGCATCGGGTCCGGAACGACTGCCATTGCCGCAATCCGTTCGGGACGGCACTATATCGGATTCGAGACCGTGAAGGAGTACTGCGACATCGCCGAACTCCGTATCCGGGAAGAACTGGAGCGAATACATACGACGACATAAGGGTAAAAGAAAAACAAATGGAATATAAACAATCAACGACATGAATATGAATCTCAAGAAAATCGGAACGGTATTTCTTCTGACAGCCGGACTGCTGGGAACGCGGAATGCACAGGCGCAGACGACCTACGAGGAAATGGAACAACTGACGGTCAACGAACAGGTGACGACCGTCATCACGGCATCGGAGCCGGTACGCATGGTGGACATTTCCACCGACAAGGTGGTTGGCGACCAGCCTTTGGACAACATTGTACGGCTGAAACCCAAGGAAGCCGGACACGAGGACGGCGAGGTGATTGCCATCGTGACCGTCATCACGGAACGCTACCGCACGCAATACGCGCTGGTTTACACCACACGGCTTAAGGAAGCCGTAACGGACAAGGAGATACTCCCTCACGAGCGCAACGCCTACAACAACCCGGCAGTATCGATGTCAACCGCCGAGATGACACGCTTTGCCAGACGGATCTGGAACTCTCCGGCGAGAATCAGGAATGTGGCCACCAAGGCACACCGTATGGTGATGCGCCTGAACAACATATACTCTGTCGGGGACTACTTCTTCATAGACTTTTCCATAGAGAACAAGACGAACATCCGTTTCGACATCGATGAGATCAGGGTAAAGCTCGTTGACAAGAAACTCGCCAAGGCCACCAACGCCCAGACTATCGAGCTTACTCCGGCGATGATACTGGAACCGGGAAAGACATTCCGACATGGTTACAGGAATGTGCTTGTCATCAAGAAGATGACCTTCCCGAACGACAAGCTGCTGACTGTCGAAATGACGGAAAAGCAAATCAGCGGCCGCAATATCAGCCTGAACATCGATTATGAGGATGTGTTGTCTGCCGATTCGTTTAACGCTGACCTGCTGGAGGAGGAATGATTATGAGAAAGACTCTGATTCTGATGTTTGCCTGCATGTGCCTTGCCTTCAGCGCGAACGCACAACGCAACAGCGGCCGTCTTTCACTGGGGGTCGGGCTGCTTTACAGGAACGGTATGGACGTGACGTTTTCATACGAACATGAAATGAACTACCGGCACGCGTGGGAGTTCTTTGCCAACGGCTACCTGCAGTGGGCCGAATGCGGCCCGTGCGGCCATATCTGTCCGGAATCCTTCTGGCGCAACTACCGCACCTATGGCTTTGGCGTGGCATACAAGCCTTGCGTGGTACGGGGCCGCAATCATTACGGCAACCTGCGTATAGGAGCTTCGGCAGGAAGCGACACGAAGAAGTTCCTGGGCGGCCTGCATTTCGGTTACGAGCACAATTACGTGCTGCGGTCCGGATGGACGCTGTACTGGCAGGCGAAGAGTGATTTGATGATAAAGGGCGCGGATCTGCTTCGGGTAGGTGTAGCCCTTGGTGTGAAACTACCGATAAAATAAGGGAAAAGATGAAACAGAACATTTTCAGAAAGGTGAGCCGGTTCGTACCGGTACTTGTCGCAGCAGTCGCCGTGACAGGTTGTGACGCGCATATAGACGTACCGGACACGGCTGTCCGCCCGGGACATGTCCTGTGCGAGGACGGAACGGCCTTGTCCTACACGGAATACCAGCAATCCGGGAAAAAGGCTGTGGCCGTCGTGTTCGACACCCGGCAGCATGAGGGTGCGGAAGGAAACGGCTACGCGGTTTACCTGTGGGACATCACCCCGCAGGCATTTGCCGACAGCCTCGGTATTGCCCAAGGCACATCTGCGGACCTCGCGGCACATGACGGCAATGCCAATACATTCGCTCTATATGAAACGAAGGAAACGGCTTCGCCGATGGCGGAAGCGGTCTTTGACCTCTGGTGTTACGGGCAGAGCGCATACGTTCCGTCGGTGGCACAGATGCGTCTGCTATATACTATCCGGGAAACGGTAAATCCTGTCATCGAACAGTGCGGGGGCGATCCGTTGCCCCTGACCGACGGCGACTGCTGGTACTGGACATCCACGGAAGTGGCCGAACAGGAAACGGCAAAAGCCTGGCTTTACTCGATGGGCAGCGGAGCCATACAGGAAACACCCAAGACACAGGCGCACAAGGTACGCCCGATTATAACCATCAACCGGTAAACCAGAGATATACGATTGCGTTCTTTGACATTGTTGGACAACATACGATTACAAACCAGAGCCGAATTCACGCAGTAATGCCATCAAGCGACGTATGCTTTCCTCGACATCCGAGGGGGCCGGAATGGCACGATATGCCAAATCCGGGAGTTCACCCATGTAAACTGTCTGCAAGTTGCCCCAAACCTGCGGCAGATCTGTCATCAACGGGGACTCCTCCAGTCGCCGGTCACGCCAGCCTTCGGGCTTGTCAAAGCTCTGCCGGTCGTGTTCGAGCAGTGACCTGAAATCTTCGGGGAAAGCATCGCTATGAAGATACGTGAGGCACTCTTCATCTTTCAGCAGATGATGCAGATCGTAGAAATGACGGATTTTGGCCGTCAACTGCGGCATATACAGATTGGCCAGCGAGCATCGGATGAGTGACACCAATTTCTCGGTCAGCGTGCGGCGACGGTCAAGCACATTGACCTCGAACGGCTGCATCCCGTATTCCTCTATCATACGGTTGTTGCCGGTAGCCTGCAGGAACTCTGTCAGGAAACTGCAGAGAGAACGCCGCTCGAAAGGATATGGATTGGCAAAACTGTTGATTTCTACCAGGAGTTGCCCAGCCCGGATTGCTCCGACCTGTTCCGTATCTATGGCCCGTGGATAGGTGTAAAACGCCTTGTGGTAATGCGATCCCTTGCTTGTCATGCCGGGGATGACCAGTTCCTCCAGTCCGGCTGTCATATTCTTCGATGTACGGCGTATGAGGTTCTTTAGCTGGTTTCCGCTCAGTGTCCATGCTTCGGCGATGGCCACGTCAATGTCCTCGGAGAAACGTGCCCCGATGCCGTAGGCCTTGGTCAGGGAAGTTCCGCCCTTGAAAATGGCACGATTATCCTTGTCTCCGGTAGCCATAAGCGACAGCGAACGACAGATCCAATAGTCTTTCTCGATAAAGATACTCTTGATGCCGAGTCCGCCGTCCTGTACCGGACGTGCAGCCGCTTCTATGGCATCGGCAAACAGTTGCTGATTCTCGTGTAGTCTCATACGATGTTCCATTTTAATTTGGTGGGTAAAGCCTGTGCGGTGACAGGAAGTTTGTAGGTCGTGACCCCATTGAGTGTCGCACGCAATTGTCGGGTGTCAGCTCCAAGACTGTCCAGAATGGCACCCAGCAATGCCCGGACATACGGCTGGTAATTTTCGGCCAGGTCCGCCAGTTTCTCCAGATCGCCTTCGGACAGAGCGGCTATCAGCCGAGCAACGCCCCGCACACAATCGTCAGGTGATGTTGCCGGAATCTCACGGAGCAATTTGAGCGCGTCAAGGATCAGCAGCAGAGGAATGTTCTCCCGTGTGATTGCATTAGGCTGTACAAGGAAGGACACGCTGTATTCGCCCCGTTTCATAGGCCGGCGGTATTTGTTCGTGCCTATCGTAATGGCCGATGTGATCTGTGTCGTCAACCCCAACTGCGCAAATGCTGCCGTACCGGTCATATAGCCGATTGGCTTGCCGTTACGTTCCAGAAGGTCCTTGACCACCTCTGCCACCGGAGGCTTCAATGTGCCGAACACCGTCTGTTTAGGCTTGTAGTACCGTCCTTTGGCAATCTTGCAGATAGAGCCTTCTGCCACCAGACGGCTGAGTGCCTTGACCAACGCAGGCTGGTACTCCGGCAGCACATTGAAATCGGCAATGGTAAGCACCTTGCCCGGAGGCGTGGCGTCCAGTATTTCCTGTACCTGTTTAGTAATCACCATAATCGAATCGTTTTGTTCCGGATGCAAATATAAGAAAAGTCTTGTTTTTTACTGCAAAAACATGACATTTATTTTCGTCTGAATCAAAATAATCAAGTCCAACAATATCCGAGGCGATCAGAACCACAACCCAATAAAAAAGCTATAAAAAATGGAAGAAAGCAAAGAGTTACAAGGATTCTACAAGATATTCCGTGCAGTCGTCTATGTGTCGGTTCTGCTGGAGTTCTTCGAGTATGCCATTGACCCGGCAGTATTCGACCAGTGGGGCGGCATACTGACTGACATCCACGGACGTATCAAGCGATGGACGATCTATCAGGACGGCCATCTCGTGTACAGCAAGATAGCCACGATACTGCTGATCTGCATCACCTGTATCGGTACGAGGAACAAGAAGCATCTGGAGTTCAACGCCCGCAAGCAGGTGATTTTTCCCCTGACCGGCGGACTGCTTCTGCTTGTCCTGTCCGTATGGCTGTTCGGACATCCGATGGAAATGCGGCTCTATACGCTGCCGCTGAACCGTATCCTATACATGGCGGCTTCGCTCGTGGGAGTGATACTGGTACATATAGCCCTGGACAATATCTCCAAGTTCATCAAGGAGGGCCTGATGAAGGACCGCTTCAACTTCGAGAACGAGAGTTTCGAGCAGAGCGAAGAGATTCAGGAGAACAAATACAGCGTGAATATCCCGATGCGCTACTATTACAAGGGGAAGTTCCGCAAGGGATGGGTCAGTATCAGCAACCCTTTCCGCGGGACGTGGGTCGTGGGAACTCCCGGCTCGGGTAAAACATTCAGTATCATTGAACCGTTCATCCGTCAGCACAGTGCCAAGGGGTTTGCCATGGTTGTATATGACTATAAATTCCCGACACTTGCCACGAAACTTTACTACCATTACAAGCTGAACGAGAAACTTGGAAGAGTTCCCAAGGGGTGCAAGTTCAACATGATCAACTTCGTGGACGTGGAATACAGCCGTCGTGTCAATCCTATTCAGGCAAAATACATCAACAACCTGGCGGCAGCCAGTGAGACGGCGGAAACCCTGCTCGAGTCATTGCAGAAGGGCAAGAAGGAAGGTGGCGGCGGAAGCGACCAGTTTTTCCAGACATCCGCTGTGAACTTCCTTGCTGCCTGCATCTATTTCTTTGTCAATTACGAACGGGAGCCGTATGACAAGGACGGAAACATGCTGTATGCGGAGAAACGTCAGGACCCGGAAACCAAATTCTGGAAGCCGACCGGAGTCGTGCGTGACAAAGAGGGCGGCAACATCGTGGAGCCGGCCTACTGGCTGGGAAAGTATTCGGACATGCCGCACATATTATCGTTCCTGAACGAAAGTTATCAGACCATCTTTGAGGTACTGGAGACTGACAACGAGGTGGCACCGCTGCTCGGGCCGTTCCAGACTGCCTTCAGGAACAAGGCCATGGAGCAGTTGGAAGGTATGATCGGTACGCTGCGTGTCTATACGTCCCGTCTGGCGACCAAGGAATCGTACTGGATATTCCACCGTGACGGGGATGACTTTGACCTGAAGGTGAGCGATCCGAAGAACCCGAGCTACCTGCTCATCGCCAACGACCCGGAGATGGAGAGCATTATCGGTGCGCTGAACGCCCTTATCCTGAACCGTCTTGTCACCCGAGTGAATACGGGCCAAGGGAAGAACATCCCGGTGAGCATCATCGTGGACGAGCTGCCGACGCTGTATTTCCACAAGATAGACCGACTGATAGGAACTGCCCGAAGCAACAAGGTGAGCGTGACCTTGGGATTCCAGGAGCTGCCGCAGCTGGAGGCCGACTACGGCAAGGTAGGTATGCAGAAGATCATCACGACCGTGGGTAACGTGGTCAGCGGTTCGGCCCGCTCGAAAGAGACACTGGAATGGCTGTCGAATGACATTTTCGGTAAGGTCGTGCAAGTGAAGAAGGGCGTGACCATTGACCGTGACAAGACCAGCATTAACCTGAACGAGAACATGGACAGTCTGGTGCCGGCATCAAAGATTTCCGATATGGCAACGGGATGGATATGCGGGCAGACAGCGAGGGACTTCGTGAAAACCAAGACCGGCGTAGGCGGCTCGATGAACATTCAGGAGTCGGAAGAGTTCAAGACCACAAAGTTTTTCTGCAAGACGGACTTCGATATGGGAGAGATAAAGAAAGAGGAAGCCGCGTATGTGCCGCTGCCGAGATTCTACACCTTCAAATCGAGGGAGGAACGGGAACGCATCCTGTACAAGAACTTCGTGCAGGTGGGTCAGGACGTGAAGGAGATGATCAAGGATGTGTTGAACAAACGGGGTGCGAAATGAAGCACGTAAGGATGTTTGTCATCATACTGCTGGTATCTGCAGTGGCAACAGTCTATGGGAAGGAAAGGCATGGGACAGAAACGGGAACTGCCCAACTGTCCATATACAAGCTGCCACCGCTGGAGAGGGCAATCAGATGCACGAAATACTATGAGGGTTGGCATGGTGAGAAAAAACATTGGCCCTATGTGGGATGGGGTCATAAGGTTCTTCCCGGAGAGAGTTTTACCAACGACATCACAAAAGCTCAGGGAGACTCCATCCTGCGAGCGGACATGATGAAACTTTGCCGTCTGTTCAGCAGATTCGGGCGTGATTCTACGTTGCTCTCGTGTCTTGCCTACCAGGTAGGCCCGTACCGGCTTTTAGGTAGCAAAGACTTTCCCAAAAGCAAGCTGATACAAAAACTGGAAGCCGGAAACAGGGATATTTACAAGGAGTACATTTCCTTCCGCTGCTATAAAGGCAAGGTAGTTCCGAGCATCGAGCGGAGAAGGAAGGTGGAATATCTGCTGCTTTTTGAAGAGTAAAAAAGAAGGGAGAATCTTTCGGTGTATTTCCGTCAATTTTCCAGGATAGAAAAGAAATATTTCACAAAAGCGAGAGAACAAGCCTATTACCGCCGATATCCTGAAAAAAAGGATAAAAAATATTTCTGGCTTCAGTTACTATTGCCGCTTGGTCTGTGGCTGATTGATTTGTGTTTAATCTTCTGGCTTTTTACTTGGTATCATTGAATGGAATATGGAGAAAAGAAGACATGAATATAATCAGGGAAAGAAGGATGCTGTTCTGCCGTTTCAACATGCAGTTCCTGCTGCCTTGACATTAACAAATACAGATTATCAAATGAAAACAACCCGCATCATGAACAAGATTATCATTTATCTGAGTGCCGTATTGCTGCTGTGCAGTTGCGGCAGTGCAAGACATTATGCAGCGTTTCAATATGACAACGGAGACGACTATGTAAGTGAAGGACTGTACCGCATAGTGGACCGGAAAGGGCGTATCGGTTACGCAGACGAGACAGGCAAGACCGTCATCCGTCCTCGTTTTGCCTTCGGCTATCCATTCGAGGGTGGCAAGGCGAAAGTCACCGATTCGGGGGAACGGAAAGAGGTGGCAGGCTCCGGCAGCGAGCACTGGTATTGGGAAAGTGATGACTGGTACTACATTGACAAACAAGGGAACCGGTGTGAGAATCAAGATACAGACAAGGACAAAACACATCCATAACACAGCAATAACCCCGGAGGTTCAGATGCGAGCCTTCGGGGTTAGCCTATAAGTACAGTACTTCCTCAATTGCCAAATCCGAATGACATGGCTGCCTGTTCACAGAAGCGTGCATATTCCTCTTTGTCAGTTCCGCTTTCAATATGGCGGTCTATCAGTTCTCCCAGTTCATCGAAGCAGACTTCGTCACTGAGGCACTCTATGTCTGTCCCGTTCCGGAGATATACTTCATAATAGTCCGAGCCGTTCAGACAGATCAGCACTTCCCCTTGGAAGAGTCTTCCGTTTACATGGAATTTCAGTCCCGGCAGGTCATTGAATACTGTTGCCATAAACTCCCCGATGCCCCATGACATAAGGACCGGCGTGTCGGTCATCGTTACCAGCTGTTCGCGAATTGTCGCAGCCACTCTCATTACATACTCTTTATCCATAATCTTGATTTTTAATAGATTTATATATTCATTTTATTCAAACCATTCCGGGTTGTCTTCTTTCAGCATCTCAACCAGCTCGTCATCCGGCAGCTCAAGACTTCCGGCATCGGTGAAGAAAAAAATCTCATCGTATAATTTCTCAGCCTCCTTACTCGCAAAGCCCTCGTTCTCGCTGTCGAAACTACCGGGCTGGAGTGCGTCAAGCAAACCTGTTGAGCCGATAAGGAGTTCTTCACCTTCATTTGATTTCACCACACGGCAAGAATAAGTTCTGCCGGCAAATTCCACCTCTTTCTTTTTCATCGGTCTATCACTTTAATGGTATGTTTCTCCCGTGTTCTTTCAGGTACTCCATGATACATTTCGCTTCCTCGTGCGAAGCCATATTGCGTTCGTCGTACCTGCGGCTGTCATCCGCCATAACCTTGATGCACTCTTTAATCAACCTATACAGGCTTTGCTGCAGTGTCGGGTGCATGGTCGGTATTGCTGCTGCAAATCGAGCCGGATTGAAACTGTAATTGTTGACTGCCATTTCCCAGTCTTTAGCGAGACGGTACTCTCTGCTTTCTTTGATGTCCTTGTCCATAATTCTGATATTTAACGATTTTGTTTTTCTTCCCTCTGTTCGGCCTCCTTTTCGGAGGAGCCGCTTCGGGATTTACGGTGCATCGAGAGACGGTCGTCAAAGCCTCTCCCGATGTTTTTTCCTGCCAATTACTCTTTCAGAGAAAGGAAGAATTTGCAGGAAATGCACTTCAAAACGGAGGGAACAGGCTCGACCGCCTACATTCGCACCAGTAAAGTCCACGCGGCGACGGGAAGGACGACGAAAGAAGAAATGACTCTCATGTCAATACAAGAGGGAAAATAGAAAGGGATAAGGGTGGTGGCGGGGGCTTATGACGGACGGCGTTAAAACAGGTGCCGCTATAAAGGTTCCCGGAGCGGCCGATGGCAGAATACGGCCCGTGCCGGATTCCGTCATCAGCCACAGATCCGGACCGGAGTGCTTACAGCAGCCCAGGGCTGCCGTCGTGCATGAAGGTTTTATAACAGTCTCCGCCTGGCGCACATGAGGGCGGCAGTATAACGGGATTTGCCGTGAAAAGAGATGCTGTCAAAGCATCCCTTCGTCCGCGTAGCTCAGATAGCCTGTATCCGAGAGGATGATATGGTCAAGGAGAGTGATGTCAAGGATTTCGCAGGCTTTCTTGAGTTTGCTTGTGATGGCATTGTCACTGGAGCTGGCCACCATGTTGCCTGACGGGTGGTTGTGGCTGAGGATTATGCCCGAGGCATGGGCCAGAAGAGCCGTCTGCAGGATGATACGGACATCCACAACGGTCTGGCTGATGCCGCATTTTGATATGCAGGAGAGTCCGAGAAGCCTGTTGGCTTGATTGAGGAACATCACCCAGCATTCCTCATGATGCTGCATACATTCATCGTATGCCTCCTTGAAGATGTCGTAGCTCACTCTGGAGGAGTTTACCAAGGTACGTTTTGCAGCATCGGCATCCTTGTAATTTACTGAAATCTGAGGGAAAGAAAATGTATTCATAATAACGAAGATTTAAGGTGAAACAATTTTTTTCGCCCGTGCACAGCTCTGTCTGGACTTCGTGCAAGATTTTGGGAAAGAATACTATCCGCAGGATTGGAGATTGTTTCCCAAATTCACCCGGATCTTGCGTTTGTCCGGAAAGATGCTGTAACTTCGCTGAAAACAAATGTTGAGACTACCGGGGTATTATAAGAGGTCCGGCTATAAAGGTTATCCGGGCCGGCCGATGACGGAAGACCGCCCGTGCGGCCTGTAGGAATCAGCCAGAACCCGGTCCGTACTGTTTCAGCAGACGGAGACTGCCGAAAGACAGGGAGGTGTATAAAAAAGGTCAGGCGGCGCCGGTCTGCCTCCGGCACTCAACAGAAAAGCAGGACGGATTTCTCCGCCCTGCATCTGAAATCAACTATGAATTATGGTCAAGCAGCAACCTCTTGGGATTGAGGTTGTTTTTCGTTGTCCGCATCGGTTTCAGTCTGCTCTGCTTCCTGTTTGGCCTGTTCCTGCACCAAAAGGACGGCTTTCTTTTCTTCGATGCGCTGATGTCTTTTTTCGTAAACTTCATTATGTCCGTTCTCGATGTCGGCAAGTCTTTCCGGCATGTGTTTTCCTGCAAATTCAAGCAACATGTCGGCTATGGCGTTGCTTCCGTATGCGTTCTTGAAATTCTCAATCAGGAAATCCCTGCGGATGACGGCTTTTGCCTTTGGGGTAAGATTGGCCACAATATTTGTCTTGTCCTCGTTGGACAGATAGGGCGAATGTTCTCCCTCTATGCCAACGGCGGCAAAGTGTTCCTTTCTCAACGATGAAAGCAGGAAGAAATAAATCATCTTTTCTTCGTCAGCCCCGAACTTGGTTTCGGTCATATCCACTTCCAAAATCTGTTTTTTGGTATCTTCCACGGTCTTTTCCCTGGCAATCTCCTTGTTTCGCTTGTCCTGCTTGTCCAGTTTTTCAATCGGGGAAAGCTGTTCCTGTCCTGCCTGTTGTCCACTGACGGCATTCATCATGGAATTCTCCACATAACATTTGACAATGTCTTCGTTCCCAATCCGTGCGAAGAGCGATATTTCGCCTACTTCTGCCCTGCGTACAAGTTCCTTGCCCTCTTCCATATAATCGTTCATATCCTGCTCATACTCAACCTTGGCTTCCTTATATTCGTCTTCCGTATCATATTCTCCGGCTTCAGGCTCTTCGGGAAGTGTCGGGTAGTCTTTGTATCTGCATTGCAGTGCCACAACCTCATAGCCCATTTCCTTGAGGCGATTAACCGCATCCGCATTATAGCAATATGCGTCATGGCTTAGAGATAGTGCAGGATAAGCCTTAATGGTCTCTATTGCCTTTTCCGTCAAAAATGCGGCATTCATTTCATCAAGACAGCCTTTGTTGGCGCATTTTCCGCATGTTCCCTCACAGAACAATGTCATGTTGTTGGTATTATGGGGGCATGACAGGCAAAGGGTCTTGTCAAAGTTGTAGCGTTCAAGGTCTGTCGTGAAGTGGCGCTCGATGTTCTTTGCCACCTCGGTCGCTTTCATGCCTCGCCAACTGCCAAACATGATACCCTCTTTCAAGTGCTTGTCGAAAACCTCTCTCTGGATGTCCTCGCCATATCGGCAAATTTCGCTTGCCACGCTGATAGTGATTTCATCCTTTTCCAACAATTCTGCTATTTCGGGGATAAGGGAGACGAACTTCAGTCGGGTGCGGATATAGGTCTCGTTCTTGCCGAACTGCATGGCCAAAGACTGAATGTCGTGCCGTCCGCTTTCTATCAGCCTCTGATAGGCGTTTGCTTCCTCGATAGGGGTTACATCCTTGCGTTGCAGGTTTTCCGTCACCGCCATTTCTTCGGCGGTCTCGTCCGAAACATTCAGAACGATTGCCGGAATTTCTTCCAGTCCTGCCATGAGTGAGGCACGATACCTGCGTTCCCCGAATATGATTTCAAAGCGGTTCTCCGCAATGGGACGCACCCCGATAGGCTGGAGGACGCCCTGCTGACGGATGCTTTCCGCCAATTCCGCAAGGCTTGCTACATCAAAATTCTTGCGTGGGTTATAGTTACTCGGCTGAATATCTGCCAAAACTACTGATACGATGTTCTTCTCTGCTACTGATTGAATGTTCATTGTTTCCATAATTCATAAATTTTGATTTGTTATACATTGATTTTCTGATTACTGCTATTCCTGTTGGTTGGTGTCATACTCGTACATTTGCGTATTGTCGTACCCCCCGAACGATAGCCGGAACGTGTCGAAGTCTTTCCTGCCGGCCAGCCTTACGGTATCGTTCTTTCCGATGAAATAGGGTTCAAGCATTGTCCGGAACGGTGCGCCGAGCGTAGTCCTGTCTGCCAATGTGCAAACCTTGTCGGGTTGTTGGGGCATGATATAGCCCAGTGCATATTCGTTGTAAACTACCAATCTTATTTTATCCATGTCGATGTCAATTTTGAATTGTTTTTTTATTTCCCTCTGGTCGGTTCTTTTCCCGTTTGAACCGCCTTGGGGTTTTATGGATGCGGTTTACAGCTGTCGGTACAGCTTCATACGACGGCTTTTCCTGCCAATTACTCTTTCACAGAAAGGAAGAATTTGCAGGAAATGCACTTCAAGCCGGAGGATCAAGCGCGACAGCAGACCTTTGCATCTGATAAAACCAAGGCCGGTGCGGCGGGAATGAAGCCGGAAAGCGGTAAAAGATGAATTATAAAAGAAATGTTCTATGGAACTATAAAAGAAAAAGATTACCGATAATTTACCGGTAATCTATAATATAATAGGGAGATGTCTTCTTGAAGAAGATGACATATATAAGAGGTTGTCCGTCTTTAGTAGGATAGTGAGAGATCTTTAAGCATGACAAACTCCTCTTCAGTCTCATGGATGATCTTAAATCCAAGTTTTAGATACATTCGGACGGCATAGTTCGCCTTTTGTACGGACAGAGAGACGCGACTATATCCTTTGCTCTCAAGTAATCGAAACATTTCACGCATAAGATGGCTTCCTATGCCTTTACTCCTGTATTCCTTATATAGGGATATGGAGAGCGATGGGGTCCTGTCATCCACATGTCCGTAATCATTCATAATACGTACCCATACTGCACCGACCACTTTCCCTTCACAGTCTGCGACCAGACAAAAGTCATCTTTTTTCTTTCCGAAGTCCTCAATATACAGTTTCAGTTCAGGTAAATCCACCACGTCCTTTGAGGGCGGTTTGACTCCTTCAGGGATATAAATCGCTTCGTAAAGAAATTCTCTTAGCAAATGGTTCTCACTACCTTGCAAATGGCGTATTATATACTTGGCCGATCCGTTCATTCTTGTTCACATTTTCTTTTCAGGTCAGCTATATACCGTTTCTGCTGTAATTTCAAATACAACAATGCAAAAGGATATAACCACCATTTCTTTAGGTTAATTGACTCTGTAAAAATCACTTCCGTTCCATTTTCAGCCTGTCTGAAATGTCCCGTCCACTCCCCGGAAAAGTTCACATTATCCATAAGAAATGAATATTTTAGAAAAGGCTCTATAACAGTAACAGTAAAACAGGTGACATAGCCTTCATTACTTATCTCCCTGAAATGGCGCTCGTCGGAAACTTCTATGTCCTTTATGTCACTTCGCCATGAATAGTCGTAAAGTGAAGTGACAGAATGCCAGACAGATTCCAAATCAGCCTGTATAAATGATTTTATCGTAGTTCTTATCATGGGACATTTTTATATTTCTCTTACCGTTTTTTCCAGTCCTCTCTGGTAAGCAAAGTAAAATGTTCTGTACGGATATCTCCTAACGGAGAAGTCTTTCCTTCTTCTGTGTGATGGTACTTGAATCCACATTTTTCCATTACCCTGCGGGATTTGATGTTTCCGTCATAATGTCCACACCAGACCCGTTTCACATCAAGTTCGACGAAGCAACGCTTCAACAAACGTTGTACGGCTTCCGGTATAAGTCCCTGTCCCCAATAAGGAACACCTATCCAATATCCTATTTCTGCATCTCCATCCTGCATATCCGCACTGTGTACGCCATCAGCGAACATAATTCCGACACTGCCTATCGGTTCATTGGTTTCTTTCAATACTACAGCGTATGTCTCGGGTGCAGAAAGGATATCGCGTATTATTTCTCTGCTGTTTTCCACAGATGTATGAGGAGGCCACCCGGCAATGGGGCCGATAGCAGGATCTTTGGCATAATTATAAAGAGACTCTGCATCGTTTTCTGTCCAGGGACGAAGTATCAATCTTTGTGTTTCCATATTCATCGCTATACAAGTAATTTATTGATTTCCTGCTGCAAGCGATCCAGGAACTTTGCAGCATGTGCCCCATCCATTTGAGTGTGATGGAATTGGAATGAAACCGTCAGTGTCGTCCTGAAGAACCCCTTACGGTACTTGCCCCATATTATAAACGGATTGTTGAAGATACCGCTGTACATACCTACCGCACCGTCAATTTCATATTGGGCCAGTGCGGAAGTTCCTATTACCATGCTTTCAGTCAAGTCGTGGTTCTCACAGCTTTGTGCTACTTCCGTTGTCAATTTCAGATAATCTTCATTGAATAGCTGCAAATCATCAGAAAAGGGCACATCGCATGAACTGACCTCATTGTCCTTGTTCATAACAATGGTATTAACCGCAATGGCATCATATTGCATCAATTTGTCTCCGACAGGCAGCATATAAAATTCCTTGATACCGCTTGCCGCCTTGCCGATGCACCAGCACATCAGCATATTGAATTTCATACCTGACTTTTTGCTGATTTTGACAAGACGACTGACATCCAAAGTCTTGAAAAATGTAACCATCGGCATCGGGGCTTTCATCCAAAGCTCAAATGCGTATGCACGGGTGGTTTCTTTGGGATTTATTTCTCTCATAGTGCGTCTTTCAAATTTTCAATCATTTTTCATGCTTCTCCAGATATTCTCTCATGGCCTCGTTGACGATGTCACGGAGAGACATGTTCTTTTCGATGGCCAGGTATTTCATCCTGGTATGAATGCTCTTGTTAATGACGAAGTTGCAATGCACCGCTGGTTCCTTTTCCGCCTTGGCCGGAGCCGTTTCTTTTTTCTGCGGGGATTTTTTGGTTGATGAAAGCAGCCCGTCAAGGCCGCTTTTCATACCGTCTTTCAATAAATCGCTTTTGCCCATATTGTTTTTACTTTAGTTTCAGTACCTCCAGCGCCAAGTCCATATAATCCTTGGCCCCGTTGCTGTTTTTGTTATACTCGAAAATGTTCAGACCCTTGATAGGGGCTTCCGCCAGAGCCACGTTGTCCCGGATGACGGTCTTGAACACCTTGTCGCAGAAAGAATCGTTGATGAGCTCGGACACGCTTTTGTTAAGCGTCTTGCGCTTGTCGAACTGGGTGATCACGATACCTCCGATGCTCAGTCCCGGATTCAGGCGTTGCCTGACGATTTCAACCACATTAGTAATCTTTGCCATACCGCGCATGGCGAGGAACTGTGCCTGGACCGGGATAATCAGGAAGTCCGCCGCGGTAAGAGCATTGAGCGTGAGCAGTCCCAGCGATGGCGGACAGTCAATCAGTATATAGTCGAATTTCCGGCTGTCAAGCAGCTTCGCAATCAGCCCTTTCAGTATCAGTTCCCGGCCAGGTTCGTTGATAAGTTCCGATTCGGCAGCCGACAGGTCAAGGCATGAGGGAACAATGGCAAGGCCGTTGTTCAGTTCGACCAGCGGCAAAGGGTATTCGCCCTTCATCGCCCCGTACACGGTCTGTTCTTCCTCGATGGACAGGCCGCAGGATTCCGTGAGGTTTGCCTGACCGTCCATGTCGATCAGGAGCACACGTTTTTTCTTCAGCTGCAGTGCGGCAGCGAGATTTATGGTAGTGGTTGTCTTTCCGACCCCACCTTTATGATTCAGAACTGCTATAATTTTTGTCATGATTCAGAGTCTTAATGTTCTGGTACAAAGATAATACTATTTTTAGTCTTCACTACAATTAGTATTTACTATTTTACTACTATAACATATTTTAGTATCGTAGTATTTACTACTCTACTAAAAGACTTAGCCACTAAATGTAGTATCTACTATTTTTCGTAACCCGGGATTTACTAATCTCCTAAATTACTACAATTAGTAAATACTACATCCGTGACCGTTTTCCGGAAGATGTCAGAACGGAAGGTCTTCCTCCCCGTCCTGTGGCATGTCCGCCGGAGGAACTGGTGCGTTATCGGCAGCTGCGGCTTGGCAGTCGGCTTCGGAGGTTGTACCTTCCCGCTTACCGGTATTGATGAACTCCAGGGCATCCGCCGTGATGGAGAGCTGGATCTGGCTGTCGCCGTTTTTGTCCTTCCACAGTGAAGTTGACAATGTTCCCCCGACAAGGACCATGCGCCCTTTGGTGAGGTATTCGGAGAGGCGGATATGGTTTTCCTTGTTGCTGCGTACCCTTACCCATGTGGTAACGGCGTTTCCGTGCGAGAAGTCATCTACTGCCATGTCAAAAGCAATAAACGAACCGTGTGTACCCTCGATAACCTGACAATCCTTTCCGATGCGACCGATAGTGTGAATGTATAGCATAATTTGAAAATGTTTTGCGGCAAGGTGGTTAGTCCTGCCATTACCTGTGACTTTGTTTTTTTCTTCCCTCTGGTCGGATCCTTTCTGCCGGACCGCCTTGGGGTTTTATGGTGCATGACAAGGATGTCGGTACAGCCCATTCGACGTTTTTTGAAGCAAAATACTCTTGCCCGGCAAGGAAGATTTTCCTTCAAAATGCACTTCAAAACGGAAGAATCAGGCGCGACAGCCTACATTCGCACCTGATAAAGCCTACGCGGCGGCAGGCAAGGAATGACGAGAGAAGGTAATCCCGATACAGATATAAAAGGCAGAATCGTCCCGTATATATAAGGGGATGTTTATAAAAGTGATGAATGACGGCTTGGGTGGGTAAAAAACGGTCTGCCGAGCAAACAAAATGGGGACTCTTTCTGCTTGTGACATGCCGGAGACACGACGGACAGCACAAGCAGAATGTGTCACCGTTTGCCCATGACGCCGTCGGCCCGGAAAGGAAAGCTGCGGACAAAAGGCGGAATGTGCCGGAGCAACAACCAGGCAGGATGCCCATATAGCGGAATACCGGTTGTTTCGACAGGTCGAAGCTCCGGCATGAAGCGGTATGAAGCAGACTGCCGTTGATCGGGCACAGCCTTCCGTACCTTGGAGTGGAGGGCGGACCGCGGCACAGACATCATACCTTAATTTCGGGTAGGGAAAGCCGCATATAAAAGGAAGAAAATACAGGAAAGGTATCCATATAAAAGGACACTGGCAGGCAAGGCCATGAAGGCAGTCCCGTATGACCGCCTTCTCCTGCCTGTCAATCAACAAAGTTGAAATACCTGTCGCAAAGCTCTTTCTGCTTCATGAAGCGTTCGCTCTGATAAAAATCCACCTCGGGGTACTTGCAGAAACCGGAAACGGCGTATCTGCCGGTAGGGGTACATAAACCGTAAAGCATGAGCCAGTCGAGAACTTCTTCCCCGTTGTTGTTCGTGTCGATGAACTGACACCCGGCACTGCGTTCCGCACCAGGCAGATTGACCGTGATGACAGCTTCCGACTCAAATTCGTTACTGTCTTCTACATACGCCAACAATGCCAGACAAAGTGGTGTTCCGAGTCCATGCTGATAATACGTGACAAACGGAAAAACCCATTTTCCGTCCTTGCGTAACAACGTCAAAGTCTTGCCGTCAACAACCACTTCCCTTTCTCTGATTTCATTTTCCATAATGCTATCATTTTTTAAGTTTACTTTTTTCTTTCCCTGCTTTCGGTCCTTAAAGACCTTCGCCGGATTTATTTTTCCGCATCACGAAAGTGATAACGGCAACCGGACAAATCTGGCGACAGAAATACGCTTCTCCCCGAGAAGGAAGATTTCCGTCGGCCACCGCAGGCCGTGAGGATTTGCAAGGTGCAGCTGTTATCCGTTACTTTCGCGGAACAATAAGCCGGAAGGTCAGGACGGACTGCAAGGACAAAGATATAAAAGGATTGAAAGACAGATATAAAGGGAGGCGATAAAAAGGGAAAAGGAGGATAAAAAAGGCAGATGCCAGCCTACAAAAGCCAGCCGGCCCCGGCAGGACGAAACACAGGAAAACCTGCCCGATCATCACGACCGGACAGGCAAAAGGTTAAATCAATGAATCACGGTCAGGCAGCCCTGACAGTGTGTTCTTCTTCGGGAACTTCGGACTGCGGACGCTCGGCTTCCTTGAGTGCCTCGTCAATCCGCTGCTGCAATTCCTTACATCCCTGTTTCAACCGCTCCAGTTCTTCCGCCTTGCTCCACTTCCGGGCGGTGATTTCCTGCAAGGTCGGTATTTCGTGCTGCAGCATGGCTATCTGTTTCTGCTGCTTCTCTATCAAAGACGGCATCCTTTCAAGTGCGGCCTGCGGGTATCGTGCCGATTCGGCAAATCCCAACGGCAGGGCTCCCGACACGCCACAGCGGTATTTCAGTCCGCTTACGCCCTCTACAAAGAAAGCGTTACGGTCGAACGAACCGGAAAGGGTGTACTCGCTGCGGACAAGCAGGTTCAGCCCCATATAGCTGCCAATGGTACGGTAAGCCTCGCCCCTGTATGTCTTGGCTATGCGGTGCAGTTCACGGCCTGTCTCTTCCCGGGTAGCCTGCTGCAGATTGAGCAACAGCGTTTCCCTGTTGCCGCTATAGGATGCGATATACTCCATATCCTGCCCAACCTGCGCCACGATGCGCTCTGCCTTGCCGACAGCTTCCGTGTTGGCCGCAATCTTACGCTCCGCACGGATGCGCTCTTTCTTGAATATGGCCTGTTCTTTCTCCAGCTGCATGATTTTGTTGTCGAGCTTGGCCTTGTTCAAAAGGTCAGTATTTCCTGAAAGGATAGCCACGAACTCGGCAAAGTTCATTCCGCTGTCCTCGTCCATGCAGTCCTCGTCGATGCGGCGCACGGCAATAGTGCCGTTGTTTATCTGGTTGATAAACATCTGCTTGTTTTTGAGCAGGTTGAACTTGTAGGCATCCAAAGTCTTCTCTGTTCCATAGATGATTATGTCCACCACGTTACCGCCCCAGAGTTTCACGGTGTTGCCCTTGCGTACCGCACGACCGTTGCGCTGCTCCATGTCGGCAGGTCTCCATGGTATCTCCAGATGATGCACCGCCACAGCCCGCTGCTGGGCGTTCACTCCTGTACCGAGCATGGATGTAGAGCCGAAGAGAACACGCACCCTGCCGCTGTTCATATCCTCAAACAGCCGTTTTCTCGCTCTCTCCGTGGTAGCGCACTGGATAAACTGGATTTCGTCAGCCGGGATGCCGAGCCGTGCCAGTTTCTCCTTGATGTCGGTATAGATGTTCCACTCGTTCGGCTTGTAAGTGGAAAGGTCACTGAAGACAAACTGCGTACCCTTATTGGCCGCCGAGCGTACATAATAGTCATAGATGGTCCGGGCGCAGATGGAAGCCTTGTTGTCCGCATCGTCGTGGAATTTGTTACCCAAAAGGCGCATGTCGAGAGCCATCTTGCGTGCCACATTGGTAGCAATGAGCATCTTTGCCTTGTCGAGGTTGTCCGGCTCGATTGTGTCAAGCCCGAGGTCTTCCCAGTTTCCACTACCTGCAAAGGAAACGAGACGTCCGATCATTTCTTCCTGCTCGATTGTCGGCGCATGAGAGAGGAAGCGGACATTTTTCTCCGGCACATCAAGATGTATCATGTCGGCTGTACGGTAGTCGGTGATTTCACGCAGGAACATCGCCAGTTCCGGCACTTTGATATAAGTGCGGAAACGCTCCTTGCGTTTGATTGCCCCTGTCACGTTCAGCTCATAGTCGGCTGTCTTTTTGGTAAATATGGCCGCCCAGGCATCGAAACAGCTAATCTGCTGACGCTTGAGTTCACGTGGGCGCAAATACTTGAACATCACATAAAGCTCTGTCAGCGCATTTACCACCACCGTACCGGACAAAAAAGTCGCCCCAAGGTCACGGCCTGTGCGGTGCTGGATGTCACGGATGGCAAACAGCAGGTTCATCGCCCTTTGCGAGCCTTTTGTATTGCCGATACCTGCCACCCTGTTGTGGCGTGTCTGGAACATGAGGTTCTTGAACATGTGGCATTCATCGACAAAGATGTGGTCTATACCCATTGAATGAAAGTCCACGGTATCATCCTTGCGGTCGTCCAGTTTTGTACGGAGTTCTGACAGCTTCGCTTTCAGATTTTCCTGTCTCACTTCCAGCCCTTTCTGCATCTTGCGGCTGCGGTAGCGCATGGTGGACTGTTCCAACACTTCAAGGCTTCGCTCCACATCGTAAAGCTCTTCTGTGAATATCTCTATCATGGTTTCCTCGGACTGCGGTATCTTGGCGAACTGGTCGTGTGTCAGGATGATGCAATCCCAGTTGTTGTTCTTGATTTTGGAAAACACCTCTTTGCGGTTGGCCGGTGTGAAATCTTCCTTGCCCGGGTACAGGACTTTTGCGTTCGGGTATGCCTTGCGGAACGTGTCGGCAATTTCGTGTACATTCGCTTTCAGGCCGATAATCAGAGGCTTCTGTACCAATCCCAGACGCTTCATTTCATAGGCCGAGACGCACATAATCATGGTTTTGCCTGTGCCTACTTCGTGCCAGCAGATACCACCACCGTTCTGCTTAATCATCCAGATTGCGTCTTTCTGCGACGGGTAGAGTTCGTTGTACGGGAACTGCTCAAAGGAAAGCTGCGGAAAGGTCTGTGCCGAACCGTCATAGGCCGGACGGACATAGCAGTTGAAACGCTCGTTGTATGTGCGTACCAGTTCATCCCTGACTTCCAGAGGACGGGCATCGAGCCACTGGTTGAAATTGCTGCGGATTTCCTGTATTTTGGTGGCCGCTTCCTGAATGGCTTCCTCGTCGGGCACACGTACCTTGTCGCCGTTGCGATACACTTCTTTGGTTATCTCCGGCACTGTGTCATGCAAGGCATGGACAAACAGGTCTTCACCGTTGAAATTGCGCACGGAATAGGTGTTGTATGCTGCCGGGGAGTAACCTTTCAGACGAACTACATAGGTATCGTTGACATCAAAGTACATCACTTCGGCTTCCACCCCGAAAAGTTCTGCCGCAAAGTCGGCGTAAAGCTGCGGGTCAATCCAACGCTCGCCCATGTTTATATCCAGCTCTTCATAGGGAATTGTTTCGGGCGTTGCGTTCTCCAGTGCCCTTGCGGAGATTTCCGTCCAATCCCTTTCCCTGCCGGACAGGTCATCAAGGCAGGATGTGAGTTCCTTGTACTTGTCAACCACATTTCCGGCAATGAACTTGCCTTTGTGTTCCCATTCATCCGTAACAGGATTGTAGAATATCTCGCCCTGCAACGCTGCGATTACATCTTCATCAGACAGGCCGGTAGAGCGCATGATGTAGTCCATTTCCACCTTGCCGTAGAAATTGAGGCTGCTTGCCAGCGCTTCCGACGGCTGTAGAATACGGTCAGTCGCAATCTTAGTGAAAGCCACTGGCTCACGCATGATGTCGGCCTTGACTATATCTCCGCCAAGCTGCATTTCGATAGTGAACACCTCGACACCGAGGCTGTCAAGCATGATAAACTCCTTGTTGTCGTTCTCATGGAAAAATCCCCATTTGGCTACAAAGGCATCATAGAGGGTGTTTAGCCGCTCACGTATGGCAGTCTGTTCAGTCTGCAAATCCCTTTCTTTCGTAGAAAGCATGAAATACGCTTCACGGACAGGGAAATAGTCGGCTGCACGCTCCATATTGACCTTTCCCTCGTCCACCGGAACGAAATCCACGGCCACATCGGTATAGTGGCTTGACTTGCGGAACACGACCGTACCAATCTGCCCCTCGAACATTACCAATGTACCGCTTTTCATCCAGTCCTCGAGTTTTTCCGTGTAGGCTCTCCGTCCTCTGTTTACGGAGAGTGCGGTCGTCTCCTGCATCCCGAACAGCGACATCTGCACGGACGCTTCGCCCTGCTGTCCGAAAAGTATTTTGCGGAAATACCGGTCAAAGTCGTATTTGAGCAAAGCGGAAAGGTATTGTGCCATGGCCGCATCAGAGCCGAGCCACTGGTGTTTGCGTACATATTTGCCGTGCTGGTTCATCACGATACGGCTGTCGGTCGCCAGTACGGTCTTCGGCATGGAAAACAGCCTGTTGGCGTTTTCAGTCATCGTTCCGTTCATGTCGTACATTTCCTTGGCTACCTGCAAAAACATCTGTTCACGTGCGGAGAGTGCCGTCTTATTGGTATGTTTCTGGAATATGAGCAGGTCGCTGCCCACCTCGATACCGCTTGTCTGCATGAAAAGAGCGTCAGGCAAACGTACTGCGCTGATAAGGTCGGCATGGTTCACCAGATACTCACGTACAAACTTATTTCCTGCCGTGTCGGCCACACCTCTTGAAGTGACAAAGGCAAGCAGACCGCCCTCGGAAAGCAGTTCCATAGCCTTGACAAAAAAATAGTTGTGAATGGTCTTTGTGGCCTGTTCGTAGATACCGCCCTTTTTCCACAGGTCGGCATCGAAGACACGGAAGTTGCCGAAAGGAATGTTTGACGCAATGACATCGAATTTCCGATGCTCCAGCTCCTGTGTGCCTATCGTTTCAAAGCCTGCCGTTACGGTGGTTGCGTCCTCATGCAGCAGCGAAAGTACAAGTCCTGTAATGGTGTCTTTCTCAAAAGCATAGCTGCGTGTGCCGGGCATGGCTACAGGCAGGAAACCGCCGATGCCTGCGCTCGGTTCAAGAAAACTTTGCATCTGCAAGCCGTTGGCAGAAAATGTCTTGTGTATCTGTGCCGCCACTGCGTCAATCAGGAATTGCGGCGTATAGAACGCTGTCAATACAGATGACTTGATGCTTTCAACAAGTGAACGGCAAGCTGCCTCGTCACCCCCTGCAAGTGTCCTTAACGCATCCAGCAGACGGTTCAAAAGCCCGGCAACCCCTTTGTCAAGCGGCTTGTCCGTACCCAAGTCCAGTACATCCTTGATACCGCCGAAACCTGAATACTGCGCCAATACCTGTTTTTCCTCTTGCGTGGCTGTCCTGCCCTGCGAGTGGATAGCTACTGCTGTCTCTATGGCCTTGATGTTGGCCGATAATGATGTCAATTTGTTGTAACCCATGATTTAACCTATTTTTTTCCCTTTTTTCGGCCCGTTTGCGGCCGCAGGGATTATTTTTCTGCCTTGAAAGGTGGCGGTGGACATCCGCCATGGCCGGTAAGGAAAAATACGCTCGACAGCCGGAGAGGAAGATTTTTCCGAGACCCCACGGGCAGAATGCCGGCATTGGCAGGAATGGAAACCGGCGGTTACCTTTGCTGAAAAATCCAATCCCCCGAGGTCGCACGGCGGAGAACGGAAGAGCAGCTACAAGAGGGATGGATAGAAAAGGATTGAAAACAGGCGGATGGAAAGATAGAAAAGGAAGATCTGAGGTAAAAAGGGACAGCGCATGGCCATGCCGTCGATAAAAAGGGACTTTGCCGTCGGCAGACCGAAGCCGGAACAGACCCTGCCGGGCCCCGGTAAGGTCTGTCCGTGGATTATCAGTCAATATCGTAACCAATCACAAACTCGTCATTGATAAGCAGATAGTAATAGCCGTTGCCGCAATTCCGGTACTCCTTGCTGAAACCGGCAGCCATGTCACCGTTTTCCCGCGGCTCGCACCAAAGCGTACCGTCATAACCGCAAAAGTCGAAACGAAGCGTCGAGAATTTCTCCTTATTCTTCATGGCCTGGCGGAACCGCTGCATGTCCCAGCTTCCGCAATACTTCTCAATCGTGGAGAGCCGGATGCACTTTCCGTCAATAGCCGTTCCCGTGGTGATACGGTTTTCGTACAGGGACTTCTCAAGGTCTGCTGCTGCAATCTTGCGGAGCCAGTCATTGGTATGCGTGGCAAGGCGTGCGAGCTTCTGGTATTTGAGAATCATTTTCCTGTCCATATCCTTTTCGTCTTCCTTTTCCTGTGACGGATAATAGATTTTTTCGATGTGGCTCCAATCTGAAAAAATGTAGCCATGCTTGCGTTTTCCTTTCGCAATAATACCGACGACGTTCTCCCTGCCTCGGTTGATAAACAATTTCCTGCGCTCCCCGTAAATCCTGACATACAAGACCGGTGGGTTCTGTTCGTTACGGAGATATTCTTCTGCCGGATGCATTGTTGCTGCTGTTGTGTCCATACCTGTATTTTTTAGTTGTTCATTCTTTTAGCCGGAACCGCTTGGGCTCCCGTTTATAAGTTATCCTCACGAAATTTGACTTTTGCCCCTGACTGCTGTTCAGAGTTCGGGAAGTGTGCCTGTCCTGACTTTCTTCCCGTCGCAATAGAGTTCGATTGTTCCCGGTCTGAATCCCATTTCGCCGAAGGCTATGTTTCTGACATAGTCCCGGTACTCCTTTCCGGAAAAGTTCTTTCCGCTCAGGTTGTTGAAAAACATTCGGATGCTGAATCCGTCTTCGCTTGACAGTATTGTCCTGCCGTCCTGTCTGATTTCTTCTTTCATTTCTTTCCGTTTTAATTGTTTGAAAATCTGTTTTTTATTTCCCTCTTTTTGAACTGAGGGCTGTATTTTCAACTTTTTGAGGCATAAGGAGGATGAAGCAGCTGGTATCATAAGCCAAATCCGGATAGAAAACCGATTGTGCAGCAGTCTGTTTTCGTCATCCGAATGGAATGCGGTTTGGCATTGATACGCTTCGTCCTATATTCGCCGACGAAAAGAGAAAGGAAGCCCCATAGGAAAAAGGAAGAGACTTGTAAAAGGGGACGGTAAGTAGGATATATAATGGGATCGAACAAATTACCGGTTCCATTTCAAGGCCAGCACCGATAATTTGCTTACTTTGCAAAAGTAAAAAGGTTCAATATGAGTGAGAGACTTGTGCTCCTGGTGTTGCTCGGCATAGTGGCCGGGCTGTTGCATGGCATCGCTTTCTGGCGGCGGAAAGCCGGTGAAGCGGCGTATGCAGCCGCACGGAGCGCAAGCCGGGAAGACGAAAGGGACCGCTATTGCCGTATGGCAGTAATGGCCGGACATCGAGACGCCTGCCGTATGTTCTGCTGCATGTATCCCGACCGGTTCGACGACAGGCATCCGCTCAAACCGTTCAAGTTCCGTGGAATCCGGATTGCATTTTACGGCTATTACTATCCGTCACGGTACAATGATTTTCTCAATGAAGCACAACGGACATTCTGCCGTACCATCTACCGGTTCAAGCAGGGAGAGATACACGGCATCGAGTTCTTCAAGGCATGTATGACCGCCATACAGGAGGACGGCAAGCCTTATCATATCATGTTCATGCCGTGCAGCAACTGGATAAAGTATGAACAGCGGTTTAAGCGGCTGAACTGGTATATGGGCAAGCACAGGCCGGATCTGACATCAGGACTGTACGATACGGTGATCTGCGATGCCCGGGAAAGCCTACATGAAGCGGACGGAGCGGACAGCCGTGTCCTTGAGCGGAATTACGAGATTACCGGTGATATAAAGGGAAAAGAAATCATTATCATTGACGATGTGCTGACGACCGGACAGAGTGTGTCCGACTACAAGGAGGAAATAGAAAGGCACGGCGGCAAGGTGGTGGCCGCCATTTTCTATGGAAAGACGTTTTCCATGCCGCCGATGTCCGTCGTCCGGATGTCGGTATGGGGCGACAGTATCAGCCATGCAATCAAAGGGAGAAAAAAGTCATAGTTCGGCCAGTGCCGAAACACATTCCTGCTGTACTCTCCTGACATGTTCAAAAAGGATTGCGGGATCGACACTCTTGCCATTGAGGCGGCAGGTGATATGCAGGTGTTCTCCCGTGCTGCGCCCTGTAGAGCCGGTAATACCGACCGCATCACGCGGCCGGACGGCTGTTCCCCTGGCTACGAGAATCTTTGAAAGGTGGCAATAGCTGATCATGCAGTTCCCGTGCTGCAGCGTAACATACTTGCCGGAAGTCTTGTCCTGGCCGACCTTTACGACAGTTCCCGCCATCATCGCCAGCACCTTGTCGCCACGTGCCTGCAAATCGATTCCTCCATGAAATTTACGCTTGCCGGTAAAGGGGTCTTTCCTGTAACCGTATGGAGAAGTCACCTTGATTCTCGGTAACGGATAACTGACACTCAGGTAACGCTCAACCACAATCTTCCTTTGCACATCGCCGCGAGCCCCGGATTTGCCGGTGTTTTCCGATACACCTTTCCCGGAACCCGTATTGTCTGAAGCTGTTTCCTTGTCCTTGGTGGCCGCCTGCACACTTTCCTCCCGATAGTAATCGGAAGCGGAGGAAACTGTATTGAATTGTGCCATTGCCGGTATCAGACTGAGCGAAATGCCTGATATAATCATCCATAAAATTTTTCTCATGCTGCAAAATTAGCATGGTCTGTTTATGTTCGACATGAACGGCCATGCATTCTGCTATTAGTTTGCATATTTTATCGCAATTAGTACGATTATTCAAAGAAAATCGTACTAATGTTATAAAAATGGTATATTATAATCATTTATATATCTGTGTTTTTGTTTGAATTTACAAGGTCATACTATATTTGCCGAACATAATTTTACAAACTTGATATAGTATGAAAAAGGCGCATTTTGAATTTGAAGAGATTCCCTTTTCAACGCTTGCCCGATTCGGGCTCACGCAGGAGATGATCGAGGATCTGCCGATGCACGTCCTTGATGATATTTACAACGGACGCCATTCGCCCGTTCTTCCCGTGCGTGTCACCGACGAGCACGGAGAAACGGTGGAAAGCCGTACCCGATTCGCTCTTATCCGCATGGAGGGTGGCCAGACGGACGTGGTCTTCTATCCGGCATTGAAATCTTCGCCACTGGAACGCTTTGACGAAACGCAGCAGAAACAGTTGCTTGAGGGCAAGGCCATCATCGCGGATGTGGAAACCGCTGACGGCAGGCACAACAAGGCTTTCGTCCAGATTGACACGGGGACGAAGCAGGTCATGTATGTTCCCACGCCCATCATCGGGCGCAATCTGCAGGTGCTGGCCGAGGAGCTGCATCTCGGTGCAACAGAGGTGAACGGAATGCAGCACGGAGATCCGCTGACGCTGGTCGTGGACGACGAGCCCGTCACGGTAGGTATTGACCTTTATTCCAAGACCGGTATCCGTTTCTGTTCCGGCGACGAGCAGCGATGGAGGGAACAGTCCAAGCGTGAATGGGACAAATACACGTTCGGCTGTTACGGTTGCTGGGTCATGGATGATGACGGAAACCTCGACTATGTTCCGGAAGAGGAATATACCGAAGAGTTGTGGAACGAACAGAAAAAAGCCGGGGAACGCAACCGCTCGGCAGCTATTCACAAATAAAAACTGATTGATATGGCACAGCACCAGTATTATCCCGAAGAGGTATTGATAGAGAAAATGCAGAGCGGCGAATACGGCTGGCTCGACTATGTGAACCATTTTTCCGCGGAGTGGCAGGAGGAATATGCCCGTTACTGTGAGGAACGCGACCTCGTTATCGGGAATGATTCTGCCGCCGAATTTGTCCGCTACAAGGACGAACAGCTGGAAGCGGCGATGGAGGAAGGAAACGCATAGCGGATAACAATCATAACATCAGACTATGGCAATACGAACCAATACAAACCCCAGAGCGATGGACTTGCAGCCTGAAATGCGCGACATACTGATGCGCAACGGGCTTCAAGCCCATATCGCATTTGACAGTGGCGGCTACAAGCTGATCGTACAGGGACACGATTCGCCGCTGCTGACCTATCCGATTACCGAGAAACAACTGTTGGCGCTTACGGACTGGGGAACGAACACCGCCAACAAGAAAGCCTACAATGTGCTCACGAGCATCCTTGCAAAGGATTTCTATCTGCCCAAGAACTTTGTCCATGCCCGCAATGCCAACGGACGTGTGGCGATGGGTCTGCACGGCTACCGTATCGGAATGGGTGAATACGGGCGTACAGGCCGTTGGGGGCTGTTTCCTCCCATACTCGGATGGACACCGCGCCAGCAGGGCGGTTTTCATCTGCGCAGGGTCGGCGGACAGCTCTTTTTCCCCGGAGCGCCCATTGTCCCCGAACGTCCTGACGGGCGCATGAAGCCCGGCGAGCTGCAGTCCGGAGGCTACGGCTTTTATTACAAGGGAGGACAGCCGGAACAACCCGTACAGCCCCGTGATGTCCTGCAGGACTTGCAGGCTGCCATTACACCGATGGTCAGCCGTCCCCGCAGCCAGGAACCTGCCCGCCCGTACAGGGAGCTTGTCGCTTCGCCAGTCTATTTCTCGAACGAAAAATGGTCGGAGTGCCTTGCTTCGCACGGGCTTATTGTCGATGCGGAGAACAGAACCCTCACCGTGCAGTCCGAGAATGTCAACGCGGACATGGTCTATGACCTGACGGAAGAGGAAATCAAAACGCTTACATCGAATTCTCTTGAAGAGCATTCCATTGAGCAACGTCTGGAGCTCCTGAACGGGGTCATTGCCGGAGATTTCGCGGATAAAGTGACCTTGGATGATCTGAACAGTGACAGGCATATCGCCATCGGCCTCCATCCTGAAGTGCACGAGGAACTGGCCGCAAGACATTACCAGGAATACGCACAGGCGAACGGGCAGACGGAAGACTATGGCAACAGCCTGCAGCTGTCGGATGAGATCGGCGGGCATGGAACCGAGATAAGCCGGATTGCCGTGGAACCCGGACCGGAAGAGGGAAAGTATAGGATGACCGCCGTCATCGACGGGCAGACCTACAGCCACGAGATTACCCAGAAGGAATACGACAAGTTTCTCGCCACGGACGATTACCATCGGACGAAACTTTTCGCGAAGATCTTCAGCGAGGCAGACCTGCGCCCCCGTCCGGAAACAAGCAAAGGACTGGGCATAAAGATTCTTGCGGCCCTTTCAGCAGGTGCCGTGGTGGTTTCCGAGGTCGTGCATAATCTCAGATGCCATCACGGGCCGGAGTGTTATGAGGAACATTACCATGGGCCGCGTCCTTATTTCAAACCCGGTGTTGACACTCCGAGGGATGTTGCCATCCGGAATTTCGAGGCACAGATGAACCGGGAAATCGGTGATATGAGAATGGGGAGGTAAACTTATGAGGAACGGAGACCTTACATACGATGATTTTCTACAGAGACTGAACATTCAGGACATACTCATTGACGCGGGCTATCATCTGAACAAGCGTGACGGTCTGCGTTATCCGTCGTATGTGCGGATGGACAGCGAAGGCCGTCGTATCCGTGGCGACAAGTTCATCGTGATGCCGAACGGCAAGTGCTGTTTCAAGGCACAGGAACAGAAAGTCTATAACATCATATCCTTCATCAAGGAATACCCGCAGTTTTTCGCGGAATACCGGGCAGGAGTATCTCCGGACCGGCTTGTCAATCTCGTGTGCAACCGGTTGCTGAACCATCCCATCGAGGAACGCAGTACACGGATTATCCAGCCGAAACGGGACGTGAAACCGTTCGACATAACGGATTACGAGATTCACAGGTTCAACCCTCAGGACAGGGATACGCAGAAGAAGTTCTATCCTTTCTTCAAACACCGTGGAATCGACCTCTACACGCAGTATGCCTTCCACCGTGATTTCTACCTGGCGACAAAAGTCCGTGAAGACGGGACCCGATACACGAACCTTGCCTTTCCGATGTCTTTGCCCAAAGACCCGGGGACGGTTGTCGGCCTTGAGGAACGAGGCCGCCCGCGTCCGGACGGCAGCGGCAGTTACAAGGGCAAGGCTGAGGGCAGCAATTCGAGCGAGGGGCTGTGGATAGCCAACCTTAAGGGTGACCTGGATTCCGTCGGCGGAGTGGCATGGTTTGAAAGTGCCTATGACGCGATGGCCTTCTATCAGCTCAACCGGGAACAGATCAAGAACAACCCGGACCTATCCAGGAAGAGCGTGTATGTATCTACCGGCGGTACCCCTACAGAGGGTCAGATCAAGGGTATGCTTGCCGCCACACCGGAGGCACACCATTACCTCTGTTTCGACAATGATGCCGCCGGACGGCTGTTCGTGGAAAAGTTCAAGGCAATAGCCGGACAGATGAACATTTCCCCGGAAAATATCAGAGAATTTCCCATTCTGCCTTGCTACAAGGACTGGAACGATGCGTTGCTTGGCAAGACCAATCCCGAGTACCTCAAAGAGACCGAGGGGCTGGTCAATCCGATTGAAGTACGGCATTCAGGACAGGACGAGGAAGAACGGCAGACCAGTTATCACAGATAAAAAGAAAACATCATGCAGACAGACCGTTTATTCCGCACTCATGTGTTTGTGCCCCACACCGGACAGTTCGTCATCAACGAGCTGCCCATTCTTGTGTTATGCTGTGCAGGATGGGTCTTTGGCGGGATTGACGGCTTGCCGTTCACGACTCTGTCCATGTGGGTCGCCCTTCTGCTTTCCCTGTTCCTGGTGTACAGGTTCATCTATCTACGACGCATACGCTATCGCATCGGGTCCGAACAGCTCGTGTGCGAGCATGGCATCATCTGGCGTAAGACAGATTATATGGAATTATACCGTATCGTGGACTTCACGGAAAATCAAAGCCTGTTGCAGCAGCTTTGCGGGCTGAAGACGGTGAGCATTTTCTCGATGGACCGGAATACCCCCAGGCTTGATCTGACCGGTATCCGGCGCAGGGATGACATAGTAACACTTGTCCGCGAACGGGTGGAATACAACAAAAGAAAAAAGGGAATATATGAGATCACGAATCATTAACTGGAGTCTGGCCCTCGTTGCCGTCCTGCTTCTGCCGCAGGTGTCCAAAGCCCAGATAGCGGCTTCCAATCCGCTGGAGTGGATTGCTCTGGCGGAGGGCAACGAGCTGATAAACGGCCAGATTGAAAAACAGATCAAGGGACAGACGCAGACGGCACTCCTGCAGAACAGCATCGCCGCCGAATTCAACCGCATCCATGAATGGCAGAAACAGTACAACGGCTACCTGAAGACGGTGAACGGATACGCTTCGTCACTGAAAGCCTGTACGCATCTCTATAACGACGGGGTCCGGATCTTCCTGACTCTGGGTAAACTGGGCAAAGCGATAAAGGACAACCCGCAGGGTATCGTTGCCAGTATGGGCATGAACAACCTTTATATCGAGACGGCCACGGAACTGGTCTCCGTATATACACTGCTGAACGATGCCGTTGCCAAAGGCGGTGAAGAGAATATGCTGACCGGTGCGGAGCGCAGCACTACGCTATGGGCGCTGAATGACAGGCTGTCGGCTTTCAGCCGGAAGCTGCATCTGCTCTACCTGAGCATCCGGTACTATACTTTCAATGATGTATGGAGAAATGTGACGGCAGGTATGCTTGACCGCAACAACGGTGAAGTGGCCCGCATGGCCATGTCACGCTGGCGCCGGGCAGCCTCCCTGACACGATAAAGAATGACGCGATGAAACGGACAATTTTGATAGTTATGCTGCTGACGGGCATCTGTATCGGCAAGATACAGGCACAGAACGATCCGGTTCTGGCCGGAATGATACTGCTCTACACGGACAAGGCGCAGAAAGAGCTGAAAAACCAGGAGAAGGTGATGATGCTGCAGACTACCGGACATATATGGACGAAAGAGGAAGTACAGGCTACGGCCGACCTGCAAAGGGAGTTCAACAAGTATCTGGATTCTTTCCGGTCCATCGTCTGCTACGCCGCACAGATTTATGGCTTTTATCACGAAATCTCAAGGCTGACAGACAATATGGAAGATTTTACCAGGCAGGTTAGCCGGAGCACGACCAACGCATTGGCAGTAGCCCTTTCCACGGAGCGCAACAGGATTTACCGGGAGCTGATGCTTGGCAGTGTGGAAATAGTAAATGACATACGAATGGCCTGTCTTGCGGAAAACAAGATGACGGAAAGGGAACGCATGGAGATAGTCTTCGGGATCAGGCCGAAGCTCAAGCTGATGAACACCAAGCTGCAACGGCTGACCAAGGCCGTGAAATATACGACTATGAGTGACATCTGGTATGAAATCGACGAAGGCGCACGCCCTGTTGCGGACAAACGCGACATTGTGGAAGCCGCCAAACGAAGATGGAAGCAGATCGGAAAAAATGTAAGACCTTAAAAAGAACGAGATATGGGAGTATGGAGTACAATATTGAAGTATGGCGGCAAGGCGGCCAAAGGTACCGGCAAGGCTGTTTTGGCAACCGGGAAAAACGTGGGTGAAGCGGCACTTCATCCGTCGCAGACGTTACGGGGCGCCGGACAAGCCGTCAAGACTGCCGCCGTCGGAGGTGCGATCGGTTATGTCGGCTGGGAAAAGCTGACGACAGACAAGAGCGTGGTGCGTATCGTGAGCGATGCGGTCATCGGAGAACCGGCCACGGATGCCTTGGCTGATACCGCCGAGGATGTACGGGGACTGACGGACAAGGCCGGAGAAGCCGTCGGCACGTTAAGCGGAGCTGTGGCGGGAATAGATTCCAAACTTGACGGGGTATCCAATTTCCTACGGCAGGCTTCGAGTGGCGGAGGCATGAACATGCTCGGCAATTTTGTCCGTAACCTCGGCCATGGCAACGTATCTGGATTGAGCATCGCGGGCCTTATAGCCGCCGCTTTTCTCATTTTCGGACGTTTCGGGTGGTTGGGCAAGATCGCCGGGGCTTTCCTCGGCATGATGCTCATCGGCAACAATGCCGGCGTCTTCCGTGACACGAACACGGAGAGCGTGGCAAGGATACAGGCTTTCCCCGGCCAGAGCGAGGAACAGACTTATAACGGAGGAATGAGAAGATAACATTATGAACCAATACAGAACGAAATGAAATATACAGAAGAAATGATACTTCACTCCGAGAGCGGCTACTGTATGCCTTTCGAGGAGCCCCAGGGCAAGGAGGTGGAAATGACTCTCGGTTACGGCGAACAGACCGACCCGGGAACGGGCAAGCCGTTTTTCCACCATGGCATTGACTTCAACGCCCGATATTACAGGCTGTCTGCCGTCGCGAGCGGAATCGTGTCAGGGGTCGGCAATGATCCGGTACACGGGATATGCCAGACTATCCGGTACGGGGAATATGAGGTGACATACGGACACCTGTCAAATGTCTTTGCGCAGTTCGGGCAACGCGTGAAAGCCGGTCAGACTGTGGCCTTGAGCGGTGACAGGCTGCACGTCGAAGCCCGGTTCAAGGGAGAGGAACTGAATCCGCTGGAGTTCCTGACCATGCTTTACGGCAACATCCGTGCGCTTCGTCAGGCGGGAGGACATGAAACGGCGGCATTCCCGGATCTGGAAATGACCGTGAAGACCGATTACGACAAGGACAAACGGGAAATCGAGGAACTGATGCTGCGTTTCCTGCCGTACTACATGGAGGATCTGCAACGCGGAGCCTACGTGTTGCCCGAGCACACGGAGCAGTCTCTGCGCCACATCTTCACCATGGGGGCGATGAGAGAATATTTCTACGAGAACATGCCGAGCATGGCCAATCCTCTCGGACTGGGACATAAATCCATCCCGCTGGTCAGCAAGGTACAGAACCTGCTCATCGCTGATTTCCTGCATTACCTGGCCCTGCGTCACAACGTGTACCTCTCCACCATGAGCGGAGACATAAAAAAAAACTCCATGACGAAGCCGTAAGCTACAGCGGCATCATTGATCCGCTGGCTGAACTCGACATCGACATCCAGAGCTTCGACATACCGCGTATCGTGTCCGTATATCCGGACCGGGCTGGTGTCCGCTGGTGGACAAAGGCATGGTTCAACAACCGGGAGGAAGGTGAAGCCTCCGTGGAGATAGAGCGTGAACAGGCGATACGCTTCATCCATGACAACATCGAGAAAGACGCATGGCTGGAGGAGTTCTTCCCCAAACAGATGGAAGTGTACCACAATGCGATTGAACAGACAAAAGAACAACTGTTGAAACAGATAAATATGATATAGGATACTTATGGACGGAACTATAAAACAAAGCAGACGATTCGCGGAACTGGAACGTCTTTCGGATGACTATTTCCGTTACCACCTTGCTTCCGTCATGGATGAGACAAGAGATTATCTTGCCCGGAAACAAGGTGAGGAAATGAAGGAATATTCCACCTCCCTTGGCGGGGTTCTCAGCATGATGGCTTCTTCAGCCCAACCTTTGAACGACCCGTACCAGCTGCTCAAAGTTACCGGCGAATGGAACTCCAAGACAACGGAAGATTATGTAGAGATGTGCAAGGAGAAAATCGCCGCTTCGGAAGACATACAGCACGACCTTGCGTATATGGCCGGGCAATGGCGTGATGCAGTCGTGAAGGAAATCGGCCGCGAACGGTACGACGAACTGTCGGAACAGCTTGGCGGCGATCTCGCCTATGCCTACATGGACTATCGTCTGGAACAGCAGATGATAGACAAACTGGTGAAAGACCGTATGCCCAAGTCTTCGGCTGATTATATCATCCGCAAGGCCGCGGAATCAAGCCTGTTCGGCCTGCCGCAGATGTTGAGCCGTTCCCCGCTTGCCGAGGAGATCGAGAAGCGTGGTGAGGCCGCTTACCGGCCGAGCAAGGTCGAGCAGGGTGCGGGATGGCTGTTGGGTGCCTCGGCGGATACCGTCATGCTGGGCGGTGCCGGCTCATGGGCGGCATTCGCCAGATTCATCGGTGTGGATGCTGCCGTCTCCGCCACCATGGCACATTTGGAGCCGGAAGACCCCAAGTCGATTTCAGTCGAACAATGTATCAGCCAGGGTGTATTCGGCAGCGAACACAATGTGTTTGAAGATTTCCGGCGTGAAGCAGCCACCATGACCGCAGACAAGGACAGTTTCACGGCGACCGCCAATGAGCAGCTGAAGAAACAGATACCGGTCTGCAATTTCAACTTTACGGACTGGATGAAGAAGCAGCAGCCGTTCCCGTTCCTGAAAGGTTTGCAGGACAAGCTGAAACAGGAACGGCCGGAACGCTACAAGGATGTGCCGCTGGTCGTCGCACCGGGGCAGGAAGAAGTCTACCTGAAAAGTCTGGAAGAAAAGAAACAAACGGATGCGGAAGAGCCGGAACAGGTACATCAGGAAACGGTACAACCGGAAAAAGAGCCGGAGGTCATGCAGGAAACAGGGGTACATCCCGTGAATGACCTGTCTGAAACGCCGGCATCCAACGGCAACACGGGCGGATGGGAAGATCTGCTCGGCACCCTTGGACTGAGCGGCATGGGAGACATTGCCGGCAATCTCGGCTATGTGATGGCGATGCTGCCGGATATTCTACTGGGAGTATTTACAGGCAAGACACAGTCCCTGAACATCAAGGACAACCTGCTGCCTATAGCCAGCATAGTGGCCGGTATGTTTGTGCGGAATCCGCTGCTGAAGATGCTCCTTATCGGTCTCGGCGGGGCGAACCTGCTGAACAAGGCCGGGCATGAAGTGCTGCGTGAACGGTCAGAAGGCGAAATGAACACGGCCAATAGAGGCGCAGCCCAATACCGCCATTATCCTGACGAACCGCTCAATCCCCGCATCACGAATCCCGTACTTCAAGGCAACATGCTTGTCGCGACAATTGACCGTGTACCCTGTACTATCCAATTATCGCAGACCGTGACTGACGCTTACCGGGCCGGAGCCTTACCGCTCAACACGCTGGCAAACGCCGTACTCGCCAGAAGCGAACAGCTCCGTCAAAGGGCCTCGGACAATTACGACAACGGACAACAGGAGACTATCGTGCGTACACGAGGTATCCAGTAGCATATAACCCCAAAACATATACTGTATGAAAGAAAAATCCAAAATAGAGAAAAATGCAGAGGAAAGGCAAATCAGTCTGCTTTCCACTGCTTTGGGAGAGGCTTCGAAGGCCAATGGTTACTGGCTCAACGCTTCTGGAAAGAGGTATCCGAGGCTATACCCGCACGGCGTGTCGGCCAGCCCGTTCAATGCACTGTTCATGGCATTGCATTCCGATCGGAACGGATGCAATACGAACCTGTTCACCTTGTTCAGTGATGCCAAGGCCCGCGGCACGTCGGTACGTGAGCATGAACAGGGTGTGCCGTTCCTGTACTATAACTGGAACAAATATGTCCACAGGAACAATCCTGAAGAGTTCATCAACCGGGGAACCTACCTCACATTGGACGATGAGCAGAAGAAACAATATAAGGGAGTACATAACAGAGAGATACGCACTCTGTTCAATATAGACCAGACGACATTTCCCCATGTGGACGAAGAGGCTTACAGGGCCGTTCTGCAACAGGATGGGAATGCCATGGAACGAGGATATTCGGAGGCAGACACACGGCGTATGCATATCCGCTTCAATGATTTTTTGCTGAAAATGCGTGACAACCTTGTGCCGGTCCGTTACGATGGCAGCGGAATGCCCCATTATGAAACGGACAAAGATGCCGTCTATATGCCCCGCCAAAAGAACTTTGACCATTACAACGATTATGTGCAGGAAACCCTGCGCCAGATAGTAAGTGCCACCGGACATCAGCAGCGGCTTGCCCGCGAGGGAATGGTGATGAAAAACGGTATGCCGCCTTCTGACGATGCCGTCAAACAGGAACGGCTGGTCGTGGAAATAGCATCGGGAATCAAGATGCTGGAGCTGGGACTGCCAGCCCGCTTGTCCGACGAAAGTCTCAGTTTGGTGGAATATTGGGACCGGGAACTCAAAGAGAACCCGAATATGATAGATGCCCTCGAGAGTGACGTGAACAATGCTCTCGAAGTTATCCGTAAAGCGGAACGTGGAGAGAAAATCGAATATGCCACCTTGCGGAACAGGAAACAGACATCTGACATGCAGGATCAGCTGCCCAAGCATTATTTCGTGGCCGATGAGTTACGGAAACGTCCGGACAAGGACAAGAAAACCATTGTCCTTGTCATAGATCCCGTATCAAAGTCGGCTGATGTGATCCTTCCCGCCGGGGCATCACCGGAGGTGGACAACGAGATTCCCGGCATGAACAAAGCCCGTATCGGACGTGCTTTACGTCGGGAAGGCATCGAGACTGTGCGTTTCTTCAATCCGGACGGAGCCTTGGGTTACAGACCTGATGACAAGTATTTTGCCGAGAAACAGGTCTCTCTGGCACGGTTGAACAACTGGGCCCTGGAAGTGCTTTCGACCCTGAACGTGAGCCCTGCAGTAAAACGGGCCAACGAAGTAGGATTTGACAAGATCCAGATGATTCAGGACGACAAGAACCGATGGGCTCTCTATATAAAGCCGGAGCATCAGAGAGGTTATAGCATATACCCCGATAAGGAAGACATAAACCGCTTCTTTTCCACACTCAAGCAGTCCATGGATAATATAGACAAGGTCCGCATGGAACTGGCTCATAAATATTACGCGCTTGCTGAAATCAAGCCCGACCTGAAAGTCGATCTGTTCAACAGCGGGACACAGGACGTGGACCTGAACCGGATACAGCGTGTGTCCGTATTCAAAACCAAGCAGGACGGTGTACTGTGTGCCGTAACGATTGACGGGCAGAAACTGCAGCCGCGCAGTGTATCACCGCAACAATGGCAGCGCATGTGGGTGGCGGAAGACCGTGACAGCTACAAACGGCACCTGGCTGCCTCGCTGTTTGCCGATATACTGCAAAAGGGACAGTCGCAGGAGGAACACGCCGGGGAAAAGCAGGAGAAGGAAACCGAGATACGGCAGGGAGAAGCTGTCAGCCGACAGAATGGAGAAGAGCGTACCGTTGAATCCGTCAGTCCGCAGAGAGAGGCTTGGGACAAGATAAAGGCCAAACACCCGGACGCTATCCAGTTTGTAAGAACCGGTGACAACTATACGGCTTATAACGAGGATGCCGTCAAGGTAACGGAAACGCTTGCCTTGAAAATGGAGAAGCACGAGGCTGACATGAAAAAAGGCTTTACGGCTTCCGTGACATTCCCAGTCAGCCAGCTCGATACTTTCCTTCAGAAACTTGCGAGAAGCGGTGCAAGAGTGGTGATACGGGATGCAGAAGGACTCGCGGATGCCCGGAACAGAACAACGGGCATAACAGAAAGGACAGCCGGAAACGGCCAGACACGGACTCTCTTTGATACGGCACAGGAGAAACAGTCCGAACGCAGGATTGAGCCGGAAGAAAATGAACAGCGTTCAAGCATGAGGAGGTAATGATATGGCAGGAAAAAATAAAGAATATGCAGACAAGTATGCAGAGTACGCCATGGAGCAGATGCGCCGGTATGGCATCCCCGCTTCGGTAACACTTGCACAAGGGATCCTTGAGAGTTCCAACGGACAGAGTGAACTGGCCCGCAAGGAAAACAATCATTTCGGCATCAAGGCCACACAGTCATGGATTGCGGAAGGCGGCCGGTACAGCCTGTATTCGGATGACAAGCCGAACGAGAAATTCTGCAGCTATGATAACGTAGGAGACTCCTATGAACACCATTCGAGGTTCCTTAAGGAGAACAGCCGCTACGCGGAATGTTTCAATCTCCGTCCCGATGACTACAAGGGATGGACGGAAGGTATAGCCAAAGCCGGTTACGCGACCGGGGGCAACTATGCCGGGACTCTGCAGAAGATCATCGAGCAGAACGGCCTGGACAAATACGACCATCAGGTCATGCAGGAAATGGCCGCGCAGGGCAAGCAGTTCGGTCTGGAAAGCAATCCTCTCCAGGAGAAAGAAAAGGCAGAAGCCTATTCATTTCCGGTGGAACGCAAGGAATTCCTCTTTGTCACTTCTGCTTTCGGAATGCGTCAGGACCCGATGGACAAAGAAAAGCAGCAGATGCACAAGGGGCTTGACATACGATGCAAAGGCGATGCGGTGCTGGCCACGGAAAACGGCGGAAAGGTCGTTTCGGTAAACGGCAATGCCAACTCTGCCGGAGGCAAGAGTGTAACCGTCGAATACAGCCGCCCGGATGGAAGCAAGGTGCAGTGTACCTATATGCACCTTGGCGATATCGCAGTCAAGGCGGGAGACAGTGTCAAGGCAGGACAACGCCTTGGAACCTCGGGCAACACGGGGACACGGACCACGGGAGAGCACCTGCATTTCGGGGTGGTGAACATCCATTCGGACGGGACGCGCCGTGACATCGACCCGGCTGCATATCTGGCCGAGATTGCGCAGAAAGGCAATATCAAGCAGCAGGTGCTGTACAACGGCAATGACCTGCTCGCGAAATACCGTAGTACAGAAGAACCCAAAATCGAGAAACCTCTTTCTACCGAAGACTGGATGAAAAAGCTGCTGTCCTCGGAGGACAGTGGCGTCGGCATGTCCGGATGCAATGACCCTGTCATGGAGATGGCCATGACGGCCTTTACCTCACTGATGGTGCTGGCCGTTCAGATTGACAGCAAGAACGAGGAAGAGCAGAAAGCCGCCGTTTCGGGGGCCATGGATAGCGGAAAGATCGACTTGAAACCACTGCTGCCTGACATGAAAAGCTGTAGTCTGACCATGAAAGAGAACGGGAAAGCCGTCCTTCAGGCGGATAACGGCGAACAGCATATATCGCGCGAGTTGAGTTCCGCAGAATTGAGCCGGCTGTCGGCCGTGCTGAACAACAGTACCCTTACGGATGAAGCCAAGCGGATGCGCGTGACGGGATTGCTGAATACTGCCATCCTTTCGGAAATGGCTTCACAGAATTTCGAACAGGGCATGTCCGAGCAGCGAGGACAAACGGAAAATCTGAAAAGATGAAGCATGGCGATATGATAAAATGCGTGATGATACAGCTATGCAAGTATCTGGCAGGATTATCCTACCTGGCTTTGTATGTCCTGTCCTGCTACAAGCTGTTTGGCTTGACGGCAACATTCCTTATCGTGGGAGTGCAGCTGCTCGTTGCCGGATGGCTTGTCTGGGCAATGATCCGTGCGCCCGATTAGAATATGCTCTCAGACCTTCAACATCAATATAACCAGCATTTGCCGGATGATATGTACCATTCTAAAAACAAAACGAGTTATGATTAAATGTAATGTTACTGTATGCGGTATTATCAACCGCGATGCTACTACACGCACAAACAAGGAGGGAAAACCGTTTTTTACGTTCCCTCTCCAGATAATGGTTCCTGCAACTGATGGTCAGGAAAAGCCTGTCGAGATCGATGTGAGCAAAGATGGCGGTCAGGAGGAAGCCTCCTGCTACGGGAAAGGCTCACGTGTCGAGATTGACGGTACGATGTACCTGAAGCACAGGGGCGACAGGACCTATTTCAACCTTTTCGCAAACGAGATCCGCGATGTGGCTGCCGATGCGGCCAATACTCTCAAAGGAGAGATGGTTTTCTGTGGAAAGGTCGGAAAGAACATCGAGGAAAAGAAGGACAAGAAAGACCAGTCCTACACGATGTTCTCGGCATTCAGCACGGAGAAAGTCGCTGACGGCTTTGAGTACCAATGGGTACGTTTCTTCTGCTTCAACAGGCAGCGTGAAGAATGGCTCCAGCCTGGTGTGAAGATCGATGCCAAGGGCGAGATGGGCCTGACTGTCCATAACGGTAAGCCTAATGTATCCTGCCGTGTAGAGGAACTTACACAATGTGTCGCAGATTCGTCTAACTCCAATCAGTAACGGTTATGGCAGGCTACAGGAGACAAAATACAGACGGGCCGAACAGCGAAGACAAGGCTCTCGACCTCTTTGCGGAAATGATGATTGAAAAGCTGGAGACTATCAGCAAGGACTGGAAGAAGCCCTGGTTCACCGAGGGCAGCCTTCAGTGGCCACGCAATCTGTCCGGACGCGAATACAACGGTATGAATGCGCTTATGCTCATGCTGCACTGCGAAAAGGAAGGATACACTATTCCGAGGTTCTGCACATTTGATTGCGTGCAGAGACTGAACAAACCGGGCAAGAACGGCGAGGAACTGCCGAGGGTATCGGTACTGAAAGGCGAGAAATCGTTTCCCGTCATGCTGACCACATTTACCTGCATCCACAAGGAGACCAAGGAGAAGATCAAGTATGACGATTACAAAAACTTGTCCGAGGACGAAAAGAAAGAGTATAACGTGTATCCCAAGATGCAGGTATTCCGCGTGTTCAACGTCGCCCAGACGAATCTGAAAGAGGCTCGTCCTGAACTGTGGGAGAAGCTGGAAAAGGAAAACGGCCGTCCATTCGTCCATGAAGGTGAAATGTTCAGTTTCGAACCGGTGGATAGGATGATACGCGACAATCTATGGATATGTCCCATCAACGTGAAACATCAGGATGATGCCTTTTACTCGATTAGCAAGAATGAAATCACCGTACCGGAGAAGGTGCAGTTCAAGGACGGGGAAGCATTTTACGGAACACTGTTCCATGAGATGGGACATTCAACTGGTGCGGAAGGTGTGCTAAACCGTTTCCAACCGACCTCTTTCGGTTCAAAGGAGTATAGCGATGAAGAACTTGTGGCCGAATTGTGCGGTGCATTGATCTCCCAACGCTACGGAATGGCCAAACATATAAAAGAGGACAGTTGTCCGTATCTGAAATCGTGGCTGGATAACCTGAAGGAGTCACCCCAGTACATTAAGACCGTACTTATGGACGTGAAGAAGGCATCATCCATGATCACGCAGAAAATAGACCAGATAGCCAGGGATATAGAAAGGGAAAAGACCGAAAATCAGGAACGGACGGAAACCCCGAAGGAAAAGGTATATTATGCTTCTGTAGCCTATCTGCAAATGGCGGACGATACCAACCGACTTGACGCACTGAAAGACAAAGGGGACTACAACGGGCTGCTCACTCTTGCGAAAGAGTATTACGACGGGAACGGAATGGATGAACAGTACACCTATGCCTCTCCTTTGCAGAACCGTGGCGATGACCTGCTGATTGAAGACCAGCATTTCGCTGTCGTGTATAACGGTAGTGTAGGAGGAACTTATGACGTGATGCTGAAATACACCGAACAGGAAGTTCGAGACCATATCCGAAGATATGGAGTTGACAGGGCCAGCGAGGATGTGAAGGCATTGGCGAGGGAGATGGCTGCAGAACAGTTTGCGGAAATGACGCGGCACAAGATGCCGGTCTTCGAAATGCCGAACGGCGACGTGCTGCATGTCAATTACAACAGGGACAGTGACTCGCTGGATGTGGGGACGATGACCAACGCGGGCATGACCGTGAAGCATCATTACCCTTATGACCACAACATGACACTGGATGCCAATCTCCAGGGCGTGAATGAGCAACTGAACGACCTGGAAGAATACAGGGAGGAACAGCAGGAGGCCGAATATAGCGGTGGAATGCGACGATGAATGAAAAGGATTTGGGGCTGGTGTGAATGCCAGCCCCTTGTCATTGTTCGCTATGTCGGAAATATTCTTTCCAGTTTTCTTCATCTACTGTCAATTTTCCCATTTCCCAATCATATTCCACTTCCGGCATGTTGGAGTAAGGGAAATGCACGGTGTAGCCGATTTGGCCATAGGAACAGTGCAATGGTGTAACGCAAATCTCCTGACCGAAATAAGTCTGAGGCGTACAGTATCTCCGCCAGTTAAAACGTCCGGCAGCTATATTACGGCAAAGCAATTTAAGAACCGTTGTGCTTTTCCTGCCTTGAAAATCTTTTCTGCAAGTCTTCATGTTACTATTTTACTTATTTACTATTTTACTACTTTACTAAAATACTAATGTGCTACTTTGTAGTATATTTCAGGGGCACTTGACACATTGTAAATATAACTGCCACAACGCACAAGCAGGGCGTCCCGTCCATAATAGGTTTTTTTCATTCCACTGATGCTTCCTGACTTGTGAAAATTGGGGAAACTGCTGATGCCAACTTTTTTTGCATCCTGACTATGGAGTGTTTTTGTCTTCATTGTAATACTTTCAATTGCTGTACTTCATTAAATGAGTTGGGTGAAACCACCCGCATGGTAGCGGGTGGCTATACGACATATACCGTCAGAAGTGATAATCAATGACGCCTCCGACATAGAGCAAAGTGCCGGGTTCAAGAGAGCTGACAAACAGCATGAACTCAAAGGATGGCTCGGCAAATGACTGGCATCCGTCTCCATTCAGATAAAAATGATAGCCGGTATCCAGCGGATTATCTATTGCCTGCTTGAGGTAATATGTAGAACTCCACTCAAACATATTTTCGACAGTAATGGCGTCCGCTTTCTTCCGGATTTCTGCAACATACTTCTCTTTCCATTGTTCCATGCCATCACCTGTATAACGTATCGTGTCTTCCGATACAAGTTCGAACATTCCTTTCGGCAGGATGGAATTGACTAAATTGGTTATCTCTTCCTTGCGCTCTTCATCGCTGATGTCGGCACAATAATCGTAAAAACTGTTGTCGCCCTGATTGAGGGTGTCTTCGTTCAGATAGTTTTCCTTGTCTATCTGCGTTGTTGAAATTTGAAAAACTCTGCTGTGCATAATTCTGAATTTTAAGTTGTTGTTTTTATTTCCCTTTTCTTGAAGCCTTTCGGCCTTCTTGTCAGGGAATGATTTTTATGCAGGACAGACAGCGAGCATAGGACGAACAAGACAAGTAAACAGTGGACAGGATAAAGCGGAATACCCAAATCTATGATTTGCGGAAGGCTGCCGTGAATATCCGGGAACCGTTAGCATAGCGGTACTTGGCGACCGTCCGTCGCTGTACCTTCGCATATAAAATCTCTCCGACAAGAAAGTGCCGGCAGGTAGGAAATCATATATTTCTTACAAGAGGAATAATCTGGCCGAATATAAAGGGTATGCACCTCCAGCGCAGTTTTGTAAAACAGGCTGTCTATAAAAGCATAGAACCTAAAATCCGCAACTATCATCAAATACACGATTAAGGGTAGATTTATGAGTCGTTAGTAGCAGCTTTCAGTAAAAAGCAACAGCACAACATCAATATGTAGCCACCATCCCCTTACCCCACGATGCGACTTGAGGTAATACGCAGATTCAAACCGGAAAGAAAGGATTCTTATCCGAATTCTGTTTTGAAGGGTTTTGCATAAGCTCGGTTCTCTGTGTAGATATTCAGCACGTATTGCCTTGCAGTCATGATCCACTTGGCAGGTACGGAGATGAATCTGAAGACAAAAGCCTTTATGCGACTCGTTTTCTTGAGCCCAAAAGCCTTGGTGTCAAGCCTGCTCATGATGGTCTTGTAGAAATTGTGTATCAATGCAGTAAGCAGAAGAAAGACAGTATTCTCCGCCATGAATGACTTGGGGAGCCTGCTCCAACCGAATCCGTTGTTCATGTCGTCAAAGATACGTTCCTTGCCGCCACGCAGATTGTAGAATTCAACAATGTCCCTTGTCGATGACTTGTAATCGTTGGTCAGAATACAACGGTAAGTGTATTCGCCTTCCCACAGGTCAAGGTCGCCACTGTTGCGTCTTTGTCTCTGGATGACAAGACGATAGCACTTGCCTTCCCATTTCTCAACGAGAATGGAATTGAGTTCGAACTGGATGCCGTTAATCTCCTCCGTCTTCCATCCTCTCAGAGCAAAGATGTCATTGTAGAGCGAACTGCATCGGTTGGCACGGATGTAGAAATGTTTGCAATGCTTCTCTATCTCACTGACGATTTCCTTCGAGCAGGAACCGCAGTCTGCCCTGAAGCGATTTACACGGATGTTCTGGGATTCCAGAAGAGCGAAGAATCTCTTATGGGTGTCTGCCTGATGAAAACGCACATTCGTGTTACCATCGCTGTTCTCGATATAGACTATCTTGTCACCGATAACATATACGCCAGGCCTGTAGCCGAGGAACTTTTTGTAGGTCGGTTTTGCATCATACTTCTCCGTTTCAAGGAACTGATGGTCAAAGTCAACATCGTATTCCTCAATTTCCTTCAACTCGCCTGTAGAAACCAAAGCGTTTATAAGCAATGTGTTGAGTTTGTCTGCAGTATTGAAATCATAGGTCTTGCCTTGGTCGGAAGTATAGGAGATGTTTTCCTGTGTCAGTTCCTTGATGGCTCTGAGGATGGTATCAGAGCTGCATGTACGAAGGGTAGGATGATACGAGAGATGGCGCATCAGTTGTGACGTTACATCTTCCACGCATGAGCCGCCACAGAAATAAACGCTCATCAGCGAACGGACTATCTCGCTGAACTGATATCCGAAGATACTGCTGCATCTCTGACCCAGTGTTGAGTCGATAACGGGTGAAAGCATGGAGTCAAATTTCTCCATGATTGAAAAAATTCCTCCAAAAGGTGTGAGTTTTTCGAATTTTATTTGTACTTTGCTGCGCCTTGTTACGATTTTCGCTTGTTTTCTAATTGCAACACTAAGATAAGTGAAAATTCTGACATGGCAAAATCCTGGGCAACTTTTTGTTGCTCAGGAACTTATAAATAAAGTTAAATTATAGTGTTGCGGAATTAAGGAAATGGAAAAATACAACAATTGGAAACTTAAGTTTTATACAATATGGGCAGGGCAGGCAGTATCATTAATCACTAGTGCCATCCTGCAAATGGCGATTATTTTTTACCTTACAGAAAAAACAGGATCTGCGATGGTCTTGTCTATGGCTTCACTTGTAGGTTTTTTACCCTATGCGGTCTTTGGACCAGCCATTGGTGTATTAGTGGATCGTCATGATAGGAAGAAGATAATGATTGGTGCTGATTTAATTATCGCAGCAGCTGGGGCCGTGCTAGCTATTGTTGCATTGTATATGGAGTTACCTATCTGGATGGTTATGGTAGTATTGTTCATCCGTAGCATTGGAACAGCTTTTCATACCCCGGCTCTCAATGCGGTTACTCCACTTTTAGTACCAGAAGAACAGCTTACGAAATGTGCAGGCTATAGTCAGTCTTTGCAGTCTATAAGCTATATTGTTAGTCCGGCGGTTGCAGCACTCTTATACTCCGTTTGGGAACTAAATGCTATTATTGCCATCGATGTATTGGGGGCTGTGATTGCATCTATTACGGTAGCAATTGTACGTATTCCTAAGCTAGGTGATCAAGTGCAAAGTTTGAAACCAAATTTCATAAGAGAAATGAAAGAAGGAATGGCTGTACTACGGCAAAATAAAGGATTATTTGCTTTATTACTCGTTGGAACATTATATATGTTTGTTTATATGCCCATAAATGCATTATATCCTTTAATCACTATGGAATATTTTAATGGTACACCGATGCATATTTCTATTACGGAGATTGCTTATGCCTCTGGTATGTTGATAGGGGGTCTATTATTAGGGTTATTTGGGAATTACCAAAAGCGAATCTTATTAATAACGGCATCAATTTTTATGATGGGGATAAGCTTAACCATTTCAGGATTACTTCCTCAAAGTGGATTTTTCATATTTGTAGTCTGCTGTGCAATAATGGGGCTTTCGGTTCCGTTTTACAGCGGTGTGCAAACAGCTCTTTTTCAGGAGAAAATTAAGCCTGAATATTTAGGACGTGTATTTTCTTTAACTGGAAGTATCATGTCTCTTGTTATGCCAATTGGGTTAATTCTTTCTGGATTCTTTGCTGATAGAATCGATGTAAATCATTGGTTTTTACTATCAGGTATTTTAATTATTTGCATTGCAATAGTTTGCCCAATGATAACTGAGATTAGAAAATTAGATGCAAAATAAAATAAAGGGCGTGTTCGTATGATAGATAATATTATTCAATCAGTGACAGAAAAATTATCCTCTTTGCCTTATATAGAAACATAAATGCTATTAGACCACTTGAAGTTACGGTCATAAATCAAAAGGATGTTGTCCCTTGGAAATTTCCTCCTAAACATGAATTTATGTATGGTGAGTGGCTAAGGGAGCAGTTTGATAAGGGAGCAATTCCTGAGCCAACTTATGATCCCGATTTAGCAATTCTTTTATCTCAATTAAGAGAAAATAGTATTAACCTTTTCGGACCAGAGGCAACAGAAGTGATTGAGCCTGTACCAATGACAGATATTCGAAGGGCGATTAAAGAATCCTTACCCGGGTTGATAGCTAGCATTGAAGGTGACGAACGCAATGTGATTTTAACTTTAGCCAGAATGTGGCTGACATCCTCTTCCGGTAGAATTTGCTCAAAAGATCAGGCTGCTGAATGGGCGATACCTAAATTAGCCAAAGAGCATGCTACTTTACTTGAAAAAGCAAAAAAGGCTTATTTGGGAGATTATGATGACAAGTGGGAAGGAATGGAGACTGAGATAATTGAACTCGTTAATTATTTGAAAAGATCTATAGAGTCTTCCCTTAATATTTAAATCCTTTTCGAATAGTTTAAATACAACAGTGATTAGTTTTTAATGCGTATTATTGGTGTTTATTACTTCGATATGTTCCCTCATACCTCGTTTTCTCAAAAAACAGTAAAAAATTGATAGATATGTTTCCGCATACGTCGGGCTCTAAAATTAGCCAAAGACATCAATTCCATCAACTCGAGCCACGTGGAGTGCGTAGTTTTGATGTCAAGGGTAAGCAAATAAAGGGCGAAAAGAAAGCTATAAAACTGCTTGAAACTTTTGAATATAAACCTGAAAAATATGCCGAAAGAGTTAATCATATTTTTGAAGTACTCGGTCTTTCACTTTTTGAATGCTACGATATGACCGAGAAGCTTTATAAAGAAGTGAAAAAAATTGCAACGGAGATAAATAACTTTTTAAACGAGGAGAATTCAGATGAAAGAAAACAAATATGATGATAATATATTTTTTCAAAAATACAGTCAAATGAGTCGCTCACAGCAGGGACTAGCCGGTGCAGGAGAATGGGAAACATTGAGAAAGCTGCTGCCGGATTTTAAAGATAAGCGTGTGCTTGATTTAGGATGCGGCTATGGATGGCACTGTATTTATGCGATGGAACACGGTGCTTCTTCTGTTGTAGGTGTTGATATTTCTCATAAAATGTCTATGGTAAAAAGTTAAAAAATCCTCCCACTTTTGTTAGATATATTTTTTTGTGTAATTTTGTAATCGTTATGCGGCAGTAATAATATACATATTAATACGAGTTAGTAATCCTGTAGTTCTCATATGCTACGAGGAGGTATTAAAAGGTGCGTTTCGACAATGCATCTACTGTAGTATATTATTGCTTAATCCAAATGAATATTATAAATTTAGGAATTCTTGCTCACATTGATGCAGGAAAAACTTCCGTAACCGAGAATCTGCTGTTTGCCAGTGGAGCAACGGAAAAGTGCGGCCGTGTGGATAATGGTGACACCATAACGGACTCTATGGATATAGAGAAACGTAGAGGAATTACTGTCCGGGCTTCTACGACATCTATTATCTGGAATGGAGTGAAATGCAATATCATTGACACTCCGGGACACATGGATTTTATTGCGGAAGTGGAGCGGACATTCAAAATGCTTGATGGAGCAGTCCTCATCTTATCCGCAAAGGAAGGCATACAAGCGCAGACAAAGTTGCTGTTCAGTACTTTACAAAAGCTGCAAATCCCGACAATTATATTTATCAATAAGATTGACCGTGCCGGTGTGAATTTGGAGCGTTTGTATATGGATATAAAAACAAATCTGTCGCAAGATGTCCTGTTTATGCAAACTGTTGTCGATGGATCGGTTTATCCGGTTTGCTCCCAAACATATATAAAGGAAGAATACAAAGAATTTGTATGCAACCATGACGACGATATATTAGAACGATATTTGGCGGATAGCGAAATTTCACCGGCTGATTATTGGAATACGATAATCGCTCTTGTGGCAAAAGCCAAAGTCTATCCGGTGCTACATGGATCAGCAATGTTCAATATCGGTATCAATGAGTTGTTGGACGCCATTTCTTCTTTTATACTTCCTCCGGCATCAGTCTCAAACAGACTTTCAGCTTATCTCTATAAGATAGAGCATGACCCCAAAGGGCATAAAAGAAGTTTTCTTAAAATAATTGACGGAAGTCTGAGACTTCGAGACGTTGTAAGAATCAACGATTCGGAAAAATTCATCAAGATTAAAAATCTAAAGACTATTTATCAGGGCAGAGAGATAAATGTTGATGAAGTGGGTGCCAATGATATCGCGATTGTAGAAGATATAGAAGATTTTCGAATCGGAGATTATTTAGGTGCTAAACCTTGTTTGATTCAAGGATTATCTCATCAGCATCCCGCTCTCAAATCCTCCGTCCGGCCAAATAAGCCCGAAGAGAGAAGCAAGGTGATATCCGCTCTGAATACATTGTGGATTGAAGACCCGTCTTTGTCCTTTTCCATAAACTCATATAGTGATGAATTGGAAATCTCGTTATATGGTTTGACCCAAAAGGAAATCATACAGACATTGCTGGAAGAACGATTTTCCGTAAAGGTCCATTTTGATGAGATCAAGACTATCTACAAAGAACGACCTATAAAAAAGGTCAATAAGATTATTCAGATCGAAGTACCACCCAACCCTTACTGGGCCACAATAGGGCTGACTCTTGAACCCTTACCGTTAGGGGCAGGGTTGCAAATCGAAAGTGACATCTCCTATGGTTATCTGAACCATTCTTTTCAAAATGCCGTTTTTGAAGGGATTCGTATGTCTTGCCAATCTGGTTTACATGGATGGGAAGTGACAGATCTGAAAGTAACTTTTACTCAAGCCGAGTATTATAGCCCGGTAAGTACACCTGCTGATTTCAGACAGCTGACCCCTTATGTCTTCAGGCTGGCTTTGCAACAGTCAGGTGTGGACATTCTCGAACCGATGCTCTGTTTTGAGTTGCAGATACCCCAAGTAGCGAGTTCCAAAGCTATTACAGATTTGCAAAAACTGATGTCTGAGATTGAAGACATCAGTTGTAATAATGAGTGGTGTCATATTAAAGGGAAAGTTCCATTAAATACAAGTAAAGACTATGCCTCAGAAGTAAGTTCGTACACTAAGGGCTTAGGCATTTTTATGGTTAAGCCATGTGGGTATCAAATAACAAAAGACGGTTATTCTGATAATATCCGCATGAACGAAAAAGATAAACTTTTATTCATGTTCCAAAAATCAATGTCATTAAAATAATGGAGCGGTCAGGAAATTTCTATAAGGCAATACGGTTGGGATATATACTTATCTCCATTCTTGTCGGATGTATCGCATATACCAGTTTCTATGAATGGCAGAAACTGGAAGGACTTGAAGAAGAAAACCGACAGATAGATAGGTTCCGCCTTCAGTTACATTCTGCATATGTTCAAATGATAGAGTTTTCTCTGCTTGGGGAAACCATATTGGAATGGGATGCCAATGATTTGGAGAACTACCACTCCCAACGTATGGTGATGGACAGCATATTGTGCGGTTTTAAGATAGAAAAGACTCCCGAACAAATAATGCTCGGGAATCATTTGCTGATGTCGGATTGAATTAGTTTACTATTTGAAATTCATGCAGGTAGCAGAAGGCATCTTCGCTCTTGCTTTGCCAGCGTTCGTCAAGTGCCTTGACATCCTCTGCTGACTTTATCGGCTCTCCGCATTTTTCTTCAAGCCAAGCGAACGCATCTTCTTGGGTCTCGAAATATTCACTGAGATACTCTTCCTCTGGGGAACATGCGTCCAAGAAGAACCTGTCACTGAAATATGTACCAAATTCATCGTTTGTTTCATATACTTCCATGCCTGGCTCTTCCGCCTGAAAGTAATAGCGAAGATTGGGGAACGCTTCCCTCACAAGGTCAAATGTCTCACTGCATGGGGCCCACGCTGTTTCTGTGGAAAACTTCAATACATCACCGTCCATTTCAAGTCCGTTCCAAGAGCCACGGCAACGTACATCGTTCCAATCCTTACCCAAAGCATCCACGAGACATCCCAGCCAAGTAGTCCCAAATCCGTTTTCTACTGAAGGTGTCTTACGTTCTTCCAGTCCTTTCATCAACTCATACAGTTGCTTCACTTCTTTTGCGTCGCCATCTATCACATACGCAGTACTGCACCAATTCGGCATAATCGTAATAATTTAATTGTTGAACATTGTTTTTGTTTTCCCTCTTATCGAAGCTCTTCCGGCTTCTTGTAGGGGAATGATTTTTATGCAGGACAGACAGCGAGCATAGGACGAACAAGACAAGTAAACAGTGACAGGATAAAGCGGAATACCCAAATCTTCGATTTGTGGAAGGCTGCCGTGAAGATCCGGGAGCCGTTAGCACAGCGGTACTTGGCGACCGTCCGTCGCTGTACCTTTGCATATGAAATCTCTCCGGCAAGGAAAGCCGGTGATGAGAGAGAATATCAATTTATTGAATATAGAAATGGGTATAAAAATGGCATTATCATGCTATTCATGATATAACAGAACGCGTTCTGACAAAAGAATGATATATTTCAATATCTTTGCCAACGTATTGTATTATATAAATGTATTGTAATATGGAAAATTCATTTGCTCAGATCAGCGAATTGTTCGCTCAGTTTTCAGAGAATGCCAAACTTCAGATTGAAAAAGGCAATAAGGCAGCAGGAATGCGTGCCCGTAAAGCGTCACTTGAACTTGAAAAGCTTCTGAAACAGTTCCGAAAAGAATCACTGGAAGCCTCCAAATGATTCCTTTCGGAATACGTACATACCAGGTATCAAGTAAAAAGCCTCTGCGCTTCACAGCGGAGAGGCTTTTGGTTAATAATAGATTCTCTATGGCTAAAACAGTTCAACTTTCGTGTGTCTGTTGGCTTCGGTCGGCAGATAGTCGGCAATTCCACCTCTGCTGATTTTTATGATCCTTTCTGCAGGAATGCCGCGCTGCTTCAGTTCCGAAACGATAAAGTCCGCTCTTGACTGGCTCAATGAATCATTGATGCCGGATGTCCCTGTAGAACTGTCCGCAGCCCCAGTAACTCTTACATGCAAGTCATATTTCTTTGCGACCCTTGCCAATTCATCCAGATTGAGTTTCTGTGAAACATCTGTCAGGCGGGCCGTGTTAAGAGTGAAAAAGAAATATACAGGAGCTCCGATACAGCTATCCGAGACATGATTCACAACCATGGGATTGTGCCCTTCAGCCGTTATGAATTTATTCGATACCAGGGAATCCGGATTCTGTTTGTCCTTGTTGTTATTGTTGTTATGAATGAATGCCGTATCGAGAGGGGATATTCCGTCCCAATGTCTGTGTTTCAGTCTTGCACGCAATGAGTTCAACCCACTATAATTGTTTACAGGATATCCTTGTTGTCCATTCTTCTCATCTTCCAGCAAGTGCCCGTAGGTATCAAGCAGACCTTCGATTTCCAGAATCTTCTTCAGTTCAGCAAGCGTTCGTTTGTCGCGGTCATGTTGTCCGGCATAGCGGCTGTTCTTCTCGGACAAGGCACGGGAATAATCGATGAGCTGTTCATTCCTGTGGATGTAATGCGTGACATCAGCAGCTCGTTTCCAACCTATTTTCCCGAGATGGAAGGTGAATCCGGCTGTCAGTGATACCATATGATCACCCAGGCGGTTTGTTCGGCCATAGCCATCAAATTTTTGTGAGGTTGTTGTCCCCGAGAACTCCAGTACTGCACTTACCCGTTTTGAAATCCGATATTGTCCCTGAATACCGTATGAGAAGGCGAAAGGAGAAGTCTTGTCGGAGGAATTGTGTATCAGTCCGACTCCGACAAATGGGGCAAGTCCCCAGCGTGTCTGCTCCTGTCCGGAATACCGATAACCAAGCAGGTTCCATAGCAGGTCTGCATGGACGCTATGGTAATTTTTCGTGGATAACCCGGCATCTTTGAATTGCAAACCGCTGTAATGTATGCGGGCGCCAACGGCAGGAGTAAACCATTTTCCGACGGCAAGGTTGTACGAGGGTTTCACACGTCCGAACAGATCTTCGCAGCCAAGAGGCGTTCCGAGAAAAGCGGTTGCCCCTCCGGTGACACTGACAAACCAATTGCCACTCCCGGTCCTTGGCACTACCACACCGTCAAGATAGACCGGCTGGAGGGGTTGGAACAGTTCTGTGGCATCATGGAAGAACTCATGTTGTACAGTATCTCTTTCTGTATATCGTGAATTTGCCTGTACCTGCACGGAGCAGAGAACGGCAAAGATAAGAATGATTTGTTTTGTCATATTCAAATGATTTTTATTTGTTATAACTTTGATTGTAATACATTTCTGCCATTTATCGTTTGGCTTTTTTGCCACTGGAAGGACGCATCATGCGACTTGCCATCTTCATGCACCGGAGAGCCCAGGCACGGTTGTCCTCGTCTTCATCACGTCCCCACTTGAGGTCATTTCCGCCACCTCCGCCGCCATGTGTTTCGGCAAATGTTGTGGCATCATCGACCATTCCAAGAAACAGCATTGTCGCACAGCGCATGACTTCCGTCCCCCGTTCCGCCACGGAACACAGGAGCGTGTCATCGAACTGTTGCCGTTCGGAAGGCTTCATCTGCGCCGACATTTCCCGCCACTCATTGACCATATTCTCCAACATGGCATCCTTGAGCAGACTGTCCACTTTGGAATGTACATCACGCGAGTATTTGTATGCTTCTTCCTTCAGTTCTTCTGTCCGCTCCTGAATGGCATCCATATTTTCCTTGAGCTCGGAAAGTTGTCGGTCAGCGGTCTGTAGCTTCTCCTGTTTGTCTGCCAATTTATTCTGGATAGCGGCCAGCTCATTTTCGAGCTTTTCTTTCTCGGCAGATAAAGTCTGTGCATCACCTTTCCGGGCTTCCATATCATTTTTGAGTGCCGACAATTGGGCTTCTTTTTCGGCCTGCTCCTTTTTCAAGTTTTCCACCATTGAAGTCAAGCCCTTGACCCTGCGCTCTGCCATCCGGATGTCCGAATGGAGAGAGGAAAGGACTTGCTGATGGCGGCTGATATTCTCTTCTATTGTAGAGCATTCCTCTGACAGCATACGACGGTATTCTTCTGTACTGCGATGCTTCTTTCCCGTTTCGGAAACACTTGAGCCTCTGGACATGCCCCATTTGCTATTGACTTCTGCATAAAAGTCCGTATGAAGCTGTTTCATGCGCTCGCTGAATTCATATTTGTCCTTACCGGCAAATATCTCCTTGTACGCAAACTTCCCATCTTTGATTGGCAGCAAAGTACAATGCACATGTGGATTCAACTCATCCAGATGTACAATGAATGCGGCAATATTCTGTTCACCATATCTGCCGCAGACAAATGAATAGACATCCTTTGCCCAACGTTCAATCTCACTCTTCCTTTTTATGTGTCTATTGTCCGCACCTTTTTCAAAATCGACTTCCTGCTTGCCAAATGCGAGTTCCTGCATCCGTGTGCGAGAGCCCCCAAAAATGATATTTACGACTGTACGGAATCTCGGTTCTTCCAAACCTTCATTGGGATCCTTTATGCCTCGTTTATGCAACAGTTCAGCCATTCGCTCAGGAATGCTCCGGCCTTTGTCGATAGGACGGATCTTACCTCCTGATACGACTTCAAAATTCAGGTGTTCACGTGTCGGGTCATAATTACCAAGGTCAGTTGCCCTTTTCCAACCTTTCTCTGTCCAATTGCGCATATGTTCATTACTCTGAGCCATTGTTATCCCTTTGGATACATGTACGTCAAGTACCTGTTTTGCATTTGCCATATTGTTTCCGTTTTGTTTTGTACAATCCATCATGTCCCAGCTTGCTGCTTGTTCGGACATGCCTCCCTGCGACGTTAGTCGGCAGGGGTATTAGGCTACCCACTCCCTCTGTTTCGTGGCATGTGGGCAAGCCCACTTGCCTCATAAAACTGGAAGGATGTCAGGACTGAGATAGGGATGGATTGTTCCTGGTTATACAATTCATTTTCGTTTCCCGGTTCAGTCCGACAATGTCTGGGCTTTTGCCGCAAGCGATAAAAAGGGAATACGGAACGATTTAAGGAGTTCTTTGTTCCTGTCCATATCAACACCTGCGCCGGATGTTTCGGGATTAAATACAAGCTCCGCAAGCTCTTTGGCGGTCTCGATAAACGCGCCCCATTCACCGCCGAGGTCAAGGGTGAAGAACTGCGACAGTTGTGAACTGTTATCGAATCTTGACTTACGCAACACACGCTGGAGAGCGGCATTGGCAATACACTCTAATATTGTTTCCCTTAGTTTTTCTTCCTGTCTGACGACTTCTGCCGATACCGTATCGGTGCCATTGCCGGAAGCCTGAGAATTATCTTTACCGGCAATGGCGGCTAATGCCTGGCAAAGAGCCTGACCACATGAATGACCGGCATCCTCCGATGTCTTCTTGCCGATGACCCATTCGGACAATATACTGCCGATTCGTGTGGCAAAGTCCGGCTCTTCCTGTTCAGTTCCGGCTATTGCATTTTTTCCAGACTGCACGGTCATGGTGATAATGACGCTTTTATTAAGTTTTGTGCGTTCAAGTAGCCCGAAAGATTCCAGAGCATCCAGAAAGGTTCGGACAGTGGCACGATGCCAATGCCAGAATTCCACAAGATCGGAGATTGTCACATGACATTGGTTGGGAAGAAGTTTTCGCTCCACTTTTCTTACAAATGGAGAAACAAAACCTGCCATTGATCTGTCCAGCAAGTCCCAATACGCTTCCGTCTTCGTTTTACGGTCTCCGGCTTTCTCCTTCAGGAAATCGAACACCTTGACATCTGCCAATATAAAGGTCGTATTCTCTTGACTATTTTCCATTTTACTTTGTTTTAATGATTATTACAGTGCGGAGTTTCTGAAATGCTGCCTTTGTCCGCTTCAAAGACACCATCGCGTGATGATTATCGTGTTTCTTTTCGGATATCGTTTCAGGATGCGTTGTCGTTCCTTCAGCCTTTTCTTCATCATCGCATTCGGCTGTGACCGGAGCAGAGGGATAGAACAGGGCTGCCAAAAGAATATAGTACGCAGTTACGGTAGTAGTGTACAGATACGGTTCAAAGCAGCTGACCAATGTTATAGCACTGATGCCGGCAAACAGACCCATGGAATCATGCAAACGGCTCAGACACCTGTCCGCCAGCTTGAACGAGAACATAGCGGCACAGATAACGGTTGATACCAGGATGCCGAATTCACCAGCATGTCCACTTGCATAGACATAGTGGAAAAGCAGTAGCAGGAACAGAATCACCCGTGTATAAAGTTTGCGGGCTCTGATGTTTTGTTTCATGGAAGCGTGAAACTTTGCCATAAACCGGTATGGCTTTTTGTACAATATCAATGACAGTACAAGAGGGGTCACGCAAAAGATGAGTTGCAATATTTTCAGTAACATAAGTAATATGGTTTTTCGGGTACGTGTATAGGTGTTGCTCTGAGTTCCAAGTGGACAATATCATAAGTTGCCAAGCGGATAATGGTTTCGGCATCCACGGCCGTGAGGTTCATTGCAGCTTTTTTGATTCGCTGCTTGAATGACCGGTCCTGTTTGCGATAGATAGCCAAAGCTTTGTTCAGTTCATGTTCAGGGATGGCCCATGTGGTACCTTCGAGGTGTGTTCCGTTTGTCTTGAACGCCCGCAGGACCAAAGTTCGGGAGACAAGGTAGTCCGTCCTGTCACTTCTTGAGATGATATGTTCTTTATAGAGGTTGTCGTCTGCGACCTCTATCCATGTTCGGTGGGCATTGATCCAATAGACCATCTGCCTGTATAATGTATTTCTCATGATGTTGTTGTTTTTATAAAAAGTCAATAAGTATGTCCTCCTTGTTCTTCTGGTATTTCAGCTTTCCGCTTTTAGAATGGAGTTGCAAGTCAAGGCAGAGATCCCCGTACATTTGTTCAAGTGAATCATATATGGTTACAAGGACGGTATGGACCTTGCCATCGGAATCAGTCTTTGCGTTCACCTTGAACATTTGGCCGAAAGATGGATTGGAGTAAGCGCATGTACTATGGCCGAACGGTTCGTCTTGCATAGGAATGTGATGATAAAGCACAATCAGTTCCATATCATCCTCCAGCATATCCATCACTTCTTCCAGGTCATAAGGATCATGCAATGGAAAAGTCAGCAGGACATAGTCCCCGTAAAACTGCGGCTCCTCCATAGTGGTTACATCGAGCAGCTGTGGCAACTGAAGGGGGACAAACGTCATAAAGTCTTTCAGAAAGTGTCGTAGCATATTCATTTGATTTTATGTTTATAGCGTGTGAATGTAAATCTCCATAAGCATTCCGGGTAATTCATCCAGGCGGTTGTCTCCCGAGTTCAAGATTCGGCACAAAGTCTCAAATATGGCCGGAGTCTGTACGGCAAACCGTTCAAGCTGTTCCTGGTCTTTGGAAGAAAGCATCGACAGGTGGAAACTGTCCATAGAAACGTATGGGCGCATAAGCATCCAGATATATGCGTAGGCTTGTGCTTTTGTTTGGACCTTTTGATTATGAATGTCATTGATGCAGGTTCCGGTATTAAGTATCAGTCTGCGATTGGTTCGCATGGCCAGGTAAACGAGGGCATCCTGGTGAGGTATCTCTTTACGTTCGGCGGCAAACAAAATCTGCAAACAGCATCTTTCCGTATCACGCGTTATATCGGAAATGTCTTCATCACCAATGCTGCACAGATATGGCAAGAACGCCCGAAAAATAGCATCCTCTTTTCCGATGAACTCTGTCATGTCATCTGTCCCGTGTATGCCATTTCGGAGAGTGTTGGCCAGCAAAGTACGATAATCCGAAATGATTTGCTTCCTGTCTCCCTTATGGATTGGGCGTTTATCTAATGACTCAAAGAATGGACGGATCTTTTCCACGGTCCGGATTAATCCATTGTCTTTGTCATTAGATGAAAGTTTTCTTTTCAATAGGAATAACTCCTGATAGGAACGTGGCCTTGACAAAGCCAGACGCGAGAACTCCAGGCGTAGGGAATCATGTATGCCTTCGCATGTCTTACGAAGGTCTTGACCATGGATCCCAACCGTGTCCTGCCGGACATGGTTAAAAACGGAATCTCTTATGGCTTGCCATTGGCAAAGGTTTTCTGACAGCTCTTCAAATGAAACAGATTTCATCTTCCTTACTTCGAGCAGATAATTTCTGTATGTACCGGCAGGATCGCTTTCGGACTGTTCAGTCAATCCGCCATTACATGATGTGAACATGCATACCGTGATTGAAGCGGCAGCTATCATGTGTAAAAAACTTGATGCTTTAAGGTTCGTTTTTTGAATTTTCATACTATATGTTTTCGTACTATTTCACGCAAAACTATATATAATTTTCTATACTTAACACCATTGGAACTGTATTTTGTGCATTTTTCAATATCGTACTTAATAGTATGATTATCAATGAAAACAAGTGAAAGGAAAAAGGACGAAAAAATAAATAGTTCGATTTTTATAATGGTTTGATTTGGCCACTCAAATAAAACTTGTATATTTGCACTTGTTATCATTTGTATTGGATATTGACATGGCAAAAGTTGGTTATATATTTAAGGCAAATTCGTATGATGAATATGATGCGGACAAGGAATGGATGTGCCAGTACGGTTGTGTACAAGTGATAGAGGAATCAGTCCAGCACGAGACGCTCAGACCTCGCTGGAAACAGCTCATGACAAATCTTGAGAGAGGGGACGAACTGGTTGTCTCGAAATTCAGTAACGCCGTGCGCGGTTTGAGGGAGTTGGCCGCATTGATAGAGTTATGCCGGATCAAAGTGGTCCGCATTATTTCCATCCATGACAAGATTGACTCCCGTGGTGAATTGTTTCCGGACACGACGGCGGCGGAGGTGCTGACCATGTTCGGATCTCTTCCGGAAGAAGTGGCTGTATTACGCAAGTCATCTGACCGGGTGATACGCCTGCAACAGAGTATCAGTGTACCGGTGAAGACGAGCAAAATGTTGAGCAAGACCGAGCGGGATAAAATAGCTGTGGACATGTACAACAACGGGTATTCAGTCAATGAAATCATGGCGCATTGCAATGTCAAGAGCAAAAGTACTGTGTACCAAATTTTAGGCAAGTACAATGTGGCACTCAGCAGGAAACCTGGCCGCGTACCTGGAAATCGGAAATAGGAAGTCAAGGCAACCGATACCATATTAGTGACGGATTTGCCTGTCAGTTTAAGTATATTTAGGGAAGCCTCTGACCCTTATTGGAAATTTGTAACGCTAAATATAAAAAAGGATATGGGAGAAATTATAGTCGTAGTATTGGTACTTTATGTCTTTTGCAAAATCGTGAAGGGCATATTCGGCGGATTCAGCAAAAGCAGCTTCCGTCATGATAAATAATCATTGCAGCCAACTGTTCACGCATGGGAACAGTAAAAAAGTATGAAAACTGGATATGGTCCTAAAAATAATGGACTATTTCGTGATGGATAAATTATGTTATGGATAAATTTATACTACTTCTTTTTCCCATCATTTTCATGATACATGAATTTGAAGAAATAATCATGATTGAGAAATGGATGAATAAGAACCGTTCCGATTTTGATAGGCGATTTCCAAGGATAGCACAACGTATGAATAAATTTATGGATATTGACACACGGAATTTTTCTATCATTGTTGCAGAAGAGTTTTTTATTGTGTCGATACTGACCATAACAAGTGTGTTGACCAATAATATTATTTATTGGTACTGTATTTTGACTGCATTTAGCATTCATCTTATCATACATTTTCTTCAATTTGTAATTTGGAAAAAATACATACCGGCAATTATAACGACCATTCTGTGTATCCCTTATTGCATATTTGCAATTGAAAAAGCCAGTTATATTTTAACATTTAAGGAATTATTCATCTATGCTGTTGTAGGCATTATAATCGGTGCTGTAAATCTTTTGGTTATGCATAGATTTGCATTCAATTGGTATAAAAAAGGACAATAATCAAGCAAGTAAATAATTATTCTGAGGTGTCATAATGCTAAAATGGGGGCAAATAGAATGAGAGCAAAGTAATTTGCTCTCAAATGATAACAATAAGTAAAATATCGCAAATTACTCAACCATCACCATCATTTCCTTTTTGTATTCCAAAATCTTGTCCATTGTCAGCCACTGCGGCTTTTCTCCTTCCTTGAAGCTGTCGTGCAACTTTATCATTAAATCGATTTGCCGTTCTTCATCACCTGCCCACAGGCGTTTGGGGTCTCTGCCTCCGTAATCCAAATAATACTCACAATCTGACTGCATCCTGGCTAACAGCATATATCTGAACCGTGCGTCTCGTTGCAATATATCATCAGCCGTTGTCCTTCCTGCTGTGCTTGGCTTGTTATTCGTGTTCATACTCAATTTACATTAACTTGTTATACAATCAGTCCGTTACGTCATAATAATAGCTTAACTCTTCGTCCTTCAGATTCTCAACCGCATACTGGTCTGCCTGTCTCCAGAGTGCATCATACAACGCCGCCACATTCGGTTTCGTTTTATAGTGCTGCCATATCTTGTGATTCAATACCAACACCAATTCCGTAAGGTACTTGCAGTTGCCTTTCCACTCTTCAAAGGCCCGGTTGAAAGTGTCCTGAATAGCCGATAACCCGAAAATGTCGGCCGCTGAAAAATCTTCCCAAAAAGTAGTCTGTACGTTATACCCGTTCTCTGCCATAAATGCTCTGAATGTCATATCATTAAAATTTTTAGTTGTTTTTTATTTCCCTCTGATACATCCTGTATCGGAAGGTTGATTATTTTTCTGCCCACAAGATTGGCGGTCTGTCAGGCAAGGAGGATGCGAAAAATACTCTTTCCGACATGTCGGAAAGGAAGATTTTTCAGCAGCAAGCATAAGCGTTCCTTGACAGGACAAACAACCGGCAATCAAACTTTGCAGAATAAATAACCGGGCTTTCGAAATAGGCGTGTAGGGAATTTCAGGCATTGCAATAAAAGGGGAAAACGTGAAATACAAAAGGCTATATTACGGAAGGCTTCGAGCAAAACAAAAGCGGCCCGAAAGCCGCTTTGTCAGGAAAACAGGGATTACTTCTTGCCCTTTTTCGCTTCTTTTGCCGGTTTCGAAGGAACTTCTTCCTCCTTCTCGACAGCCGGATAGAATTTGACTGCAACCGTCACGATGCGGTTGTGCTGCACTCCATCTTTGTCAGTCCATTCTTCAGGCTTGAAGTAGCCTTCCACGGTCAGCAGCGTACCTTTGGTAAGCTGGTCAAACGACCCGGAATTTTCATTCTTGCGCCACGCTTCAATGTTCATGAAAGCGGATATGCGCTTGGTTTCTTCGCCGATCTTCTCCTGGCGGGCAACAGCCAGAGGGAAACGTGCAACACTTGTGTTGGTGAATTGATAAACCTCGGCGTCTTTTGCGACATAACCGGTTACTGCGAAATTGTTCTCGTACTTTTTCATTTCGATTGCTTTTTGAAGTTAATAAATCAGTTTTACGGTGCATAAAAAGTAGGTGCAGTAAAGGGATGCACCAAGGATAACGTATAAATACTCTTTATTTTGGGGTTCTCCCAAACCGGAGGCTTGATAAAGGAAGATTTGTACTGTTACGCCATTGGTCAAGACCATGGGTCGCGCCCGGCTGCATACTAACTTTGCAACGAAAAACGATATGGCGACTTCAATAGAAAGCAGTCACGAAAAAGAAGAGGAAAAACAATTGGCAACTGGTTAAAGGAATAATAAAGACGGACGGTGCTGTCAATGGGCACGAATTGGTTTCAACTCTCGGCTGGCATAGGAAGAAGAGCTTCTGGCGGGAAACAGCACCATGTCTCATGATTTGAAGCGGCAAGGATGATATGCCGTACTGGCAGTAAGCGTATAAGCTGCGGCGTGGGAAAGGCCGTAAGACGAAGAATTGGCAAAGGGGTGCTGGCGTATCGGTGTTGCAGCCTTTATCCGGCAAGAGAAATGAGGGAAAAGAAGGCAAAATGAAAAAAGGGCTGAAGCCCGATTGGGAGACAAAGCGGAACGGGCGCGTTATGCGAGTTTCAGCTTCTATTTTATAAAGGGATATGGCGCAGCCAAAAGAGAATATAAATGGATAATCCGGCAAAAATCATTGTCCGGCCAATGGCCATCTGCGTCTCAATGAAGTTTTGGATATAAAAGGTTATTGCGGTAAATGAAGTTACGGGCTGAAACTGAATATTCAACTCCAGTCCGTATAGTACAGAGGCTCCATGTCAGAATTGGATCATCATGATGCGGTGTGGAAAGATTTTGTTTTTGTCGCTCGGTTTTCGTTGGCATATCCAAAGATGGTGTGCCCCATAGCCGAACGTGAAATACTCGTCAAGCCGGATCTCTTTCTTTAGACTCTCCATGCTTGTGCGAAGTTCGTTTTCGTCTTTTGAAAAAAGAAGCGTGTTAATAATTCTGAAATATAGATTTGTCACTTCGCTGCAGTAAGGGCAAAAAGGGTGTTCAATCGTTACGTTCATAATTGTCTTCGTTTAGTGCATTAGTCATGATAGATTCTCCTTCCTGGTTGAAAATCTCAATAGTCGAGTAACCATCGTTTTCTTCGGGAAACAAAAGCTCGGAAGTATCACGCAAAGCCTCACTTCTTCCATGAGAAAGACGGCTGTCAATGATATTCGAAACATCTTTGCAACGCCAGGACCGGACGATTGCCTCTGCTTCCTCATAACTGTTGGCTTCCACAGTGAAATAGTCTCTTTCCCAACTTGTGACTTTACAGTCTTGATAAAATTCAAATTTTCCCATAAGCCATGTCTTCTAACGTACTACTTCAACTATATCCTCAATCCTGCCATACAGTATTGAGCGTAATGCGGTTTTGTCTATGGCATAATATTCTTGGATATGCCCGTATTGTTTGACGAAATACCGCTTGAGAACATCGGAAAAATCAAAATGATAACCGCTCAAGGCAATCCCCCGTTTGAAATAGGTGCTTTCGCTCACGTTGCGAGTAATCCAATTCTTGTCTTCTCTATTGAGTTTGCCGCCATTATTCAGATGTTCCCGCAACTTATACACTCGGCTGCCTTGTAATGTTGCCAGCTCCGGAACATCCCATTGAACGAATTTTGTTGCTATCTGTGCCATATTGCTTAATCATGAATAATAATTTCATCTCGGAATACTGAAATCTCTTTGCCGCTTTCAAGGCGGACAACTATGGTAGTGCCATAGTCGTCCACAATTACACCTTCCGTGTAGCCTTTATAAGCCGTGGATAAAGTACAGGATAAACCTATAATATCGCTTTCGTTATCAAATGTTCTGTTGCTCATCACTATTATATTTTTATTTCCCACTTGCCTTGAGAGAAGATTCTAAAACTCACATATTCATTTTCAAATTCATAAGTTAGAATTTTAATATAGACTTTATCTTTTGCTTCCAGTGAGGCAACCAATTGGTCCATTTCTTTTTCTGGATATTCCCACCGGGAAGGAAATTCTGCATCAACAGAATTGCCATACTTGTTTGCATAACAACTGAAATTGTCATCCAAGAAAGCCTCTATCTTATTGAGGTCATTTTGGTTTTCCGTACTTGCGTAGAAAATGTTTGTCGCATAATTTGCCATATAATTCTATTTTAAGTTTTCTTTTTTTCCCTCATGTAGCATTTACTACTTCAGGCTTGATTAATTATGTCGCTTCATAAGGTGTCATGGCTCTTTATGCAAGGTTTCACGACCAAATACTACCGCTAAGGTGGAGATTTTGTTGTGAACCTCAAGGATACCTTGCATACAAGAAAGACATGACAAATACCTTTGCGGCACAATTCATCAAATAGCCCGAAGTCGAATGCTTATAGGGACAAATATTTACTCGTAAACTTATAAAGGAATATATTGCAGCGAAAAGAGAAAGGACGGAGTCAAAGGGAGTCCACTTTCTGCTGTCTAAAAAGGGAGTGGCAGAGTGAGCAAAAACAGTTTAGTTTAGTCCATTAGCCTATATATATGCTAAACTAAAGTAAACTAAAAATAGACAAATATTTGATTGCTTGGATGATTATTTTTAACTTTGCACATATTGATATCGATCATTGAAAACAATACTTTTCTCTTTTCGCTGCGAATTCCTGGATATATGAAAAAACATATATTGAATCAGGATGAGAAAGCATAGTAATAGCTTGGATTGGTGCTTTGATTGCAAGCAAGTGAAAGGAATGAAAAGTAATGCAAACAAAAAAACGAGGATTTACCTAAAAAACCATTTTTGTTCCTGATTTGTTTCTTGTTTCAGAAACAAAATTTATAAACTACTCATTTGCAAATGGTTAAATAGTTGTATATTAAATTTCTCAGGTTTCAACTTTACAAGACAAGCATAACGCTTCTTCAATTATCTAATAAAAACAGTCGGACTGAAGCCTCTGCTCCAATCCGAAACAAAAGTACAAAGAATGTTTGATAGACAAACAAAGTTCAATGTAAAAACAAAGACTTTATTTTTGGCTTTAACATAAATCCTCAACACCCAACAGAGGCGGTCTACTATCCTAACTTACTTTCGTAAACCACCGATTCGGTACTTCAGACCACCTACGATCGTTGACAGCACTTCGAGGCCCCTCGGAATGATGAAAACGATCGTTGGCAGCATTTCGAGGGCCGTCGGAATGATGAAAATGATCGTTGGCAGCATTTCGAGGGCCGTCAGCATGCCGCCAACGATCGTTGCCCCTAATTACAAACACCCTTTCGTCGACGGAAGGGTGTAATTGTAGATGTCGCGACGGACAGCCATCTTCAGTGCGCGTGCCAGTGCCTTGAAAACGCCTTCGATTTTGTGGTGCTCGTTGTCGCCCTCGGCGCGGATGTTCAGGTTCATGCGTGCAGCGTCGCTGAGCGACTTAAAAAAGTGGAAAAACATCTCCGTCGGCACGTCGCCGATGCGCTCACGACGGAACGTGGCGTTCCACACGAGCCACGGGCGGCCTCCGAAGTCGAGCGCGACCTGGCACAAGCAGTCGTCCATCGGCAGACAGTAGCCGTAGCGTTCGATACCGCGCTTGTCGCCCAAAGCCTCCAGCAGACACTCGCCCAAAGCCAGCGCAGTGTCCTCCACGGTGTGGTGTTCGTCGACATGCAGATCACCTTTCACCTTGATGGTCAGGTCCATGCTTCCATGTTTCCCGATTTGCTCCAGCATGTGGTCAAAAAAGCCCAGCCCGGTATCAATGTCGCACAGCCCACGGCCGTCGACGTTGAGCGAAATATACACATCGGTCTCCTTCGTCACGCGGTGGACGATAGCCTTACGCTCACCGGCGAAAAGGAAGTCTGCTATGCGGTCCCAGTCGGTCGTGGCTAATGCGCAGACTCCGTCCAGTTCGGGCGAAAGGCCCTCGCAACCGTCGTGAAGCCAAATGGCGCGGCAACCGAGATTAGCAGCCAGCTCGACATCAGTTATGCGGTCGCCGATGACGAAGCTACCCGACAGGTCATAGTCGCCCGTCAAATAGTCTGTAAGCATCGCCGTGCCGGGTTTGCGTGTCGGCAAGTTGTCTTCCGGATAGCTGCGGTCAATAAATACACGGTCGAAAGTGATTCCCTCACCGGCCAACGTCTTCATCACGAAATCATGTACGGGCCAAAAAGTGTCCTCCGGAAATGCGGACGTACCAAGACCGTCCTGATTGGTCACCATGACAAACTCGAAGTCGAGCTTGCGGCGGATGAAAGCGAGGTTACGCATGACACCGGGATAGAACTCCAGCTTCTCAAACGCATCAAGCTGGTAATCCACAGGTGGCTCGATGACCAACGTGCCGTCACGGTCGATAAACAATACTTTCTTTTTCTTCATCGTCTTTCTTTAGTTTTAGTCCATTTTTCTCAATGCATCCAGCAGCGCGTCGTTCTCCTCAGGCGTGCCGATGGTGACGCGCAGGCAGCCGTCGCATAGCGCGACATGCGAACGGTTGCGCACGATGATGCCCTGGCTGACCAACGCGGCGTATATGCCATCAGCATCAGTCATGCGCGCCAGGAAGAAATTGGCATCCGTCGGAAAGACTTCCCGGCAACAAGGCAACGCCCGAAACGCATCCATCACGCGCCCACGCTCAGCCAGCAGGATGGAGACCCACTGCTCCACGTCAGCCGCCGAACGCCGGAGCATGTCGAGGGCCTCGCGCTGGGTGAGCAGATTGACATTGTAAGGGTATTTGATTTTGTTGAATATGCGGATAATGTCCGGCGCGGCAAAAGCCATGCCCAGTCGGATACCGGCACATCCCCACGCCTTGGAGAAGGTCTGTAGGACGATGAGACGGGGATAAGCCGCCAGCTCGCCCAACAAGGACGGACGGGAAGAAAAGTCGATATAGGCCTCATCGACGATGACCAGCCCGTCGAAGCGACAGAGGAGTGTCTCGATTTCCTCCCGCCGGAGACTGTTTCCCGTAGGATTGTTTGGCGAGCAGAGAAACATCGCCTTCGTCCGTCCGTCAGCCGCACGCAGCATGTCGTCCGCGCGGAAGTCGTAAGCATCGTCGAGGCGCACTTTACGGTAATCCACCCCATTCATGTCGGCACAGACCTCGTACATGCCATACGTCGGTTCGATGGCCACGACATTATCCACACGAGGCTCGCAGAAAGCACGATAGACCAGATCGATGGCTTCATCGCTGCCGTTGCCCAGGAAGATACATTCGGGGGAGACTCCCTTCACCTCCGCCAAGCGTGCTTTCAGTTCTGTCTGAAGCGGATCAGGATAGCGGTTGTAAGGATGGTTGTAAGGATTTTCATTGGCATCGAGAAAGACTGATGCCTGCTTTCCTTTGTATTCATCACGCGCCGAGGAATAAGGCTTCAGCCGCAGGATGTTCGGGCGTGTCAGTTCGTCAAGTGTTCTCATTGCCTGTCCTGTTTTAGTGAATTAAGCCGCAAGGTGACGGCGTTACGGTGTGCATCAAGTCGTTCGCCGGAAGCCAACTGTTCGATGGCCGGACCGATGTGGCGTATGCCCTCGGGGGCAATCTCCTGAAAAGTAATCTTACGCACGAAGCTGTCCAGGTTCACACCGCTGTAAGCCCGGGCATAACCGCTCGTGGGCAGAGTATGGTTCGTGCCTGAAGCATAATCCCCGGCACTCTCAGGCGTATATGCTCCCAGAAAGACAGACCCTGCATTGACCACGCGGTCGGCCAGCGTCGCATAGTCGCGTGTCTCAATGATGAGATGTTCGGGAGCATAGTCGTTGACCAGGTCGACTGCTTCGTCCATCGTGTGCAGCAATATCAGTTTGCTGTGTGACAACGAGCTGGCAGCCAATTCCCGACGGGGAAGCAATGCCAGTTGACGTTCCACTTCGGCTTGCACACGCTCCACCAGCGTCGCGGAGGTGGTGACCAGCAACACCTGGCTGTCAGCCCCGTGTTCGGCCTGCGACAGGAGGTCGGCAGCGACAAAAGCGGGGTCAGCCCACTCGTCGGCCAGCACGGCCACTTCCGACGGACCTGCGGGCATGTCGATGGCTACATTGTGGAGCGACACCTGCTGTTTGGCCGCCATGACATACTGATTGCCCGGACCAAATATCTTGTAGACACGGGGGACAGTCTCCGTGCCGTAGGCCATCGCACCGATGGCTTGTACGCCTCCGGCCTTATACACTCGGCTGACACCGGCCAGCCGAGCGGCATAGAGGATGGCAGGATGCACCTTACCTTGCTTGTCGGGCGGCGTGCAGAGCACCACTTCGCGGCAACCTGCCAGGCGTGCAGGAACGGCCAACATCAGGACGGTGGAAAACAAGGGCGCCGTCCCGCCCGGAACATACAGCCCCACCCGCTCGATGGGCACAGCCTTCTGCCAGCAGACGACACCGGGCGACGTTTGCACCCGCCGGCCTTCAAAACGCTGGGAAGCGTGGAAAGTGGCGATGTTGCGCTCGGCCAGGCTTAGGGCTTCCTTCAAGGCTTCGGGCACCAACGCTTCCGCTTCGTCCATCTCCTCGGAAGAGACCTGCAACGAAGACAGGCTCACGTGGTCAAAACGCTTTTCAAACTCCAACACGGCAGCATCGCCGCGGGCTTTCACACAAGAGAGGATTTCATTGACTGCCGACTGCAAGGCGGTCAAGTCAGCGTGCGGACGTTCCAACAGGACGCTCCACTCCGCACGTTCGGGATAACGAATCACTTTCATAGGCTTCACAATATCATTTTCTCAATGGGGAGCACCAGGATGCCTTCCGCGCCAAGCGACTTCAACTTCCCGATAATCTCCCAGAAACAACGTTCATCAAGCACCGTGTGGACAGAGCTCCATCCCTCCTGCGCCAGTGGCATCACCGTCGGACTTTTCATGCCGGGAAGCACAGCGACGATGTCTTGCAGGCGTTCGTTGGGCGCGTTCATCAGCACATAGCGTTTGTCCTCCGCGCTCTTCACGGCCTCAATGCGGAAGAGAAGCTGGCGCAGGATGTCCTGCTTCTCCTCGCTCAGTCCGCGGTGGGCGATGAGCAGGGCTTCCGACTGCATCACGGTCTCCACTTCCTTCAGATTGTTGCTTATCAGCGTCGAACCGGAGCTGACGATGTCGAAGATGGCTTGTGCCAGCCCGATGCCCGGGGCAATCTCCACCGAACCGTTGATGACATGGATGTCGGCCTGCACGCCGTTGCGCTCCATGAAGTCGGACAAGATGCGGGGATAAGACGTCGCAATGCGCTTGCCGTCAAACCACGACACACCCGTGTAATCGTCTTCACATTCCTTGGGAATGGCCAACGACAGGCGACACTTGCTGAAACCCAGCCGCCGCACGACGTCAGCCTCCTCGCGACGCTCCATAAACTCATTTTCTCCCACAATGCCCGCATCGGCGACGCCGCTGGCCACGGTCTGCGGGATGTCATCGTCGCGCAGGAAAAGGACTTCCACAGGGAAGCCGGTGGCCTGCACGAGAAGGGTTCGTTTAGATGTACTCAGTCTGATGCCTGCTTCCTGGAGCAGGGACATCGTGTCGTCAAACAGACGGCCTTTCGATTGAATTGCAATGCGTAACATATTCTTTTCTGTTAGAGTTCTTTACATTTTTGACAATAACAAAGGAGGCCTGCCTCCCGGCAAGCCTCCTTCTACCATGTATAAGTACAATCTTGTATCACGCATAGCATCACAGCCTACCGAATTGACTCGTCAGGACTATGATGATGATGGTATGCCATAAATTGTATCATGTTTAATCTAAAATTCCGTTATGGCCGCTAATGTAGCGCATTCACTTCATACATGCAAGAATTTTCCACAAAAATCTTACTTACAAGGCATGTTTTGGATAGATATGCAGGCACAATGCGTTCATTCCTCCCCTTCAAGCCGGCACGCATGAAAGCCCATCTCTGCCGCCTTCTCCTTGGGAAACGTGAAATAGGTGCAGACGGCTTGCGTGCAGAGCACGCCGGCTTCGCTGTACAACCCGGCCTCCAGCGTCACGAGGTTGCGCCTCACTTCCCGGACACGGGCACGCAACGTGAGATGGCTGTCGTTGGTCGACACAGGCTTCAGGTAGCGCGTCTCCATCTTCGACGTGACGCCCGTCGTCTGAAGCTTGCGGAACACCGTCCAGCCGCATATCTCGTCGAGCAGGACGGCCTGTATGCCGCCGTGGAGCATGTCTATCCATCCTTGGAATTGCGGCTGCGGATGCCAGATGCTCATCACCTCGTCGCCGTCTTCATAAAACTCCATCCGCAAACCGGATGCATTGTCCGGTGCACATCCGAAACACTTGTATCCGGCCTTGTGCAACCAGGGATTCTGAATCTTCTTCATAGTCATACGTGTATAGATTTAGCTGCGACAAAGTTAAAAACTTAATCGCATATCTTCGTATCTTTGCCTGCTAACATCTCTAAAGAAACAAATACGATGGAACAACTTTACAATTTCCACAAAAATGCCCCGGCCGGCTACGCACACTGCTTCCGGACCGACTGCACCTCGGCCGCAACGTGCCTGCGCGCACTGGCCGGACACGACCTGGGCGAAGACGTCCCGACCGTCTGCGCCGTCAATCCGAAACTGGCTGACCCGGCGGGGAGTGGCAAGTGCCCCTTCTTCCGAGAAGCCAAGACGGTGTCCGTCGCCTATGGCTTCATGCACGCACTGTCAATGGTTCCCTCGGGACAAATAGCCTCCGTACGTGCCACCATCAGCCGACTGGGCTGCGATCGCATGTATTACTTCCTCCGACGGGGTGAAAAGCCCATGTTTCCCGACAAACAGAAACAGATAGCCGACATCCTGGCTGCACACGGCGCGCCAACCCCCGTAAAGTTCGACCGATACGAGCAGCAAATCGACTGGAGAATTTAACCCCAATCAGTCATTTGCACGTTTGTTCAAGCTCTTTGGCCGCTTTGGGTTTAAAGGACAGACTGTTCCGTTGCACGAGAACTGCATCTGCTTGTGCAATCTATTGCAATATGGAATGCAAAACTTTGTATCACCTATTACAATACTTTGTATTACCTATTGCAATGCTTTGTATTACTGATTGCAATGCTTTGCATTCAGACTGCAAGACTTTGCATTCAGATTGCAGAAACTTGCATTCAGACTGCAGGACCTTGCATTCAGACTGCAAGGCTCCGCATTGCTATTGCAAAATCAGGCGACCGGGCTGCGACGGCAGCGACCAAGCCAAAGGCTTGCCGGACAGAGCTTGCCGGAGCACAGACGGCCTGCACGGTCTTTGACACACGAATGTCCTGATATATGACATAAAAACATTAACTTTGCCTCCACATAAGCCTATGACTATGCACACACGCTTCCTCACCCTCAGCACCCTCCTGCTCGTCCTCCTGACAGCTTGCACAGGCCGACGCACGACGGCCGACACCCAAGCGGAGACCGACCTGCCGGCCATCTGCCAGCGCGACACGCTCGTCGCCCTGACGCTCTACAGCTCAACATCCTATTTTCTCTATCGCGGCGAGCCGATGGGCTTCCAGTATGAACTATGCCGGCAGTTTGCCGATTCGCTGGGCGTGGAGTTGGTGATGAAAGTGGCCGCCAGCCCGGAGGAACTTATCCGCCGCCTGCAAGCCGGCGAAGGTGACCTCATCGCCTACAATCTCAATGTCACGAACCAGCGGCGCGACAGCCTGCTTTTCTGTGGCGAGGAGACACTCAGCCACCAAGTGCTCGTGCAACGGACCGGACGCGGCGTGCTGAAAGACGTCACCGACCTGCCGGGCAAGGACGTCTATGTTAAGCCCGACCGCTACCTTCAACGGCTGACTCATCTGAACAACGAGCTGGGAGGAGGCATACGCATCCATGCCGTCGAGGCCGACAGCATCTCGGAGGAAGACCTCATCGAGCAGGTGGCACGGGGTGAAATCGACTACACGGTGTGCGACAACGAAGTGGCACGGGTGAACAAGACCTATTTCAACAACCTTGACATACGGGTCAACATCAGCTTCGCCCAACGTTCCTCATGGGCCGTGCGCCGCGACGAACCGCTGCTGGCCGAAGCCGCCACGGAGTGGTTCAAGCGCAACAAGACATCCAAAGCCTACGCAGCCAGCGCACGACGCTATTTCGAGCAGACGAAACGCGTCGCCCACGCTTCCATCCTCTCCGTGAAGGACGGACGCATCTCACGCTTCGACGACCTGTTCCGCAAATATGCCGCACACATCGGGTGGGACTGGCGGCTGCTGGCCTCGCTGGCCTACGCCGAGTCGAACTTCGACCCGACAGTGGTCTCCTGGGCCGGCGCACGCGGACTGATGCAACTCATGCCCCGCACGGCCCGCGCGATGGGCGTCCCTGAAGGCAAGGAAGACGACCCGGAGGAAAGCGTCAAGGCAGCAGTGAACTACATCGGGCGACTCGACAAGAGCTTTTCCTCCATCACGGACACGGAGGAGCGTGCCAACTTCATCCTGGCTTCCTACAATGCAGGCGAAGGCCACGTCAAGGACGCCATCGCACTCGCTGCCAAGTATGGCGCCGACCCCACACGCTGGAAAGGGAATGTGGAAAAATACCTGAAGCTGAAGAGCCACGAACGTTACTTCAACGACCCCGTGTGCCGCAACGGCTATTTCCGCGGGGAAGAAACTTGCAGCTTCGTGGCCGACATCCGCAGCCGCTACCATTTTTACAAAGAAAAAATCAAGCACTAAACATGAACGGAAACGAACTATTCGAAGAAATCATCTATTACCACACATCCGACCTCTCCATCCGCGAACGCTATGTCCGCCTCTATGCGCTGCTCGACCGCCTGTGCAAGCAGCTCACGGCCGATTCGGCAGCCGACTTCTCCAACCTCTTCTCCCGCCTGCACTTCCTGTGCCGTCGGCAGGACATCCCGGCCAAGGCCATCGAAGTGTTCCGTATCCACGGTCGCCAGGCTCAGCAACGCCGCCCTTTTCCTCTCACGGCAGAAGATTATGCTTACGACCTGAAGGCTCTGTGCGAGACGGCAAGCCGCCTGCTGGCCTCTCCCATCCCGCCGCGCCTGCTCCGTGACCTGCCCCGACAGTGGCGCGCGCTCCCGACAGCCTCCTACCAGAGTGAAGAGCGCAAGCGAATGCGCGTCGTCGTCACACGCTGGGACGCAGACTTCATCTACGTCTACGACGAAGCCTATCCGAGCGACGAACCGTTTCCGGTCATTTGTCCGGAAGAATTCGCCTCGCTCCGCAGCCTGCTGTCGGAAGGCGCACAGCTCAATCTCCTCTCCGTGCGCAGTGACGAAGCCGGCGTGTTGCTGCCCGAAGTCATCGTGTTCGAACCGGACTACCTGGTCGACATCAGTGCCCTTGCCGCCTGCTACACGAACTACGGCCACAGCCCGCTGCAATACCTCGTCAACAAGCTGACGCCACGCGAGACGACTTTCCACACACTGCTGGGAAACGCCGCCAACCAGTTTCTCGACGACTGCGTGAACGAGCGGCCCGACACGCCCGCCACCTTCGCCAACTCCATCCAAAAAGCTTTCCGCCTGAACGTCATGGAATACTGCACCTGCCCCGACATCGACCAGGACTATTTCACCCGCGCCACCATGCAGTTCAACCACATACACCGCACGGTGGAGCAGTCATTCGTCACGCGCGATTGCCACATCGACAAAAACCGCGCCGTGCTCGAGCCGTCCTTCCTCTGCGAATGCCTGGGCTTGCAAGGCCGCATGGACCTGCTGCAAAGCGACGGACGAAACCTCATCGAACTGAAATCGGGCAAGGCTGAAGAATGGGGCGGAGAGCAACGCTCCAAAGAGAGCCACGCCCTGCAGATGGCACTCTACAAGGAAGTGCTCCACTACAACCTGGATGTCCCACGCGAAGAAGTGCACTCCTTCCTCTTCTATTCACTCTACCCGAAACTGTTTCTCGAACGCAGCTCGAAAGCACAGATACAACGGGCCATCGACCTCAGAAACCGTATCGTGGGCAACGAACTGCTCATCAAACACGGACATGCGGCAGACGTTATGGCCCAACTCACGCCAGACAATCTGAACGAGCGAGACGATACATCCAAACTCTGGACGCAATGGCAACGCCCCCGACTGGAACAACTGCTCGCTCCCTTCCGCCGTATGAACGACACCGAAGCGGCCTACTACCTCCACTTCCTTACGTTTGTCACCAAAGAACAGTTTCTCTCCAAGACGGGTGATGCCCGTCCCGACTCGTCACGCGGCTTCTCCGACCTGTGGAATGCCGACCTCGCCGACAAGCAAGCCAGCGGAAACATCCTGACAGACCTGCACATTATTTATATAGACGACAATGACGGTATCGAAAGCCTCACCCTCTCCGTCCCCGACTACGACGAAGGCTTCCTGCCCAACTTCCGCCAAGGGGACATCGTGTTGCTCTACGAACGCAACACGGACGATGACAATGCAACCAACCGACAAGTGTTCCGAGGCAACATCGAGTCCATCACAGACCATGAAATCGTGTTCAAACTCCGACATAAGCAACGCAACAGGCAAGTGTTCGACCTCCACGGCAACTATGCACTGGAACATGACTTCATGGACAGCTCGTACAACAACCTCTACCAAGGACTCTACACCTTCCTGACAGCTCCCGAAGCACGCAAACAGCTCATCCTGGGTCTACGTGAACCGCACACCGACACGACACGGACACTCAGCCGACATTACCTCAACACCCAAATCGACGACATCGTGCTCCGTGCCAAACAAGCCGATGACTACTTCCTCCTCCTCGGGCCTCCGGGGACAGGCAAGACATCCATCGCCCTGCGAAGCATGGTGGAAGAATTTCATGCCGACCCGACGTGCAACATCCTGCTACTCTCCTATACCAACCGTGCCGTGGACGAGATATGCAGCATGCTGGAAAGCATCCCCTACGGACCGGACTACGTGCGCATCGGCAGCCACCTCTCATGCGAGAAACGTTTCCAGCCCCGACTGATGCAAAACGTCATAGCCACCTGCACGAACCGGAATGCCATCCGGCAGGCCATCAGTAACATACGCATCTTTGTCGGTACGACAGCTTCCGTCATGGGCAAAGCGGACTTGTTCCGGCTGAAACATTTCCAAGTGGCCATCATCGACGAAGCTTCACAAATCCTCGAACCGCAAATCATCGGCATACTCTGTGCCCATGACAATAACGGTCAGTGCGCCATCGACAAATTCATCCTCATCGGCGACCACAAGCAGCTACCGGCCGTCGTGCTGCAAACAGAGAAAGATTCCCGTGTGTCCGACCCGGCCCTGACAGCCATCGGACTAACCGACTGCAGAAACTCGTTTTTCGAACGTCTCTACCACCTGCACCGGCAACATCCACAAACCGGAGCTGTCGCCATGCTCGACCATCAGGGACGCATGCACCCGGCCATCAGCGAATTTGCCAACCGGCGTTTCTATGGCGGAAAGCTCGACATCGTCCCCGTCCCCCACCAGACAGCCGAACTGGACTTCCCGCTCTACCCCGACCACACAGCAGCCCCCCGGCCCTACTTCCTCGCCCACACCCGCACGGGATTCTTCCCCTCACATACACCCCCGGCTGCTGACTCAAACAAAATCAACAGGGAAGAAGCACGCATCACAGCGCAAATCGTGGCAGGCATCTATGAACTATGTCATCTGAACCGTCTGCCGTTCCAAGCCGCCGAACGCATCGGCATCATTGTCCCATTCCGCAATCAAATCGCCCTTATCCACCATGAACTGCATGCACTGGGCATCGCAGAGACCGACGACATCACCGTCGACACTGTGGAACGCTACCAAGGTAGCCAGCGCGACATCATCATCTACTCCACCACCATCAGCCAGCCCTACCAACTTGACCTGTTGAGTGTTCCTGTACAGGATGGAGCGTTGTGGGTCGACCGTAAGTTGAATGTCGCCATCACACGGGCCAAAAAGCAATTTTTCCTCACGGGAAATGCTGCGCTCCTCGCCCGCAATGACATCTACCGCGACTTCCTGGCGACACTGACTCCCTACCAGCAAACAGACTCGGAGCAAAAACAGACGGGATTATCATGAGAATGAAGTATATTTGCAGCACACTCACGGGCTTCGACTACTCGCGGCAGACGCCATAGTCCCAGCTCGTTTTCAGACATCAACATCAAACATTCAAACACCATGAGCAAGCAATCGACAGTCGTAGGGATAGGGGAAGCACTATGGGACATGCTTCCTGAGGGAAAACAAATGGGCGGAGCACCGGCAAATTTCGCCTACCACGCATCGCAATTCGGATGTGACAGCTACGTAGTCAGTGCCGTGGGAGACGATGACCCGGGACGAGAAATCATCGCGAAGTACCACGACAAAAGACTGAAGCACGTCATCGCTACCGTACCATACCCGACAGGCACAGTCGAGGTGGAACTCGACACCAAAGGCGTGCCTTGCTACAACATAAAGGAAAACGTGGCTTGGGACAACATCCCCTATACAGCCGAACTGGAAGCCTTGGCCCAGCGGACACAAGCTGTCTGCTTCGGTTCGTTGGCCCAACGAAACGTCGCGTCACGTGACACCATCTGCCGATTCCTCGACGCCATGCCCGACATGGAGGAAACACTAAAGATATTTGACATCAACCTGCGCCAGCACTTCTACACAGAGGAAGTGCTCTGCGACTCCATGCGCCGATGCAACATTTTGAAAATTAATGATGAAGAGCGATTGACTGTCAGCCGGATGTTCGGTCTTGCAGACTTCAGCGTGCAAGAACAGTGCCGGGCTTTGCTGGAGGAATACAACCTTCGGACGCTCATCCTCACATGTGGAGCTGATGGCAGCTATGTGTTCACTCCCGGAAGGGTCTCCTTCATCCATACTCCCCATGTGAGCGTAGCCGACACAGTGGGAGCAGGCGATTCGTTTACAGCAACATTCGCAGCTTCCCTCCTGCGGGGAGCTTCCACCGACGAGGCACACAAACTGGCCGTGGAGGTCTCGGCATACGTGTGTACCCAGCACGGAGCCATGCCCGACTTGCCACAAAATTTAGTGAGATAAATAGCCGAAAAACAAAGACTTCCGAACAGGGAAGATGTCACTGCATGTAGACATCCTCCGAAGTCCCTATCCCGACCAGGCACAGCTACCTTCTATCTATGGGAATCTCACAGCTCTACCTGTAGCACATAGACCGGTGTCGGCGCATGGTCAACCGTGCGTTCGCCGTCACCCTGATAAGTGGTCTGCACAAAAATGTGCAGGCGCTTCTGCTGCTTCCACAACTCTGTGTCGAGACTCGGCTCCCAAGCTTCCACGGAAAAGTCAGTCAAATCCTTCACGTCCCAACGGCCTTGTCTCAAATCATCCGTATAGGCCATCGAAACCTTACTACCCCGCTCAACGTCACGGAATATGAAATAGGCCCTGTCACCATCCACCACAATGCGCGGACGGGCTATCGGTATCATCTTCGTACCCCCGCCTTTCAGAGAGAAAGGCTGATGACGCTGCATGATTTGACGCACATTCCATTGCCGGCCGTCATGCCACACCAGACGATACTGCGGGACGTCGCTCCCAGCATCCCGCCAATAAGTCACAATGTAGGGATGCCCTGCTGCATCCGTGCACATGCTGGTCTGATTGATAAGTTCACTGTCCTGAGGTATGCGGCAGGCGTATTCAGCATTGTCCTTACAAATGGGAAGGGTGTATGGCTCCCCTGTCGATTTATACCAAGTCTTCCCGCCATCGGGCGAACAAGCATAGCACAAATCATGATTGGTCTCCACCATCCACGTCTCACGCCAGACCCACGAGACATGGATAACACCTCGTCCATCCACAAAGAGTTGCCAATAGGCATTGCGCTGTCCCTCGCCGTCGATGAGCACATCCTGCACACGCTCCCAGCGACGGGTGCGAAGGTCATAACGGTTCATGACCAAGTTTCCCTTGCCTGAAGCTCCTGAACGATAAGCAAAAAGCAAACCTCCGTCCGGCATGCGATAAAACTCCGGATAAGTCACGTCATCTTCGTCGACACCCGTCATCGGCTCTTTGTCTCCTAAGCGCAAAGAGCCGGGAGCTACACTCCGACAATAATTCAACCGACCGCCGTGATGATCAAAGGCCACATGGACATACCCATCTCCGTCGACCATCATACTGATGACATTATGCGCATCAGCAACATGTCCCTGATAGGGCGAACGCTCCAGCGTCCACTCCGAATCATCCAGCGACCTCTTGCCCAGCACAACGTAACCGTCAGGGTCGTAAAAAGCAACATACTGTGTGCCGCCATCAGTCACCAACGATGCATTCCGAAAGACCGCCGTGTTCACCGACGTCTGGCTATATCCTTCCCCGACACGTATCAATTGCCCGTAGGAAAAGAGGCTGCACAGAAAAAAGAATAAAATGAAGAAATATTTCATAGCCGACATATAAAAAATGTTTAAGGGTGTGCCGAGATAGTTTTCATTGAAACTTATACTCTCAACACACCCTCAGAAATTATCAGACAATGCTCACTTTAATGTCCGTTGAAGAACGTATAGAGAGCTATCATCACCAAAATCAGCAGTACCCACAACACGACAACGGAAGAAGAAGGCTTGGGCAACGTGCCATAATCCAAAGCATTCCCTTGAGGCTTCTTCTCAAACATGCTGATGATAAACATGCCGACACTGATAGCCACAAAGAGGTCGAACGAAAGCATCATGAAATGAGGCCATACGCCGGGATAGTCCTCTGAAGGAAAGACCCACAAATAAAGCACACCGACCAGAAGGCTGAAAGCCGTTCCGAAAGTCAGCGCGAAATTGGCAGCACGCGTCGTCGCACGCTTCCAGAACACGCCAAACAAGAACACGGCTGCCATAGGAGGAGCTATGAATCCAAGTACAGACTGGAAGACATTGAACAAATCAAGTCCTTTGATGCTATCGATGGCAATGCAAATCACAATGGATATGATGGCACCGACCACCGTCACCAGACGTCCGACACTAATCATCTCTTTTTCTGAAGCTTTCGGACGATATTTCATGTAAATGTCAATGGTAAACACCGTGCTGAGCGCATTCAATGCCGAACCTACCGTGCTGACCAATGCAGCCGTCAAAACGGCCATCACCATGCCGACCATGCCCACAGGAAAAAGATTGGTGACCAATGTCATGTAGGCTTCATCAGGATTCTGAAGTGTGGGAAAAAGAGCAAAACAGATGATGCCCGGAACGATATACAAAGGCACATCGAGAATCTTTAACCAACCCGTCAGATTCGCGCCCAACTGTCCTTGCTTCAAGTTTTTGGCTGCCAACACCGGCTGCACCATTGACTGATCGGTACACCAAAACCAGACACCCATGATGGGGTAGCCCAAAAGAATAGGCAACCACGGGAAAGCAGGGTCATCATTCGGACGGAACATGTTCCAATAATCAGACGGAACGGCAGCCACCAGGCCATCAATTCCTCCCACCTTGACCAATCCGACAATGGTCAGCGCTGCCGACACCACAATGAGCAACACCATCTGGTAGACATTCGTATAAGCCACAGCCTTCAGTCCTCCGGCTATGGTGAAAAATGCCGATACCAGCAACAGTATCAAGGCTGACTGCCACATGGGGATGTCAAATATCTGGCGTATCAAGATGCCTCCGGCAAAGAGCGTCAGCGCGAGCCAGGAAATGAGGATGGTCACAATGGTGTACCATGCCAGAATGTTTCGAGTCGACTGTCCGAAGCGTCGTCCCATAAACTCCGGCAACGTCGTGACTTTTGCCCCCAAATAGCGCGGAGCAAAAACAAACGCCAACAGGCAAATGAAGACAAACGCATACCAAGCATAGTTGCCCGACACCACACCCGTCGTGAATCCCGCACTAGCCGAAGCTATCAGCATAGACGGACCAACATTCGTCCCCCACATGGAGAAACCGATGTGATACCAGCTTAAGGAGTGTTCGGCCATGAACAGGCTACTTCCTTTCTTACGTTTCAAACTGGCCCAAATGCCGATGCCCATCAAAATGATGAAGTACGCAGCCAAAATGGCCCAGTCAAGAGGTTCCAAAAATTTCACATTCATACTTTATCAGATATTAAGGTTATGACTCATTTATTGAAGCCACGTGCCCACGCGGCCATGCTTTGATTCCGGATTTTCCATACATGCCGGCCGGCACACGAATCCTCCGAAAACAAAAAAGACACAGAAGCCAAAGCCGAATATGTCCTTGGCTTCCATGTCTATGATTCATCTTTATGCTGCTCCAATCAGATGTTTGGCCACCTGTACGGCTGAGTTGGCATTGTCGCTGTAACCATCAGCACCAATCTCATCGGCGAAAGCCTGGTTTACAGGAGCACCGCCAACCATGATCTTCACTTTGTCACGAATGCCAGCTGCCTTCACAGCGTCAATCACATCCTTCATGTAGGTCATTGTCGTCGTCAGCAATGCACTCATGCAGAGGATGTCAGCATGATTTTCCTCCACAGCCTGCACAAACTTCTCGGCAGGTACATCAATGCCTATGTTGATTACTTCAAATCCACATCCTTCAAGCATGGAAGCCACAAGATTCTTACCAATGTCATGCAAATCTCCTTTCACTGTCCCGATGACTACACGGCCGATAGTGGCTGACGCATTCCCTTGCAAAAGTGGCTTCAGCAGCTCCAATGCACCCTTCATTGCCCGTCCGGCCATCAAGAGTTGGGGCACGAAAGCCTTGCCATCCTGAAAACGTTGGCCGATTTCGCCCATCGCCTTAATCATGTAATTATTGATGATGACTTGAGGGGGAACACCCTTTTCAATAGCTTTCTTAGTCACTTCTACTGCCGGCTCCAATTTTCCGGCTACAATCGCGTCAAATAAAGGTTTCAGCTCCTCGTCCTCTTGTTGAGAAGCCTGTACATGAATCGTTTCGTCCTGCATGGTTTGTTGTTCTTTAACTTGTTCTGTATTTGTCTTTGATGTTGTTGATGAAGATGAGCTTCTATACTCTTCCACGATACGCATAGCTTGTTCCACCTCACGCTCGTTGTGGAAATCCATTTCCAAATGCACGCCGTCAGCACCGATATTGTCAAGCAATGGTTTCAATTCATCCACCGTCACCCAACTAGCCAGGATACTCTTACCGCCTGCCAAGATACGTTTGTAGAGATCATACCACTTCGGCGAGCCTCCTTGCGGTTCGCCCACACCGGGTGTCCACTGAATCGCATTCAATTCTTCAATCTCTAACAGAGCCGGCAAGTGACGCATCGCACCCACTCCGTCGAGATGATAGAGTGTATAGTCGATCTTCTGGCATTGCTCACGAATGAAAGGTTGCACAAAACGACGATAATCTTCTTCGCTAATCATGGTCGATATGTCACTTTGGATTTTTGTCATCTTTCCAGGAGCCCAAGATGAGAAATAACAGAAAGCCATCTCGTCACCTTCGCGTATGATGTCATACAATTCATCAAACACCTGGAAATAGATGTCGTTAATCTGCTGCATCTGGTGTTCGAGCACCTCCGGTTGCATCACGGTGTCGAGCAACACCTTGTCTGTCCCTTTGATGGCAGCCAACACATCAAGCCCTTCCATCAAGTCGGGCATACCCACATAATAATGCCCTTGCGCTTTCTCTTTACATGCACGCAGCAAATCCTTGTGCAATTTCCAAGCCGCATTGTTGTCAGGGTCAAACTTGATGTCATCTGTATAATTCGGATTAGGATGAATCCAAATGGTGTCCTCTCCTCCTTCAAATACACCTCCTAGAATTGCAGCCAGCGAGCCTGGACCAAGTTGGGTATTAGCCACAGGCAACATATCTGCCAAAAGCGAACTATGCGCAACATACCAATCCAAATAAGCCGCGCGCCATTCAGGATCAAACCATTTTTGATTTAAATCCTTGGGAGGAGCCGGTGCCGGAACATCAGCATGAGGAGTTACTCCTTCCTGAAAATGTTCCCACATGTTCAGCACAATGCCTTTATGGTTCCACCAATCAATGTAGTGTTGCTTGGTTTCTTCCATATTTTTTTTCCATGTATTCATAAAACTCTGCCTTTTAAAATTATAATAGATTCTTTATTTCGCGATTATATTTCTTTTGCCATTCTACTCCTATTTCCAGATACCTCTGAAATGTTCATCAATCTTCAATGCCACGCTCTTGTCCAAATCCATCTCGTCTGTGCAGTCGACGTCTTCCGGATAAACAGGAATCACTGCGCCTTCACGCACATAAACCGGCATTTCGTCCAAAGGAACTTTGACGCCATTGAGCCATTGTCCACCTCGGAAGTGCTCTCCCGTGAAAAAGTTCACCCACTCGCCTTCCGGCAAATAGACATCACGACAGTCCTCACTGTTCATCACCGGTGCCACCAGGAAATCATCTCCGAAATAATATTCATCGTCAATGTGCCAACACATTTTGTCTGCAGGATGTTCGAAAATCAATGCACGAAGCACAGCATATCCGCTATGAGTGGCTTTTTTACTTTGTTCATAAATATAAGGCAGAAGTTTATAACGCAACTTCCACCATTTCTTCACCATCGGAGCTATGGCCGGATAGAACCATGGTTCGCGCTTATTAGTCCCATGATAGCGCATATGCGATGAAAAGACGCCAAACTGTGTCCATCGCATGTAGACTTTATCATCAACAATCGAATTCATGAAATTGGGCAATGTGTGGAATCCGGGTACGTCATGACTCCAAAAAGCAAAGCCAGACAATCCGAAATGCAAACCACCTTTCAGCGAGCCAGCCATACCATCCCAGGAACTGCATGAATCACCTCCCCAATGGAGCGGATAGCGCTGGCAACCAGCCCAAGCCGCACGCGCCCATACGATGCCATCTCCTGTCACCTCTTTTGTAACCTCATAAGCGGCCTTTTGGTAGAGCAACGCATAAAGATTATTGAGCAACTCAGGAGACATGCCTTTGTACTTTGCATCCATGTGAATGTTTTCCCCAAAGTCAGTCTTTATACAGACTACTCCCATATCGAGCAGATTTTTCAATAGCCCTTTATACCACTCCGTAGCTTTAGGATAAGTAAAGTCTATAGTTCCTGCATAGTCCAAAGCTGAAAAATTGGAACCTTCAGAAGCTTGCTGCTTAGTTAAAGGAGCAATATAATCATTCTTACGAGCTTCATCAATCTGTTCTGCATCCTCAGCCACATAAGGCAACTGCCAAAGAGACACCCGGAAGCCTTTGTCTTTCAGACCATGGATAAAACCTTTTGGATCAGGGAAACGCTTTTCATTGAACTTCCACTCACACAACCAGTCTGTACGGAACCATCCCGTATCCAAGTGAATCACATCACAAGGATAATGTTCAGCACGCAAACGATTGCAGATTTCATCCACCTCGTCTGCACTAAAATAGGTCATACGGCTCATCCAAATGCCAAAACTCCAAAGCGGAGGCATCGAAGGATAGCCGGTCAAGTCCCGATAGCCACGCAAAATTTCCTCAACGGTGTCTCCGGCGATAATGAAAGCGTCTATCATTGCCTGATCGCTTAAGAATTCGACCGAGCGCGTCGACACATGGGCCAAAGAAAGTTTGCTGTGAGCACATGTGTGATAGAATGTGCCATACATACGGCTAGAAAGATAGAATGGTATATTTTTATAGGTCCGGCGATTGTTTACACCTTGCCCATCTTGATTCTTCAAGAAGAATGTATGCCCACTCAAATCCATTTTTGTAAAGCGTTCACCTGTGCCGGCAAAACATTCATCAGCCTTACACTCAAAGGATAACGTTGCACGCTCTTTATGCCCGTCCTTAACACAATAGACCAAAGGCAGTCCATCATAACGTGGGGGTGAAAAATGATCATAAGCAGCCAGATGAATTTCGCGCTTACCATCCGGATATACCACCACATCCAACGTTTCCTGAGGAGCAGGCAACAGATCGCTCCAATGGTCCAACTTAGGTTCTTTCACATTAATCCAAGCACGGCGTACACCGTCAGCCGAATATATAGTCCATTCACCATCACCAGCCTTTACCTGCAAAGGAAGTTTTTGTACACGTTCACTAAATTGAAGCATTTCAGACTGGTCTGTCATCTCCCAATCTCCAAAACCACAAAACAAACGAATTATTTTGTTGCTATATTGACGAAGAATCAATGTGTATTCTTCACGAGGAACCGAAGTGTCGGCAGCCATGTCATTGGACAAGACTTGCTTCTGAAAAGGAACTGTAATATATACATCGCCATCCTTTTCATACACAGCCGTTGGCTTGCAAGCTTTCCATAAAGATTCATTCTTCGAAAGCTCCAGGTCAAAGTCCATGAAGTCAAATAAATGATAGTTTGTTGGTCTCATACGTTTATGAATTGTTGCTTAATATTGTTTTGAGTTACGATTTCTTATACCAGCTTGCATCTTAATAGCCTCGTCTACATTGGGTCCATTCACTTTCCACACATTATGTGGGCCTGGTTGATTTGAATCAAACCGTTCTTCAGGACACCAATTATTCTCTACTGTATAACCATCCGTTGCTTCATCAAAATAGATATAGAATGCGCGGTCATTCGTCGCATAAGGTGCATCCACCAAATGTTCAATACGGTTATTACACATCACTGACCCCGGCTGATAAGATAATGTGTACAAGCCTCCGGCATCATACAGACGTTGCGCAAAATGATGTACATAGTTAGCTTCTATGCGATTGTTTCTCATGCCACTCTCCAGAAGAGTCCAACCCCAACCAACACAAATACCCGAATAGTTCACATAAGAAACTTCATTATGAGAAATCGTTATATCCTTCACATAGCCCGCTCCTATGCCGACGCATCCCCAATCTTCATTGGTTACTTCTGTGATTAGATTGTCTTGAATTTGAATATCTGAACATAACTCTTCCATGTTAACCGGCTTAAAAGGAACATGTGTCTCAAATCCGCCATCAGGAAAGGCACCGATAAGCAACGCCGAACCCCCGATATCCGTAAACCGACATGAACTCACCTTCGAATCACTTACAGCCCACTCATAATCGAGTCCTGTAGCACCCATGTGTTGGAACACGCAACCATCAAAATCTATATGATTGGAGCCTTTTACCGTGATTGCAGCCTCCGGACGGGCTATCCATGCCTGGTTTTCCAAAGAAGCCTTTTCCGGCAATCCGGGAATCGCAAGTTTATAAGCATCCAACAAACGAAAACCGCCCTGTAACGTGACATGCCCTTCATAAGATGGCCGATTCCATGCTGCATGTTCAAAATGAACATTCCGGAACTGAATATGTTGTATTGGACGTTCCAACGAACCATCCACCATTACCAATTTTTCTAACGCCGGGGCAATGACCGTAGCCTGACTCATATCTTCATTCTCACGAGGATAATAATAAATTCGCCCGGAAGGATATTCCTGATACCATTCACCCGGTTCGTCAAGCAGGGCAAGATCATTGACCAAGCAAAAAGAAGAATTGCCTTTTTCCCCACCAATCACAGGCTGAGGCCAGGGATGAGCAAACTCTAAATGGCTCTCAGGTTCATGAAAACGCACAATCGTCGAATCACCTCTTGCCTCCATACTCCTCACTCGAAGAATCGCTATCGCCCAACGTTGATGAACAATCATTTCCAACGATGAGGCATCCTCCAGTCCTTTCACTTTTGGAGTAGGTATGGTAATCGTCTGTTCTTGGGGGTTAAAATTCAACATACGTTCCATCACACCATCGGCAAACTGAGAAGCCCGCTGAGCTTTCTTTCCATTCACCCACATCTGGCGAAATTCCAAATGACGATTGCCAATGCGCGGAGCTTCAGCTATCCAGATTTTATTCCGCACCGAATCCGCCAATCGAGAATCAACATCTGCAAGCGGTTTCCAACCTGTAACTTGCAAACCACCGCTAATCACAGCTCTACCCTCCGATTCTATCACTGTCGGACTTTGAGCTGTTCCACTATCTTCGGGACGAAGAAACAAAGTTTTTTCCTGAAAGTATACACCCTCAGTCAAATGAATATATATACCACCATTTGCTTCAGGATTATGAAGTCGCCGCCATTCACGAGCTTGCTTTACAGCTTTTTCTATGGTCTGAAAAGGAGCCTCGCGCGCACCTTTATTATTATCATTACCTGTCGGGGATACCCAAATGTCACCAGCCCATGCTAAAGGCTGGCTTAAAAGACAGAAAGCCAACGTATATAACAACTTCTTCATCGCATATTGTGTTTTTTACATCATCATAGTTTTAGATGGAGGCAAACTTACACAAATTCTCCGGAATAAACGAATAAAAGTCATAAAATGAGATATTGCAAAGCAAAGCTTTTTTGAAATCAATGTCAACATCAACAATCATATAATAAAAAAAGAAGCTATCTTACATTAGATAGCTCCTTTCTTCCAAACTTGTAGCGCCTACGGGAATCGAACCCGTGTTCCATGCGTGAGAGGCATGTGTCCTAGCCGCTAGACGAAAGCGCCTTCTTATACGTTGCGGAAGCTGGGGGATTCGAACCCCCGGTACGGGAAATCCGTACGGCAGTTTAGCAAACTGCTGGTTTCAGCCACTCACCCAAACTTCCTTCCCTCCGCATTTTCAGAGAGAGGTTCCTGGCGGATTCGAACCGCCGTGGACGGTTTTGCAGACCGCTACCTAGCCACTCGGTCAAGGAACCTTTACTTTATAGGTCTTTGCTGTTTTTGTAAACCTTGTTTCCTTGGTTTTGCGGTTGCAAAGGTAGTACATTTTTTCATATCTCCAACTATCCACAGCAACTTTTTCTGCTTTTGGGCTTACTTTTTTCACAATGCCTGCGCTTTTCACGCAGCTGCCGATGAAGCTCACAGCCCGTGGGGCAACCGGCACAAGGATCATTTCCATCCTTTATGCCGTTGAATGTCCGATAGATACGAATTCCTACCCATGCCAAACAACCGATACCGATAAGAATGACTATGATTTGTTGGAAGTCCATTTGCTTTTTTACTCCTTTCTATAGTTAGAAGAACAACAACCCTATCTGATAAACTGCAAACGATACAAGCCAAGCCAGCATCGTCGTATAGCCTGCTGTGAACAAAGCCCACTTCCACTTCCCTGTCTCACCCTTGATGGCTGCAATAGTCGCGATACAAGGGAAATAAATAAGGGTGAAGAGCAGATAACAAAATGCCACAAGAGGGGTAATGTCCAACCGTTGTGCCAACTGTACACTATCAACATTGCCGTTGTCGGCATAAAGAACACCCAGTGTACTAACCACCAACTCTTTGGCTCCTGTACCTGTGAGCAAGCCGATGCTCATCTTCCAGTCAAAGCCTAATGGCTCCATAACCGGTTCAATCGCTTTACCTATCATACCGATGTAGGAATTCTCCTGTTGGACAGCCTGGGTGGGATAAGCATCATGATTGGGATAATAGCCCAAAAACCAAATAATGATGGATGCTATCATGATAATTCCTCCCATTTTCTTCAAATACAGGCGTCCTTTCTCCCAAGTATGGCGCAATATTGATTTAGCCGTCGGCATACGATAAGGAGGTAGCTCCATGACAAAAGGTGTATCATCGCCTTTCACTAAAAAACGACTAAACAAACGTGCCATCAGAATAGCTAAGATAATGCCAATGGCATAGAGTGAGAACAACACCAAGCTGGCATGATTCGGGAAAAACGCACCGATGAGCACCAGATAGATGGGCAAACGCGCACTGCATGACATCAACGGCGTGATGAGCATCGTCACCAGACGGGCTTTGCGGTTTTCAATCGTACGCGAAGCCATAATCGCGGGGACATTACAGCCAAATCCCATGATAAGGGGAATAAATGACTTTCCATGCAACCCCATCTTATGCATAAGTTTATCCATAATAAAGGCGGCACGTGCCATATAACCCGAATCTTCCATAATAGATATGAAAAGATAGAGAATCAGGATGTTGGGCAAAAACACAATGACACTGCCCACACCACCGATGATGCCGTCGACCACCATGTCTTTCAGCGGGCCTTCCGGCATATAACTTTGCACCAGATTGCCGAGTTGTTCCACAAGCCACTCAATGCCCTGCATCGGATAGTCACCCAAGACATAAGTGCCTTCAAACATGACATAGAGCAAGAAAAAGAAAAACGGGAATCCCCACAAACGGTGCGTGACAATGGAGTCGATGATTTTTGTAGTCTGTTCCTTTTGCTGGTGATTGTCCACATACGTCTCCCGAAGAGCACCTTCGATGAAGCCATACTTGGCATCTGTCAATGCCGACTCACTGTCTTCGTTGAGCGTCTCCTTGACGCGTCTTGCAGCCTTATCACGTATATTCAGGATTTCCCCACCATTGGGCAATTGTCTGATAATGTTTTCTATCTGACTGTCATTTTCCAACAGTTTAATAGCCAGAAATCGTGTAGAGTATTTGTAACGTATGTCTTCGTTTTTACAGATGACCTTCTTCACATCCTCTATGGCTGCTTCCAATTCCGGACCGTGATTGATGTGAATATGGCGATAGGAATGGCGTTCCTTGGGATTCCCGTTTTCATAATTATGAGTGAAATCAGCCATATGCTCTTCATGCACGGCTTCATGCACGTCTTTCTTATGCCAATCTTGCAGTTCTTTCAGGATTTGCGGATTGATTTCCCCCTTATCGTTCAGGAAGTCGCCCCCTTCATAAATATTGATGACCACATGAAACAAATGATCTATGCCCTTATTCGTCCGGCATACAGTCGGGACCATCGGCACTCCCAGCAATTTTCCAAGCATACGATAGTCCAGCTTATTGCCACTTGCTTCCAACTCATCATACATATTGAGCGCCACGACCATACGCACATTCATGTCTATAAGCTGGGTCGTCAGATACAGATTGCGTTCCAAGTTGGAGGCATCGACGACATTGATGATGACGTCCGGCGTTTCTTCAATGATATGCCTGCGCACATAAACTTCCTCCGGTGTATAAGCAGAAAGAGAATAAGTGCCCGGCAAATCCACAATGCGAAACTTGTAACCTTGAAATTCAAAATGTCCTTCCTTGGCGTCCACCGTCACACCGCTGTAATTGCCCACATGTTCATGTGCTCCAGATGCGATGTTAAACAAAGACGTCTTTCCACAGTTGGGATTTCCGACCAAGGCGACATTTATGGTACGCCGTTTGTCGCGGGCCATATCTTTCAATTCCTGTTCTAAAGGAACATCTTCAGCTATGCCCTTCCTAAACTCGTTATTGATTTGTTCTTTCGCTTCATTTTCACTGATAATTTCAATCATAGACGCCTCTTGGCGACGCAAAGAGACCTCATAACCTAGAATTCGATATTTTATAGGGTCTTTCAAAGGAGCATTCAAGAGTACTTCCACTGTATTGCCTTTAATGAAGCCCATCTCTACAATGCGCTTGCGAAAGCCTCCATGTCCAAGCACCTTTACAATAACTCCTTTTTCTCCTGTTTTCAGTTCTGACAATCGCATATTTATCGGTTTACTATTTTTTTCGCGCACAAAGTTATTTTTATTCTTGCTACACTGCAAATCTATTTAGAACGTTTTTAAATAAGCATTCCACAATACCTACTTCTTGGTATTTACACCTCCTCGGCCATGCAAACGAGGGCCTCTGAAAAAAGAGAAAAACAGTCTGCATGCCGACAGTTGGGTTAAGATAAATGTGTACTTTTGCAGCATGTTTACTAGACAAATAGCCAAATTCATCGCATCCGAACGATTGTTATCACACGACGCACGGGTATTAGTCGCACTGAGTGGAGGCGCTGACTCTGTCGCTTTGTTCTGCGTACTCAAGCAACTGGGTTATGCACTTTCCGCCGTGCATTGCAACTTTCATCTGCGCGGCGCGGAATCTGACCGCGACGAAACTTTCGTGCGTGACCTTTGCAGAAAAGAGCATGTACCTCTGGAAGTGGTGCATTTCGATACCATAGCCTATGCGACCCGCCACAAAATGTCCATCGAAATGGCCGCACGTGAACTCCGTTACGAGGCATTTGAGACTCTGCGAAGAGAACAAGAGGCGGAAGCCATCGCCGTGGCCCACCACCGGGATGACAGTGTGGAAACACTCCTGCTAAACCTCATCCGCGGAACTGGCATCAATGGGCTGAAAGGCATCCGGCCAAGAAATGGCTATGTGATACGCCCACTGCTGGCGGTGTCGCGACAAGACATCACGGACTATCTGGAACGCATCGGACAAACTCATGTGACCGACAGCACCAATCTGCACGACGACTATACCCGCAACAAAATCCGCTTAAACATCCTCCCTCTGATGGAACAAATAAATCCTTCGGTCAAAGACAGCTTGACAGAAACTGCCGCAAGACTGAACGAAGTAGCCATCCTATATAATAAGGTGATGAAAGCAGAGACACAATGCATATCCACCCATCTGCCTGATGGCACCCTGCGCATCGACCAAACAAAATGGCAAGCAAGCGACACGCCCAAGAGCTTACTCTACGAGCTGCTGTCTCCCTACGGATTTCGCTCGACACAAATCGATGACATTTGCCTCTCAGCCAGACACACACCCGGACGACGCTTCCGATCTGCCACACACGAAGTGCTGAGCGACCGCGGCTGCTGGTTGCTCTACCGGCTGGACACTCCGGAAAACGTATCTTTTGAAATCAACACACAGGACGGCTACCGCACATTGCCCGGAGACGCAAGACAGCTGGCATGGGACACGATTGACATCACACGTTTCGAACTATCACGCTCGAAAGCCGTCGCCTGCCTGGATGCCGGCAAACTGTCGTTTCCGCTGACAGTCCGCCATGCAGCCCAAGGAGATAAGTTCATCCCCTTCGGCATGAAAGGGAAAAAACTACTGAGCGACTACATGACCGACCGCAAATTCTCACTCCGGCAGAAAGAGCAGCAATGGGTCGTGTGCTGCGGAGAAAAAATCGTCTGGGTCGTCGGCGAACGCATCGACGAGCGTTATCGTGTGACGGAACAGACGCGCACGGTGCTTCGTATGACAATTAAGGATAACGGCCCGCTTCCCGCATGTGTATCTGAAAAATCCTAGAAACACATGTAAAAAATGTCTAGATGTACATCTGGATTTTCCCGGATGCACATCTAGACATCTATAATCTATCATATCTCAACTTCTCGCCGTTCAGAAACGATAGCCCAGCGTCAAGACGGCACGATTATTGGCGTGTGTCACACTGGCTGTCGGGTCAGGCTCGTCAAAGACATAATTCGTGTACGGATGGAAATCAGCTTTCTGGTGCGTGTAGACATAAGCCATGTCTGCATAGAATCCGCCAAAACGGAATCCCAATCCGAAGCTCAAGTTGTGAGCTTCAAAATTGTTCATGAAATCCACGTCTGTATTGATTCCCTGAGGGTCGTTAAACTTAAAGGCATTCTTATCATAAAGAGCCCCCATATAATTGTAGCCCACGCGCAAACTCATGTCGTCCAGCACACGCGCTTCCAGACCTATACGGAACGAGCTGACGCCCTTGAGGTCCTCACTGATGGTCTGATTGGCCCCATCCAAGTCATACCCGCCTGTGTCACGAAACTTGGCCGAAGAGTAATCGGCATACTCATACTCGGCATCTAAGGCCACATTCTGCCCAAACGTATAAGCCGCGCTCAAATTGAACTTCCACGGTGTGCGCAAGTTGTAGTCATACCAATCGACATACCCTTCCGTGTCGACAGACCAATCCTGGCCTTCCAGCCCAAACATCGTCATACGCGACGAAAAGACATCACTCAGATTATACCACACCGGAGTGTGCACGGCCAAGCCTATACGCAACGGCGAATACTCAAACGGGCGGACGATGATGCCAAACTTAGCATCCAGACCCGAACCTTCCAAGCGATACCAGTTCTCCAAGTTCATCGTCGGCATGTCGACCGAACCTGTCAAATCTTCATAGTAGGAGGAATAACGTCTATAGTCTACATCATAGACACCAATCGTCAAGCCCAAATAGACACGGTCCTTTACATTTAAGGCAACATTGAAGTCGTAGGCATTGATGCCTCCGCGATTTTCGCTGCGGAAACCTATGCGGTCGGCATTCCAATAATAAAAGTCACCGGAAGCCTCATCGCCGGTCACGAAGCCTGTCATGCCTCCCATGACGTTCAGCCAGCCGTAGTTGGAGTTGCCGAAAGGATTATCGTCCCCGTCCAGCACAGTATTGAAATCAGCCGGCGTATTTCCCAGGGCGAGCAGGCTGCCGACCATGCTGCGAGAGAGAGACTCATTGTTGGGCGAAAGGCCTCCCATCTGAAACTTGCTGTTGAAATTGTTCACCTTCCGATAATTGAAGCCGAAATTTAAAAAGCGTACAGCCGTGCGATTACCGATTTTGCTTGAATAGACAAAACCTATCTGGTCAAAGGAAAACTTTGAAACATTGTCCTTATGGCTTTCCCCGTTGAAGCTGGATTCCGACGAGGGATTGAACCATCCCACAGTGAATGCCACATCGCTGCTGCGATAAAGCCCGATGCCGGCCGGATTGGTCGACATGGTGGAAAGGTCGCCGCCCAATGCGCTCATGGCACCACCCATGCCTACGAAGCGGGCAGTCCCGTTGAGCTGGTTTTCCATCAAGATTCCGGCATTGTAGGAAGTCTGTGCCTGGGCTGTTAGCGCCAAGGTTCCCATCAGTGCCAAAGCATAGAGTTTGTATCTTTGTTTCATACTTTTATCTCATTGTTTAGATTCATAATGTTGTTTCCTTGCAGTCGCCTGTCTCATCGGCGCGAACGGGAACCTCCTCCACCCGTATTCACTCGTCCACGGCTGCCACCGCCAAAGTTGCTACGATTGAAGGAGCTGCGATTGAACGAACTACGGTTGAACGAGCTGCGTTCCGACGACGAACGGTTCTCTACCGAACGGGTGCGCTCGACATTGTTGTTCCGCCGCGTACTGCTCGGACGTGTGTAGTCCAAGCTCCGCGGACGATTGGTCGTCGGACGCATGTAGGAAGAATTGCCGCGCGTACCGTTGTTCACACGCGAACCGGACATAGACGGACGGACCACACGCCCCGTTGCTGAAGAACGCAACACGCTGTTACTGCGTTGACGGTCGCTCAGCGCACGTGCGTTAACACGTCCGCTGCGGACACTGCTGACACTCGGACGACCACTCGTCGCCGACGGACGCGATGCAGCCCCGCGCCATGCGTGACGGTTGAAGTCCTGCCCGCGACGGCTGTCAGTATAGCTCACGTAACCACCCGGTCTGTGCGGGTAATAGTGATGAGGATGATGCCATCCCCAGTAGGGAGCATCCCAATAAGGTCTATGCCAGGCGTAATAGTAAGGGTCACCCCAATACCAGCGGTTCCAATACCAGGAAGACCACGGGTCATACCGCCAACTCCACCACAGCGGATTGGAGAAGGTGGGGAACACGTAGGCATAAATGCCATCGTCATACACGTTCCAGTCCCACGACGGAAAGAGCGCCGTGCCATAGACCACATCCCAATAGAGCGGGCTGCTCACGGGAATGGCATAAGCCGGATTCTGGAAGCGGATGAGACGTACGGCATACTCGTAGTCATCGGGCGAACCTTCAAACTCGCCACCCACCCAATGGCCGGGCAGGTCGCTGTCAGGATGTTCGTCTATATATAAGGTATCATTTTCGATGGAAAAATCATTTTTTCCGGCCACATATTCACGACGGTTGTATTCGTCGATGTCACGTTCACGTCCGGTATAGTCACGCACGATGACCGTCCCGACATTGCCGATGTTCACCTGCTGAGCTTTGCCCAGCACTTCGCCGGCCGACTTAGCTTCCACTTTTTCGGTTTTCTTTTCTTCCTTCTGCTTTTTCGGGACGAAATAAATGTCATCGCCCGGACTCTGTGCCGATACCACCCACGGCAACAGGGCCATCATCGTTACCAGTAATGCAATCTTTTTCATATCGTCTAGTCTCCTTTCGTTCTGCTGAAAAAACAGTCTCTTGGGCAGCCTTCCTTTCGGCCCGAGAGCGGTCTCCTTTCCGTCCTCGGACGGACTCTAGTCCGTGGTCGGACGGTCTCCTTTCCGCTCTCACGCCTCATAGAGAGGATGATTCGGCCCAATTCGACGTATGCAAAGATAAAAAGTATTCGATTGCCAAACGGAGGATTTTCCCTATTTATGCGTAGGGAATTCCCGCTTTTTATGGTCCACATCCACTTCCGACAGATTATTTCTGCAACTTCCTTGATGCTTTCATTTAAAAAGACTTATTTTTGCATAACTCAAAACTACAAGAACTGTAACGCATTATTCAAACACTCATGAAATATTTAGAAGTCACATTCCATACCCTGCCATGCACCGAGACGGTGAACGACGTGCTGTCGGCTCTCTGTGCCGAAATAGGTTTTGAAAGCTTTGTCGAATGCGAAGGAGGCATCCAGGCATATATCCAGACCCCGCTGTATGACAGGAAGGCCGTGGAAGACATGTTGTCCGACTTTCCGCTTGAAGGAACACACATCGTTTTTGAAACAAAGGAAACAGAAGACAAAGACTGGAACGAGGAATGGGAGAAAAACTTCTTCCAACCCATCGTCATCGGCGACCGCTGCGTCATCCACAGCACGTTTCACCACGATGTGCCGCAGGCGGAGTATGACATCGTCATCAATCCGCAAATGGCCTTCGGCACAGGACATCACGAGACGACCAGCCTTATCCTGGAAGAGCTGCTCGATGCTGATCTGACAGGCAAATCTGTGTTGGACATGGGGTGCGGCACTTCCATCCTGGCCATCCTGGCCGCAAAGCGGGGAGCTTATCCTGTGACAGCCATCGACATCGATGATTGGTGCGTGAACAACTCCCGTGACAACATCGCCCTGAATCAAGTGGAAGGCATTACCGTGGAACTGGGCGACGCTTCCAAGCTGAAAGGACGCCAACCTTTTGACATCATCATCGCCAACATCAATCGAAACATCCTGCTGGCCGACATGGCACAGTATGCGGCCTGTATGCACCCGGGGTCAGAAATCTATATGAGCGGATTCTACGTGGATGACATCCCAGCCATCCGTGCCGAAGGTGAACGTTTAGGCATGGAATACCTGCATCATAAAGAAAAGAACCGTTGGGCCGAAGTGAAACTACGCATGAAATGACATCCTGCGATTGCATCATAACACCATAAATATAATACCAACAGACATGGACACTTCTAAAACACCAAGCGTGGAAGAGCTGATGCGCCATCTCAAATATTTGCAACTGCTCAGCAACCGCTTTCCCACGATTGCCGCAGCCAGCACCGAAATCATCAACCTGGCTGCTATCCTAAACCTTCCGAAAGGGACTGAACACTTTCTGAGCGACGTGCACGGCGAACACGAAGCATTCCGGCATGTGCTGAAGAATGCTTCGGGGGCCGTCAAACGAAAAGTGAACGAAATCTTCGGCAACACACTGCGTGAAATCGAGAAAAAGGAAATCTGCACGCTTATCTACTATCCGAAAGAAAAGCTGCAACTTGTGAAAGCCTGCGAGACTGATATGCGCGACTGGTATCTGACCACACTCAACCAACTGGTACGTGTATGCCGGACGGTGTCATCCAAATATACACGTTCGAAGGTACAGAAAGCACTGCCTCCTGAATTTGCCTACATCATCCAGGAACTGCTACATGAATCGTCAGACGAACCGAACAAGCACCAATACTTCAACGTCATCATCAACACCATCATCGAGACGCATCGTGCTGACCAGTTTATCATCGCTCTCTGCAACCTCATCCAACGGCTGGTCATCGACTCGCTCCACATCATCGGCGACATCTATGACCGCGGCCCGGGTGCTCATCTCATCATGGACACACTATGCCACTATCACAACCTGGACATCCAGTGGGGCAACCATGACATCTTGTGGATGGGTGCTGCCGCCGGCAACGAATGTTGCATAGCCAACGTGTTGCGCACCTCTTTACGCTATGCCAACCTCGTGACGTTGGAAGACGGCTATGGCATCAACCTACTGCCTTTAGCCACTTTTGCCATGGACACGTATGCCAATGACCCATGCAGAAGTTTCTGTCCTAAGATAGAAGATGGAGACAAGACGCACAACGAGCGCACCTGCCGCCTCATCGCACAAATGCACAAAGCCATCAGCATCATCCAGTTCAAATTGGAAGCTGGCATCATCAAACGGCATCCGGAATTCAACATGGAGTCACGCAACTTGCTAGGACTTATCAACAGGGAAAAAGGTGTACTTCTGTATGAAGGCAAAGAATATGAAATGAACGACATGAACTTCCCCACCGTCGACCCGAAAGACCCTTATAAGTTGACAAAAGAAGAGGAAGAGGTCATCCGGAAGTTGCACTGCTCATTTATCGGCAGTGAGAAACTGAAACGGCATGTCCACTGTCTGCTCACACGTGGAAGTATGTATCTAAGCATCAACTCCAACCTCCTCTATCATGCCTCAGTCCCACTCAATGAAGACGGTTCATTGAAAGAAGTCCGCATACAAGGAAAACCCTATAAAGGCAAACAGTTGCTTGACAAAGTAGACAGCCTTGTACGCTCAGCCTTCAGTGACGAGCCGTTGCCGGAACAGCAGTTCGCCATCGACTACATCTGGTACTTATGGTGCGGCAAAGACTCTCCACTGTTTGACAAAGCCAAAATGGCAACTTTCGAACGTTACTTTGTCAAAGACAAAGAACTGCACAAAGAAGAGAAGGGAGCCTACTACACCATGCGCGACAATGAACAAGTGTGCGATATGCTCCTGGATGAATTCAACGTGAAAGGAGAGCACCGCCACCTCATTACCGGGCACGTGCCCGTGAAGACCAAAAAAGGTGAAAAACCTGTCAAAGCAAACGGAAAACTCATCGTCATCGACGGTGGTTTCTCCAAAGCCTACCAATCTGAAACAGGCATTGCAGGCTATACGCTGGTCTATCACTCACGTGGACTTCAGCTCGTCCAACACGAACCTTTCACTTCCACCCAAGAGGCTATTCGCGAGGGAAAAGACATCATCTCATCCACACAACTGGTGGAACTGAGCAGTCAGCGCGTCATGGTGCGCGACACAGACAAAGGGCGTGAACTGGAACAGCAAATCAGTGACTTGGTCCTGCTGCTGGCCGCCTATCGTAAAGGTATCGTCAAAGAAAAAGGCCAATAAACTCCCGACTGCACTTAGCTCTCCCTGCGAACATAAAACAAGCGTGTGCCGCGACCTGACTTGTCAAGCTTGTCGCGGCACACGCTTATTGGCTCTGTATATCTCTTCCAGAATCGCTCAATTCGAGGGTGAATCTTCTTTCACATAACTGGCAAAACCATACGAATGCCTTTTCGAGAAATCATTTATGGCTGATGAAGAGACTTTGCCCTGTTCGCGCAACCTACGCTGACTCTCGTTATCTCGGGCATATTCACGCAAAGTCTTGCGTTCGCCCGACTTGTAAAGCGAACTTTCCAAGACCTCATAGTCCAATAAATTGCCTACTGGAGTGAGATGGGGCAACAACTTCTGCTCCAAAAGTCCCCTGAAAGCTCCTTCATACTCACAGCAAACTTTCCCTCCTGATTGAAAAATACGATAAGTAAAGTTCGACCAGGCCGTGTGAATGACGATTTCTTTCGGCAAAATCTCGGCTATTGCCTCTAAGTCATAGGCAAGGTCACGGATTTTGATAATTTTTTTACCGGGCAAGTACTGAATCTGGCTTGCCCAAAAGTCGGAATTGGAGAGTTGATCTATAATATCATTTAAGCTCTCCCTAATTGTAAACTGTATTTTCATAGTAGCTGCCTTTCTGCAAGGACTTTATATAACATTAAACATATCTCTGGCGTAAATATAGCCGAAAAAATGATACAATGAAATAGCAGTTATTCTTTTTTAACATCAATAATTCAATATACCTATAAATAGGTAAGAAGGAAACCGGAGACAAGTCACATAAGAATCCACAGCTTACAAATAATATACAATTACCCTCTGCTTTCCACTTACTCGAAACGGATAGATTTTGCCGGGTGGATGCGTGAAATCAAATAAGAAGGACCTATCAACATCAAGACTGAAAGAAACAGCGTACAAACATTAAGCAAAAGCCATAGACCGACATTGAAATGGATAGGCATTGCATCCAAATAATAACTGGCTGGGTCCAACTTCACCCAACGCAGGTATTTCTGGGACAGACAAAACAGAAGAGCCAGCACATTACCCCACAACATGCCTTTCCCGATAATAAACACTGAAAAATACAGAAATATCTCACGGATGGAACGATTGCTTGCTCCCAGCGCTTTCAGGATGCCTATCAGATTGGTGCGCTCCAGGATGATAATCAGCAGACCGGAAATCATCGTGAAGCCAGCCACTCCCAACATCAGCACCAGAATGACCCACACCGTCATGTCAAGCACGCCAAGCCACGCAAACAACTGCGGATTGAGGTCTTCTATCGTCTGCGTAAAATAAGTGTTCCCATAGCAATCGACCAGCGTGTCGACGACCTCCGACACCGCATCACGCATATCATCCAAACGGTCATAATCGGAGATGGACAACTCCACCCCACTCACCTGGTCCGGCTGCCAGCCATTCAGCCGATTCACCGTGTAGAGGTCGCCTATCAAAAAGAGCTTGTCGTATTCCGAAAAGTTCGTTTCGTAAATGCCGGCAATCTTCAATCGACGGGCCCTTACATTTTCTTGTATATAATATGTATAAATGGCATCCCCCACTTCCAAATGAAGCTTGTCAGCCAACAAGCGGGAGATGAGCACCTGGCTGGACGCCACCGTGTCGGAGAACACAGGAATGTCCCCTGCCACAAGATATTGACGGAAAAAGTCCAAATCATACTCAGGCCCCACTCCTTTCAGCACCATGCCTTGATAGTCGCTATCCGTCTTGATGATGCCGGGCTTGGTGGAAAAACGCTGCACGTGGGTCACGCCGGCTACATGCCGCAACTCTGTCAACAGCGTATCATTGGCCGATATGGGGAATGTCTCATACGACTGCGTACCACGAAAATTGCTCACCTGAAGATGTGAACCGAAGCCGATGACTTTCGAGCGCACTTCATCTTTGAAGCCGATGAGCACACAGACCGACACAAGCATGACGGCCAACCCCAAAGCCATCCCCACCATCGCGATGCTGATGGCCGGCTTGGCCACCTGCCGTTTGCCCTCACCCTGCGCATACATGCGGCGCGCCAGAAAAAACTTATAGTTCATCATCAGCTCCTTTCTTCCGTCATTTCGTCATTACTCAAAACGTCCTTCCGGGATAAGCCTCCAAAGCCTTCCGCAAGACAAACAAGGCCCGCACCAAATCTTCCTTTTTCAGCACATAAGCTATGCGCACCTCATCACGTCCTGCACCCGGAGTCGTGTAAAACCCAGAAGCCGGAGCCATCATCACCGTCTCGTCCTCGTAAGAAAACTCGGACAAACACCATGCACAGAACTTCTCACTATCATCCACCGGCAGGCGGGCAACCGTGTAGAATGCTCCCATCGGAATGGGAGAATAGACGCCCGGAATACGGTTCAGCCCATCTATCAAGCATTTGCGGCGTTCCACATATTCGTCATACGTATCGCGCAGATATTCATCCGGCGTGTCCAGCGACGCCTCCGCCGCAATCTGACCGATCAAGGGAGGGCTCAATCGAGCCTGGCAAAACTTCATCACTGCCTGACGCACAGCCTTGTTCTTCGTAATCAAAGCACCGATGCGGATGCCGCATTCCGAATAACGTTTCGACACTGAATCTATCAACACGACGTTGTCTTCAATGCCTTCCAGATGGCATGCCGAGATGTAAGGAGAGCCTGTGTAGATGAACTCGCGATAGACTTCATCGGAGAAAAGATACAAATCATATTTCTTCACCAAGTCGCGTATTTGGTTCATCTCACGACGAGTGTACAAATATCCCGTCGGATTGTTCGGATTGCATATCAGGATAGCTTTGGTGCGTTCATTGATAAGTTCCTCAAACTTTTCCACCTTCGGCAATGAAAATCCTTCGTCGATGGTGGTCGTGATGGTGCGGATGACGGCACCCGCCGAGATGGCAAAGGCCATGTAGTTGGCATACGCCGGTTCGGGCACAATGATTTCATCGCCCGGATTCAGACACGAAAGGAATGCGAAAAGGACAGCCTCCGAACCGCCCGTAGTGATGATGATGTCATCAGCATCCAGATGAATGTCAAAGCGGCGGTAATAGCCCGTCAGCTTCTCACGATAGCTGCGATAGCCCTGGCTGGGACTGTATTCCAAAATCTTACGGTCTATGTTTCGAATCGCGTCCAATGCGACCTGAGGCGTCGGCAAGTCTGGCTGACCGATGTTCAAATGATAGACATGGATTCCGCGCTGCTTGGCAGCTTCGGCCAAAGGGGCCAGTTTCCGAATAGGGGAAGAGGGCATTTCCATCCCTCGTACTGATATTTGTGGCATAGAATAAGTGTCTTAATAAAATTGCCTTGCAAAGATATAGGCTGAGGACTTATGTGGCAAACAAAACACCAGTTTTATTACCTTCCAATGGCATTTTGACAGTCTGCATCTCCATCGCCTTGCATACAGGAGACGGCAACAAAAACCGTCCGTGTCTACCCTCTATTCCGTCCGAGGACGCAAAGGAGTCCGCTCTCGGGCGGAATAGAGGATAAGCACGGACGGAGTAAAGGGTAAGCCGGCATCACATTTAGCGGCCTACAAATGCGCTTTGTATCAGGATGTTCAGTCCAAAGGAATGATTTCGCCGATGACCGGGCATGCCACATGCAGGGAATCATGCTGCATCAGCCTCTCCACATTGTGCAATGGTTCGTCCCAAGGATGCCTTGCCAAGGCGAATTTAGAATGGTGCACCGTGACGGTCTTTCGCGCTCCCACATCTCGGACTGCTTGTTCCAGCTGTCTGGGCATGGTGTGAATATACCGCCACGCTTCATTATACTGCCCATTTTCCAATATAGCCAAGTCGATGTCTCGATGCAGCTTACCTATGTCAGCAAAATGCGCGTCATAACCTCCGTCGCCGCCGATATAGACTTTTGAAGAAGGCGTATCGAGCAGAAATGAGGCCCACAGTGTCTGGTTGGCGGTCAGTCCGCGACCGGAAAAGTGGCGTGACGGGAAACAACTGACCGTGAATCCATCAGTCAACTGACGGCATTCTCCCCAATCCATCTCCACCAGCCGGCCGGGCTCAAAACCCCAGTACTCGAAATGCTCTCCCACCCCCAGCGGGCAGATGACCCGTCCGATGCGAGACCTTAATTGCTTGACAGTCCGATAGTCCAGATGGTCCCAATGGTCATGCGAGATAATCAAGTAGTCGATGTCGGGCATGTCTTCAGGTTTATAAATATCAGTCCCGGGAAAGGGTTTATTGACAAACGTCAGCGGAGAGCCCGTGTAGAACACCGGGTCGACCAAAATCTTCTTACCGCTCAGTTGCAAGAGATAGGACGAATGCCCGAACCACACCATGCAGTCTTCCTCCGGAAGATTTTTCAAGTCAGTCTTTATGGCCGGCACAGGATTCTCAGGCACAATGCCTGTCTTTTCTCCAAAGAGGAAACTCCACATCGCCTGCACGCGATTGGTCTGTGAAGTCATCAACACCGTGGGATGGAGATTCTTAAACTCCCCGTCCCTGTAATTGGGCGAACGCTTGATGCGCTCCAGCCGCTCTCCGCGAGGCAGACGCCCGAAGCTCGGTTGGTTGATGAAAGCAATGACGATTGCAGCCAGCACGACGACTGTCCCCGCAATCCAACATAGCCATGTCATAATGTATTGTTTCTTTTTGTTCATTTCATCGATTTATTCACACTGCGAAAATAGTATATTCACAGCACTTGGCAGATAACTATATTACGGATATACTAACCTTGATTACGGTTTCTCCTGCGGACGTATGGTGAACTGCCTTAATGCCTCCAAGTCGCCATTGAACACATTCATGTCCACCCTGCCGTGAATGCCGGGCAAACGCCCCATGTCCGTATGTTGCCAGAAAGCCCACTCACCCTGATAAGTCAAGGAGTCAACATAATAATGAGCTATCCAAAACGGATAAGCATCAAGCGAATCATCGTTCAAGAAGCGTTCCTTAAATTTACGGGACGCATAGATAATCGGCTTCACGCCATAATGCTTCTCGACCCGCTTCAACCACGTCTTCACCTCCAGACGTAACGAGTCTTCTCCATAATCACCTCGTGTCTCCACGTCAAGCACCGGAGGCAGGTCGTCAGCCAATAGCTCCACATGGTCACAAAAAAAGTCAGCCTGCTTCTCAGCCGGAGACGTGTTGCTGAAAAAATGATACGCTCCCCGTATGAATCCATTCTCACGCGCTTTTGCAAAATTTTGCTGGAATGCAGAGTCCACCCAGTCCGAACCTTCTGTCGCTTTCATGAACACGAAGTGAATGCCCGAACCTGTATGTTCGGCTTTTGCCAGTTTTTCCCAATCAATCTCTCCCTGATGGTGCGAGATGTCAATGCCGTGCACCACCGGACGCCCCGCATAGGTGTCACCAAAATCCCAACGATAAAAATAAGGTTTCAGATAATAGACATAGACAAAACAAAGATAAGCCATTGCCACGACTCCGGTCACAGCCCAAATGAGCCATCGCGGAGTTTCTCCCCACAGACGTTTCTTCGGCTGCGCCTTCTTCGCCACGTTTCTCTTTTGCCGGACTGCCGCCTTTTGGCGGGGCTTCCTGCTTTGTCCGGACACAGAGCTTTTGGGTCTGCGAGGTTTACGTTCCGGCTTGTTTTCTGCTTCCAATGTTTTCTTTACTACCATATTTTTCTTGTCAGGGTCTCACTCAAAAAAGACGCAGACCTTCACTTCTTGAGAAGTGAAAATCCACGTCTTTTCTCTTCATATTCCAAAACTTCCATCAATCAGCCTTTTCAAGCTGCAAGGTTATAGTCGGTCTGTCACACAGTTCTGACGGACCGAAATACTGTATTGGACCGGGATAGATAAAAGCTGTCTCCCGAGCCCATTTGTCACGATGTGCAGCAAATGTCTTGAAGGGCTTTCCATCCAAATCGACCAACGCTTTCTTGATGACCGGATGATTTTTTCCTCTACGGCGTTCCATGTTCAGCATCATGCTCAAGGGGGCACCGCCGGCTATCCATTCATCAGCCGGAGCGACTGTGTTGCGCACCGAAGCCATGTACCCGGATTTACCGGTCACAATCAGTTGGGCGGCAGCATATCCTAATGAGTAACAATAGTCCGCATCATAGTTTGAAGGGAATCCGCACCGTCCCTCATAACCGAGAAAATGATGTTGCGTGGCAAACTTCCCGACATACTTGCCTTCAGCCTTCCATTGGGCCAATTTTGTACCCACCATAGACGATAGAAGCACTTCCGTCTCAATGCGTGAGACACAGACATTGCCATGCGGGTCGCGGTCCAGTGTCAACTGATTGGCCACGCTCTCCGGCAGACTGGCAAAAATTGAAGCATTTTCAGGCGACAGTTTTGAGATGACCCAGTTGCGTTGCTCTGACGACTTTGTCGTCTGTTGTTCCGTGCTGTCTGCCAAAAGCTCATTCAATTCTGCAATCAGCTTTTTCATTGCCGGGATGAATTCGATCAGTCCTTCCGGTATGAGCACCGTGCCAAAATTCAGCCCTTTGGCTGCACGTTCGGCAACGACACTGGCGATGTATGTCACCACATCATCCAAAGTCATGTTTCTGGCAGCGACTTCTTCAGAAATAATACAAATGTTCGGCTGTGTCTGCAAAGCGCACTCCAAAGCGATGTGTGAGGCCGAACGCCCCATAAGCTTGATGAAATGCCAATATTTGCATGCCGAACTACAGTCGCGCTGGATGTTACCGATAATTTCAGAATAAATCTTGCAGGCAGTGTCAAATCCGAAAGAAGTCTCTACGACCTCGTTCTTCAAGTCACCATCAATCGTCTTCGGACAGCCTATCACCTGAATGCCCGCATCCTTGGCCTTATAATATTCAGCCAATACGGCAGCATTGGTGTTCGAGTCGTCACCTCCCACGATGACCAGCGCTTTGATATTCAGTTCGCGCATGATTTCCAATCCTTTTTCAAACTGTTCTTCCTTCTCAAGCTTGGTTCTGCCTGTTCCGATGATGTCAAACCCGCCTGTATTGCGATATTCATCTATCATCTCTGCCGTCAGCTCCTTATATTCATGATTGACCAGTCCGCCAGGTCCCAGAATGAAGCCAAACAAACGGCTATCCTTATTATTCTTCTTCAAACCATCAAACAAACCGGAAATCACATTATGTCCGCCAGGGGCCGGACCACCGGACAACAAGATGCCCACATTAATTGCCGGATAATCTTTCTTCTCCTGCGCTTCCACAAAACGTAAGATGGGTAAACCATAGGTGTGAGGGAACAGTTTCTTCAATTCCTCCTTGTCTGCGACCGGCTCTGTCACCCCGGCCTCCACTACTTCAATCGCTCCTCGTAAAGTCTTTGGTAATTTAGGCTCATACGCCTTTCTCGCAAGTTGAAGTGCACTCTGTGTTTTAGTCATAGTCTTTACATTTTAAAAGGTCAATCTATTAACTTTCCTTATATGTGAGCAAATTTCGTTGATTTTTCTGAATAATAAAAATAAAATCCATATCTTTACCGAAAAAGATTTGAAACCAACTTTAAATTTTTACGATTATGGCAAATAAAAGAACATTAAAGAAGAGTGTAAACTATATCGCCGGAGAACTCTTTACTGAATGTATCGTAGTGAAGAACTTCATCCCCAATGTCAACGAAGACAAAGTCAACGAATTGATGACCAAAGTATTGTATATGCAAGACGAATTCATTCGCCGCATCAATCACCCGGAACCCGGCAACGTCAAAGGACATTTTAAGAAGCTACGTAAGGATTTCGACGAACAATTGGACTTTCTCATCAATGAAATCGGGAATCTTCATGAGCAAAAAGCATGAGAAAAGCAATCTGCAGCTTCATTTATCATAAGATACTGGGGTGGAAACACAAGGTTTCCATCCCAGATTATGACAAATATGTTATCTGTGCAGCTCCACATACATCCAACTGGGACTTAATCATCGGTAAACTTTTCTATGGCGCCATCGGACGCCGGACTCTTTTCATGATGAAAAAAGAGTGGTTTTTCGAACCGTTAGGCACTTTTTTCCGATTCATCGGAGGAATTCCTGTCGACCGCAGCCAAAAACACTCGCTCGTGGACCAAATGGTGGAACAAGCCAAATCCCGCTCCATATTCCATCTGGCCATCACACCGGAAGGAACACGGTCGGCCAACAGCGAATGGAAGAAAGGTTTCTATTATATAGCCCTCAATGCACAAATTCCCATCGTCCTCGCAGGCATCGACTACGCCAATAAATGCATCACCATCGAAAAAGAAGTTTTCCCCTCGGGCAACATCGAAGAGGACCTACACACTATCAAACTTTATTTCAAAGGATTCCAAGGCAAACATCCTGAGAAATTCACCATCGGAGATATTTAAACAGACAATGAAACTTATCTATTGCCTCCTGTTCGCCTCGTTGTGCTTTATCCAACAGGCCGGAGCACAAGGGCTGGAAGCCACTGTCCAAGATAGGCTTAAAGCATTCTTCAATAACTATTCCACCTCACAAGCAAACATCGGAGAGACTTCTCTGAAGTCATTTAAACTGGACAATCAGAAACGCACACTGGATATATACCCCAACGTGAATTTCGGCTACCAGCCATTCACGGACGAAAATGTCAAAGCCATCTACCGCACTATCAAACAATCACTCCCAGGCCCCGTCAACTATTACAAAATCAAAGTATATGCCGATGGACGTCCTATCGAAGAACTTGTCCCCAACTACTTGCGTAAGCGCAGGGAACAGGAAAAAGACCGCCTGTGGAAAGACATACAGGAGACGACATCTCCATGGGTGACAAACATGTCACGCCCATACAACATCGAACGAGGACTCAAAGGAAGGCATATCGCGCTCTGGCAAAGCCACGGAAAGTATTTCAAGAACGACAAGAATGAATGGAGCTGGCAACGCCCCCGACTCTTTTGCACGACGGAAGACCTCTTCACACAGTCATTCGTCGTCCCCTACCTGATGCCCATGCTGGAAAATGCAGGGGCTGTCGTCTTCACCCCACGCGAACGCGACTGGCAGGCACGGGAGGTCATCGTAGACAACGACGCCACGCCCCAAGGCTCCATCTACTATGAAGACAGCAACCGCAGACGACGTTGGCAGACAGGCACAGGGAAAGGCTTCGCCCACCTCCGCACGGTCTATCTCGACGGTCAAAACCCATTCGAAGACGGCACGGTGCGCGTTGCCGCAACGGCGCAGAAGAAAAAGGAACAGACCTTCGCAGAATGGATTCCCGACATACCCGAAACTGGAAAATATGCCGTCTATGTCTCCTACCAGACCTATCCGAACAGCGTGTCAGATGCCAAATACCTGGTGTTCCACAAAGGAGGCGTCACCGAATTCTCCGTCAATCAGCAGATGGGCGGAGGGACATGGGTCTATCTGGGCACATTCGAATTCGACAAGGGGAACAATGACTATGGCATGGTCGTCCTCAGCAATGAAAGCCGGGAAAAGGGTGTGGTCTGCGCTGACGCCGTGCGTTTCGGAGGAGGCATGGGCAACATCGCCCGCGGAAACTCTCCCGAGACAGCCCGCGTGAGCGGACTTCCACGCTATCTGGAGGGCGCACGCTACCAGGCCCAATGGAGCGGAATGCCATACGACGTGTATGCCGGACGAAAAGGGACTAACGACTATCCCGACGACATCAACACACGTTCCAACATGGTCAACTACCTTTCAGGAGGTTCCCCCTACAACCCCGGACAGAAAGGCCTGGGAGTGCCCATCGACCTCTGCCTGGCCCTGCACAGCGACGCCGGATACTCCACGGAAGATGAACTTATCGGCTCACTGGGCATCTACACCACCGGATTCAACGACGGGCTGCTCTCCGCCGGCATTTCCCGATATGCTTCACGCGACCTGGCAGACATCGTACTTACGGGACTGAAACGTGACATCAGTGCGACGTTCGACATCGAATGGGCACGACGCGCCATGTGGAACCGCAATTACAGCGAAACACGGCTGCCAGCCGTACCCTCCATGATACTGGAACTACTTTCCCACCAGAACTTTGCCGACATGCGGCTGGGACACGACCCACGATTCAAGTTTGCCGTCGCACGCTCCGTCTACAAATCACTGTTGAGATACGAAGCGACCATGCACGGCGAAGACTATGAAGTGCAACCATTGCCGGTCGACCACTTTGCCGTGACGTTTACGGGCAAGAAGCACACCGTCCGCCTGTCATGGACTCCCGTGGATGACCCTCTCGAACCAACGGCCACGCCCCGCGAATATGTGGTCTACACACGCATCGGATTCGGAGGATTCGACAACGGGGAAGTCGTCCGCGGCACGTCGACGACCCGACGCCTCGAACCGGGACTCGTCTACAGCTTTCGCGTCACAGCCGTCAACCGCGGGGGTGAGAGTTTCCCTTCTGAGACGCTCTCAGCCTACGTCGCCCGGGGAAGCCGGCAGAACGTACTTATCGTGAACGCATTCGACCGCCTGAGCGGGCCGGCCACCATCGAAACAACCAACCTCCAAGGCTTCGACCTCCGCACCGACCCGGGTATACCTTATATATATAGCCCTGCATTCTGCGGCACGCAGCTCTGCTTCGACAAGGACGGTGCCGGGCGGGAGACTCCCGACGGACTGGGGTTCAGCGACAGCAACCTCGAGGGACGGCTCATCGCCGGAAACACATTTGACTACCCCTTCCTCCACGGCAAGGCCATCCAGTCGGCCGGCCCCTACTCCTTCGCCTCATGCAGCGACGAAGCTGTGGAAGACGGGCTTGTCAGACTGTCAGACTACGACATGGCCGACATCATCCTCGGCGCGGAAGCAATGCCCCTCTCCTCTCCCCTGAAACAAGCCGTCACGGACTATTGCCGACGCGGGGGACGCATCCTCATCAGCGGCGCCAGCCTCGACAAAGAGCGCGACACGGCCTTCACCGACCTGCTGAAATTCCGGCCTGTGGACAACATGCGTTATTCTCCCTCGTCGGAAATCTACGGCACGGGCATACGTTTCCACATCTTCCGCGAAGCCAACACGCAGAGCTATGCCGTCCCCGCGCCCTCGTGCATCGAGCCTGCGGGCGGTGCCATCCAATGCTTCGTCTACACCGACGGGAGCCGGGGTGCGGGCACTGCCTACCGCGGCGCGGACTACCGTACGTTCATCCTCGGATTCCCCTTCGAGAGCATCACGGACGAACGCAGCCGGGCCCGCATCATGGCCGGCATACTTCGCTATCTGGCCGAGTGACAAGAGCCTGACGAGGGGAAGGCTGCATGACACAGTCGTGTGAATTTTTCAAAATCATTCCGCAGCATAGTGCAAAGGGAAAAAATGCACCGCAGGAGGCCTCTTGACGGGCAAAAAGAATCGTTCCGTACCATTCCGGGAATCCTTCCGTACCATTCCAGGAATCGTTCCTAACCATTCCCGGAAGGGTATGGGACGGTTCTGCCGGCCTCTGCGGCCATTTTATAAAATCATTCCTTTTTGTAATTATAAATAACAATATCCATTTCATATATCCATCCGTCCTCCCCGGCCATCCCCTCGGGACGGAAATGGAATTCCCCTCCGGGAAAAAAGGCTATGCCCGTCAGGCGTTAGCCTCGTCCCTTGGACACGGATGACACGGACAAGGCGTATACACACACTATCCATCCACACTATCCGCACCATCCGTGCCTGCAATGGGCTGCCAGGGCACAGCCTTCCACACCAGCCATCGCCCATTTATCCACCGACCCATCCTTAGAATCCCGTGTACAGCCCCATTCAAGCTGGCAGATTTCAGGGCATGCCCAATCCCTGCCTGCGCAGGTGTCTGTACAGGCGCTCCCGGCACAGTCCCTCAACCCTCTGCCGTCATTTGCCGCATTGACATGAGACTATTTTCCAATCTTATATTCATTTATTAATACAACTAATTATGAAAAGACTAAAAGTGAAAGTACATCTCCATGTCCATGTGCAACGCGAAAAATCAGTGTCCGTTTCCCCAAAACCATCTTCCCGGAAGGCATCGTTCTTCCGCTTCATCGAGCAGGAAATCGAGCGGGCATCTGCCGATGGGCAACGCAGTACGTCACGCAACTATCGCACGGCCCTGAACTCGCTCCGCCGCTTCTGCCAGAAGAAAGACTTGCGGTTTCAGGACTTCACGCCACGCATGGCTGCGGCCTACGAACTGTGGCTCAAGCAGGAAGGCATTTGCCTGAACACCGCCTCCTGCTACATGCGTTCCCTGCGTGCTGTCTACAACAAGGCCGTCGAACAAGGTCTCACAAGCGACAGTCAGCCATTCCGGCACGTCTACACCGGAGTCGAACACACGGCCAAACGCAGCCTCGCGACCGACAGCCTGCATTGCCTCCAGCAATTACGCCTGAAGGAAGGGTCGCCGCACGCCGTCGCCCGCGACCTCTTCCTCTTCAGCCTACAAGCATGCGGAATGCCGTTTGTCGACATGGCTTATCTCACCCGGGTGCAAATCAACGACGGCTACCTGTCCTACCACCGGCACAAAACGGGACGACTCGTCACCATCCGACTGGAAGAACGCATGATGCAAATCATCAAGCGTTATGAAAGCATCTCATTCTCCCCCTACGTGTTCCCCATCATACGCTCTGCCGACCCCGACACGGCCTACCGCCACTACCGTACAGGCATAGGCTATTACAACCGGCTGCTGAGGCAACTTGCCCACCGATGCGGCTTCACGGAGAAACTGACCTCGTATGCGTCGCGCCACTCTTGGGCAAGTCTGGCTTATGAGAGCAACGTCATGCTGCCCGTCATCTCAAAGGCGCTCGGGCATGCGACCACGCAAACGACACTCATCTATATCCGCGAACTCAAAGACGATGCGCTCGAACAGGCCAACCGCCAAATCATGGACCTCGTCTTCCCCAAGAGGGACATCTGAGCCGCCTCTCCCCCGACAGGAGCGAAAAAAATCCCTGCAAGGCCGACGTACAGTCACGTCCTTGCAGGGATTGTGTTGTCTATACTTACCGGAAATTCCAATTATCCACAGTGGAAGAAGCGGCGCACGAGCGTCAGCATCTGATTGTTGTCCCGGCTGGCCGCGGCATGCAGATCGCGGTCGTCAAAGGCACGCAAGGCACGGATAATGCCGTCGAGCATGCGGGGACTGAACACACCAGCCTGCTCGTAGAAAGCGCGTTGACGTTCGAGGCAAGCAGCCGAATCGGCGCAGCAGACAGGCAGTTGCTCCAAAGCTTCAAGCTTGGCCTTATTCTCTTCCTTATGTATATCCACATTGACATATTTGTCTTCGGCGATACGCAATGCCTCCTCTTTGGGGAGTTCCAAGCCATATCGGCAAGCGACACAGAGTCCGGCCATCAGTTGGTAGATGTCAGCCGAACCATCGGGTGAACGCATCTCGACGGTCTGTTTCTGCGTAGTGTCATAGTGATGCGGCATTTCCAACGGATTGGCCTGAGCACTCATATCCACCCCGGCAGTCCATCCCAACGGCACGCGTACGAGCACGGAACGGTTGCGGTCTCCCCAGCAGACGTTGGTAGGCGCTTCCTGATGGGGCACCAGGCGGAAGTATGACATGGGATTCTTGTTACCAAATGCCGTGATGGAGGGTGCAAGCACCATCATGCCGGCGATGGCACGACGAGCTTCCTCGGAAAGCACGCCGTCGCGGAGCATACAGTTGTGACCGTCCTTCATCATGCGCATGTGGATGTGCAGTCCCGAACCGGCTTTTCCCGTCGTAATCTTCGGAGCGAAAGTGACATCAAGTCCGTATTGATTGGCCAGATTACGAATGACCCACTTGGCAAGCATCAGCTGATTGGCAGCCGATTCCACAGGATTAGGGAGAAACTCTATTTCGTTCTGCTCATAAACCTTTCCATCGAGCGTGAAGTTACCCACTTCGCTGTGTCCATACTTGATTTGCCCACCGGTCTGGGCGATGTAGGACATACATTTCTTGCGGAACTCATTGAACTTGGCATACGGGCCTGATTCATGATAGCCACGTTGGTCTGTAGCCGGGAACAGTCCGTCATCCTCCGCGATGACATAGTATTCCAACTCGCCCATCGCCTCAAACGTCATGCCTGTGGCTTCCGTAAATGCATGGGCTGCACGGCGCAAGGTCTGCTGGGGCGAACAGTCGAGGAAACGGCCTTCCTTATCGAAATAGTCGCAAAGCATGCACAGCGTGGGAATCTCGGCGAACGGATCGACAAAGGCCGTACAAAAACGCGGGATAACATACAGGTCGCTGTTGCCAGCCTCAATGAAAGAGGGGAACAGGCTCGAACCGTCTACCCGTTCGCCTGTCGTCAAGATAGTTTCCAAATACTCACGATTGTTAATCATGAAATTCAGCGTTTTCATGCGTCCGTCTTCTGCCGGATACATGAAGTTCACCATGCGGATTTCTTTTTCCTGGATATAGTTCAGAATGTCGGCTTTGGTAAACTCTGCGGCCGGCTTCTGCAAGAACACCACGAGGGGATTGGCGTTCATCTCGATTTCTTTGTTCATAGTTTAGGTGCTTTTTATGATATTGATGTCTGACGAGGCAAATGTAAGCAAACTCCCCACATCAACCAAACATAAGCCCATATTTTTATAACAAAAAGACATCGATCCACCTTTGTAATACATTATACATAATCCACACCTTACAATATGACAAAGCCTCCGCTCATGAAGAACATGTGCGAAGGCTTTGCCACCATTACCGAATATACTGTTTCTCGGACTAAACTTTCAGCCTGTAAGTACGATAACCATAGACAGCCACCACTACAAAACATATCAGCGGCAAGACAAACGAGAGATTGACTGCCGGGAAACCGGCTACTTGCCCCATGTCAATGATGGATGCCTGGACTGGCGGAAGCACCGAACCGCCCAGAATCGCCATAATCAGTCCGGCAGCACCGAACTTGGCATCGTCGCCCAACCCTCGCAAGGCTATACCATAAATGGTCGGGAACATTAGCGACATGCATCCCGACACACCCACCAAGCAATAGACCCCATAACGATTTTGCAAACCGATGACACCTAACGTAAGCAATCCTGCACACACGGCCAACACCATGAGCAACTGTCCCGGATTCAGGTAGCGCAACAGGAACGTGCAAATGAAACGACTGCAACAAAACAAAATCATTGCATAAATGTTATATTGCTGCGAGAGTACCTCAGCCGAACGTTCATCCATACCTTCCAGCATGAAATAGTGCGTGCCATATTGGATGATGAAAGTCCAGCACATGATTTGTGCTCCTACATAGAAAAACTGTGCCACTACCCCTTCCCGATAGTTTTTCAAATGAATGAGACGTCTCATCGTCGGGCCGAAGTTAATGCCATGCGACTGGTCGCCGTTCTTCGGCATCTTGGCAAACAGAATGATACAAAACATGACAGCTATCACCACGCCGATAGCCAGATAGGGAGCGATAAGCGTGGAAAGATCAGCATCCTTCAAGGCATTGAATTCCGCATCGTCAAGCAGGGCACGAGCTTCGCTGTCCATCGGATTGAGCTTCGCCTGGATGAAATTCATTGCCACATACATGCCCAGCAGTGAACCCATCGGATTGAATGACTGTGCCAGATTGAGCCTGCGAGTGGCCGTCTCCTCCGTCCCCATGGAAAGAATGTAAGGATTGGCACTGGTCTCCAAGAAAGACAAGCCACAGGTCAAAATGAAATAAGCCAACAGGAAATAGCCATACTCACCTATCACTTTGGCAGGAAAGAAGAGAAACGCCCCAATGGCATAAAGTCCCAGCCCCAACAAGATGCCGGCTTTGTAGGAGTAACGACGAATAAAAATGGCAGCCGGAAAAGCCATGGCAAAATAACCACCATAAAAAGCTACCTGCACCAGCGCACCATCAGTCACACTCATACGGAAGATCTTGGAGAAGGCCTTGACCATCGGATTGGTGATGTCATTGGCAAATCCCCACAATGCGAAACAAGAAGTGATAAGGATGAAGGGGAGCACGAAGCTCACCCCATCCTTATGTAATATGGAAGTCTTTTCAGAGGACTTCATAAGAATCATTTATATAACGGGCCGTAAGCGGCACATGCACGATAATCAGCACCCTCTTTGTCCATACCGAATGCATTCCAAGCCGCAGGACGGAAGATCTTGTCCTCCTCCACATTATGCATGCAGACAGGAATACGCAGCATGGAAGCCAATGTAATCAGGTCTTGACCGATATGACCATAACTGATAGCTCCGTGGTTGGCACCCCAATTGTTCATGACGGAATAAACATCACGGAATGCAGGTTTGTCACATAGACGAGGAACAAACCATGTCGTCGGCCATGTCGGGTCGGTACGCATATTAAGCACCTTGTGAATTTCCGGATCAATGTCAACCGTCCATCCTTCTGCAATCTGGAGTACAGGACCCAGACCTTTAATCAGATTCACACGGCTCATCGTCACCGGCATACCTCCACGAGTGAGGAAGTTCGAAGAGAAACCTCCACCGCGGAAATAATCACGGTTGGCCGGATACCAAGTCGTAGCAGCCAGACAGTCCTCCACATCTTTTTCCGTCAAGTCCCACGGTTGCTTCATCACAGGATTGCCCTCTGCATCACAAGCACGTCCTGTACCATCCAACGTTGTCGCTCCGGAATTAATCAAATGGATAATACCACCGGCTGCACGTCCTGTCAACTCCTTACCGGTCACACGCTTCACAGCTTCAGGACTCCAATACGTACGCACATCGGAGAAGATTTGTCCCCTATTGGTCAACAGATGACCGAAAAGCATGGCGATACCGTTGCAGCAATCATTTTCCGTAGCCACGACGAAAGCTTCACGAATGCCGTTCCAGTCAAACGATGTGTTGAGAAGTGCTTCCGAAAAGTCGCCGTTCGGCTTAAAGTCCGTCCATTGGCGTTGTCCCTGGAATCCGGCGGCGATAGCATTGTGTCCCAACGCCTCTTCCTTGAAACCAGCCTCACGCAGACGCGGATTGCCCCGCATCAAGTCACGCATGATGATGGTCATCTTCACAACAAACTCCCAGTCGGCATCTTTACCTGCACGGTCTTTCTTCTTCTCCGAGCGGTTGCCGATGTCTTCACCTTCATTGGGTTTACAATATTTTTCTGTCCAAGCCATTGCCTTGGCAAACTCATCCTTGTCATAAATGCCCTCGTCGATACGGCGGAGAATTTCAGTCAAGTCAACCGACTCGGCACGGATACCCAGATATTCCTGCAAGAAATCGGGATTCACAATCGAACCGGCAATACCCATTGCCACGCTACCCATTGACAAGTAGGACTTTCCGCGCATGGTGGCTACGGCTTGCGCAGCACGTGCAAAGCGGAGGATTTTCTCAGCAACGTCAGCCGGGATTGTGTTGTCAGGCAAATCCTGCACATCATGTCCGTAAATGCCAAAAGCGGGTAATCCTTTTTGCGCATGTGCAGCCAATACAGCAGCCAGATAGACTGCCCCCGGACGCTCCGTTCCGTTAAAGCCCCACACGGCTTTCGGATAATAAGGATTCATGTCCATCGTTTCCGAGCCGTAGCACCAGCAGGAGGTCACAGTGATGCTCGAGCCCACACCTTCACGCTCAAACTTCTCGGCACAAGCGGCTGTCTCGGCCACACGTCCGATCGTACCATCGGCGATGACACACTCCACAGGCGAGCCGTCGCCATTGCGCAGATTACGGGTGATTAACTCCGCTACGGCCTTGGCTAATGCCATAGTCTTTTCTTCCAAACTCTCACGGATGCCGCCCTGGCGCGCATCAATAACGGGGCGGATACCGATTTTAGGATACTTGTTCATTGTATTATATTTAAAGTGTTCGTAATACCGTAGTTTAATGCCTACAGCGTGACAAATGTAGACAAATCTTCCGACAAGACATCCATGAAAGCCTTGAAAATACACGCCCTTTAAATTTCATTAATCATATGTCTGCCCTCCAATCCTGCTTAGAGACGGGCCAAAAGACAAGAGATGAAAGAACCATACTTGGAATATAGCATGATAAATTCTTATCGATTCCAGATGGATGATGCTTTATATGCCACTCCCCAAAAAATGACAGCCATAATGCAATAACTCATTGGTATCAATCCAGACAGAGACCTTGTATAATCCACAAAAGGAATCTTTCACTTACCATACGTTGATTTATAAAATAATGTCAAAAGACGGGAGGCAATAACCTGCCTCCCGCTACATGATTGTCGGCTAAAACGCTGTATGTACAGACTTCAGTCAGCCGGATTCTTCTTAAGTGTGACCAGGATGACTCCCTCGCGGTCGAACGCACCATAGCGTGCCCGTCCGACCGAATCCTTGATGACTTCGATGCACTCGATGCGTTCCGGCGACAGGGCTTCAAGCATGTCGCCCGTGATGGGCTGCCCGTCGCAGAGTATCAGGGCTTTGTCCTTGTCCATCCCCTTGCCCGTGCCGGCATGCCGCTTGGTCGTCAACAAGACCACGCCGTCCGCGCCCCGGTCGCCGTAGAATTCCCTGGCCGTCTGGCCCTTCAGTATGCTGATGGACTCGATGTCGGCAGGAGCCAGCTTGGAAAGCGCATCGTCCGCGGCTTCGCGCCCGTCAATGACGAACAATGGGGATGACTCTGACTTGACGGCCTGTGCAGTGGCGACAAAAGCATTCTCCATCACACTTTTAGAGGTCGAATCTCCGTCAAGCCTGAAGACAACGGGTAGCGACGAACGGACAGGCACGACCTTGCCGTTCTGCCGTCCCGGCTTCCAGCGGGGCATCAGGCTGACCACACGCAAGGCTTCGGCCTCCAGCAACGGGTCAGCGTGGCGCACGACTTCCGCGTCGGTCACCGTCCCGTCCTCCCGCACGACGAAGCGCACGATGACATTTCCCCGGATACCCTTCTGATGTGCTTCGGTGGGGTACTTCAGGTTTTGTGTCACAAACTTCATCATGGCCTCATTTCCTCCGGGAAATTGGGGCATCTGCTCCACAACGTCAAACACTCCTTCCTGTGTCGAGGCGGGAGATACCGTGTCAATGGCCACCAGATTGTCCGACTTTTCTGCACCTCGTATTTCCAAAATTGCGGCAAAGTCCGTAATTTTGGCATTCGAAATCTGCTCCAATGGAGCCGATACTTCGGGACGGGCAAAAGCTGCCATCGCACAAGCAGCCAGCGGAAGCACGTAGAGATACTTCGCGTAGGCCCATGAACTTGACTTTTTCTTTTTCATCATAGTGATACGTTTTTTTAGTGAACTGTGATTAAAGCTGTTGGCCATAGAGTAGCGCCTTGTGCCGACAGCTTTTTCTATTAATAACAACTGATATTGCTTCTCTTTGACACCCTGTTGCAAGGCAGCCTCGTCCGCCTCATACTCGTGTGTCTCCTGCAATTCGCGCTTCAACAACCAGATAAAGGGATTGAACCACAGCACCAGCACACAAAGGCTGATAAAAACCATATCCCAGGAATGTCGGCTTCGGATGTGCCCCAACTCATGAGCCAGAATCAATTTACCGTGCGCCTCCCAGTCAGCTTCAGACATCACCACATGGCCCATCCAACTGAACGGGGCTATATCCTCCCGATAAAGCACCAGACGCCTTTTTTCATCCAGTCCAGCATACCGCCCTCCCCTGACGACTTTTCCCAACTGCCACAGAGCGACAACATCCTTGACCAACAACACGCAGCATCCAAGCACATAGAGGACAAGGACTGCCATCTGCCACGCCGGAAACGCCGAAGCCGATGGGATGCCGGGTGCATCACTTTCGGTGGCATAAACGAGCCACATATCCCCCTCTCCGGATGATGGCTGTACCGTGGATACAGACTCCGTCCACATATCGCTCCACCAAGGAAGCAAAAAGGACAACACACAAATGCCCAACAACAGAACGCGATTAAAACGATAAAATGTCTCCCGTTTTATACGCAGCAGACGATAGCCGACAAACAGCAATGCCAAGCATAGAGACGACTGAATGACATAAGCTAAAAATGCTCCCATAAGTACAGAGGTTAACGATTGGACTTCTCGACTTCTTCTATCAGTCGTTTCAGCTCTTCGACTGATATTTTCTCCTCCTTCACCAGCGAAGAGACGACACTCAGATAGGAATTGTTGAAATACTTGCTGATAATGCCTTTCAGTGTCCGCCGCTTAAAATCATCAGCCGAGACGATGGCATAATATTGGTAGGTGTTACCGTATGCCGTATGGGCGAGGTATCCCTTCTCCTCCAAGCCGCGCACGATAGTGGAAAGCGTATTGAAATGAGGACGCGGCGCCTCATAAAACTCCAGCAACTGCTTCACAAACAACGGGCCTTTCTCCCAGAAATAGCCCATCACCTCTTCTTCTTTTGCGGTCAATCCTTTCATAATTGTGCATTGTTTTCTACAAAGAACTATATTTTATAGTTTATAAACTAATCATAGTAGTTAGTCGTCCCTTAAAAGATGCGTTACTAATTAATAATCAACAGATTAATATATGATTTACTTTGAGATATCTGCAAGTTTTTGTACCTTTACGGTTGAAAACTTGCAGATTATATGATAAACAAGACCTGTCCCCAGCCCTCATTGTTCAGTTCGTTGGCAGACCAACTGAACCCCAAACATCCCTTGTATCTGCTCGCCGACAAGATTGACTGGCAGCGTTTTGAAGCCTCCTTTTCTCCGTTATACAGTGCGGACAACGGACGTCCTGCAAAGCCGATACGTTTGATGTGCGGCCTTCTGATTCTTAAGCACGTGCGCAACCTGTCGGATGAATCGGTGGTGGAGCAATGGAGCGAGAACGCTTATTACCAGTATTTTTGCGGGATGTTTGAGTTCACGCCATCCTTTCCCTGCAATGCGAGCGAACTGGTGCATTTCCGCAAGCGTATCGGCGAGAAAGGCATGGAACTGATTTTGTCGGAAAGCATCCGTGTCAACCAGGAAGATGATGACCGTGACCATCACGGGATGGCCTTCATCGACTCCACCGTGCAGGAAAAGAACGTGACTTACCCCACGGACGAGAAGTTGCATAAAAAGATTGTCCGCAAAGTGTTGTCCATCGTGAAAACCCTGGGTCTTCCCTTGCGCCAGAGCTACACTTTCGTCCTCAAGAGGATTTACCGGGACCAACACTTCCGCAACCATCCGAAGAACCGCGCCAAGGCCTTGAAGGCGGACAGGCGGCTGCGCACCATTGCGGGAAGGCTTGTCAGGGAATTGAAACGCAACCTGGCGGGGAACCATGACTACGACTCCCTGCTCAGCCTCTTTGAACGGGTGCTTTCACAGAAACGCTGTTCCCGGAAGAAGATCTATTCCCTGCATGAACCGGAGGTACAGTGCATCAGCAAGGGCAAGGAGCACAAGAAGTACGAGTTCGGGAACAAGGTCTCAATCATCCGCTCGATTACCGGGATAATCCTGGGGGCCAGGTCCTTTCGGAACGAATATGACGGGCATACCATTGAAGAGTCGCTTTTGCAGGTGGAACGCATTACCGGGAAAAAGGTCGGGAGGCTGGCTGGAGACAGGGGATACAGGGGAAAGAAAGAAGTCAACGGGACGCAAATACTGATACCGGATGCTCCCCATAAAAAAGACAGTTACCACACACGAAGAAAGAAACACAGGCTCTTCTGCAAGCGTGCAGGAATCGAACCTACTATCGCACACATGAAATCAGACTTCCGTTTAGGACGCAACTTCTATAAAGGGGTGTTCGGAGATGCCGTGAATGCCCTTCTGGCTGCGGCGGCATACAACTTCAACCCAAATCGGTCATTAGAGACGGAGTTAGCACTATTTCTAATGACCGCCATTAGAAAGATGTGGTTGTATATAGT